>CAZFZU010000031.1:0-36144 GCA_964523615.1 uncultured Eubacteriales bacterium | reverse complement strand
GATATGCGGGATCGGGTCAGCCGCATGATAGCCGCTTCTCGACGGGGGCGTCAATCAGCGGTAGCGGGAAGAGATCGGGGACACGTACCCGAGGGACATGTCCCCGTTCGCTGTCCCCGTTCGCAAACTAAAGGCGGCCCTACCGGTACCGCAACTTGTTCTTCTTGATCTCCTTGAGCCGGACGTGGAAATCCCGTCCGACCGCCTTCTCGTGCTGGCGCCGGGCCTTCTCGTTCTTTCTGAGCTCGAGGGACCGGAGCTCGCGCCTGAGCTTCAGGTAGCTCTCCCAACGCCGGGGGTCGACCTCTCCGGACTCGACGGCGGCCCGGACGGCGCAGCCCGGCTCGCCCTCGTGGGCGCAGTCGGGGAACCGGCAGAGGGCCGCCAGGCGGTCGATCTCCTCGAAGGTCCGGTCGAGCCCGTCGTCGTCGGCCCAGAGCCCGAGCTCGCGCATCCCGGGGGTGTCGACGAGAAGAGCCCCGCCGGGGAGCCGGACGAGCTCGCGCGACGTCGTCGTGTGCCGGCCCCTCCCCTCTTCCGCGTCGCTCACGGCGGCCGTGGCGAAGCGTTCCTCGCCCAGCAGCCGGTTGATCATGGTCGATTTCCCGACCCCGGACGAGCCGATGAAGGCGATGGTCCGCCCCGGTCCCAAAAAGGGGAAGAGGGCGTCGAGCCCGTTCTCGTCGAGGGCCCGGACGGCGACGACCGGAACGCCGGGCGCGACGGCCGCCGCCTCGGCTTCGGCCGCGGCCAGGTCGTCCGGCCGGAGGTCGGCCTTGTTGAGGACGATGACGGGAGAGGCGCCGCTCGACCAGGCCGTGGTGACGTACCGTTCGATGCGCCGGACGTTGAAGTCCCCGTCGAGGCCGCTGACGAGGAAGACCGTGTCGACGTTGGCCGCCACGACCTGGGCCTCGACGGCCTCGCCCGCGGCCTTGCGGGTGAAGGCCCCGCGCCGCGGCACGAGGGCTTCGATGACGGCCCGCCCGCCCGGGACGGGCCTGACCGCGGCCCAGTCGCCGACGGCCGGGAAGTCCGCGGGACCGCGGGCCTCGTGGCGGAACTTGCCGGAGACCTCGGCCTCGGCCTCGCCGTCCGCCGTGACGACGGTCGACAGGTCGCGCGCCTGCTTGACGACCCTCGCCGGCGCTAACCCCTGGGCGGAGAAGTCCTCGAACGCCGCTGTCAGCGCCTCGTTCCAGCCGTAGTCAGTGAGGTCGATCATGGGAAAGCACCTGGCGTGCATGATAGCCGCATCGGGGGCGGAGCGTCAAGAAATCGGGGACACGAACCAAGGCAAAATCGGGGACACGGACCAAGGGGACATGTCCCCTATCGTCCGCCCGGGCCCGCGCCCTCACGCCGTCGCGGGCTTGGCCCCTCCGTTGGGCGCCTCGCCGTGCTCCTTCTTGCGCCGGAAGTCCTCGAAGATGTTGTAGACGACGGGCACGACGACGAGCGTGATGAGGGTCGAGCTGAGCAGGCCGCCGATGACCGTCCGGGCCAGGGGGGCCTGGGCCTCGCCGCCCTCCCCGAGCCCGAGGGCCAGGGGCAGGGTGGCCATGATGGCCGTGAAGGCCGTCATGAGGATCGGCCGCAGCCGGCGCCGCCCGGCCTCCTCGATGGCCTCGCGGATGGGCATGCCGTCGCGCTGGCGCAGGAGGTTCGTGTAGTCGACGATGATGATGGCGTTGTTGACGACGATGCCCCCGAGCATGATCAGCCCGATGTAGGACTGCATGTTGAAGCTGGTCTTGGTCAGGAAGAGCATCAGGATGACGCCGATGGCCGCCAGGGGCACGGAGAACATGACGATGAGCGGGTCGCGCAGGGACTCGTAGAGCATGGCCATGATCATGTAGACCAGGATGAGGGCCAGGATGATGCTCTGCAGGAGCTCCCGGTTGGCCTTCTGCTGTTCCTCGTAGTCGCCGGTGAACTGGATGCTGAAGTTGCGCGGGATGGGCACGGCCCGCAGGGCCTCGCGGGCGTCGGCGATGATGGAGCCCATGTCCCGCCCGGCGATCTCGCCGGACACGGTCACGATGCGCTCGCGGTCGCGCCGCTCGATGCGGATGGGGCCCCGCCGCGGCCGGGTCTCGATGACGTTGCGCAGGCTGATCTGCTCGCCCTCCGAGTTGCTGACGGTCAGGTCGAGGATGTCCTGGAGGCCCAGGAACTCCGAGTCTTTGACCTTGACCAGGATGCGGAACTCGCGCCCGGCCTCGCGGAAGTAGCTGGCCTGGGTCCCGGACAGGATGGTCTGGATGGACTGGCCGATGGTGCTGATCGAGAGCTTCATGTCGGCCGCGGCCTGGCGGTCGATGAGGAGGAGCTCCTCGGGATTGCCGATCTCGCGGCTGAGCCGGGTGTCGGTGACGCCGGGGACCTTCTTGACGATCTCCTGGACCTGGCGGGCCAGGGCCTCGGCCACGCTCAGGTCGTAGCCGCGGACCTCGACCTGGAGCCGCTCCTGGCCGCCGCCGCCGCGCATGCCGAACATCATCTGGCCGCCGCTGGCCCGGGTCCGGATGACCGAGCCCGGGATATTGGACAGCTTCTTGCGCAGGTCGACGGCGATCTCCTCGCTCGTTCGCGAGCGCCGGTCCCTCGGCACCAGCTTGAGGGTCATGTTGCCGGTGTTGGCGCCGCTGCGCCAGCCGCCGCCGCCGAAGCTCTCCTCGTGGGTGACGATCTCGGGCACGGCCGCCTTGACGATCTCGGTGACCGTGGCGAAGGTCCGGTTCATGACCTCGAGCCGCGTTCCGACCTCCATCTCGACGGAGACCCGGACCTCGTTCTCGTCGGTCGCCGGCATGAACTCGGTGCCGACGAGGCGGATGAGGAACAGGCAGCCGATGAGCAGGGCCGCGACGCTGCCGAGCACGAAGACCCGGTGGTCGAGGGCCTTGTGCAGGAGCCGCTTGTACCAGTTCTCGAGCTTGCGGAAGCCTCCGAGGAAGAAATTGGCCAGCCGCTCGAGCGGCTTCTTCGTGGCCGGGTCGAAGGGCTTGGCGACGCGGATGAGCCGGGCCGAGAGCATGGGGACCATGGTCAGGGCCACGAACAGGCCCATGAGGTTGGCGAAGCTGACGACGTAGGCCAGCTGCTTGAACATGACCCCGGACATGCCGCGCATGAAGATCATAGGCAGGAAGACGACGCAGGTCGTGATGGCCCCGACGGCGATGGGCGCGGCCACCTCGTTCGTGCCGTCGATGGAGGCCTTGAGGGGCGGGACGCCGCCCTCCTCCATGCGGTAGATGTTCTCGAGCACGACGATGGAGCTGTCGATGAGCTGGCCGATGCCCAGGGCCAGGGCGCCCAGGGTCATCGTGTTCAGGGTGAAGCCGCCGAAGTAGATGAGGGCGATCGTGCCGACGAGCGAGATGGGGATGGACACGGCCACGACCAGGGTGCTGCGGATGTTGACCAGGAAGACGAGCAGGGCGAAGATGGCCAGGACGGCGCCCCACATGGCCGACGAGCCGACGTTGTTGATGGCCCGGCGGATGTACTCGGCGCTGTTCGAGGTCGGGATGAGCTCGATCTGGGGGATGTCGCGCTGGATCTCGGAGATCTCCTTCAGGACCCGCTCGGCGACGTTGACCGTGTTCTCCCCCGACTGCTTGTAGACGGCCAGGCGCATGCCCTCGCGGTCGTTGATGCGGGCGACGCGGGTGACGCGTTGGAAGGTGTCGTCGACGCTGGCGATCTCGCCCAACTGGATGGGCACGCCGTCGCGGACGGCGACGACCGTGTCGCGGAGCTGGTCGAGGCTCGTGAAGACGCCGGGGATGCGCAGCAGGATCTCGTAGTTGCCCCGCTCGATGACCCCGGCCGGCATGTCGACGTTCTCCTGCCGGATCTTGCTGGTGATCGTGTTGAGGGGCAGGCCCAGGGCCTTGAGCTTGAGCGGGTCGAGGTTGACCTGGATCTCCCGCTGCCGGCCGCCGTAGACGTCGACCGAAGCCACGCCCGCGACGCGCTCGAGGCGGTAGGCGATCTGCTCGTCGATGATGCGCCGGGCCTGGACGGGATCGAGGTTGCTGAGGGCCCCGAACTGGAGGATGGGCTGCTGGGCCGGGTCGAATTTGCGCAGGGTCGGCCGCTCGACCTCCTCGGGCAGGCGCCCGACGATGCGGTCGAGCCGCTCGCGGACGTCGTCGGCCGCGTCGTCGAGGTCGGTGCCCCAGGCGAACATGATGCGGACGGAGCTCGAGCCCTCGGACGACGAGGAGAAGACCTCCTCGACGCCGGGCACGGCGCTGAGGGCCTCCTCGATGGGCCGGGTGATGATCTCCTCGATCTCCTCGGGGCCCGTGTTCGGGTAGGAGGCGTTGACGTTGAGGGTCGGGAAGACGATCTCGGGCATCAGGTCGACGGGCAGGCGGGTCAACGAGACCAGGCCGATGATGATGACGACGAGCGTCACCATCCAGGTGAAGACGGGCCGGCGGATGGCGAATTCCGAGAGCTTCATCGCTTGTCTCCGGGCGCGGCCTTGGCGGCAGGGGCGGCGGCGGCCTCGCCGGCGCCGGCGGGCAGGATGAGGGCCGTGCCTTCCTCGAGGAGGTGGTGGCCGAGGGTCACGACGTGCCCCGCGAGGCCGGCCGGCTCGACGATCTCGGCCTTGTCGCCCTCGACGATGCCGACCGTCGCATGCTGGAAGACGGCCTTCTTGTTCACGAGATCGGCCAGGAACACCCCCTGCAGGGCGCCCCGGTTGACCAGGGCGCTGGTGGGCACGACGGTCACGCCGGCCTTGTTGGCGAACTCGATGCGGGCGTTGACGAACATGCCCGGCTTGAGGGCCCCGTCGGCGTTGTCGACGTTGACCTCGACCCGGGCCTCGCGCGAAGTCTCCTTGAGCAGGGGCGCTACGCGGGCCACGGCGCCGAGGAACTCCCGTCCCGGGAAGGCGCCGCTCGTCAGGACGACGGGCTGCTCGTTCTTGAGGCGGAAGTAGTCCTTCTCCGTGACGTGGATGACCGCGGTGATGGGCTGGAGCTCGATGACCGAGAGGATGGCCGTGCTGGACGAGACCATGGCCCCGGGATTGATGAAGCGCTCGCCGACGAAGCGGGCGTCCCCGCCGGTCTGCCATTCGGCCCTGATCCGGGTGTAGGACAGCCGGACCTTGGCCGTCTCCAGCGCGGACTGCGAGTTCGCCAGCTGGGCCCGGGTGACCTTGAAGCGGGCGTCGCGGGTGGAATAAGCGGACTGGGCGGCCTCGATCTCGGCATCCGAGAGGATGCCCTTGGCGTGGAGGGTTTTGGCCCGGTCGTACTCCTTCTGGGCGAGCTCCTGGGCCGAGGCGGCTTCCTCCAGGTTGGCTTGGGCGACCCCCAGGTCGGCCTCGGCCTGGATGACCTGCTGCTGGTATTCCTCGTCCTCGAGGAGGGCCACGAGCTGGCCGCGCGAGAGCCGGTCGCCGATGTCCACGTAGAGCTCTTTGACCCGGCCGGAGATCTTGGGGACGATGGTGAAGTAGGACTTCGGGATGAGCGTCCCCGAGAAGGTGCCGATGTCGCGGATGGCGCCGCGCTCGACGGCGGCGATCTCGACGGCCACGGCGGCGCCCCGGGGCCCGCCCTGCGGGCCGCCGCCGGGGAGGCGGGAGACGATCTGCCAGACGAGGAAGGCCAGGAAGAGGGCGGCCGCCACGGTGTAGGGGCGGGCCTTCTTGGCCCAGAGCTTGCTCCGGAGGGTTTTCCAGTCGATCTTAGCCAAGGCGAACCTCACAAAACGCTAGACTCGGACATCCTATCGGACTTTAGACGGCCGCCGGCCGGGTTTCTTCCCGTCCCGGGCCGTCCGGGGACCGGGGCCGCCGCCGAGGGGCGGGGCCTATCTCAGGAACGAATAATCGCGGCCGTAGCGGAGCATCTGCTCGACGTAGCCCTCGGCGAGGTCGATCTTGACGTCGGCGATCCGGCCGCCTTCGAGGACCGGCGTGTAGACGGGATTGACGAAGCCGCTGTAGGGGGCCAGGTCGAGCCGGGCGTAGCGCTCGAGGACCTCCTTGTGCAGGTCCTGATCGACCTGGACGCCGTAGGTCTCGATGAGGGCCTTGGCCGCCTCGTAGTCCCCTTCGCTGGTGATGCGCTGGACCTCGGCCAGGAGGCGCCCGTAGAGCTCGCGGAGCTTGGCGTAGTCGTTGACGACGAAGAAGGTCTTGCCGTCGCGCGCCTTGCGCTCGATGACGTTGTCGGCCTTGCCCATCTCGTAGACCCAGTGGGCGACCATGGCCCGGCCGCGCATGTGGGCCTGCTCGACGGTCTTGCCCGGCTGGATCCGGACGAGCTGGGTCATCAGGCCGTTGCGGACCTGGAGGTCGTATTCGGCCTTGGCCGCGTCGAGGTTGGGCAGCAGGCCCAGCTCGACCATCTTATCGTCCATGATGTAGTAGAGGGCGAACAGGTCGGCCCGGGACTCCTCGACGGGCGAATGGTAGTTCTTGAGCGACTCCGGCCCGACCCCGGGCAGGAGCTGGCCCGAGCCGTGGCCGAGGACCTCGTGGAGGTCGGTGTGGATGTTGCCGGCCATGGGGCCGTAGGTCCGGGCCCGCTCGAGGAGCTCGGGCGACCAGGTGAACTCCTGGCCGAACGGCGACTTGAGCGAGGCCTGGTCGTAGGCGTAGGTGATGTTCTCGATGGTCACGGACTTCGAGCCGTGGTCCTTGCGGATCCAGTTGGCGTTCGGCAGGTTGATGCCGATGGGCGTCGAGGGGTAGCAGGCCCCGCCCAGCATGGCCGCGGTGATGACCTTGGCCGAGACGCCCTTGACCTCTGTCTTCTTGAACCGGGCGTCGACCGGCGAGCGGTCCTCGAACCACTGGGCGTTGGCGCTGATGGCGTCGGCCCGCTTGGTCGCGGCCAGGTCCTTGAAGTTGACGACCGATTCCCAGCTGGCCTTCATGCCCAGGGGATCGTCGTAGACCTCGATGAAGCCGTTGACGAAGTCGACGAGCGAGGCCAGGTCGCCGACCCAGAGGACGTTGTACTCGTCGAAGCGCTCCAGGTCGCCGGTCTTGTAGTAGGCGACGAGGGCCTCGATGACCTTCTTCTGGGTCTCGTTCTCGGCCACCCCGGCGGCCTTCTCGAGCCAGCCGACGATGCGGGCGATGGCCGGCCCGTAGAGGCCGTCGACCTTGGCCACTTCCTCGACGACCTTGCCGTCCTTCTTGACGACCCGGCTGTTGAGGCCGTAGGAGACGGGCGTGGCGTCCTTCTCGTCGACGATGCCCTTGTAGTAGGCCTCGACCTCGGCCTGGGTGACGCCCTCGTAGAAGTTGACGGCGGAATGGGCGACGAGGTCCTTGGAGGAGTCCTGGGAGACCTTCTTGGGGGCGACGGCCGGGTCGAACAGGATGGGCGTCAGGAAGGCGACGAGAGCGCCGAGGTCCTGGCCCTCGGCGAGCGGGAAGCTCTCGCCCTCGGTCCCCTCGACCAGGCCGGCGAAATAAGCGGCGTCGAAGCCGGGCACGAACTTGTCGTTGGAGTAGTGGTGGTGGATGCCGTTGGCGAACCAGACCTGCTTGACGTAGGTCATGAACGCGGCCCAGCGCGGGTCGGTCCGGTCGCCCTTGTAGCCACGGACGACGGCGTCGAGGGTCTTGCGGATGGTCAGGTTGTGCTTGTAGTTCTGGTCGAAGAAGATGTCCCGGCCGCAGAGGGCGGCCTCGCTCAGGTAATAGACCAGCTCTTTCTGCTTCGGGGTCAGGGACTCGAAGCCGGGGACCTGGTAGCGCAGGACCTGGAGGTCCGCGAACTTGTCGATCTGCCACTGGAACTCGGGCGCGGCGGCGGCGGGCTCGGGGGCCGGCTCCTTCTTCTTGCAGCCGGCGGCCACGAAGACCAGGCCGAAGCAGAGGACGGCCAGGAGGAACGCGCTTTTCATGTTCATCGGTCGGGACCTCCCACGGGGATTCGGACGAGCACCTATCATAGCCGATAGGGCCCCTCCCAGGAAGGGGTCAAACCGACTTTTTATCACTTGCGGCCTTCTGCGGGTACGCGGCGGCCTCGGGAAAAGGGGAAAAGTGATAAAAAGTCGGTTTGACCCCGTCGGGAAGAAAGCGGACGGGGGCGCGTCAAAAGGAATGACGTCGGATTCCACCCGGAGGTATCGATGACAAAGAAGCTCGTTCCCCTCGTCCTCGTCTTCGCCCTGATCATCGGGCTGCGCGCCCAGGGCCCGCCGCCCCAGCAGCAGATGAAGCTCGAGGACGTCCAGAAGGCGCTCTGCCTGGTCGACAAGGCCCAGCCCGCGCCCGACGCCCTCAAACCCGGCCTCGAGGCCATCACGGCCAAGGACACCTTGGCCATGCTCGCCTACATCTCGTCCGACCTTATGGAAGGGCGCGACACCGGCACCCGCGGCTACGCCCAGGCCGCCGAATACGCCGCGTCCCTCCTCAAGATGTGGGGCGTCAAACCGGCCGGCGACATGCCCGCCGCGCAGATGTCCTTCCGCATGCGCGGCCCGCAGGCCCCCCAGGCCCCCCGCGAGCGGACCTATTTCCAGGAATTCACGATGAAGGACACCCAGGACGTCCGCTCGGACATCACCATCGAGGTCGCCCGCGGCGGCCTGGTCAAGAGCCGGACCTTCCACGGCGGCCTGGACTTCCCGGGCGCCATGGCCGGCATGGGCGGGGCGTCCGAGGGCACGCTGACCGCGCCCGTCGTCTTCGCCGGCTACGGCATCTCGGAGCCCTCCATCGGCTTCGACGAGCTCAAGGGCCTCAACCTCAAGGGCAAGATCGTCCTCGTCCTCAGCGACGCGCCGGGCCGGGACGACCCCAAGTCCCCGTTCCAGGCCAAGAAGGAGCTCAAGGACAAGTATTTCCCGGCCATGCCCCAGGGCGACCAGATGGCCATGATGATGCGGGGCGGCCCCCAGCGCTTCAACAAGCTCGCCGAGATCCAGAAGCTCGGGCCGGCGGCCATCGTCCAGGTCGCCAGCGCCGGCAAGGACAGCGACATCTACAACGCCCTGTCCTTCGTCCGCAAGCCCAGCGACGACCAGCCCATCATCGACCAGCCCCGGCGCCGGCTCTCGCTGGCCGGCGTGGCCGGCGGCGACATGATGCGCGGCGGCGCCTCGGCCACGACCATCACCCGCGAGATGGCCAACTTCCTCCTCGAGGCGACCGGCCAGACGATCGACGACCTCAAGGCCAAGATCGACGCCGCCCTCAAACCCGCCTCGACCGAACTGGCCGGCGCCAAGATGACCATCGCCACGACGGCCAAGGTCTCGCTCGTCCGCTGCAAGAACGTCCTCGGCATGATCGAGGGCTCCGATCCCCAGCTCAAGAACGAGTACTTCGTCGTCGGCGCCCACTTCGACCACCTCGGCGCGTGGGACGGCTACGTCTGGAACGGCGCGGACGACAACGGCTCCGGCTCGATCGGCGTCCTGAACATCGCCAAGGCCATCGCGGCCAGCCCGGTCAAGCCCAAGCGGACCGTCATCTTCGCCCTGTGGACGGGCGAGGAGAAGGGCCTGCTCGGCTCGCGCTACTACGCCCAGAACCCGACCTTCCCCATCGCCAAGACGGTCGGCTACCTCAACTACGACATGATCAGCCGGCCCTACGACGCCGAGACCCTGGCCCGGACCATGCGCCAGTACGGCGTCCCGGGCGCGGAGGAGATCGTCAAGAAGGTCCGCGCCCCCTGGTTCGTCAGCGTCAACCTGACCGAGGGCACGGCCTTCGCCGACATCGCCCGCGAGATGAACCAGTACGTCGGGCTCGACCTGGCCTTCCGCTTCAACGCCCTGGGCGCCGGCGGCGGCGGCTCCGACCACTCCTCGTTCGCCGCGGTCAAGGTCCCCTACATCTACTACATGGCCGGGATGCCCCCCGACTACCACCAGCCGAGCGACAGCGTCGAGAAGGTCAGCGGCGAGCTCATCGCCAAGATCAGCCAGCACGGCTTCCTGACCGTCTACGCCTTCGCCAACAAGTAAGGCCTGTCCGGCGGGGGCCGGACCGGAGCGATCCGGTTTGACCCCCGCCGTCTTCTTTTATACAATCCCCCCAAGGATCGCGTCCGGATCCGCCCTTCGCCGAAGGAGGTCCGCAAGACCCGCGCCATGAAGAGACTCCGCGTCGCCCTCGTCTACAACGCCTTCACGGACTCCGCGCCCGACGAGAAGTCCGACACCGGCAGCCTCCACTACCTCCGCCAGATGGTCCGCGGCATCGCCCGCGGCCTGCGCCGCCTCCGCCACCAGGTCGTCGTCCTGCCGCTCGCGGGCGACCTGTCGGTCCTCCAGCGCCAGCTCCACCGCCTCCAGCCCGACGTCGTCTTCAACCAGTACGACGACGTCGTCCACGGCGCCCTCTACGAGATGCGCGTCGCCGCCTTCATCCGCATGCTCGGCTATCCCATGACCGGCTCCCCGGCCCTGGCCCTGGGCCTCAGCCGCGACAAGTACATGTCCCTCAGCCTGCTCAAGGGCGCCGGCCTGCCCATCCCGCCGTCGACGGCCCTGGTCGAGCGCCTCTCGGACGTCGACGAGCGCAAGTGGGTCTTCCCGGTCATCGTCCACGCCGCCCAGGAGCACGCCGGCATCGGCCTCGACCGGGACTCCGTCGTCCAGAGCAAGACGGCCCTCAAGGCCAAGTCCCGGGAGATCCTGCGGACCTACAAGCAGCCGGCCCTGGTCCAGCACTTCCTGCGGGGGCGGGAGTTCAACGTCGGGCTGCTGGGCGGGCGGAAGATCCAGGTCATGCCGCTGGCCGAGGTCGATTACTCGCGCCTGCCGCGGACCATCCCCCCGATCATGTCCTACGCCGCCAAATGGGTCGAGACCTCGGTCGAGTACAAGCGGACCCGGGTCATCTGCCCGGCCCGCGTCGACGCCTCGCTCACGGCCCTCATCAGCCGGACGGCGGCCAAAGCCTTCCGGGCCGTCGGAGGCTGGGGCTACGGCCGGGTCGACATCCGCCTCGACGAAGATGGGCAACCCGTCATCCTCGAGGTCAACTGCAATCCCTGCCTCGACAGCGGCATGGGGCTGGCCCGGTCGGCCGAGCAGGCCGGCATCGACTACCCCCACATGCTCCAGACGATCGTCAAAGCCGCCTTCGACGGACCACCCTACGACCTGCGGCTGCCCATCTTCAATCCCGGGACATCCGGGCTGGCCCGCGGCCGCTAGCCGGCGCCGGGGGCCTCCCGGTCAGCCGGTCAGGCGCCCGGTGTAGGCGTAATCGAGGGCCAGGGCGATGACCAGGGAGACGACGTCCATCAGCCTCTCCCCTTCCGCGCCCGGCCGGTAGCTCAGCCCCAAGGCCGAGGCCCGGGCCTCGAGCTTGCGGACGAGGACCTCGGCCTCGGCCGGCGTCAGCACGGACCAGTGGACGACCCGTTCGACGAGGCGCTCCCGGTACCTTTTGAACAGGCCCGCGGCCGGCCGGAGGACCTGGCCCCGCGAGACGGGGAAGGCCTCGCGGAGGCTGTCGTCGACATAGCCGCGGGCGTCGCGGCGGAAGCGCTCGGCCTTCTTGCCGTAGTGCTCGGCCAGGGTCAGGGTCATGCGGTCGGCGGGCCGGAGGCGGAGGCCGCGGCGGGTCTTGGGGACGTTGCGCCGGACCTCCTTCATCAGCCGGTCGACGTAGAGGAGCTTGCGGATGACGGGCCAGTTGCGGTACTTCCGCCGCCACGACGAGCGGGGGGTGAGCCAGACGGCGAAGGTCTCGGCGAAGTCCTCGTCGGGGTGCTTCTGGGCGTACGTCCGGCCGTAGGGGTAGACGGCGATGTGCCGGACGTAGTTCCGGCTCATGCGGTCCGGCCGGAAGGAATCGCGATAGGGCTTGGTGAAGCGGCCGAAGACCTCGCCCCAGCTCGGCCGGCGCCAGAGCCGGTAGGCGTAGTTGACGGCGTGGCCGGCCTCATGGCGGAGGAGCATCATGATCGTCCGGGGGTCCTCGACCTCGCCCGTCTGCTCCTCCTCGATGCGGGCCAGGCGGGGGTCGGCCAGGTAGAAGGGGACGCCAATGACCGGGGAGCGGTCCGGGCAGCCCCAGCCGTCCGTCAGGTAGACGTCGGGCTTGAACAGGAAGCCCCGCTGGTCCATCTCCCGGCGCAGGCGGCGGACGTAGCGCTCCAAGGGGGAGCCCTCGACGGCCAGGGGCAGGTCCGAGATCCGCCCCTTGAGGAGCTCGAAGCGGACGGTCTCCCAGCTCCGGACCAGGGAACGGATGCTCTTGGCGCTCATGGGGGTATTGAAAATAAGGCAAGCCCCGGGGGTTGTCAAGGCGGCTCCTTGAGCCGGCCGGGGATCCTGTGGTATGATGGCTCCTTATCCGAACACCAGGACGGACGCGACGCGGACACATATCCCGCCCGTAAGATCACTCCCCCGGGAGAACTCCTCCCCGGAATGACCCCCTGTCCAAGAAGGAACTGACATGCGTTTCACCGAACTCGACCTCGATCCCAGGCTCCAGCGGGCCATCGCGGACCGGGGCTACACCGAGCTGACCCCGGTCCAGGAGCGGACCCTGGCCGAGTCGCTCAAGGGCCGCGACGTGGCCGTCCAGTCCCAGACCGGGACCGGCAAGACGGCCGCCTTCCTCATCACCCTGTTCTCGCACCTGCTGAAGCACTCCAAGAGCTCCCGGCGCAAGGCCCTCATCATCGTCCCGACCCGCGAGCTGGCCGTCCAGATCGAGGGCGAGGCCCTGCTCCTCAACCGGGCCATCGGCCTGCAGATCGGCTGCTTCTACGGCGGCGTCGGCTACACCGTCCAGCTGAACCAGATCAAGGCCGGCCCGGACATCATCATCGGCACGCCGGGGCGGCTGCTCGACCTGGCCGAGAAGAAGCGGCTCAACTTCAAGGAGTGCGGCTTCCTCGTCATCGACGAGGCCGACCGGCTCTTCGACATGGGCTTCCTGCCCGACCTGCGGGACATCGTCAAGCAGATGCCCGAGCGGGAGCACCGCCAGAGCATGCTCTTCAGCGCCACCCTCAACAAGCTGTCGCAGCGGGTCGCCCAGGCCTACCTCCACGACCCGGTCTTCATCGAGGTCACGCCGGAGCAGCTGACCGTGGACACGATCTCGCAGGAGCTCTACCGGGTCGGCAGCCACATCAAGCTCAACCTCCTGCTCGGCCTGCTCCAGCGGCGGGCGCCCAAGAACGCCCTCATCTTCACCAACATGAAGCACACGGCCTTCATGCTCGCGAAACAGCTCCAGGCCAACGGCCACAAGGCCCACTTCCTCAGCGGCGACCTGGCCCAGAGCGAGCGGCTGCGCATCATCGAGGACTTCATGGCCGGGCGCTTCCCCATGCTGGTGGCCACCGACGTGGCCTCGCGCGGCCTCCACATCGACGACCTGGAAATGGTCATCAACTACGACATCCCCCAGGACTGCGAGAACTACGTCCACCGCATCGGCCGGACGGCCCGGGCCGGGGCGACGGGGCTGGCCATCACTCTGGCCAGCGAGAAGACGGCCGACCACCTCGAGGCCATCGAGAAGTTCATCGGCCAGAAGATCCCCGAGTTCCCGGTCACGTCCGACATGTTCGTCCGGGACATGAGCCTGGAACGGCTGGCCGGCCAGGACCTCGACCGGCGCCGGCCCTCGGGCCGCCGGGGCGGCCGTCCCTCGGGACGCCGCGGCGGCGACGGGCGCGCGGGCGGCCCCGGCGGGCGCCGGCCCTCCGGCGGACGGGCCCCCTCGGGCGGACGGCCGCGCTGAGCCCCGCTCCGGGACCCGCGTTGACAGGCGGCCGCGGCCTTCTATAGAATGGGCGCCCGACCCGCGGGGGGCCGGGAGAGACCGAGCCGAGGTTGACCATGGACCCGAAGCCGTTGCCCGAACTCGACCGCATCTGCGCCGCCTTCGACTGCCCCGGGACCTGGATCTCGTCCTGTCCCATCCCTTCCGGCCACATCAACGACACCTATTGCTCCGAGTTCGACGACGGCGGACGGCGGGTCAAGTACGTCAACCAGCGCGTCAACCACCTCGTCTTCCGCGAGCCCGAGCGGCTCATGGAGAACATCGAGCGGGTGACCCGCTACGCCCGCGAGCGCATCGTCGCCGCCGGCGGCGACCCCGAGCGCGGGACGCTGACCATCGTCCCGGCCCGCGACGGCCGGTCCTTCCACCTGACCCCGGACGGGAACTACTGGCGGATGTTCCGCTTCATCGGCGGCGCCCGGACGTACGACCGGGTCGAGGACATCCGCCACGTCTACGCGGCCTCGAAGGCCTTCGGCGAGTTCCAGAAGATGGTGGCCACGCTGCCCGGCGGACGGCTCCACGAGACCATCCCGGACTTCCACCACACCCGCCGGCGGTTCGCGGCCTTCCGGGCGGCCCTGGCCGCCGACGCCCTCGGCCGGGCGGCCGGCGTCGGGCCCGAGATCGCCTTCGTCCTGGAGCGCGAGAAGGACACCGGCGTCGTCGTCGACGGGCTGGCCTCGGGGCTCATCCCGGAGCGCGTCACCCACAACGACACCAAGCTCAACAACGTCATGATCGACGACCGCACCGGCGAGGGCGTCTGCGTCATCGACCTCGACACGGTCATGCCGGGCTCGGTCCTCTATGATTTCGGCGACTCCGTCCGCCTGGGCGCGGCCACGGCCGCCGAGGACGAGCGGGACCTGGCCCGGGTCGGCTTCGACCTGGGACTGTTCGACCGCCTCGCCGCCGGCTACCTCGACGCGGCCCGCGGCTTCCTCGTTCCCGCCGAGACCGAGCGCCTGGCCTTCTCGGCCAAGCTCCTGACGCTCGAGTGCGGCATCCGCTTCCTGACCGACCACCTCAAGGGCGACGTCTACTTCAAGATCCGCCGCGAGGGCCACAACCTCGACCGGGCCCGGACCCAGTTCAAGATGGTGGCCGAGATGGAGCGGCGGATGCCCGAGATGGAAGCCGTCGTCCGCGAATATCTCTGATCCGCCCAATCCGGCATCCGGAGGTGCCCATGCGCCGACGCCCCCTGGTTCCCCTGATCCTGATCCTGGCCGCCCTGGCCGCCGCCGGTCCGGCCCGGTCCCCCGCCCAAGCCCCGGCCAAGCCCGCGCCGACGCGGCCGCTCGACGAGGCCCTGTCCCGGGCCTTCGTCTACCGGGCCCTCGGCCCGGCCCGCCAATGCGGGCGCGTCCTCCACGTCGCGGCCCACCCGTCCGACCGGTTCACCTTCTACATCGCGCCGTCCACGGGCGGGCTGTGGCGGACGGTCAACAACGGGACGACCTTCGAGCCTCTCCTGCCGGAGGCCAGCAACGTCCCCATCGGCCACTTCGCCGTCGCGCCCTCGGATCCGCGGACGATCTGGGTGGGCACGGGCGACCCGGCCTCGGGGCGCATCCCCCTGCGAGGCTTCGGCGTCCTGAAGTCGGTCGACGGCGGCCGGACCTGGGCCTCGATGGGCCTGGAGAGGACGCGCCACATCGGCCGCGTCGCCATCCATCCCGCGGACCCGGACACCGTCTACGTCGCCGCCCTCGGCTATCACTTCAGCGCCAATCCGGAGCGAGGCCTGTATAAGACGGTCGACGGCGGCCGGACCTGGGCCAAGGTCCTCGACCTCGGCGACCGCGTCGGCGTCGTCGAGGTCGTCCTCCGGCCGGGCGCCCCCGATACGGTCTTCGCCGCGGCCTACGACAAGACCCGACGGCCCTGGAACTTCGACGACTACGGGCCGGGCTCGGGCGTCTACAAGTCGACCGACGCCGGCCGGACCTGGCGCAAGCTCGCCGGCGGCCTGCCCGCGGGCGACCTCGGCCGCATCGGCCTGGCCATATCGCCGAAGTCGCCGGACGTCGTGTACGCCACGATCGACAACGCCAACGTCCGTCCGCCGACGGCGGAGGAGGCCCGGCGGGCCGCGGCCGCCGCCGCGGCGGGCCGGCCCGCTCCCCCGCCCCGGATCGGCGGCGAGGTCTATCGCTCCGAGGACGGCGGCGAGACCTGGACGAAGAGGAACGCGGACGGGCAGCCCATCGGCGGCGGCAAGTGGTACGGCCAGATCTACGTCGATCCCAACGACGAGAACGTCGTCTACGTCCCTAATACGCCGCTTTACCGTTCCCTCGACGGCGGCCGGACGTGGGGCGCCAAGGGGCCGGAGAACCTGGCCGGCTCGGTCCATGTCGACCACCACGCCGTGTGGATCGACCCGGCGGACTCCCGCCACATCGTCCTCGGCCACGACGGCGGGCTGGCCGTCTCCTACGACTTCGGCCGGACCTGGGACGCCTTCGACCACCTGCCGCTGGCCCAGTTCTACGCCGTCGGCGTCGACATGGACGAGCCCTACAACATCTACGGCGGGCTCCAGGACAACGGCTCGATCCGTGTCCCCTCCAACGGCCCCTCCGGCGCGGTCACCCGCGACGACTGGGTCTCGGTCGGCGGCGGCGACGGCATGGTCAACGTCGTCGATCCCGAGGACTCGCGCTGGCTCTACAACGCCTCCCAGAACGGGGCCATCCAGCGGGTCGACCAGAAGCTCGGGCTGGCCAAGTCCATCCGCCCGCGGCCGGCGGCGGGGCGGGCGCCCTACCGCTTCAACTGGACCGCGCCGATCGCCCTCTCCCCCCACAACAGCCGCATCGTCTACCTCGGCGCGGAGGTCCTGCTCCGGTCCCTCGACCGCGGCGAGACCTGGCGGGAGATCTCGCCAGACCTGACGACCGACGACCCGGTCAAGCGGGCCGGGAACATCGAGTTCTGCACCCTGACCTCGGTGGCCGAGTCGCCCCTGGAGCCGGGCCTGATCTGGACGGGCTCGGACGACGGCCAGGTCCGGCTGACCCGCGACGGCGGCGGGACCTGGCGGGACGCGACGGCCTCTCTCGCGGCCGCCGGGGCCCCCGAAGACCATTATGTCACCCGGGTCGTCGCCTCCGCCCACGCCGCCGGCCGCGCCTATGCCGCCAAGGCCGGCTGGCACCGCGACGACTATCGACCGTTCGTGTTCGTGACGGAGGACTTCGGGGAGACCTGGGCCGCCGTCACGGCCGACCTGCCCGAGGGCACCGTCTACGCCGTGGCCGAGGACCGGCGCAATCCGCGTCTCCTCTTCGCCGGGACGGAATCGGGCGTCTTCGCCACGATCGACGGCGGCCGGTCCTGGCGCCCGTTCGGCGCCGGCCTGCCGCCGAACGCCCTCGTCCACGACCTCCTCGTCCACCCGCGGGACAACGACCTCGTCGCGGCCAGCCACGGCCGCGGCCTCTTCGTCGCAGACGTCTCGGCCCTGCAGCAGATGGACGAGGCCTACTTCGCCCAGGAGGCGTTCCTGTTCGAGGTCGAGCCGAAGGTCCAATGGCGGGCCCGGCGGAACCGGCTGGAGGGTTCGGACGGCGACCGCAAGTTCGAGGCCCCCAACGAGCCGGCCGGCATCGTCATCCGCTATTCCCTGAGGACCGCCCTCGGGCCCAAAAACAAGGCCGTCGTGCGCGTGACCGGCGCCGGCGGAGAGGTCCTGGCGACGCTCGAAGGCCCGGCCGCGGCCGGCCTCCACTCGGTCGTCTGGGAGATGAGGCGCCCGCCGGCCGGGCAACCCGCGGGCGGCCCGCCGGCCGAAGGGTTCGGACGGCCGGCCCTGGTCCCGCCGGGGGTATACACGGTGACGCTCGAGGCCGCGGGCCGGTCGATGACCCGGACGGCCGTGGTCAGGCCCGAGCCGGAGCGTTGAGCGCGGCCAGGACGGCCTTGGCGATCTGGATGTCCTGAACGGCGACGCCGGTCAGGTCGGCCACGGTGATCTCGTCCTCCGAGGCGCGCCCCAGGGCGGGGTCCGCGACGACGCGGCCCAGTTCGATCAGGCGGTCCCGGCCGATGGCGCCGGCCGCCACCGCCTTGTAGACCTCGCCGCGGAGCTCCGACTGGGCCAGGCTGTCGACGACGACCCGGTCGGCCCGGGCCAGGATGGCCGGGTCGAGCTCCTGTTTGGCGGCCGTGTCGGAGCCCATGGCCGTGATGTGGGTCCCCGGGCGGATCCACTCGGCCCGCAGGAGGGGCGCCGTGGCCGGCGTGCAGGTGACGATGAGGTCGGCCTCGGCGGCAACCTCCTCGGCCCGGAGCGTCGTCGCGATCTCGAGGCCCGGACCGGCCATGTCGCGGCGGTAGGCGTCCAGCTCGGCTTGGTCGACGCCCCAGACGACGGCCCGGTCGAAGCGCCGCACCCGCCGCAGCCATTCGAGCTGCATCCGGCCCTGGACCCCGGCGCCGAGAACGCCGACGGCGGCCACCTCGCGGGGGGCGAGGTATTTGGCGACCACGGCCCCGGCCGCCGCCGTCCGGACGTTGGTCAGATGGCCCTCGTCGAGGAGGACGGCTTCGAGCCGGCCCGTCCGCTGGCTGAAGACGAGCATCAGGCCGTCGCCCGACGGCAGGCCGAGCTTGGGATTGTCGAGGAAGCCCGAGGCGATCTTGACGACGTAGTGGTCGTCTCGCCGGATGTAGCCGTACTTGATGTGGACGTCGCCCGGCGGGTCGTCGAAGACGAGCTCCCCGACCGGCGGCACGACGACCTCGCCCCGGGAGTAGGCGGCGAAACCGGCCTCGATGAGCGGCAGGAGGTCGACCCCGGCCAGCGCCGTCTTGATCTCGGCCAGGCGAAGGACGGCGGGCATGGCTCAGAGGACGCGCACGGCCATGCCGAGCTTCTCCAAGGCCTTGACCGCGACATCGAGCTTGGCGTCCTTGACGAAGACGTGGTCGGTCGTATAGGCCGAAACGGCGAACAGGCTGACCCCGGCCTCGGCCAGCGCCCCGGAAACGGCGGCCATGAAGCCGATGAGGCTGAAGGGCAGGACCATGTCGAAGGTGATCAGGCGCCAGTCGCCCTCGAAGCCGAGGAATTTCTGGGCGCCGATCTTGGACTCCTCGATGATGCAGGTCGTCTCCCGGTCGTCCTTGATGACGGCGAAGGCGTTGACCAGGGCCCGCCGCGTCTTGACGATGGCGTATGTGCCGGGCGAGACGACGGCCCGGCCGTTCTTGAAATATTGCCGGATCTCGCTGCGTTTCATGGTTTGCGCCCCCCTCCGCCGCGCTTCCGCTCCTTGACCCGCTCCAGGACCCAGCCCGGCTTCTCGACCTGCCGGGCCCGGGCGATGGCCAGCGCCCCCGCGGCCACGTCCTTGGTGATGGTCGACCCGGCCGCGACGTAGGCGCCCCGTCCCACCTCGACGGGAGCGACCAGCTCCGTGCCCGAGCCGATGAAGGCCCCGGCGCCGATGCGCGTCGGGTTCTTCGACAGGCCGTCGTAATTGCAGGTGATCGTGCCCGCGCCGACGTTGACGGCCTCCCCGACCGCGCTGTCGCCGAGATAGCTCAGGTGCTGGGCCTTGGAGCCGCGGCCGAAATCGGTGTTCTTCATCTCGACGAAATTGCCGACCTTGGCCCCGGCCCGGACCCGCGTCTTCGGCCGGAACCGCGAGAAGGGGCCGACCTGGACGTCGTTCTCCAGGACCGTCCCCTCCATGACCGTCGCGGTCAGGACCTTGACCCGGGCCCCGATCGTCGAGGCCGCGATATGGACGTGGGGGTAGATCGTGCCGTCGGCCCCGATCCGGGTCGGGCCTTCGATGACGACGGACGGATAAACGACCGTGCGGGGGCCGATGGCGACGGACCAATCGATCCAAGCCGACTCCGGGTCGAGCAGGACGACGCCGCGGCGCAGGAGCGCCTCGTTCTTCCGCAGGCGGAGGGCGCGCGTAGCTCGGGCGATCGTCCGGCCGTCGCCGGCCGGCATCGCCTCCTCCGGGTCCGGGCACTCGTGGAAACCGACCCGCCGGCCGGCTTGGGCCAACCGAAGGGCCAGGTCGTCGAAGGAGGTCGGGACGCGCGGGGCGGACGGGGTCCCGAGGAGGGGGAAGACGTCGGAGGCCCGGAGGGCCAGGATGCCGGAGAGCCCGAGCTCTCCCGGCCCGCTCAGGAACGTCAGGGCCGAGCCCTTGGCCCGGTGGGCCCGAAGCAGGGCCTTCAGGGTCCGGCCGCGCAGCGACGGCCGGTCGGCCGGGACCGCGACGATGTCGCCGTCGGGGTATTTTTGGAGCAGGCCCCGGGCGGTGACGAGGGCCCTCAGCACGGCCTGGCGGGGCGCACGGACGGGCTTCTCGCCGGGCAGCCAGAACACCGGAGGCCCGGCCTCGACGGACCCGACGAGCGCCGGCCAATCCTGGCGGCCTTCGGGATCGGGACCGGAGATGGCGATGACGGCGTCGGGGCCGATCTCGCGGACGGCGTCGAAGGCGTAGGACCCGAGCGGCCGGCCCAGGACCGGCTGGAAGACCGTCCGCCCTTCCCCCCCCAGAAAAAGAACGACGGTGGCGCGTTTCATCCGAGCTTGGTGATGAGCTTGAACTTCTTGTCCTCCCAGAGCGGCTCGAGGTCGGGCTCGTTCTGGGCCAGGACGGCGAAGTTCCTGTCCTTCTGGACGGCCTTCTTGAGCAGGTCGAGCGCGGCGTCGGACTGGCCCATGAGGGCGTGGGCGTCGGCCAGCAGATAGTTGACCAGCCCCTCGTTCTCCTTGAACTCGAGGGCCTTCTCCAGGACCTTGACCGCGCCGGGATAGTCCCCCTGGTTGATCTTGACCACGCCCTGGCGGAAGTGGTCCTCGAAGCCCTTGAGCGCGACGGACTCCTTCTTCGGCTTCTTCTGGGCGATGGCGATGTAGGTCCGGGCCCGGTCGACGATCTCCCGCTCGGCCGGGAACTTGGCGACGAAGTCCTGGAACGAGGCGGCGGCCTTCTCGAACTCGCCCTTCTGGAACTCCTTGACGGCCTGTCCGAAGGCGGTCAGGGCTTTCTGGTAATCGTCCTTCTTCGATCGTTGTTCGCGCACGGTTGTTCCTCTCGGTCGGAGTTGAATCGCGCTTATTTTACACGACTTGCCTCGCATTGACAAGGCCCTGCGGCCCTCGATCGGGGACATGTCCCCGTGGTACGTGTCCCCGATCTCAGCCCGGAAGGGGGACACGGACAAAGAGGACATGTCCCCCTTTACGGATGTGGTAGAATGGTCGGGTGAAAAAGCGCCTGGAAGAGATCCTGGAGAAGGTCCGCTCCGGACGGCTCTCGACGGCCAAGGCCCTCGAGCTCCTCGAGTGCTACCCCTACCGCGACCTCGATTTCGCCAAGGTCGACCACCACCGCGAGGTCGCCAAGGGCGCGCCCGAGATCGTCTTCGGGCTGGGCAAGACCCCGGCCCAGATCGCCCGCATCTCGCGGGAGATCCTGGACCAGGGCGCGAACCTCCTCGTCACGCGCGTCGAGCCGGCCGCCTGGTCCCGCATCCGGACGAAGCTCCCGGGCACGGTCTACAACGAGGCCGCCCGGACCGTCAGCCGGGTCCAGACGCCGCCGCCCCCCGGCAAGGGCCCCATCGCCGTCCTGACCGCCGGCACGTCGGACATCCCGGTGGCCGAGGAGGCCGCCGTGACCGCCGAGGTCCTGGGCAACGAGACCGACCGCATCTACGACGTCGGGGTGGCCGGGCTGCACCGTCTCCTCGGCCAGTACGAGCGGGTCCGCCGGGCCCGGGTCGTCGTCGTGGTCGCCGGCATGGAAGGGGCCCTGCCGAGCGTCGTGGCCGGGCTGGTCCGCGTCCCGGTCGTCGCCGTCCCCACGAGCGTCGGTTACGGGGCCTCGTTCAAGGGCCTGGCCGCCCTTCTGGCCATGCTCAACGCCTGTCCCGGCGGTGTCGCCGTGGTCAACATCGACAACGGCTTCGGGGCCGGCTTCCTGGCCAGCTCGATCAATCATCTCTAGCGCATAGGAACGGGCGTCCGACGTCCGAAAAGATAATGGATAGAACACCTTGACAAGGTGTCCCCCCGTCCCTATATTCTATGAGAACGCGCGGGTCCGAAAGCATTCATGGAGATCATTGACCAGGTCAGGCAAGCCTCGTCCATCGTCGAGATCGCTTCACAGTACACCACCCTGAAGCGCCGGGGCCGGAAATGGGTCGGCCTCTGCCCGTTCCACACCGAGAAGACCCCCTCTTTCACGGTCGACGAGGACAAGCAGCTCTACCACTGCTTCGGCTGCGGCGCCGGGGGCGACATCTTCTCCCTGCTCATGGAGCGGGAGAGCCTGACCTTCCCCGAGGCCCTCAAGAGCCTGGCCGAACGGTACCGCGTCCCCCTGCCGGCCCAGCAGCGGGTCCGGCCCGAGGTCCTCAAGCTCGAGGAGAAGCTGTTCCAGATCAACGAGCTGGCCGTGGCCTATTTCCGGAAGAACCTCCACGGCTCCGCGGAAGGCAAGAAGGCCCTCGAGTACCTGAGGAAGCGAGGCTTGTCGGACGAGACGGTCCAGACCCTCAAGATCGGCTACGCGCCGAACGCCTGGACGGCCCTGCTCGACGCCTTCAAGGCCAAGGACGTCCCCGTCTCCCTGCTGGAGAAGGGCGGCCTGGTCCTGCCGGGCTCGCGGCCGGGCGAGTACCGCGATCGCTTCCGGGGCCGGGTCATCTTCCCCATCTTCAGCCTGACGGGCCGGGTCGTCGCCTTCGGCGGGCGCACGGTCGTCGACGCCGAGCCGAAGTACCTGAACTCGCCCGAGACGCCCCTGTACTCCAAGGGCAAGCTCCTCTACGGCCTCAACTTCACCAAGGACGCCGTCCGCCAGGAGGGCGCCGCCATCCTGGTCGAGGGATACACGGACTTCTCCTCTCTCTACCAGGCGGGCTTCACCAACGTCGTGGCCTCGCTGGGCACGGCCCTGACCCCCTGGCAGGTGGCCCAGGCCATGCGCTTCGCCCCCCGGCTCATCGTCAACTACGACGGCGACAGCGCCGGCCGGACGGCCATGGCCCGGGCCGTCCCCCTGGGCTTCGAGAAGGGCCTCAACGTCGAGGTCCTGGTCCTGCCGGACGGTCTCGATCCGGACGCCTTCCTCAAGAAGCACGGCCGGGACCGCTATCAGGCCCTGCTGAAGAAGACCGTCACCGGGCTCGACTTCCTGGTCGACTCGATGACCGCCGGGGCCCGCATGACCATCCCCGAGGAGAAGGCCAAAGTCGCCCGGGCCGTGGTCAAGGAGATCGAGAAGGTCCCCGACCCCATCGCCCGGAGCGAGTACCTGCGGCGGGCCAGCGCCAAGCTCGGCGTCGGCGAGGAGCTCCTGCGCGGCATCGTCGCCTCCAAGGGCCCGGACAAGGCCGCCGACGAGGCCGGTCTCTTCTGCCCGGCCGAGAAGAGGCTGTTCCAGATCCTGATGTCCGACCGGGCCCTGGCGACGGACGTTTTCGCCGAGTGCGACGGCGCGGTCTTCGACGGGCTCCGCAGCGAGCCCGTCTTCCGCCACATCCTGGAGAGCTTCCGGACCGACGCGGACTGGAGCTTCGCCAGCCTCCAGGGCAAGGTGCCGCCGGCCCTGCTGTCCCAGCTGGCCCAGGCCATGTTCGAGAAGGCCTCCCAGGGCACCCTGGACGAGGCCCTGGAGTGCCTGAAGTCCCTGCACAAGGTCCGCCTCCTCGGCCGGCTCAAGACCATCCAGCAGAGGATCTCCCGGGCCGAGAAGGACGGGGACCGGGAGGCCATCCCCGACCTCCTGTACCAGAAGCAGGACGTCACCAAACAGCTTCTGGCGATGAAATGACGGGGAAGAGAACGACATGACGGAACGTCCAAATCCCATCGACGAACGAAGAGGTGCGCGCCGTGGCTCCGGACAATAAGCTCCACAAGGACGAGATCTCCCAGCTCATTTCCAAGGGCCGCAAGCAGGGTTACCTGCTGTTCGAGGAGATCGACAAGACCTTCACCGAGGACCTCGACTCCGAGGAGGACTTCGACGACTTCCTGTCGTCGATGGGCGACTACGGCATCAAGATCCTCGATTCCCGGCAGAAGGAGATGGTCCCCCAGCGCCGCAAGACCGACCTCGTCTCGACCCACGGCCTGGAGCGGACGACCGACCCGGTCAAGCTCTACCTGCGCGAGATGGGCAACATCTCGCTCCTGACCCGCGAGGGCGAGATCGCCATCGCCCGGGAGATCGAGCGAGGCGAGAAGAGCATCATCAAGGCCCTCAGCCGGACCCGCCTGGTCCTCAACGAGGTCCTGGCCCTGGAGGACCGCATCAAGGACAATCCCTTCGTCATCCAGGAGATGTTCGACGTCTCCGAGGAGGACGTGGCCGAGGGCAAGCTCGAGGAGAAGAAGAAGCAGATCCTGGCCAAGATCAAGAAGATCCGCGAGCTCAGCCGCCGGCTCGACCGCCTGCCGGAGAAGCGCAAGACCCTCGTCAGCCGGGGCCGGGTCATCGTCCAGATCAGCCGCAACATCCGCGACCTCAACCTCCGCTCGAGCCACCGCGAGCAGATCATCGACGAGCTGAGGGCCCGGCTGAAGTCCATCAACGACCTCGAGGACGCCCGCGACGACTGGGCCGCCGCCCTGGCCAAGAAGCGCAAGAAGGACGATCCCGTCCTCAAGCAGAAGGTCCGCGACGCCAACCGCGAACTGCGTCATCAGACGACCGAGATCGGCCTCGACCCGGAGTCCCTGCGCAAGGCCGTCCGGGCCATCACGGCCGGCAAGAAGGTCAGCGACCAGGCCAAGAAGGAGCTCGTCGCGGCCAACCTGCGCCTGGTCGTGTCCATCGCCAAGAAGTACAGCAACCGCGGCCTCCAGTTCCTCGACCTCATCCAGGAGGGGAACATGGGGCTGATGAAGGCGGTCGAGAAGTTCGAGTACCGCCGGGGCTACAAGTTCTCGACCTACGCGACCTGGTGGATCCGCCAGGCCATCACCCGGGCCATCGCCGACCAGGCCCGGACCATCCGCATCCCCGTCCACATGATCGAGACGATCAACAAGCTCATCCGGGTGTCCCGGGCCCTGGTCCAGGAGATCGGCCGGGAGCCGACCAGCGAGGAGATCGCCAAGAAGATGGACATGCCGGTCAGCAAGGTCCGCAAGATCATCAAGATCGCCCAGGAGCCCATCTCCCTCGAGACGCCCATCGGCGAGGAGGAGGACAGCCACCTCGGGGACTTCATCGAGGACAAGCTCATCCCCTCGCCGCCCGACACGGTCATCCACATCAACCTCAAGGAGCAGATCGAGGAGGCCCTCAAGTCCCTGACCGACCGGGAGGGCCGGGTCCTGAAGATGCGCTTCGGCCTCGGCGACGGCAACGAGCACACCCTCGAGGAGGTCGGCCAGCAGTTCAAGGTCACCCGCGAGCGCATCCGGCAGATCGAGGCCAAGGCCCTGCGCAAGCTCAAGCACCCCAGCCGCAGCCGGAAGCTCAAATCGTTCACCAACAACCATTAGCGCCCCGGGTTAATTGACGGCGCAGCAGGGATTTGCTATAAAGAAGGGCCGAGGGCCTATAGCTCAGTGGTAGAGCCACCGGCTCATAACCGGCAGGTCCCAGGTTCGAATCCTGGTAGGCCCATGTGAGCGAGGGCCCGGAGAAAGGCGGAACGTGGACATCGACTTCGACCTCATCATCCAGCTCCAGCAGCTGGACTCCGACCTCCGCAACGCCGCCCTCGTCATCGAAGGCATCCCCCGACTCGTCCAGGACGTCGACAAGCGCATCCAGGCCACCACACAGCTCGTCGCCGACGCCAAGGACAAGATGGCCCAGAACCAGAAGAAGCGCCGCGACCTCGAGAGCGAGGTCAAGGACATGAAGGCCCAGATCGGCAAGTACAAGCGCCAGCTCAACGAGGTCAAGACCAACAAGGAATACACCTCGCTCCTCCACGAGATCGAGGAGACCCAGCGCAAGGTCGACACCCTCGAGGAGGCCATCATCGCCGAGATGCTGGCCGCCGACGACGTCGAGGAGGAGATCAAGGCCGCCCTCCACCGGCAGTCCCAGGAGGAGGACGTCCTCAAGAAGGAGAAGCTCGTCCTCGACGGCAAGCTCAAGGAGACCGAGGCCAAGCACGCCGCGCTGGCCAAGGAGCGGGAGGCCCTCCTGCCCCGCGTCCCCCGCGAGCAGCTCAAGCTCTACGAGGCCATCGCCTCGAAGAAGGGCGGGGCCGCCCTCTCCCCCGTCACGGGCGACTTCTGCGCCATGTGCCACATGCGGGTCCGGCCCCAGATGCTGAACGAGATCCGCGACAAGACCGCGGTCATCCTGTGCGAGGCCTGCGGCCGCATCCTCTATTGGACCGAGAAGCCCGAGCCGGTCAAGCCCGGGCCGCCCGCCGCCGAATAGCCCCGGGGCGCCTCAGCCCCCGATCGTCCCGTCGTCCCGCCCGGCCTCGCCGTCCTCCCGGTAGAGCGCGTCGATGGCGTCCTGGTACTCGGTCGTCACGTTGGCCCGGCGGACCTTGAGGGAGGGTGTGATCTCGCCCCGCTCGATGTCGAAGTCGCGGGGCAGGACGGCGATCTTCTTGATCCGCTCGTAGGATGCCAGCTGCGGCGTGGCCCGGTCGACCTCGGACTTGAGGAAGTCGACGATCCGGCGGTCCTTGCAGAGCTCCTCGACCGTGCCGAACGGGATGCCCTGGGCCTTGGCGTAGTCCCGGAGCTTGTCGAAGTCCGGCACGAGGAGCGCGGCGATGAAGCGGCGGCGGTCGCCGAGGACCACGGCGTTGGTGATGTAGGGGCTCGTTTTGAGCAGGTTCTCGATGGGCTGGGGGGCGATGTTCTTGCCGCCCGACGTGACGATGAGGTCCTTCTTGCGGTCGGTGATGGCGAGAAAGCCGTCGGCGTCCAGGTGGCCGATGTCGCCCGTGTGGAACCAGCCTCCCTCCATGACCTCCCGCGTCTCGGCCTCCTTCTTGTAGTAGCCCTTCATGACGTTGGGCCCCCGGGCCAGGATCTCGCCGTCCGCGGCGATCTTGATCTCGACGCCGGGGATGACCTTGCCGACGGTGCCCAGGCGCGTAGCGCCGAAGGCGTTGATGGAGATGACCGGCGAGGTCTCGGTCAGCCCGTAGCCCTCGAGGATGGTCAAGCCGAGGGCGTAGAAGAACTCGGCGATGTCCTTCGACAGGGGCGCCCCGCCCGAGACGAAGAGCCGGACCCGGCCGCCGGTCTTGGCGATGACCTTGGAAAAGACGAGCTTGGCGGCGATCCGGCGCCGGAGGGCGAGGCCGCCCGGGACAGGCCGCCCGGACAGCTCGAGAGCGCTGGCGGCCTTGCCGACCTTGAGGGCCCAAAAGAAGATCTTCCGACGCAGGGACGGGCTGGCCAGGACCTGGTCCATGACCTTGGTGTAGATCTTCTCGAAGACCCGGGGCACGCTGACCATGATGTGGGGCCGGACCTCGAGGAGGTTCTGGGCCACGGCCTCGACGCTCTCGGCGAAGGCCACGGTCGAGCCCTTGTAGAGATAGGTGAACATGACCATCCGCTCGAGGACGTGGGACAGCGGCAGGAAGGACAGGGCCGTATCCTTGGGGGAGATCTGGATGATCTCCGCGGCCGTCCGGATGTTGCTGACGAGGTTGTCGTGGGTCAGGATGACGCCCTTCGGGACGCCCGTCGTTCCCGAGGTGTAGATGAGGGTCGCCTCGTCCTCCGGCTTGACCCGGGCCACCATCGCGTCGAACAGCCCGGGCTCGCGGGCCTCCAGGGCCCGCCCCCGCTCCTGGACCTCGCGGAGCGTCAGGACGCCGGCCGGGGCGGTCTCGGCGAAGGTGATGTAGTGGCGGACCTTGGCCAGGGCCGGGCGCAGGGGCTCGACCTTCTTCCAATGATCGGCGTTGGAGACCACGACGACGGCGGCGTCGGAGTCGTCGACGATATAGCGGATCTGCTCCGGGACGAGGGTCGTGTAGATCGGCACGGTCAGGCCGCCGGCACAGAGCGTCGCGAGATCGGTCATGGTCCAGTCGGGCCGGTTCTCCGACAGGAGGCAGAGCTTCTGCCCGGGCTCGAAGCCCAGGGCCCGGAGACCGAGCGCGAGGTGCCTGACGCCCGCCCCGAACTCCGCCGCCGAGATCGGCGCGTACGCGCCGTCCTTCTTGACCAGCATGAGATCGGGCTTGGGATAGGACTTGACGGAATGGACGATGAGCTCGGCCAGCGTGTTGATCATTTTCCCTCTCTGATCGTAGAGTGGGCCGATTGTAGTTTTCCCCCGGCGGGCTGTCAAGCCGGACGGACCCGGCCGTCCTGGAGCTCGATCGTCCGATCGCCCAGGGCGGCCAAACGGGGATTGTGGGTGACCAGGACCACCGTCAGCCCCTCGCGGGCGTTGAGGTCCTTGAGAAGGGCCCCGATCTCCTCGCTCCGGGCCGTGTCGAGGTTGCCTGTGGGTTCGTCGGCCAGCAGGATGGCCGGCCGGTTGACGAGGGCCCGGGCGATGGCCACCCGCTGCATCTCGCCGCCCGAGAGCTGGCCCGGCAGGTGGCGGGCCCTCTTGTCCAGGCCGAGCCGGGCCAGCAGCCCCTCGACGTCCCCGCCGGCGCCGGGCTTGCGGTAGAAGGTGAAGGGCAGGACGACGTTCTCGAGCACCGTCAGCGTCGGCACGAGGTAGAACTTCTGGAAAACGTAGCCGAAGACCTCGCGGCGGACGCGGGTCAGCCGGGCCTCCGAAAGACCGCGGCCGTTCTCGAAGACGGCCCGGCCGTCGAGGACGAGCCGGCCCGAGGTCGGGTTGTCGAGGCAGCCGAGGACGTTGACCAGGGTCGTCTTGCCCGACCCGGACGGGCCGACGACCGACAGGAACTCGCCCCGGCCGACGGTCAGCGAGACGCCGTCGACCGCGGCGACCTCCTCGGTGCCGCGTCGGTAGACGCGACGCAGGTCCTCGGCCTCGATGGCGAACACCGGCCGGGCGCTCACGACTGCTCCTCGCTGCGGATGGTGTCGAGAGGCCTCATGCGGGCCGCCCGCCAGGAGGGATAGACGCCGCTGGCGAGGCCGATGGCCGTGACCGCCCCCAGGGTCGTCAGGACGAGCCCGGCGTCGATGGCCACCAGGCCGCCGCTCGGCGCGTAGGGCAGGAGGCGCCGGACCAGGACGTCGGTCAGCCGGGCCGTTAGCACGGCCAGTCCCGTGCCCAGGAGCCCGCCGGCGACGCAGAGCATGACCGTCTCGAGCCAGACCAGCTTGAACACGTCCCCGGCCAGGGCGCCCATGGACTTGAGGATGCCGATCTCCTGCCGCCGCTCCATGACCGACATGAGGACCGTGTTGACGACGCCCATGACGGCGATGAGGATGGCGATGAGGGCGATCGAGAAGACCAGGACCCGGGCCGTCGAGACGAGCGTCATGATGGTCGTCTTGACCTGGCTCAGGCTGACGACCTGGACGTCGGGCAGCCGGTACATCTTGTCCTCGAAGGCCTTCATGTCGGCGTCCTTGCGGACCTTGATACCGATCGAGGTCAGCTGGCGGACGTCGAAGGCCTTCTGGACGGTCCCCAGGGGCAGGAAGATGGTCCCGTCGTCCTGGGTCCCCGTCCGCTCGAGGACGCCGACGACCTTGACCTCGATCTCCTTCTCGGGGATGAGGTAGAGGTCGCCGACTTCGCGCTGCTCGAGCTCGGCCACCTCGTAGCCGAACACGGCCTCGAGGGCCTCGGGCTCGCGGAACCAGCCCCCGGCCTTGAACGGCAGGGCGCTCTTGAGCTTGGGGAAGGTCGCCGGGTCGACGCCGAGGTAGGCGGCCAGGCCGCCCGTCTCGCCCTTGTTGGGGTCGAAGACGACCTGCATGAGCATGGGCGTCACGCCCTCGACCTCGGGCTCGCCGGCGACGGCGGCGGCGATCGACGGGTCCATGTACTTGAGCCCGGTGCCGCCCTTGAGCATGAGCGTGGCCGCCTCGTAGGGGCAGCCCTTGGCCACGACCAGCATCTGGAAGCCGAGGTTGTCGATGTCCTTGTTGAGGGAGGCCTCGTAGCCGCGGTTGAAGCCGAACAGGCTTATGAGGACCCAGGCGGCCAGGGCCAGCCCGAGCAGGGTCAGGACGCTCCGGGTCCGCTTGCGGAGGAGGCCCTTGTAGGCGACGGCGAAGATGGAGACCTTGGTCATGACGGTTGTCCTTTGAAGAACGGGAGATGGGCGTTGCCGAGGAGGAACTCGTCGACCAGGACGAGGTTCTTCTTGACCGCCCGCAGGATGGCCCGGAAGTCCTTCTCGGACCCGGGGTCGGGATTGGCGATGCGGGAGACGGGGCCCGGCGGGTCCTCCGTCCCCCGAACGACGTCGTAGCGGTAGAACGGCTCGAGGCTCAGGCCCAGGAACTGGGCGCCGAAGGCCGGAGCCCGGAACTCCTTGGCCGCCTTGGAGGTCAGCTTCTGGACGTAGAAGCCGCGGATGACGCCGGCCGTGTCGAGGGCCAGGAAGACCTGCAGGCCGCCGTAGGTCCCCTTCTGGTTGACGCCGTGGATGTAGCCGATGAGCTCCGCGCCCTTGTAGATCTCGTACATCGTGTAGGGCACGTCGGCCGTCTCGAAGAGCCCCGTGAACCGGTCGCCGAGGCGGGCCTCGATATGGCGCAGGAGGTCGTCTCCTCCCCTGCGGGCGATGGACACGTAAAGGGTCTTGTAGCCGGTCGAAGCGGGGAAGAGCCGCTTGACGTCCCGGTCCGGGTCGTTGAGGTCGCAGCCCACGGCCGCCCGCAGGAGCGGCGACAAGGCCGCGGCCAGGGCGAGCGCGGCGACGGCCGCGACGAGGGTCTTGCCGGTCCTTGCGGTCATGTCGTCTCCTCCCTAGAGTCCCTTATAGTAGTAGAGCTGGACGGCCACCCGGGCGCCGCTCCGCCCGCTGTCGCGGAAGACCATGAGGCGGGCGGAGAGATCGGCGTTCACGAGATAGGTCAGTCCGGCGCCGAGCGCGTGGCCCCAGGCGCCGGCCCGCCGCGTCAGGACGGGCTGGGCCTCGACCTTGAGCCGGCCCTCGTCGAGCAGGGACAGGCCGGCGCGCCAGAACAGGAGGAATTCGCCGGCCCCGTCGCGGTCGCCGACGAGGAGCTCGAACCGGTGCTCCCAGTTCCGCCACAGACAGGTCGCGTCGACCGAGGCGGCCGTCCAAGGCATGGGATCGTCGGCCATGAGGACATAGCCCATGGTCTCGAGGACGTTCCCGTGGGCCAGGGACAGCCCGACGCTGAAGTTGTCGCGGGCCGGGACGCCCTTGAAGATCCGCGCGGCGGCGAGGAAGTTCCCCCGCAAATGGAGCGGCATGCCGCTGCCGGCGGTGAGCGAGACGGCCACGCCGCCGGAGGCGAAGTCGCGCGTGAGCCCCAGGCCCCAGTCCCGGTCGAAGCCGAAGCCGAGCATGGCCGGCGCCGGCAGGAGCAGAGCGTGGCTGTCGAGGACGTAGGACAGACCGAGGGCGGGGCGGCTGTGGCCGGCCCAGATGTCGAAGGCCCGCGTCTTGAGCCGGAAGTAGGCGTTGTAGAGCTGGGGCTCGAGCTTGCGGCTCCCCTCCTGGTCGTAGGCCAGCCGGGCCTGGACGGCCAGGACGCCGATGTCCCGCGTCTTCCCGGAGAATCTCTTGACCAGATCGAAGCCGAGGCTGGGCTTCTGCATGACGTCGTCGGACATGAGGGAGAACAGCTCGACCGACCTCGACGCCGTGGCGTAGGCGCCGACCGCCTGGAGCTCGAGATAAAGGAGCGTCGACTGGGCGGACAGGGGCCCGCACGCCAGAGCCGCCAGAAAGAGGGCCGCGGCGATCCGTCCGCCTCTCATCTCACGGGCTCCCGGACGCGAAGCGATGGCCGCCCCCCCTCCTCAGACATCGAAGGCGACGCGGCCGCGGAAGATGACGATGCCGTTGCGGGAGAAGGTCAGCCGGACCTCCCAGTCGCCGGGCATGACGACGCTCACGGGCAGGAGGTAGTCGCCGGCCTTGTTGAGCTTGAAGGCGACCTCGCCGGAATCGTGGGCGCCGCGCATGGACGGCATGTCGGAGCGGCCGGTGACGGCCAGGTCGGAAACGCGCTGGCCGTCCTTGTCGTAGAGCTTGACGATGAGGATGGCCGTGCCCATTTTGGGGGTCTTGTCGAACTCCCAGGTGAAATAGTTGACCTCGCCGATCCAGCACTTCTTGCCCGACTTGGGCAGGTCCTGGAAGACGGGCTCCTGGCCCTGGGGCGTCAGACCGGGCGAGACGCAGCAGGAACCGGCCGGTTGGCCCTGAGCCGCTCCGGCGAGAACGGCGAGCGCCGCCGCGGCGGCGAGTAGGATCGCGGTCGTTCGTCTCATGGCGGACCTCCTTCCGGCCCTAAGGCCGATATTCCTATGTATTATATAGGAATTAAGCTGGGGATGTCACCTTTCGCCGCCCGGGGGTCAAGTTTCCTTACGTCCCGGCCCGCTTTCCCCCGAGAGCCCGACTGGCCCGAATATTGCTGCTGGGAGGCGTATAGATCTATGATATCGGCTTAGGCGAAGGGAGGAGCGATGAAAAGATCCGGCGGTGAGATCGCGGTCCTAGGGGTCCTGGTGATGCTGTCGGCCGCGGCGGCGGCGCCGGCGCCGCCGGCCGCCCAAGCTCAGGCCCGGCCGTTGAACGTCCTCGTCCTCCTCGGTGAATGGTTCGGCGACGCCTATTTCCCGCTGGCCAAGGAGATCGAAGCCCGCGGCTGGGTGATGAAGCGGGTCGGCGTCGATGTCGAGTACCGGGGCTGTTACAACAAGAAGCGGGACGTCGTCCTGCGCAGCGACATCCTCATTCCCGACATGAAGGGCTTCGCCGGCTATGATGCCCTCATCATCCCGAGCGGCCCGCAGTGGAGGAAGTTCAACGAGGACCCGAAGGTCCTGGCGTTCGTCCGGAGCGCCCACGCCGCGGGGCTGATCGTCGCCTCCTTCTGCGTCGGGAACACGACGGTCAAAGCCGCCGGCCTCGTCGACCTGCCCTCCGGGCCGGAGCTGTTCCCCGATAAGGTGACCTTGGTCAGGGAGCGCGTCCTCATCGGACCGCGCGGCGGAGGCCCTCCGCCCGGGGACGGCTTCGAGAGCGCCCCCGTCAAGGAGCTCTGCGACGCCATCGCCCGCGAACGGGCCCGGGGACAGGCCCCCGAGGCCAAGGCGCCGCCCGCCCGCGCGGAGGTCTGGTACCTCGGCCATTGCGGCTACGCGGTCCGGACCGCGGGACACCTCCTCATCTTCGATTATCAGGAGAGCCGCGACGGGCGAACGCCGAAGGTCCGGCCTGACCGGCCCGCCCTCGCGAGCGGCTGGATCGACCCGCGGGAGATCAAGGACCTGAAGGTCAGGGTGTTCGTCTCCCACTCGCACACCGACCATTTCGACCCTGCGATCTTCACTTGGAAGGAGACCGTCCCCGACATCGCCTACTTCTTCGGCTGGCAGGCGGCGGACGATCCTTCTTATCACTATCTCCTCGGCCCCAGAGCCGAGCTCGCGTCGGGCGGACTGGAGATCGCGACCATCAACTCCCACCATTCCGGCGTCCCCGAGGTGGCCTGGCTCGTCGAGGTCGACGGCTTGGTCATCTACCACAACGGCGACTGCCTCCCGTCCGACCCGGCCGCCGAGCACGCCTTCCTCAAGACCAAGGCCGACACGGTCGACCTGGCTTTCGTCTTCCCGGTGACGGCGCCCAACGAGAGATACACCGTTCAAGAAGAGGACTTCTTCCGGAAATTCCGCGTCCGGGCGGCTTTTCCCATGCACGCCAGTGCGGGCGACGCCATGTACCTGGACTTCCGGAGAACGTTCGAGGCCAAGTTCCCCGGTCTGCCCATCCATGTCCCGACGGCCATGGGACAGAAGTGGGCCTACGCGAACGGCCGGATCCAAGGCCACTAGAGGGATAGAAGTCGAAGAAAGGAGAGCCCATGGACCGCAAGCTCATGACCATCGGTGTCCTCATCGCGCTGGCCTTCGCTCCCGTGACCGTCCGGGCCCAAGCGGCCCCGGATGAGGAGGCCATCAAGGCCCTCGTCCAGACGGCCTACGTGGACGGCCTCATCAACCTCGGGGACCTGGAGAAGACCCGGGCCGGCTTCCACCCCGATTTCGTCCTGCTCGGCCTGCAGAACGGCAAGCTGACCCGCCTGCCGATCGCCGACTGGATCGCAGGGACGGAAAAGCGGAAAGCCCAGGGCCAGAAGTCCCCGGAGATGACCTGCAGGATCCTCCAGGTCGACATCACGACCAGCGCCGCCGTCGTCAAGCTGGAGCTCCACCGCGGAGACGTCCACGTCTTCACCGACTACCTGTCGCTCTACGAGTTCCCGGACGGCTGGAAGATCGTCGGCAAGATCTATTTCCGGCACGCCTGAAGCCCTCGGAATGATGAAAGGCCGGGTCCCATGAGAAAGCTCGCGATCGCGCTCGTGTCGCTCGCGTTGGCCGCTTGGTGTCACGGACAGTCCCAGGAGTTCTTCGGCCTCGTCCAGCGCGGACAAGCGGATAAGGTCGAAGCGAACCTGAAGGCCGATCCCCTGCTCGTCAACGCCACGGACAAGGCCGGACGGACGCCTCTCTTCATCGCCGTCTCTGCCGGCAACGTGGCCATGGCCCGCCTGCTCGTCGACAAGGGCGCCCTGGTCAGGGTCGGCGACGCCAACCTCCGAGCCCCGATCCACTTCGCCAACTGGTCCGGCGACAAGGAGATGATCGACCTGCTCCTGGAGAAGGGCGCGGTCGTCGACACTCGGGCCATCGGCGCGGCCACGCCCCTCATCCATTCTTCCTTGAATGACGACTTCGACATGAGCCGCTTCCTCATCGAGCGAGGGGCCGAGATCGACATCCAGTGCAACTCCCTGACCACTCCCCTGTATTTCGCCGTGCTCAATAACAACCAGGCCTATTTCCGGTACTTGGTGGAGGCCGGGGCCGAAGTCGACATCCCGGACTTTCTCGATCGGACGCCTCTCGCCGTCGCCGTCCGCGACGGCAATTCCGCTATGGCGGAGTCCTTGATCACGGCGGGCGCCGATCCGTTCCGGAAGGACAGGCCCCTCGGCCGGTCCCTCCTCCACCTGGCCGCCATCGAAGGTCACGCCGATGTCTGCGGCCTTCTTGTCAGGGCCGGCCTGAAAGCCGGCGAAAAGGACCTGAGCGGCTCGACGCCTCTCGATTATGCCCGCCGCTACGGCCACCTTTCCGCCGCGCGTCTTCTCGCCCCGGCCGAAACGGCCGGCAAGGCCGGCCGCCGGGACGAGCCCTTCACGGCACCGAGGCCCATGGACCTGAAGGCCGGGGAGGCGGAGATCGTCAAGCTCCAGAACGGAGGCTGGGGCGTCCGAACCCCGAGCGCTCTTCTGATCTTCGGCTATTCCGAGATCGGGGTCGCTCCCCCGGAGAGGTCCTTGGCCAACGGGCACGTCACGGCCGAGGTCGTCGCCGAGGCCTTCGGGCGCGGCCAGGCCGTCTGCTCCGTCGACCGGGAATTCCGTCCGGCCGGACCGCCCTTCTCCCTTCAGGGAGCCAACCCCCTTTTCGCGCTCCAGAAAACGGACGAGAGGATCGCCTTCATCGCCAACCCGGCCTACGACCGAATGTACGCCGGGCTCGGCCTGAAGAACGTCCATTTTCCCCGCGGTGACGAGCCGACGACCGTCGGCGCCCTGAAATGCCGGGCCCTCCCCTCCTACGGCAGCCATTCCTGTTTGGTGATCGAGGCCGACGGCCTGACGATCGTCTGGCTCACGGGCGTTTCCGACAACTATCTGGTCCGGCGTCGGGACGTGTCGGTCATCGACCGGCTGGCGAGCGCCGGCGTCAAGCCCGACCTCTTGCTCCTCGGCAGCCCCTCCGGGATAGGCCCCGAGGTCGGCAACGGGATCAGGGAAGCCTATCTCGAGGCCCGCAGGCTCGAGCCGAGGGCCGTGTTCGCGTTCGGTCACGAGCCCCTGGAAAGCCGGGTCTTCGGTCAAGTCCGGCGGCGGACGGGAGGAGCCGACGAATTCCATTGCGCCGAGAATCCCGGCGATTCCTTCGTCTGGAGAAGGGGCGCGATCTCGAAACGAGAGGCGTTATGATGAAGAGACACCTCCTGCTTCTATCTCTCCTCTTTGCGATCGCGGGGCCCGTCTCGCCCCAGGAGGTCTTCGACCTGCTGCGGAAAGGCGATGCCGCGGCCGTCAAGGCCCTGATCGAGAGGTCCCCCGGGCTCGTCGAGGCCCGCGATGCTCAGGGCTTGACACCCCTTCACTACGCCGCCTACGGCCGGGACCCGGCGCTCATCGGATTCCTGATCGGCAACGGCGCCAAGCCGGACGAGAAGACCGC
>CAZFZU010000030.1:26625-36698 GCA_964523615.1 uncultured Eubacteriales bacterium | reverse complement strand
ACGCTCACGCCCGCGCTCACGCCCGCGGCGGCTCTCGCTCTGGCCATCCTCCTCGCGCCGGCCCTCCTCCTCGCGGCTCCCCGTCCGGCCCCTCCCCGCTCACCCTCCCAAACGCCCCCGCCCGCCGCCAAGACCGTCCAGGCCGTGCGCGCCGCCGAGCCCATCGTCGTCGACGGCCGCCTCGAGGAGTCCGTCTGGCGCTCCGCCCCCGCCGCGTCCGGTTTCACCCAGAACGACCCCGACGACGGCAAACCCGCGACCGAGCCGACCGAGGTCTGGATCGCCTACGACGACCACGCCCTCTATGTCGCCGCCTTCTGTCACGATTCCGATCCGGCCAAGATCCGCAAGCGCCTCGGCCGCCGCGACAGCGACACCGATTCCGACTGGTTCGCCGTCGGCATCGACCCCTATTTCGACCGCCGCTCGGGCTATCTCTTCGTCGCCAATCCCGCCGGCTCGATCACCGACATGGCCCTCTCGAACGACGTCAACGAGGACGACTCCTGGGACGGCATCTGGGAGACGCGGGCCGCCGTCAACGACGGTGGCTGGACGGTCGAGGTGCGCATCCCCTTCAACCAGATCCGTTTCCCGAAGAAGGACGAGAACGTCTGGGGCGTCAACTTCAAGCGCATGGTCCGGCGCAAGAACGAGCGCTCGAGCTTCAGCTGGGTGCCGAAGAGCGAATCGGCCGAGGTCTCGCGCTACGCCCGGCTCGAGGGCCTGCGCGGCATCAGCCCGGGCGGGCGCGTCGAGCTCATGCCCTACGCCGTGACCCAGGCCCAGTTCCGGCCCGCCCAGGACGGCAACCCCTTCGAGACCGGCCACCGCGCCCTCGGCAACGCCGGATTCGACCTCAAGGTCGGCCTGAAGAGCAACCTGACCCTCGACGCGACGGTCAACCCCGACTTCGGCCAGGTCGAGGTCGACCCGGCCGTCCTCAACCTGTCGGCCTACGAGACCTACTACCAGGAGAAGCGGCCGTTCTTCATCGAGGGCGCCTCCCTCTTCAACAACTTCGGGCGCGGCGGCGTGTTCCTGAACGCCAACATCAACTGGCCCCAGCCGCGCTTCTTCTACAGCCGGCGCGTCGGCCGGGCGCCGCAGGGATACGTCACGGAGGACGGGTACGCCCGCGTGCCCGACCGGTCGACGATCCTGGGCGCGGCCAAGCTCACCGGGCAGCTGGGCGGGGGCTGGAACGTCGGCTGGCTCAACGCCGTGACCGGGCGCGAGCTCGCGCTCATCGACCAGGCCGGGACGCGCCTGACCGAGGAGGTCGAGCCGCTCACCTATTACGGCGCCCTGCGCGTCCAGAAGGACTTCGCCGAGGGCCGGCACGGCCTCGGGCTGATGGCGACGGGCGTCGCGCGCGACATGGAGGGCGACGGCGCGCTGGCCGGCATCCTCAACAAGACCGCCTTCTCGCTGGCGGCGGACGGCTGGGTCTCGCTCGACAAGAAGAAGGACTGGGTCGTCAACGGCTGGGTCGGCGGCACGCGCGTCGCGGGGTCGGTGCAGGACATCCTGCGCCTGCAGACCTCGTCGATGCACTACTTCCAGCGGCCCGACGCGACGCACGTCGAGGTCGATCCGACGGCGACGAGCCTCAGCGGCTGGGCCGGGCGCATCAACCTGGCCAAGCAGAGCGGGCACCTGCTGGTGCTGGCGAGCGCCGGGGCCATCTCGCCGGGATTCGACCCCAACGACGTCGGTTTCCAGTCGGGCGCGTCCGACGTCGTCAACCTGCAGTTCCTGCCGGGCTACCAGTGGACGAAGCCTGGCAAGGTCTTCCGGTCCGCGCTGGCGCTCGGGGGCTGGTTCCGTAACTACGACTTCGAGGGCAACAAGCTCTGGGACGGCGGCATCCTGGAGTTCCAGGGGCAGCTGCGGAACTTCTGGATGTTCGACGTCATGTTCGCCTACAACCCGGACACGATCAGCAAGAACCTGACCCGGGGCGGGCCGTTGGCGCTCATGCCGTCCGGGTACCAGTGGAACCTGAACTTCAACTCGGACAACCGGCGGCCGGTCGTGTTCGAGTTCTCCGGGACGACCTACCAGCGGCCGGGCGTGACGGAGGAATGGGAGGGCATGCTGTCGGCGCGATGGAAGCCGGGCTCGAACTTCAGCTTGTCGGTGGGACCGACGCTCTCGTACCTGACGCACGAGGTCCAGTGGGTGACGAAGGTCGACGACGCGACGATGACCTCGACCTACGGGAAGCGCTACGTCGTCGCGGCCATCGATCAGAAGGTCGTCGGCAGCGAGGTCCGGCTCGACTGGACGTTCACGCCGCGGCTGACGCTCCAGGCCTACCTGCAGCCCTACCTCGCGGTCGGGGCGTACTCGCGGTTCAAGGAGCTGGCGGCGCCGCGGACGTACGACTACAACACGTACGGGGCGGCGGGCGAGCCGTCGACGATCGGGTACGACGCCGAGAGCGGCGTGTACACGGTCGACCCGGACGGGGCGGGGGGAGCGGCCGCGCCGTTCTCGTTCGGCAACCCCGACTTCAACTACAAGTCGATGCGGGGGACCGTGGTGCTGCGGTGGGAGTACAGGCCGGGGAGCGTGCTGTATTTCGTCTGGACGCAGAACCGGGCCGACTTCGCCAATCCCGGGGAGATGCGCCTGTGGCGGGACATGGGGAACCTGTTCAGCGCCCCCGGCGACAACATCTTCCTGCTCAAGGTCTCTTACCGCTGGAACATTTGACGGGGTCAGACCCCAGCTTCTCGAATGAAATCAATGATTTGACCGCATTTTTGGGGTCTGCCATCAGCTTGAGATTGCGTTTTTTTCGCCCAAAAACATCAAAATTGCCGACGACGACCCCGGAAGGGCTCAGGGGCCAACCTGATCCGATCCGTCAGGGGTCTATAACATGCCTCTAAATGGGCCTGAGAGCGCGTCTGTGGGGCGAAAGCGTGACGGGACGGGGGGCGGTGGTGGGGTGGGGTACGGGGTGCAGAGATAGGGGCCGGAGGCGGAGGAAGTACTCTGTGGGTGCGCCCTGCGCTGGGGCAGTTCGGATGTGTTGCGAGTAGTTACGGCTTAGTGTGAGCTAAGCGAACATAATCGATGAGGTATCCTCCAATCCATCCATAGGCTGTTTGGATCTTTCGATTTTCGACCCCAAAAACCTCAATATTCGGGGCCGGCAAACTATAAAAACCGGGCATTCTTTTTCTATCTTGTTGTTTTTTAAAGAGAAGCTGGGGTCTGACCCCGTCACAGATGCCGGCGGAGGGCCGAGAAGGCGACGGCGATGAGGGCGCAGGTCGCGGCGCACACATACCACACCGCGTCGGGACCGAGCCCGTCGTAGATGGCCGTGCCGATGGGCGGGCCGACGATGAAGGCCAGCGAGAACGATAGGCTGTTGAGCCCCATGTAGCGGCCGCGGTTGGAGTCGTCGGCCCGCTTCGAAATGAGCGCCGTCACGAGCGGCATGCTCAGCATCTCGCCGAAGGTCCAGATGGCTACGGTCAGGGCGCCGAAAGCGAAACCGCGTCCCAAGGGCATCAGCCCGAGGCCGATCCCGAGCAAGACGAACGACAGGTTGATCATCCGCGTCAACGGGTATTTCCGGATCCGTTCCATGAGGACCATCTCGACGAGGACGATCAGGATCGTGTTGACCGCGAAGAGTTGGCCGATGCGGTTCTCGGCCAGCCCGTAGACGTTGCGGACGTAGATCGGGAAAGTCGACAGGACCTGGATGAAGACGATGCTCCAGACGAGGAAGATGCCCATCATCGCCAAGAACGGGATGTCCCGCCAGGGCGACATAGGCTTGGCGACGGGAGCCGTCACCGGCGTCTGCGCCGTCAACGAAGCCGGATTGTCCGCGTCTCGGTCGCCCGGGCTGCCTCCGGCGGAAGCCGAAGTATCGCTCTTCCCCGCGCCCGGGACCTTCACCTCATCGTTCAGCGCGTCCCTGCCGGCCTTCCCGCCCTTCCACAGCAGCGCGAACACCGCTGCCGCGGCGAGCGAGGTCAGGCCGTCCGCCCAGAAGAGCAGCCCATAGCTGTGGACGGCAAGCGCCCCGCCGACGGCGGGCCCGATCGTCGCGCCCAGGTTGGCCGCCAGCCGATTGAGCGCGAAACCCTTGATCTGGAGCTCCGGCGGACAGACCTTGGCCATCGAGGTCGCGTTGGCCGGGTAGAGCGTGCCGGCGAACAGGGCCATGGCGAAGAGCAGCGGCAGGATGCCGGCCAGCGTCCGGGCCTGTCCGAGGGCGATGAGCAGGACGCCGCACACGGCCAGGCTCATCTTCTGGACGCGGATGGACCCGATTCGGTCGGCCAGCCAGCCGCCGGCGAAGGCCCCGGCCAGCGATCCGAACCCATAGACGCTGAGGGCCTGTCCGGCCCGGGCCGCGGTCAGGCCGATCTCGCGCGTCAAGTAGAGCGACAGGAAAAAGAAGACCATGGCCCCCGACGAGTTGACCAGGTTGACGGCGAACAGGATCCAGGCCCGGCGCGGCAGCCCGCTGTAGGCCTGGACGTATTCGTCTTTGAGGAATCGTAACGGGCGGACCATGCGGACCATCGGGGTCAGACCCCAGCTTCTAATTTATTTTTTTCAAGATAGCTCATCCCACGGTCTTCCCTGCAGGTTAGCGCGAACGGCTTTTTCGCCTTTTTTGCCCCTTTTCCATGCTCCCCGGGCGACCTGAGCCCGACATAATCCCCGTGCCCCCGGCGGCATTCGCTCTTGCGGCGCCCGGTTCGCTTTTCCGCCCGGCCTTCCACATTTTCGCGCACTCCCCATACCGGAAGCAGGTCACGAGATGATCGTTGACCATGCCGGTCGCCTGCAGGTGCGAGTAGACGACCGTCGAGCCGACGAACTTGAAGCCTCGCGCCTTGAGGTCCGCGCTGACGGCGTCCGAGAGGGCGGTCCGCGCCGGCATGTCCTTGAACGACCGGAGCCCGGAGAGGATCGGCTTGCCGCCGACAAACCTCCAGATGTAGCGGTTGAAGGTCCCGAACTCGCGGCGGACCTCGAGGAAGCGCTTGGCGTTGTTGATCGCGCCCAGGACCTTGAGGCGGTTACGGACGATCCCGGCGTCGCCGAGCAGGCGCCGGACGTCGCGGGCCGTGAACCGGGCCACCTTTTCGGGGTCGAAGCCGCGAAAGGCCCGGCGGAAGTTCTCTCGCTTGTCGAGGATGAGCTTCCAGCTGAGGCCCGCCTGGAATCCTTCGAGGATGAGGAACTCGAAGAGCTTGCGGTCGTCGCGGAGCGGCGTCCCCCACTCACGGTCGTGATACTCGCGCATCAGGGGGTCGAGCCCTTCGCCCCAACAGCGTTTTTTCTCGGCCATTTTTCCTCCTTGGGGTCAGACCCCAGCATCTTAATTAAAATGAGATACATAATCAATCAATCTCTCCGGCCACCAGCTTGACCGAGACCGAATTCCATGTTTTTTAGGCTAGGAAACATCAAAAATCTATCCGATCAAGCTTCAGCCCCACGAACCTCCCGATCCTCTGATCCGCCCTCGATCGAAGCGCTCTGAGAATCCCGGTCCCCGCCGCGCGTCATATGAGTATCGGGGAAAAGGCATTCCAAGGCACCGCACAATGGCTCGAGCACGACGCAACTTCCATCCCGACCTGATCTGGCACATCACCCACCGCTGCCACAAAAAAGAATTCCTGCTCAAATTCCAGCTCGATAAGCTCCTCTGGATCCGCTGGATGCGTGAGGCCCAGCGCCGCTTCGGACTCACCATCTTGAACTTCATGATCACGTCGAACCACGTCCATCTCATGGCCATGCTCCGGTTTGGCGCGCGTGCGGCGGCGCACGCGATGCGCATAGTCGCGGCGGAGTTGGACGCAAGGCCGCGATCTATGCCCACCGGCGGCGCCGGTCCCTCCCCGATCTCCAAGTCCGTGCAGCTCGTCCAATCGCGCGTCGCCCAATCGTACAACCTGCGCAAAGACCGGCGCGGCGCGTTCTGGGAGGACCGCTTCCACGCCACGGCCATCGAGACGGGCGCCCAATTTGCCCGCTGCATGACATACGTCGACATGAACATGGTCCGGGCCGGGGTCGTGCGCCACCCCAGCGAATGGCCGTTCTGCGGCTACGGCGAGTTGCGGCACCCCGAAGTCCGGCCGCGCCTCCGTCTCGTCGACACGGACGCGCTCGTCGCCCTCGCCGGCGCCCGCGACATCCGCTCGCTCACCGCGATGCGCGAGGAGTGGATCGACGAGGCCATCCGGAAGGGGCGGCTGGACCGCGAACCGCTCTGGACGGAGAGCCTCGCCGTCGCCACGAGCGAGAGCTTCCTGTCGCGGTTCCAGGCCGACCTGGGAAGCGGCCCGCGACACGGAGAGATCGTCCGCGACGGCGACGCTTTTTTACTGCGCAGGACCCGGCGCCTTTTTGACGTTTTCGACGGCGAAAACAGCGAAAATCGGGCCTAATACCGATCTTTTTCGACCCTATAGCACTGATCCTAAAACGGATGCTGGGGTCTGACCCCGCGTATTGAAAAATTCCTATATTAATGCTAGTATTTATCGGCCCGATGCCCGCTCGAGCGGGAATTTGCTCAAAGCGAGACACGCCGATGAAACGACTCATCATCCTCGGGGCCGGCACGGCCGGCACGATCATGGCCAACCTCATGCGCCGGCGCCTGCCGCGCTCCGAATGGGCCGTCACCGTCATCGACCGCGACAACGAGCACTACTACCAGCCCGGCTTCCTGTTCATCCCCTTCGGCTTCTACAAGCGCGAGTCCATCGTCAAGCCGCGGGCCCGCTTCCTGCCGCGCGGCGTCGAGTTCATCGTCGCCGAGGTCGACCGCATCAACCCCGCCGCCAACACGATCGTCTTCCAGGACGGCAGCGACCTCCCCTACGATTACCTCATCGTGGCCACCGGCGCTTACATCGTGCCCTCCGAGACGCCCGGCATGCTCGACGGCTGGCGGGACACGATCTTCGATTTCTACACCCCGGACGGCGCCACCGCCCTGGCCGAGAAGCTCAAGACCTTCCCCGGCGGCCGGCTCGTCGTCCACGTCAACGAGACGCCGATCAAGTGCCCGGTCGCGCCGCTCGAGTTCGCCTTCTTCTGCGACGACTGCCTGCGCCGCCACCACCGGCGCGACAAGATCGAGCTCGTCTACGTGACGCCGCTGCCCGGCGCCTTCACCAAGCCGGTCGCCTCGAAGGCCCTCGGCGCGATGCTCGCGGACAAACGTATCGAGATGGTGACCGACTTCAACGCCGAGCGCGTCGACGCCAAGGCCCGCAAGCTCGTCGGCTACGACGGCCGCGAGGTCCCCTACGACCTCCTCGTCACCGTGCCGACCAACATGGGCTCCGAGGTCATCGAGAAGTCCGGGATGGGCAACGAGTTCCGGTTCCTGCCGACCGACCCCCACACCCTGCGATCGAAGAAGTACGAGCGCGTCTTCGCCATCGGCGACGCGACCGACCTGCCGTCGTCCAAGGCCGGCTCGGTGGCCCACTTCCAGGCCGAGATCCTGGCCGATAACCTGATGCGGGCGATCGAGGGCAAGCCCCTCGAACCGGCCTTCGACGGCCACTCGAACTGCTTCATCGAGGCCGGCCACCGCAAGGCCATCCTCATCGATTTCAACTACGAGGTCGAGCCCCTGCCCGGGCGCTTCCCGTTCCCGGCGCTGGGCCCGATGCCCCTGCTCAAGCCGAGCCGGATCAATCACATCGGCAAGGCGGCCTTCCGCTGGATCTATTGGCACATGCTCCTGCCGGGGCGGCCGATCCCGTTCGTGCCCTCGCGCATGAAGATGGCCGGTAAGAAGCGGCCGGAGGAAGGAGCGGGCGGCGGCGGGAAGGCGACGGCGAAATAACGACGCCCGCGGCGGGCCCGGAGAAGGCCGCGCCGGCGGGCATATGAGGGATACGGACGACGATACGGGACGAGGCGAGACGAAGCGATAAGACGGCACGACGCGACGATCGATCAAGCGATACGAAGGAGGGTACGCATGGCACAGAAACAGTACGGACCGGCGGCGGTCGAGGTCGACGACGAAGGCTTCATGGCCGATTTCTCGCAGTGGACGCGCGAGATCGCCGCGGCCATCGCCAAGGAAGAGGGCATCGCCGAGCTGACGCCCGCCCACTGGAAGGTCATCGACTACATTCAGAAGGATTTCCGGGAGAACGGGCAGGTGCCGAGCATCCGCAAGCTCAACAAAAGCGGCGTCATCAGCACCAAGGAGCTCTACGACCTGTTCCCCGGCGGACCGGCCAAGAAGGCGGCCAAGATCTCGGGCATGAAGAAGCCCGAGGGCTGCGTCTGAGGAGCGCGCGATGGACGACAGGATCAAGAAAGTCTCGATCATCGTTTCGAAGGGCGGCCTGGACGGCGTCTACCCGGGCCTGATCATGGCCAACGGCGCCCGCATGGAGGGCATCGAGGCCAACCTCTTCTTCACCTTCTTCGGCATGGACGCCATCACGACCAAGCGCATGGGCAAGATCAAGGTGGCCACGGTCGGCAACCCGGGCATGCACATGCCGTCGCTCGTGGGCATCCTGCCGGGCTTCTCGGCCATGGCCACGGCCATGATGAAGAAGACCATGGACAAGCTCGACATCCCGCCCGTGCCCGAGTTCATCGAGATGGTGGCGGACGCCGGCTGCAAGCTCTACGCCTGCAAGGCCACGGTCGACATGTTCAAGCTCAAGAAAGAGGACTTCTGTCCGCAGGTCGACTCGATCATCAACGTCGGCAAGTTCTACGAGCTCGCCGCCGGCGGCCAGATCATCTTTACTTGATCGGGGTCAGACCCCAGCTTCTCGTTTATAATTAAACAGATAGACTTTCTCTGCCTAATTTCTCCAGGGAAGAGAATTTCGGAATTCGCTGCTTTTTGCCTCGAAAACCTAAAGAGCCCCTATCCCCCGTCCCGATCTGTCAGATGCCTGAAACGGATTTCGGAGGCTAAAAACATCAAAAAAGGGGTTGACCAGGCCCTCAGTACCGGCTTAAGTGTCTGTCATCATTGGAGAACCTGGGGTCTGACCCCGATGGACAAGCAGCCCGGAAAAGCGTATCGTTTCCCCCATCGAGGAGGCCGCGATGGAATGGATGGCGCATTTCCAATCCTGGATCGCTCTGGCGACACTGACGGCGCTCGAGATCGTCCTGGGCATCGACAACATTATCTTCATCTCCGTCCTCGTCGGGCGCCTCCCGCACGATCAGCGCAACCGCGCCCGCGTCCTCGGACTGGCGCTGGCCATGGTCAGCCGCATCGCCCTGCTCCTGTCTCTGACCTGGGTCATGGGCCTCAAACGGACGCTCTTCTCGCTCCTATCGCACGACTTCTCGGGCCGCGACCTCATCCTCGTCACCGGCGGCCTCTTCCTGCTGGCCAAGAGCACGCGGGAGATCCACCACAGCCTGATGGGCAACGAAGGCCACATGAAGGCCAAGGCCGTCTCGCGCATGGCCGGAGTCCTGGCCCAGATCGCCGTGCTCGACATCGTCTTCTCCCTCGACTCCGTCATAACGGCCATCGGCCTGGCCAACCATGTCACCATCATGATCTTGGCCATCGTCATAGCCGTGGGCGTAATGATGGTCTCGGCCAAGCCAATCGGCGAGTTCGTGGACGCCCACCCGACGATCAAGATGCTGGCCCTGAGCTTCCTGCTCCTGGTCGGCTTCACCCTCTTCGGCGAGGGCCTCGGCCTGGTCATTCCGAAGGGATATATCTACTTCGCCATGGGCTTCTCGGTCGGCGTTGAATTCCTCAACCTGAAGGTCCGCAAACGGATGGAGCAGCCGGTCAGGCTCCACGCCGACCGTCCTTGAGTTCGGGGTCGGACTCCAGCTTCTCATTCATTCACAAGGGGATAGACAAAAACTGTTTCTCTGCCCCGATTGCGGCTGGATGATTTCGCGCTTCTTTTACCTGGCAAGAGGCAAAATTCGCTCCCTATGACTTTGATGTTTTCGGGCCCGAAAACATCAAAAAACGGCCACAAATCGGTCCCCCAGGGCACTCAAGTACAAGCAATTATTTGAGAAGCTGGGGTCTGACCCCG
>CAZFZU010000030.1:18692-26525 GCA_964523615.1 uncultured Eubacteriales bacterium | reverse complement strand
TAGATCTCGGGATAGCGTTTGTCGGCGAAACGCAACAGCGCCCCGTAGCTCGCCGCGCCCAGCCCCGCCAGCCCTACGAACACGAGAGCCAGCACCGCGTTCGGCGCCAGCCCGGTCCGGATCAATGCCTTGACGCCGAAGTACAACGCCGTCAGGACGCCCGCGTCGGCGAGAAGCGCCAGCAGCACGTTGAAATTCTGCTTGATGGCCTTCTGCGGGTTCGTCCAATCGAGGAGCGGCCGGGCCAGGTCGATGGCCATGCCCGCGGACGTCAGCGGCACCCCCGCCGCCAGCGCCAGCGCCGCGCCCGCCGCCAGCCGCCCCGCGCCCACGTGAAGGAACGCGCCCGCGACCACCGCCGCCGTGATCACGCCCAGCGTCGCCACCACGTAGGAGTGAGCGAACTTGGCCGCCGCCTGCTCCCTCGGCGCGACCGGGATGACCTGCGAGATCCAGAACTGCGCGCCCTCCCGCGAGAACGTCGACGACGCCGTCCCGTTGATGCTGCCGCAGACCGTCATGAACAGCGCCGCCCCCAGCACGACCAGGAGCGGGTCCTTCTCCATCAGCAGCCTCAGCATGGCCATGGCGTCGCCGTCCCCGCCCGCCGCCTCGCCCCTCCCCGGCCCCACCGTCGCCATGAGCACGAACAGGGCCGGCAGCAGCACGCTGACGAGCACCCCGTTGAGCAAGAAGATGGGCGTCCGGTTCATGATCTTCCACTCGCGCCCGAACACGGCCGCGAAGGCCCGCCGCCCGCCCGCCACGCGCCGCGACATCTCGTCGCCCGTCAGCCGCCGCCTCTTCCCCGTCGTCTCGCCCAGACCGATGACGCCCCGGTAGAACAGCCGTTCCGCCAGCGCGACCATGGCCGCGAACAGCCCCGCCGACACGCCCAGGAACAGGGCCAGGTGCCCCAGCCCTTCCGCGCTGAATCCGCCCGCGATCGCCCTCGTCGCCCAGATCGACGGCGGGAAGACCGCGCCGACCCGGTTGAGCAGGCTGTTCGGGGATGTGAAGAACGCCGCCAGGCTCTCCGCCGTCGAGCGCACGCCCTCCGCCCCGCCCTCGCCCATCCCGCCCGCCGACCGCCCCAGCCCCACCTGCACCGCCACCGACAGACCGATGAGGAGCAGGCTCCCGGCCAGGATGAGCGCGTCCTTCTTCCGGCTGACGTTGACGACCCGCATCAACGCCACGACCGCCAGCGACACGAGCGCCAGCGGGATGACCGGCAGCGCCGCGTAAACGAGCGCCGCGTTCACCCAGTACCCCACCCCCGCCCGCGACACCGCGCCCAGCGTGACGACCACCGGCAGCACGATCGCCGCGACCGTCAGCCACTCGTTGATGACGACGACCGCGAACTTCGAGGCCATGACCTCGCCCGGCCGCAGCGGCAGCGGGATGAGCAGGTCGAGGTCGCGCGCGAAATAGAACGCCGCGATGACGTAGTAAACGCCGAAGAGCAGGATGAGGAGCTGCCCCGCCAACACGCCGAACGACAGCAGGGCCCGCTCCTGCCCCATCGGCCGCAGCACGTAATAGACGTTCTGGATGAGCAGGACGATGCCGTAGAACATCGGCACGACGCCCGCCGCGGCCAACCCGACGAGCGGCACGAGCCAGCGGTCCTTCTTCTCCGTGAACAGCCGGTATTTCAGCGTGGCCAGCCCGAAATTCGCCCTCAGCCCGGCCCGCACGACCGTCGCCAGGCGGCTCATTTCTCCGTCAGCTCCAGGAAGATCTCTTCGAGCGACTGCCCGCCCTCGGTCCGGTCCATGGCCTCGAGCTCGGCCATGGTCCCGCAGGCCACCAGCCGCCCCCGGTGGATGATGCCGATGCGGTCGCACAGCTTCTCGGCCACCTCCATGATGTGGGTCGAGAAGAACAGGGTCTTGCCGGCGCCGCAGTGCTCGCGGAACATCTCCTTGATCTGGTGCGCCGCCCGCGGGTCGAGCCCGACGAGCGGCTCGTCGAGGATCATGACCCGGGGCGCCGGCAGGAGCGCCGCCGTGAGCACGATCTTCTGCCGCATGCCGTGCGAGTAGCTCTGGATGGGATTGGCGACGGCCGCCGCGAGCTCGAAGATCTCCAGCCACTTGCCGATGCGTTCGAGACGCTCCGCCTTGGGCACGCCGTAGACGTCGCCGATGAAGTTCAGGTACTCGAGCCCGGTCAGGCGCTCGTAGACGGCCGGCGTGTCGGGCACGAAGGTCGTCACCTGCTTGGCCCGCAGGGCGTCCGTGGCCAGGTCGAAGCCCTCGACGGCGATCCGCCCGGCGTCCGGGCGCAGCAGCCCGACCAGCATCTTGATGGTCGTCGTCTTGCCGGCGCCGTTGGGGCCGAGGAAGCCGAAGATCTCGCCCGGACGCACCGTCAGCGTCAGGTCGTCGACGGCCTTGATCCGGCCCTTGTTGTAGCTCTTGGAGACATGGCTCAGTTCGATCATGCGGCTCTCCCTTGCCTACCTGACGCGCCGGTAGCGGACGAGGAGCGAGCCCGGGGCCTCGGCGATCTTCAGGGTTAGGCCCTCGCCGGCCAGCTCCCGCCCGCTCCGCACGACGGCGATGCCATAGTCCTCGTAGCTGACCTCGTAGTCCGCGCCGGGGTCGAGCCCTTTGAGACGGGCTTCGATGGATACGCGCGGGGCCTGCGGCCGCCGGAAGGCGACAACGATGCCGTCGCCCGCCTCGGGCCGGTCCCACTGGAACGCGGCCCAGACGTCGTCGCCCGTCGCGTAGGGCGTCAGCGGGTAGTAATCGCCGTAGGCGTAGTCGCGCAGGGCCCGGAACTCGGCTACGTCCTCGACGGCGGCCTGGACGTTGAAGCCGCCGCCGAGTTCCCAGCCCATGACCACGGCCCCGCCGATGGCCGCGCTCCGGAACCAGTACTTGCGTGGGTCGCCGTTGCCCGTGCCGCTGGCCGGCAGCCAGAAGTGCAGGCCGTAGGTGTGGCACTGGTAGCCGTTCGGCTCCCAATAAGTGTAGTCCGTTCGCCAGAGCGGGATGCTGCGGCTCGTCGTCTCCAGGTCGAGGCGCCGGCCGCCCGAGGCGCAGTTGTCGATGAGGAGCCCGGGCTGGCGCTCGCGCAGGGCGTCCCAGAAAGCGTAGAGCCCGGCGATGTGCTTCATCTCGGCCACGCCGACGCGGTCGGGCGCGCCGGGGTCGGCGGCGTCGGCCGCTTTCCAGTAGGGCGCCGGGTCGAAGTTGAAGTCTTGCCGGTAGACGGTGACGCCCTCGTCGCGGAGGAAGCCGGCGACGTGGTCGGTCAGCCAGGCCAGAGCCCTCGGGTTCCCGAGGTCGAGCAGGCGGTTGGGGTTGCCGGGGAGGACCGTCAGCCAGTCGCGGCGCTCGCGGTCGAGCCAGGTCCCTTCGTAGACGCGCTCGGGCTCGAACCAGACGACGAAGCCCTGGCCGTACTTGCGGGCCGCGGCCGTGACCGGCTTGAGGCCGTTGGGGAAGTTCTTGCGGTTGACCGTCCAGGTGCCGACGCCCGACCACCACTGGGTCGTGGCGTTCTCGTACCAGCCGGCGTCGATCCAGCAGGCGTCGACGCCGATGCCGAACTGGTCCAGGCGGTCGATCATGCCGATGGCGTAGCTTTCGGTGGCGCAGACATACTCGTTGCAGGGGAAGGGGCCGCCGAAGCCGACGCCGTGAGCGATGGGCAGGGGCACGGGCCGGCCGTCCGCCTGCGGCATGTGATGGGCCAGGAGGAAGCGGCGGAAGAGGTTGTGGCCGGCCAGGCGGTCGTCGGCCCGCCAGAATAGGAGGGCCATGGACGGCGTGCGCACTTCTTCGCCGGGAAGGAGACGGAATCGGGTCTCGGGCATGCCGGCGGCGATGTCGACGGCGCGGGGGGGCGTCCCTGGGCGCGCGACGGCGGCCTCCCAGCGGCCGCTCCAGCCGATCGCGGCGACCACGCCGTGTCCCCCCGAGGCGATGTTGAAGAAGGGCAAGGCGTTTGTGTCGGAAGACCGTCCGGCCGTCGGTCCGAACCGGACCTCGGCCTTCGGCGCGAGCGGCTCGTCGATGGGGCCGAAGTCGGAGCGCTGGGCGCTGCTGCCGCGGGCCCGGTAGAGCACGACCTCGGCGGCGGGGGCGGCGGCGAAGTCCGGGAGGGTGACGGCGCAGGCCCGGACGCGCTCGATGAGTGCGGTCGGCGCGCGCCCCGTGTTCTTGAAGCGGACGACCCACTCCGCGGCCGGGAAGTCCCGGAAGACCGTGAAGACGGCGGTGACGCGCAGGCCCGTCGACGGGTCGGTCCAAGCGACGGTCCGGACGAACCGGTTGCTTTCCGTCCGTTCCTCCGAGGTCACGGTCCAGCGGCCCAGGAGCCCTGAGGAGGGCCGGCCGCCGTAGGCGAACGCGAAGGGGGGCGAGGCGGACTTCGTCAGGTGGGCGGCGGCGAAGGCGTCGCGCGCGGCTCGGTCGTGGGCCGAGGCGGCGTCCCATGCCGCCGACGGGGGCGAAGGCGGCGAAGCCAGGGCGGAGCTCAGAGCGGCCCCCAGGGCCAGCGCGCCGAACATTCCGAACGCCCGTTTCATGCGTGGTCTCATACCGCACCTCTGTCAAGGCCCGGACCAAAATTGGAGGTTTTACCGGCCAAAAACATCGAAATTCGCCTCTTTTGGGGCCCCTTTTTCGGCCTAAGTCATTGACTTTGTTCGAGAAGCTGGGGTCTGACCCCCAACTTCAGAGTCGGAAGGAGGCGGGGGGCACGGCGGGCGCCGAGGGCGCGCTCGAGGCCGAAGGCCAGCTTGATGAGCTCGGGCTCCTTCCAGGCGCCGCCGATGAGGGACACGCCCACGGGCAGCCCGTGGACCCAACCCGCCGGCAGCGTGATCGTCGGGTAACCGGCCACCGCCGCCGGCGACGACGAGCTGCCCGAGAACGAATCGCCGTTGACGAGGTCGGTCATGTGGGCCGGGCCGTTCGTCAGGACGACGAGCGCGTCGAGCTTGTGGGCCGCGAGCGCCGCGTCGATGCCCTTGTCCCGCATGAGCTCGCGGCACTTGGCCAGGGCGTCGAGGTAGGCCTTGTCCGTGAGCGGCCCCTTCTTGGCCGCCCGCTCGACGGTCTCCTGCCCGAAGTAGGGCATCTCGCGATCGGCGTTCTTCAGGTTCCAGGCGGCCAGCTCGTCCAGCGTCTTGATGGCCGCGCCCGGACGGGCCGCGAAATAGGCCTCCAGGTCGGCCTTGAACTCGTAGAGGAGGACCTCGTACTCGGCGTCGTCCGTCTCGCCGAGCGTCGGGATCTCGACCGGGTCGACGATCTCGGCCCCGGCCTCCCTCATGGCCTCGACCGCGCCGTCGAGGATGGGGTCGAGGGACTTCCCGAAGTTGAAGGCCCGCGACCGCATCACGCCGATACGGGCGCCCCGCAGGCCGTCGGGGTCCAGGAACTCCCGGTAATCCTTGAAGACGCGCGCCCCTGCGGCCATGGTCGCCCCGTCGGCCGGATCGGGCCCGGTCATCGCGCCGAGCAGGGTGGCCGCGTCGGCCACCGTCCGGGCCATCGGCCCGGCCGTGTCCTGGGAGTGGGCGATGGGCACGATGCCCGAGCGGCTGACCAGCCCGACCGTCGGCTTGAGCCCGACGATGCCGCAGCACGACGCGGGCGAGACGATCGAGCCGTCGGTCTCCGTCCCCACGGCCGCGGCCGCGAGGTTCGCCGAGACCGCCGCGCCCGAGCCCGAGCTCGAGCCGGAAGGATTGCGGTCGAGGGCGTAGGGATTGTGGGTCTGCCCGCCGCGCCCGCTCCAGCCGCTCGTCGACCGGCTCGAACGGAAGTTGGCCCATTCGCTGAGGTTGGTCTTGCCCAGGATGACCGCCCCGGCCGCCCGCATGCGCTCGACCACCGCGGCGTCCTTGGCCGGCTTGGAGCCGAGAAGGGCCAGCGAACCGGCCGTCGTCTCCATGCGATCGGCCGTGTCGATGTTGTCCTTGATGAGGACGGGGATGCCGTGCATGGGCCCCCGCGGCCCCTTCTCCCGGCGCTCGCGGTCGAGCCCGCGGGCGATCGACAGGGCCTCGGGATTGACCTCGATGACCGCGTTGAGCCCCGGCCCGGCCTGGTCGACGGCGGCGATGCGCTCCAGATAGAGGGCGGTGATGCTCTCTGAGGTCTCTTTGCCCGAGACCATCATCTCCTGGAGCCCGGCGATGGTCGCCTCCTCGAGCCGGAAGGCCGTCCCGGAGGCCTTCTCGGCCGGGGCTTTCCCTTTCGTCTTCTCACCGCCCGGTCCGCAGGCGGCGCCCAGCACGAGCGCCAGTCCCAGGCCGGCCAAGAACAAATAACTCGAAGAGCGTACGGCCGATGTGGTCATGGTTTGCCTCCTCGGACCTTGCGGCCTCCAGCCGCCATTCGCCCCTTCTCCGGCCCCTCCGGCCGTTCCCGGCGGGGATGAGCCCGGCGGCGCGTCCCGTCCACATTACCCCAAAACGCCCTCCCGCCTCAATCGCCCCGCCTCCTCCCCCGACGCCTACCCCCCCGCGCGGAACTTGTGCTAAGATTTTCCCGGGGAGGGCGCATGGACAAGACGGTACGCTTCAAGCTCAACGGGAAGGAGGTCGCCGTCGAGACCTCGCCGGAGCGCATGCTCCTGTGGGTCCTGCGGACCGACCTCGGGCACACGGGCACGAAGTACGGCTGCGGCGAGGGCTATTGCGGCGTCTGCACCCTCCTCGTCGACGGCGAGCCCAAGCTCTCGTGCCAGTATCCGCTGGCCATGGCCGAGGGCAAGAGCGTCCTGACCATCGAGGGCCTGGCCCGGGGCGGCCGCCTCCACCCGCTCCAGGAGGCCTTCGCCGCCGCGGGCGCCCTGCAGTGCGGCTACTGCACGCCGGGCATGGTCCTGGCGGCCTACGCCCTGCTCCTGCGCAAGCCCGACCCGTCCGAGGCCGAGATCGCCGACGCCCTGGAGACCCACCTCTGCCGCTGCGGCGCCTACGACCGCATCGTCAAGGCCGTCCGGGCGGCCTCCCGGAATATGAAGATGAAGGTGACCGGCCATGAAGCGCGATAGAACCCTCGGAGCCAGGGACGATGAGCTCACGATGTTCGGCGACCGCGCGGACGGCGCGGCCCTCGAGCGGCGGGACTTCCTCAAGCTCGCCGGCGGCGGCCTGGTCGTCCTCTTCGCCGTCGGGGACGGCCTCGAGGCCCAGATCGGCGGCGCCCGCGGCCCCGACGGAGGCTATCCCGAGGACCTCAACGCCTACCTCGCGGTCGGCGCGGACGGCCGGGTGACCTGCTTCACCGGCAAGATCGAGATGGGCCAGGGCATCGTGACCTCCCTGGCCATGATGCTGGCCGAGGAGCTCGACGTCCCGCTCGAGGCCGTGGACATGGTCATGGGCGACACGGACCTCTGCCCTTACGACGCGGGCACGTTCGGCTCGCGCAGCACCAAGTACTTCGGGCCGCCCCTGCGCCAGGCGGCGGCCGAGGCCCGCGGCGTCCTGGTCAAGCTGGCCGCGGCCCGGCTGGGGGCGCCCGAAGAGGCCCTGGAGACCAGGGACGGCGCCGTCCGCGTCGCCAAGGAACCGGCCCGCCGGGCGGCCTACGCCGAGCTCGTCGGCGGCCGGCGCATCGAGGTCCGTTCGGACCGCAAGCCCGCCATCAAGCCCCGGTCCGCCCACGCCGTATCCGGGAAGCCGGTCCCGCGCACGGACGCCCGGGCCAAGGTCACGGGCGAGGCCGAGTTCGCCGGCGACATCCGCCTGCCGGGAATGCTCTACGCGGCCGTCCTGAGGCCGCCGGCCCACGGCGCGACGCTCGTGAGCGTCGAGACTGCCGAAGCGGCCAAGTATCCGGGAGCCCGCGTCGT
>CAZFZU010000030.1:6401-18592 GCA_964523615.1 uncultured Eubacteriales bacterium | reverse complement strand
GCCCCGTCCGAGCCCCACACGGCCCTGGTCAAGGTCGAAGGCGGCAAGGCCGAGGTCTGGGCCTCGACCCAATCCCCCTTCCGGGCCAAGCAGGAGGTCGCCCGGGCCCTCGGCCTGCCGGAGACCGATGTCCGCGTCCGCACCCCCTTCGTCGGCTGCGGCTTGGGCGGCAAGAACCAGGGCGGGCAGATCGTCGAAGCGGCCCGGCTGGCCAAGCTCGCCGGCCGGCCCGTCCAGGTGACCTGGTCGCGGGCCGAGGAGTTCTTCAACGACTCCTTCCGCCCGGCGGCCGTCTACGACGTCAAGGCCGGGCTCGACGCCCGTGACCGCATCGTGCTTTGGGACTACCATAATTACCAGGCCGGCAGCCGCAGCTCCCAGCCGGTCTACGACATCCCCCACAAGCGCGTCCTGTCGATCGGCGGCGGCTGGGGCGGCGGCGAGGGCGCCGTCAGGGCCCACCCCTTCGCGACGGGGGCCTGGCGAGGCCCCGGCAGCAACACCAACATCTTCGCCACGGAGTCGCACATCGACGTCCTGGCCGGGGCGGCCGGAATGGACCCGGTCTCGTTCCGGCTCCACAACCTGTCCGACGCGCGGATGAAAAGGGTCGTCGCGGCGGCCGCCGAGCGGTTCGGGCATCCCTTCGCCCATGCGCCGTCGGGGCGCGGCTACGGCGTCGCCATCACCGATTACCTCGGCACCTACGTGGCCACGATGGCCGAGGTCGAGGTCGACAAGGCCAAAGGGACCGTGCGCGTCCTACGGGTCGTCTGCGCCCAGGACACCGGCGAGGTCATCAATCCCGAGGGCGCCCGCATGCAGATCGAGGGCTGCCTGACGATGGGTTTGGGCTACGCCCTGACCGAGGAGATCCGCTTCAAGGACGGCCGCGTCCTGACGGAGAACTTCGACACCTACGAGACGCCGCGGTTCTCCTGGATGCCCAAGCTGGAGGTCGTCCTGGTCGACAACCCCGACCTCGCGCCGCAGGGGTGCGGCGAGCCGGCCGTGACGACCATGGGCGCCGTCGTCGCCAACGCCGTCCACGACGCCATCGGAGTCCGGCTCGACACGCTGCCGATGTCGCCGGCGAGGATCAAGGCGGCCCTGGCCGCTAAGTAGCTAGTTCCCGTCCCAGCCGGCCAGGCGGGCCCAGAGCCACCAGGCCGCATAGGCTTTCAGGTTGGCGTTGAGCGGCTGGGAATGCGCCGACTCGCAGTTGTACCATTCGCCGGGGTGGGCGTTCTGCCAGATGACCGCCCAGTTGCTGTCCCGGGTGCCGTCCCCGTCGCTGTCGTAATCGCAGGCGTCGTTGACCAGTTTGTCGCCGAAATAATCGCCGTCGGGATCGTAGCTCTCGATGTCGGCGAAATCGTAGAGGATCTTGTCGTTGGCCTGGCAGTAGGCCCGGATCTGCTGGTTGCGCAAGGGGACGTTGCCCGTCGGGAGAGCGCCGTCGGTGTGCCCGGTCATATGGACGAAACGGACATTGGGATAATCGTCCTCCAGTCCGTCCATGAGGTCGAGGTATTGCTGGATATCGGACTGGCTCCCGTCGACCTGCCCGCACCAGGACCAGATGACGACGTTGACCGTCGGGTTCCGGTCGAGATAGGTCCTCGTCGCGCTCTCCCACGCCGTCCGGTTGGGATTGCCGAGATCCGCCGCGATCCCCAATCCGCCGAAATCGCCGTAATAATCCCGCAGGTCGAGCGCCCCGCCGCTCCCCCCGTTGTTGAAAGAATACTGCGTGCCCTTGAAGCCGATGAGCCCCGTCATGCCCGTCGTCAATTGGCTGCCGTGCGAGGTGTGGCCGTAGGCGATGTGGAGGGTCTGCTTGGCCTGATCGATCCAGGTCGAGGGGATGTCGTCGATGTCGATGGAGGTGTGGTCGACGATGACGGCTTCCGTCTGAGGCGGCGGATCGTCGTCGTCACCGCCCGTCGCCTGACAGTTGGGAAAGAACGCCATGGCGATCGCGAGTGAGATGAGACCGAGCTTTTTCTTTTCCATCTTTTCACTCTCGCGTTAAGATCATCCCCATCAGATCGATCATACATTGCCCGACCAGTTTAGTCGCCAGGATCATTGTTCGGCGGAAAAAAAGCAAAGATATTGTCCACATCCTGGACACATCAGCCCTCTCTGGAAGTCAGAGATCATCCCCGAGCAAAGGCCCGGGAGAGGGATACGACGGATTCGGGAGAAGGCCCTTTCGCTTTCTCCCGCCCTGTGCTATAAGTCCCTGACGGCGACGCCATGACTGCCAAAACACTGCTCATCGTCAATCCGGCCGCCGGGCACGGCCTGGGCCGCAAGACCTTCGCCCGGCTCGAGTCCCGGCTCCGGGCCGAGATCCCGGGCCTCGACGTCCGCTTCTCGGAGCATCCCGGCCACTCCGTCGACCTCGGCCGCGAGGCGGCCAAGGCCGCCTACGACCGCGTCCTCTGCCTCGGCGGCGACGGCACGCCCTACGAGGTCATCAACGGGCTTTACGCCGAGGGCCGCCCGTCTCCCCTGCCCGTCCTGGGCCAGATACCGGCCGGCACCGGCAATTCCTTCCTCCGCGACTTCGGCGTCACGACGCCCGAGCAGGCCCTCGAGGCCATCCTGGCCGGACGCCGCCGCAAGACCGACCTGGTCGAGTTCACCTACCACCGGGACGGCCGCCCCGTCCGCGCCTACTCCCTCAACATCATCGGCGTCGGGCTCATCGCCGACATCCTCCAATTGACCAACGAGCGCTTGAAGTTCATGGGCGCGGCCGGCTACAGCCTGGCCGTCCTCGTCCGCCTCGTCCGCGGCATGCGCAACCGCATCACGGTCGAGGCCGACGGCCGCCGCGTCGAGCTCGTCGATTCGGCCCTCGTCCTCTCCAACTCCAAGTTCACCGGCGGCAAGATGATGATCGCGCCCAAGGCCGATACCGCCGACGGCCGGGCCGACGCCGTGCTCTTCGACCGGCCGACCCGGCGCCAGACGGTCGGCATCTTCGCCGGGGTCTTCTCCGGCAAGCACCTGGCCCACCCCCGGGTCGGACACATCCAGGCGGCCTCGTTCTCGGTCGCTTCCGACCCGCCGCTCCGCCTGATGGTGGACGGCGAACTTATCGGCTTCACGCCTCTGCGTCTTCGCGTGTTGCCCGCGGAGCTCGACATCCTCGTCTGAGGGCCCGGCCATGAGGAACGTCATCGACCGCGCGCGCTCGGTCCTCATTTGGACCCTGACCCTGCCCGTCTTCCTCCTCGCCTGCGCCGCGGTCGCCCTGGGCTCGTTCGTCCTGCGCGGCCGGGCCCTCGAAGGGCTCATCAAGGCCGGCTCGCGGGCCGTCCTCTTCGCCGCCGGCGTCCGGATCCGTGTCGAGGGCCGCGAGCGCGTCGTTCCCGGCCGGTCCTGCGTCATGGTCATGAACCACGTCAACTTTTTCGACCCCCTCGTCGTCCAGGCCGTCTTCCCCGGGCCCATCCGGGGGGCCGAGGAGGAGAGCCACTTCCGCTGGCCGGTCTACGGCGCGGTCCTGCGGCGCATCGGCCAATTCCCGATCGACCGCAAGGACCCGGCCCGGGCCGTCGAAAGCCTCAAGCGGGCCGCGGTCTGGCTGCGCGAGAAGCCGGAGTACTCGTTCGGCATCCTGCCCGAAGGTACGCGGACCCTGGACGGCCGGCTCGGCCCGTTCAAACGCGGCGCCTTCGTCCTGGCCCTCGACGCCGGGCTCGACATCCTGCCCGTCGTCCAGAAGGGCGCCTTCGCCATCGCCCGCAAGGGCAGCCTGAACATCCGCCCCGGACGGCTCACGGTGACGATCGCGCCGCCGGTCCCCGTCGCCGGCTACTCGAAAGAGACCGTCGGCGACCTCATCGACCGCGTCCGCCGCATCTTCTTGGACGTGCTCGAGGGGCCGTCCGCCTGACCTGGCCGCCGCGTCAGCGCGCGCCCGCCGGCTCGTCCGAGAACTGGACGAACGAGAAGCATTCGGGGATGTGGGAGTCGTAGACGCCGTGCGCGTTGAGGGCCCAGCCCGGATGGGGCTCGGCCTTGACGCCGCAGAACTCGAGGAGCTCGAACCGCGAGAAGTCCATCCGCCAGACGTCGCCCGAGCGCGGCGGCACGGGCCGGCTCCCCGCCAGCGTCTTCAGCCCGCTCCAAGGGAAGGCGATCTCGGCCGTCCACCCCTCGTCGACGTCGGTCGCGTCGTTGAGCGTCCCCTGCACTTGGACCGCCGCCCGCAAGCCGGGCAGGTCGTAGTCCATGAACGCCCAGCGCGCGCCCCGGGGATGCTTGCCCCAGCGCAGGCCGTCCTGGAACCCGCCCAAGACGTCGACCCGGCGATTCATCAGGTCGAACTCCGGTATGTCGAGCCGCCCCCCTTTCTTCAGGGCGTCCTGCCAGATGTAGAAGACCTCGTAGACCGTGCCCAGGGCGTTGATCTCGAACTCGTAGTAGCAGTCCTCCCCGCCGATGAAGATCTCGACGTCGTTCTCCGTCCAGACCAGGGCATCGCGCACGGCCAGCTTGGCCCGGACGTTCGGTTCGGTCACCCAGAAGGCGACGTAGAGGAACTCGTCGTCCCATAAGGACGCCATCCGCGTTTCCATGAAACCGGGGACACCGCTCACCAGGTCCACGAACCGCCTCGACCTCTCCGCCTCCCGCCAGCCAGGACGGTCCAGGCGGCCATCGACGGCCATCCGGTGGGGCGCCCGCCGGCAGGTGTATTGTGCCAGCTCGCTCTCGTCGCATCCGTAACGGGTCTTGGGGCTCATGATCTCCTCCGTCCTTTCTTATAGCCCGATTCCCTCCGGCGCACAACACCGGGCCCCGCGTCCGGCGCGGGATTTGCAATTGTCCGGCCGTGCGCCTATCTTAGGTGCTGGGCCCACGTCGACCGGGATGAAAGGACGTTCGTCCGAGATGTCTAAGCTCAGAGCCGAACCGGCCGCTCTCGCGGCCGCCGCGCTGGCGCTCGCCCTCCTCTCGCCGGTGATCATCCGTGGGGGTCTCCAGCCGGCCCGCCCCTTCGCGCCGGCGCCCGCGCTCTCCCAAGACCGGGTCCCCCTCGCCGCGCTCCTCGCCAAGGCCGCCGACTATTGCCGGGATCTCGAGGCCGCCGCGTTCGACTTCGTCTGCCGCGAGGAGATCTCCGAGACGCTCGATCCGAACCTCGATATCGACCGCAAGTTATCCCCGCCCGATGGGCGGCAGACCGAGTTCCTCGGCCCGAGCATCGTCCTCAGCCGGGCCCGCAAGGTGCGCTCTTCTTACGTCTACGACTACCAGTGCGTCCGGGCCGGCGGCAAGCTCCGCGAGATCAGGAACCAGGTCGAGGAGAACGGGAAGCCCGTCTCCGTTCCGAACGCCGCCCTCAAGACCTCCGTCGTCGTCTGGGGCACCGCCCTGCTGGCTCCCGTCGGGCTTTTCGCCGAACGCCTCCAGCCGGACTACGACTTCACGGTCGCCGGAGAGGACCGCGTCGGCGCCACCCCCGTCGTCCTCGTCGAGGCCCGGCCCAAGCCCGGCGCCCCGCCGGCCCGCAACCTCTACGGCAAGGCCTGGATCGATCCCGCGACCGGGGACATCCTGCGCGTCGAGTGGAGCGACAGCCGCGTCGGCCGGTTCGACATCTTCGAGAAGCGCGGCCAGCTCTACAAGCGCACGCCCCGCCTCGTCATCCGCTCGGAGTTCAGCGCCGAGAAGAACGGCATCCGCTTCCCCAGCCGGCTCACGGTCGAGGAGGCCTACCTCAAGGCCTCGGGCAAGGCCTTCATCCGCTCCCGGACGGACGTCGTCTACAGGGATTTTAAATTTTTTACCGTCGAAGTCGAAGTCCGGGACTGACGGGTCTATAATACCCCTTCGACCGAAAGGACACCCGTCATGAGAACACGCTCCTCGCGCCGGACATCGTTTCCCGCCCCTCTCGCCCTCCTCCTCGTCACGACCCTCTTCGTCCTCGGCCAGGACCGCCTCGCGGCCCAGGACTTCGCCTTCCACGACGTCGGGGCCCGCGCGGCCTCCCTGGGCGGAGCCTTCGTCGCCCAGGCCGACGACCTCACGGCCGTTTACTACAACCCCGCCGGCCTGGCCTTCCTCGACGGCCTCCGCATCAAGACCAGCCTGGGCTTCTCCACCCGCGAGCTGACCGCGGCCGCCGCGGGCGAGCCGCGGACCTACCGCACCGCCCCCCACGAAATGCTGGGCAACTTCTTCCTGTCGTGGCGGCCGGTCAAGGGCATCGTCGTCGGCGCCGGTTTCTACACCCCCTACAACTTCGACTCCATCTGGCCGAGCGCCTGGGCCGGTGACAGGATCTCCCTGGCCGCCAAGCTCCAGACCCGGACCTTCCGCCCGGTCCTGGCCGTCGAGCCCGTCAAGGGTCTGGCCCTGGCGGCCGCCGTCGACCTCGTCTCGACGAGCGTGAGATGGGACCTCCGCCGGCCCTTCGAGCTGGCGAATTACGAGCTCCCCCACGAGGTCCTGGTCATGAGCCGGCACGAGTCCAAGGGCCGGGGCACGGGCTTCGCCGCCGGGGCCCTCTGGAAGGTCTTCCCCGGCCTGCAGGTCGGGGCCCGGTACCAGAAAAGCGCGGCCGTCGCGCTCGAGGGCCGGAACACGTTCGTGTTCCCGGACACCCTCCGGTACAGCGATGATTTCGTCCCCGATCCCTACGCCCCATACATCTCGGTCACGCAGCTGCTCGCCAAATACTATTGGCCGCAGGAAACGACGAGCCGGATGACCATGCCCCGGGAGATCGCCGGCGGCGTCCTCATCCGTCCCTTCCGCCGGCTGTCCCTGAACCTCGAGGCCGAGTGGGACAAGTGGAGCGAGTTCGGCGCCTGGGAATTCACGTCGGTCGACGCCGGCGGCACGCTGGCGCCCGAGTTCACGCCCGTCTACGAGGAATTCTACGGCATTTCCCCGGACTACGGCGTCCAGGGCGTCGACCTGGCCCTGCGCGATTCGCGCAAGCTCAAGGCCGGCCTCGAGTACCTGCTCGGCCGCTGGTTCGCCCTCCGGGGCGGCTACGCCCGCCACGAGAGCTCGGTGGAGACGTCCGGACGGACCCCCCTCTATCCCGACCCGGCCTTCTCCGTCTTCTCGTTCGGCGCCGGGTACGAGGGCCCGCTCTACTCGATCTGGGACGAGGAGAAGGCCGTCAGCCGCCTGTCGATCGAGTTCTTCGCCCGCTACGCCGTCGCCGACGAGACCGTCTCCGGTCTCGAAGGGCTCGAATTGGCCTACGGCGCCCGGCGCTGGGTCGCCGGCGTCGGCGTCGGGTTCATTTTCTGAGCTTCGTTCCCTCGCAGGGGTGCCAGTCGTCGGCCTCGACGTTCAGGCGGCGCCATCGTCCCTTGAACGCGCCCCCGCCCGGCTCAAGGACGAGCTCGATCTCGCCCCAACTCCCCGTGTCCTCGTAGAAGCGGCCGGTGAGCCGGCCGCTTTCGACCTTGGCTTCGATCCGGCCGAAGTCCCCGTCGTAGCCGCCCTTGACGAGCCCGGCCCCGGCCGCCCGGAGGACCAGGTCCCCGATCGTCGTGTCCCAATCCCCCGCCCAAACCGACGCGGCCCCGTCCGCCGCGCCCGCCGCGGGGACCGATCCCGGCGCCCCGGCGGCCCCGGCCTCGAACGGCCGCCATCCTTCGCAACCGTGCCAATAGTCGCCGTCGATGTCCTCGCGGCGCCAGCGCCCGGAGAACGTCCGGTTCTCCCGGCCGAGCGTCAGGACGATCTCGCCGCGGGCGCCGTTGTCCTCGGTGAAACGCCCGGCCAGCCGCCCGCCGTCCACCCGGCCCGCGAGCCGGCCGAACTCACCGTCGTAGCCGAAATCGACGGCTCCGTCGGCCGCCACGGCGATGTCCATGGCCCCGATGGTCGTCTCCCATTTGCCCGCCCAGGGCGACGCGACGCTTGCGCTGGCCGGCTTGGCCTCTCCGGACGCGGCCGGCTCTCCCGTCACCGTCGACGGCGCGTCGTCCGAGAACTTCCTGCGCTCGACGACGGCCGTCTTGTCCTTCTCGAGCGACACGACGCGGCAGCCGAGATGGTCCTCGAAGAACCCGGGCGGCACGAGCAGAGTGGCCGCCGTGGCCACCGGCACGGCCTTGGCGTTCCGGGTCAGGGGCTTCGTCAAGCCGCCCGCCGTGACCCCGGGCTTCCCGGCCGCGAGAACGAACCGGCCGTCCGGCGTCTCGAGCGTCGCGACCCCCTTGGCCGCGTCGTAGGCCAAGCCGGCCCCGAGCTCCCTAGCGACGAGGTCGAGCGGGACGAGCACGCCGCCCTCGCCGAGCTTGGCGACCGAAGCGGCGTCCTTCATCCGGCCGTCGACGACGTATTTGGGGGCCTCGGCGAAGAAACGCATCACGACGGGCGGCGGCGGGGCGGCCTCGAACGAGGCCAGCGTCGCCGCGTGGACATGGACGCCGGAGGGCAGGGCCACCGTCCGGCCGAACGGCCGCGGCTTCAGGACCACGCCGTAGTCGGGGATGTCCCGCTCCGGCAGCCCGCCGAGGTCGACTTGGTTGGAACCCGGCAGCTGGCCGGTCGCGTCGACCGTCCCTCCCGACGACGGGCGCGGGATGGCCACCGTCCCGCCGGACGCCCCCGCTTGGCCCGTGTCCGACGCGCCCGGCGAAGCCGCCGCCCAGACGAAGCGCGGCCGGAACATCGACTCGGGATGGCCGATGGCGAGCCGTTGGCCCACGGTCGAAAGGACCGGCTTCAGGCCGGCCGCGGGCCGCTCGACGTGGAAGATGCGGTGGAAGATCTTCCGGCGGATCGTGGGATTGTCCCAGAGAAGACAGCCGGTGAAGTCCGGGTGATCGTAATCGTACCCGGCGTCGAGGCTGCGCATGAATTGCATCTGGACGGCCCGCGGGAAAACCCCGGCCACGAACTGGGCCAACCCCGCCTCGGTCGTCTGCCCGTTCGGGTCGTTCCAGGGCAGGGCCCGCTCCGCGAACATGATCCGGGCCAGCTCCGCCGGCTCCACCAGCTGGAGCTTGACCATGTTCAGGGTGTCCAGGAACGGCCCGAAGCTGTTCTGGTAGCACTGGTCGACCGGGAAGACCCGGCCGAAGTTGCCGAGCTCGACATCGATCTTGGCCTTGGTCCCGGCGGGAAAGAGGCTCCGGTCATCGAGATAGGTCCCGGGATCGCGCAGGTAGCCCTCGATCTCGGTCAGGGTGACGCCGAAAGCCTCCTCCATGACCTTGTCGACGAACCACCGCTTGAGGTCGCTCATGGCCGCCTCGACCTCGTCCGGCAGGATGGCGTCGGCGATCCGCTCCTGGACCTCGCCCGACATCTCGATGCCCCGGCCGACGGCGTCGGGCAGGCCGAGCGCCGACAGCCCGTACCTCAGCATCCAGCGCTCGATCTCGTCGAACCAGGCCCCGAAGCCCTCCCCGGCCGACATCCGGCGGGCCACGCTCACCTGGGAATCCACCAGCCGGTCGAGGGCCGTGTCGACGTCGTGGAACCACTGGTGGTTGTAGAGCAGGCTGGCCTGGCCGAAGTCGAAGTAGCCGACCAGCATCTGCACGATGAAGCCGGCCCAGAGGGCGTCCCAGTTGATGTTCCGGGTCGAGTCCCGCAGCTGGTCGCGGATGTCGAAAAGAAGGCTCAGGTGATAGGGCGTCCCGCCGGCGTAGCCGGCGATGACCGGGTTGACCTCGAAGCGGTCGTCCTCGCTGTCGTCGTGGTCGATGCGGCCGCCGTTGCCGGTCACCCAGGTCATGAGGTAGCGGTCCGTGAGGTGGGCCCCGGCCGGCACGTCCAGGGCGACGCGGTCGCCGGCAAGGTACGCGGGGCTGATCTTCTTCGAGACGTAGGCCTCGACGATGAGATGGCGGATGATGTTCTTGCGCTCCTCGTCCGTGAAGCCGTCCGTGATCTCGGGCCAGACGCCGCCCGCGTAGTCGTTGACCCAGGCGTGGCCGAAGAGGTCGCCGGCCATGTGGGCCAGCCAGCCGAGATAATAGGACCGGATGATGGACGAGCCGTCGAACTCCCCGGGCCCGCCGTGATAGAGCCCGGCCACCCGCCGGACCTCGCCTTCGAGGAAGGCCGCCCATCGCCCGGAGGTGGGGCCCTGGCCGGGATGGACGACGGTCTGCCCGGTGATGAGGTCGGGAAAGAGATCGGGCCCGACCGCGCCGGCCCGGAAGAGCTGGGGGAACCAGAGCAGGGCCCGGGCCGCGTCCTCGCCGACCCTCAGCCAGCCGAAGGGCGGGACCTGGACGTGCATGACGGGGCGCAGCCGGACCAGGCGGTCCTCGACGAGATACCAGACGTACTGGACGAGGGCGTTGTCGAGATAATCGAGCCGGGTCTGGCCGGCGGCCCCGCTCCCGAAGACGCGCCGGATCTCGTTCTTGATCCTGTCCCCGAGAGCGGCGTCGGTGACGGGGACCTCCTGGAACGCCAGGGTGGCCCGGGCCTCCTCGAGGACCAGGTTGGCGGCATAGACGTGGGTGTCCACCTTCCAGGCCCGCGCCGGCGCGGGGACCGACAGGAGGACGGCGGCGATGACGACGACCGGGACCAGGGACGCGTGAGAAAAGCGAGGCATGCGGGACCTCCCTTTGGCTTGCTGAGTCCGAGCGTAGCCGGAACGCTATCGCGTGTCAACCCCTAAACCGATTGCCGGCAACGACATACGGCCGGCCCCCGACACCCGGAGGACGCTTCCGGCCGGGACCGCCGGGGATTTCCCGGCCGCGCCGAACCTTCGCCCGGCCGTTCCCGTCTGTTCTTTTGATGGCTCCTGCTGTATCATTCCGAAGACCATTTGAACCCCGGAGGAACCCCATGCCCCAACGCCCCCTGACCGCCGCCCTCGCTCTCGTCCTGGCCGCCGCGCTCTTCGCGGCCGCGCCGGCCGCCGCCGCGGCCCCCAAACCGGTCCTGGCCCAGCACCCGTCCCTCAGCCGGACGCACATCGTCTTCGCCTGCGCCGGCGACCTCTGGGTCGTCGGGCGCGAGGGAGGCCGGGCCGCCCGCCTGACGAGGGACGTCGGGGATGAGAGCCTGCCGTGTTTCTCGCCGGACGGGACGCTCGTCGCCTTCTCCGGCCAGTACGACGGCAATACCGACGTCTTCGTGGTCCCGGCCGGCGGGGGCATCCCGCGGCGCCTGACCCACCATCCTGACGCGGACGAGGTCGCGGGCTGGACGCCCGACGGCAAGCGCGTCCTGTTCCGTTCGGGCCGGGCCAGCGGGACCGTGGGCCTGCCGACCCTCTACACCGTCGGGCTCGAGGGCGGCTTTCCCGAAGCCCTGCCTCTGCCGACCGCCGTCGCGGGCTCCTACTCCGCCGACGGCTCGCGGCTGGCCTACGTCCCCACCCAGCAGTGGCAGGCGGCCTGGAAGCGCTACCAGGGCGGCCAGACGACGCCCGTCTGGCTCGTGACGCTCGCCGACCTCGCGGTCGAGAAGGTCCCGCGCCAGAACTCCAACGACTCGAACCCTCTCTGGATCGGCGACAAGGTCTACTTCCTGTCCGACCGCAAGGGCCCCGTGTCGCTCTTCGTCTACGACACGGCCACGAAAAAGGTCGACCAAGCCCTGCCGAACGGCGGCCTGGACTTCAAGTCGGCCGCGGCCGGCCCCGGCGGCATCGTCATCGAGCAGTTCGGCGCCCTGCACCTCTTCGACCCGGCCACGGGCCGGGCCACGCCCGTTCCCGTCACGCTGGAGGGCGACCTGCCCGAGGTCCGGCCGCACTACGTCAAAGTCGGCGGCCGCATCGCGGCGGCCGGCCTGTCGCCGAACGGCGCCCGGGCCGTCTTCGAGGCCCGCGGCGAGATCCTGACCGTGCCGGCCGAAAAAGGCGACGTCCGCAACCTGACCCGGACGACGGGGGTCATGGAGCGCGACCCGTCCTGGTCGCCGGACGGCCGGTCGGTGGCCTATTTCTCCGACGAGTCGGGCGAATACGCCCTGCACGTCCGCGACCAGTCGGGCCAGGGCCCGGTCAAGAAGATCGGCTTGGGCCTGCCGCCGTCGTTCTTCTACCGGCCGCTGTGGTCGCCCGACGGCAAGAAGATCGCTTACAACGACAAGCGTCTGAACCTGTGGTACGTCGATCTCGACAAGGGCGTCCCGGTCAAGGTCGACACGACCTATTATTTCAATCCGCGGGTCGCCTTCGAGTTCGAGTGGTCCCCCGACAGCCGCTGGCTGACCTA
>CAZFZU010000030.1:0-6301 GCA_964523615.1 uncultured Eubacteriales bacterium | reverse complement strand
ATCCGCGGGTCGCCTTCGAGTTCGAGTGGTCCCCCGACAGCCGCTGGCTGACCTATTCGAAGCAGGTCAAGAGCCACATGTTCGTGGTCATGGTCTATGCGCTCGACACCGGCAAAGCGGCGCAGGTCACGGACGGCATGAGCGACGCCCGCTTCCCCGTCTTCGACAAGAGCGGCAAGTACCTCTTCTTCGCCGCCAGCACGGACGTCGGGCTGACCCCCGGCTGGCTCAACATGGCCAGCATGGACCGGCCCTACACCCGGAGCGTCTACGTCGCCGTCCTGAAGAAGGACCTGCCCTCGCCCCTGGCGCCGGAGAGCGACGACGAGAAGCCCAAGGAGGAGGAGAAGAAGGCCGAGGCGCCCAAGGCCGAGGCCAAGAAGGGCGCCGGCGACAAAGACAAGGGCGCCGAGAAGCCCAAGGAGGCCGAGAAGGTCGTCATCGACTTCGACGGCCTCGGCCAGCGCATCCTGGCCCTGCCCATCCCGGCCAAGAACTACACCGCCCTGGCGGCCGGCAAGGACGGCGTCCTGTTCGTTCTCGAGGGCTCCCAGGTGCCCGAGGCGACCTCGGGGGTCTCCCAGCCGCCCGTCCTCCACAAGTTCGACCTGGCGACGCGCAAGCTCGACAAGTTCCTCGAGGGCGTCGGCTCGTTCGTCCTGTCGGCGACCGGCGAGAAGATCCTGTTCAGCCGGAGCGGGCAATGGACGATCGCCGGGACGGCCGGGCCGGCCGAGCCCGGCAAGGGCGCCCTCGACACGGGCGCCATGGAGGTCCGCGTCGAGCCGCTCGTCGAGTGGAAGCAGATGTACCGCGAGGTCTGGCGCATCGAACGCGACTTTTTCTACGACGCCGGGCTCCACGGCCTGGACCTGGCGGCGGTCGAGAAGCGGTACCTCCCGTACCTCGAGGCCGTCTCCAGCCGGCAGGACCTGAACTACCTGTTCGAGGAGATGCTCGGGGAGCTGACCTGCGGCCACGTCTTCGTCAACGGCGGCGACCTGCCCGAGGTCAAGAGAGTGGGCGTCGGCCTGCTCGGCGCGGACTACGCGGTCGCGAACGGCCGCTACCGCTTCGCCCGCGTCTTCGACGGCGAGAACTGGAACCCGCGGCTGCGGGCCCCGCTGACCCAGCCGGGCGTCAACGTCAGGGCCGGCGAATACCTGCTGGCCGTGAACGGCCGCGAGGTCACGGCGGCCGAAGAGGTCTACGCGCCGTTCGAGGCCACGGCCGGCAAGCAGACGCTGATCAAGGTCGGCCCGTCGCCCGACGGCCAGGGCGCCCGCGAGGTCACGGTCGTGCCGACCGGCAGCGAGTACGGGCTGCGCAACCTGGCCTGGGTCGAGGCCAACCGCCGCAAGGTCGACGAGCTGAGCGGCGGGCGGCTGGCCTACGTCTGGCTGCCGGACACGGCCGACGGCGGCTACACCAACTTCAACCGCTATTATTTCGCCCAGATCGGCAAGGACGGCGCGGTCGTCGACGAGCGCTTCAACCAGGGCGGCCTCATCGCCGACTACATCATCGATTACCTGCGGCGGCCGCTCATGGGCTATTTCGCCTCGCGCGACGGGGCGGACTACATCACCCCGGTCGGCTCGATCTACGGGCCCAAGGTCATGATCATCAACGAGTACGCCGGCTCGGGCGGCGACATGATGCCGTGGCTGTTCCGGGCCGCCGGCATCGGGCCGCTGGTCGGGAAACGAACCTGGGGCGGCCTGGTCGGCATGGCCGGGGCGGCGCCCCTCATGGACAGTGGCTTCACCGGCGCTCCGCAGAGCGGCTTCTGGAACCCCAACGGGACCTGGGACGTCGAGAACCACGGCGTCGACCCCGACTACGAGGTCGAGATGGACCCGGCCGCGGTCAAAGCCGGGCGCGACCCGCAGCTGGAGAAGGCGGTCGAGGTGGCGCTTGAGCTGCTGCGGAAGGACCCGCCCCCGAAGCACAAAAAGCCGGCCTATCCCGACTATCAAAAGAAGAAGTAAGCCGGCGCGGGGCTAGGGACGGTCGAGCAGGAGCTGTTCGATCCGGTACCCGGCCGCCAGGAAGAACTGGAGGTCGAAAGCGTTGTCGTCGAGGTCGATGGGCGTCGTGCCCGTCAGCCGGAAGAAGCGCCTCTCGATCTCGCGCGCCTCGCCCCGGGGCCGCGGCCCGTCCCGGTCCGGGTCGAAGGCCTTCCAGAACGCGTCCCACTCGGCGCGGGCCCCGAGCGGCAGGTCGTCCAGGCTGACGAAGGGCTCCCCGGCGCCGTCGAGCCGGATCCACTTGTCGCGTAGGGCCCGGACGACGGGATAGAGGTGGGGCCGGCCGGGATCGTCGAAGAAATAGTGGAACGGGACGCCCGCGTCGATGTAGGTGTAATAGATGTCCCAGAGCGGCGCCTCGGAGGCCATCCAGGCCGTGCCGTACTTGGCCGCGAGGTCGATGGGCTCGGACAGGCCGACCAGGGTCAGGTCGTCCGGATCGAGGGTCCGGTCGCTGAAATAGAACGGGATGTAGGAATCGGCCAGGGCCCGCACGGTCGTATATTCGGCCCGGCGGCCGACGAGCCCCGGGTAGCGGGACTGGGCGTTGGCCCCGAAGAGCCCCGTCCGCGGGTCGCGGCAGACGACCAGATTGTGGTCGGCGTCCTGGCTGGCCTCGAGCATGAGCAGGCGCGGCTCGCGGCCGTGGAGCCAGTTCGCGGCGTAGGCGAACATCGCCCCCTCGAAGCAATGGGCCATCCCCGTCCGCAGGACGAGGCGGGGCGGCATGGCCGTCTCCTCCTGGTCGACCGAGGCGTGGTCGTCGTTGTAATAGACCTCGGTGTCGAGGAACGACTGGACCTTGTCCGGAGTGTCGAGGGCGGCCAGGACGGCCTGCTCGTCGTCGGTGAAACGGAGGCCGAGCGAGAGACAGCGTGCTTCGAACCGGGCCCGCGCCTCCGCCCCGGCCCGGCCGCGGTACGCGGCGGCGAACGCGGCCAGCGTCTCGCCGGGGGGCCGGGCGGGAATGCCGCCCTCGGGAATGGGCTTGCTCATGGGCGCCTGATGTCAGGGCTGGTATAGCACAGTTCCGGCCCGTTTGTCAGCCGGGACGGGTCGTGTTATCCTAGCTCGCCGAACATGCGCTCCCACGACATTTCCAAAGGGACCCTGACCGCGGGCCGCGTCGCCCGCTTCTGGCTGCCCCTCGAGGCGACCTGGCTGATGATGGCCGCCGAGGGCCCGTTCGTGGCCGCGGTCATCGCCCGCCTGGCCGATCCCAAGGAGAACCTGGCCGCCTTCGCCGTGGCCTCGGCCCTGGCCTGGATCGTCGAGTCGCCCATCATCATGATGCTCTCGGCCTCCAACGCCCTGGTCCGGGACGGCGTCGCCTACCGCAAGCTGCGCCGCTTCTCGATGGCCCTCAACGCGGCGGTCACGGTTGTCATGGCCGCCCTCATCGCGCCGCCCGTCTTCGACATCGTCGCCCGGGGGGCCATGGGGCTCACCCCCGAGGTGGCTGGCCTGGCCGGCCGGTCGATGATCTTCCTCATCCTCTGGCCGGGGGCCATCGGCTTCCGCCGCTTCTACCAGGGCATCCTCATCGGCCACGGCCGGCCTCAGGCCGTGACCTGGGGAACGATCGTACGCCTGGCCGCTATGGCCGCGACCGGGCTGACCTTCGCCCTCGTCCTCCGCCTGCCCGGCGCCAGCGTCGGCGCGGGCGCCCTCGGCGTCGGCGTCATCGCCGAGGCTGCGGCCAGCTGGGCCATGGCCCGGCCGACCGTCCGGCGCCTCCGTCGCCAGCCCGAAGCCGAGTGCGTCTTCGGCCGCGAGCTGACCCAAGGCCGGGTCGTGCGGTTCTACGTCCCCCTCGCCCTGACCTCGGTCATGTCGTTCTTCGTCAATCCGCTGACGACCTTCTTCCTGGCCCGCGGCCGCATGCCCCTCGAGTCCTTGGCCGTCCTGCCGGTCATCACGGGGCTGGCCTTCGTCTTCCGCACCGCCGGCATCGCCGCGCAAGAGGTCGTCATCGCCCTGGCCGGGGACGGCCCGGAAGACCGGCGCGTCCTGGGCCGCTTCACCCTGCGTCTGGGCGCGGCGGCTTCGGCCCTCTTCGGGCTGGTCGTGTTCACGCCCCTGGCCACGGTCTGGTACGAGACGGTCTCGGGACTGGCGCCGGACCTGGCCTCGTTCGCCCTGCTGCCCGGCGCCCTGCTCGTCCTCCTGCCCTTCATCGAGTCCGTGCTGTCCTACGAGCGCGGCCTCCTCGTCCTGGCCCACCGGACGCCCTCCATCAGCGTCGCGGTGGCCGTCCAGCTCGCGGTGACCGCGGCGGTCTTCGCGCTGACGGTGCTCGTCCTGAAGATCGCCGGGGCCGTCGCCATCGGCCCGGCCCTGACCGCGGGCTACCTCTGCGGCGTGGCCGTGCTCATCGCGAACCGCGGCCGCCCGGCCGCCTGACGTCCTCGCCGGCGTCCTGAGGCGGGGGCTTCCTTTCCGTCTCGGGGAACGGGTATCATGGAGACCATGAAGATCCCATCCCGTCTCGCCGCCGTTGTCCTCGGATCCGTCGTGACGGCCATGGCCGGCTCGTGCGGGCCCGGCCGTCAGGCCGGGGCCGAAGAATTTTTCCTGGACCTGGTCCGGGCCCCGGACGCCGTGACCGTCGTCACCGAGACCGGGCCGGTCGCTTTGGCGCCGGCCGGCGGCGTCTGGAGGGCCGGCGGGATCGAGGTCGCCGCCGGCGTCGCGGACGGCCGCCTCCGGCTCGAGCTGGCCGCGCCGGACGCCGCCGTGAAATACGTCGAAGCCCGTTGGAAAGCGGCCCCGCCCGCCGGTTGGAAATACCTCGGCGACGCCTGGGAGCGTTCCTACGGCGAGCTCGAGTGGCAGCCTCTCGACGGGGCCCGGGAGATGCCCTGGTATTTCCTGGCCAGCGACGGCCGGACGACCCACGGCTACGGCGTCATGACCCAGCCGTCGGCCATGTGCGCCTGGCGGGCCGGCGAGACGGCCGTCACCCTCACGGCAGACGTCCGCTGCGGCGGCGCCGGGGTCAGGCTCGGCCCGCGGCGCCTGACCGTCTGCACGGTGACGGCCCGCCGCGGCCGGACCGAGGAGACGCCGTTCGAAGCGGCCCGGGCTTTCTGCCGCCAGATGTGCCCCTCCCCGCGCCTGCCCAAGGACCCGGTCTACGGTTTCAACGACTGGTACTGCGATTACGGCAAGAACAGCGCGGAGAGCGTTCTCTATTACGCCGCCTGGGTCTCGCGCTTGTCCCCGGACAAGTCCAACCGGCCGTTCATGGTCGTCGATGACGGCTGGCAGGCCGGAGGCGGCACCGGCTACGGCGGCCCCTGGGACCGCGGCAACGCCGCCTTCCCCTCGATGTCCGCGTTGGCCGCCGGCATCCGCGCGAACGGGGCCCGGCCCGGCATTTGGATCCATGTCCTCACGGCCCAGGACGGACAGCCGGACGCCTGGCGGCTCGCCCACGATCCGAGGATCCTCGACCCCTCCGTGCCCGAAGTCCGGACCTACGTCAGGGGGACCATCGCTCGCCTTCGGACCTGGGGCTACGAGCTCATCAAGCACGACTACTCGGTCAGCGATCTCGCCGGTTACACCCGGGCCGCCCCGAAGCCGGACGCGGTTTGGGCCTACGCCGACCGCGGCCGCACGGCCGCGGAGATCGTCCTCAATCACTACCGGGACATCCGCGAAGCGGCCGGCGAGGACGGGATCGTCATCGGCTGCAACACCGTCGGCCACCTGGCCGCCGGCTTGTTCGAGCTGCAGCGGACCGGTGACGACACCAGCGGCCGGGACTGGCGGCGGGTCCGCAACCGCGGCGTCAACACGCTCGGCTTCCGGGCGCCCCAGCACGGCGCTTTCTTCGCCGTCGACGCCGACTGCGTCGGACTGACCGAGGTCGAGGCCATTCCCTGGGCCTGCAACCGGCAGTGGCTGGACCTCCTGGCCCGTTCCGGAACACCGCTTTTCGTCTCGTTCAAGCGGGGCGCGCTCACCGAGGAACAGGAGACGACCGTGGCCTCGGCGCTGGCGCTGGCCGCCCGGCCCCAACCTCCGGCCGAACCACTCGACTGGTTCGAAGCGGTCAACCCGGCCCGGGGCCTCGAGGCCATCTCCCATCTTGACGGCGGCGCCGCTCCACGGCGTTGGAAGCTGGCGGGGGCGGTCGTCGCGTACGACTGGTGGTCCTGCGGACCGGCCGTCACCAAATGACCTGACCGGGCGCCGGGCGGCGGCTCAACGGATGCGCCACTTCCCGCCCGAGACCTCGGAGCTCTCGACCTTGGGCCAGGTCC
>CAZFZU010000029.1:0-37025 GCA_964523615.1 uncultured Eubacteriales bacterium | reverse complement strand
GGAACGACGCGCGGAACGGTCAGAACGAGAACTTGAGGCCCAGGCGCGCGGACCAAGTCCCCATGCGGGTCTCCCAGTCGCCGTAGGCGGCGTGGGCGATGCCGCGGCTCTCGATGATCGACATGTAGTCCGTGTAGAACGTGCCATCCAGGATCTGGTCGTGGTAGCCGGTGAAGCTGCTGCGGTTGGGGGTGATGATGACGCTCTGGACCGTGTCTGTGTCGGTGATGTTGTTGATCTGGAGGTTGATCGCGGCCCGCGTGCCGCCGCGGAACTTGAGGGCGTACTCCATGAACAGGTCGGCCCAGACGGTGAACGGCAGCCGGCCCATGTCCCCGCGCCCGTTGACGTAGAAGTACTTGGAGTTGTAGAGGACCTTGGTCGACAGGGGCAGCCCGCTGCGGCCGTAGGCGACCGCGCCGACCGTCAGGCCGAAGGGGAAGGCGTAGGAGCCGTAGGTCTTGAAGTAGTGGGTGCGGTCCTGGGGCAGGGGGCCGTCGAGCATGTTCCCGAGGCCGTCATAGCCCATGAACCAGCGGTCGAAGTCCTGCTCGACGCTGGGGCCGAGGCGGCCGCCCTCGTCCGAGCTGGCCAGGCCGGAATAGTTCCCGTAGGCCTTGCTCAGGGTGTAGTTGAAGCCGCCCTGCCAGTTGTGGCTGAACCGCTTCTCGAAGGAGATGTTGAGGCCGATGTAGTCGCGGGTGGCCCGGGGGCATTCCCAGTAATAGGGATCGAACTGGCCGCCGTTGGTGGTCCAGCGGGAGACGCCGAAGCCGGGGTTGGTGACCCAGAAGTCCTGGTAGACCGTCGTTCCTTCCCGGACGTAGACGCCGACGTCCTCGATCGTCCGGATGAGGTGCTTCTTGACCAGACGCACCGACAGGGACAGGTCCTCGAGGAGCTTCTTCTCGGCGCCGAAGGAGATCTCGCTCTGGGAGGTCGGCTTCATGGCGGGATCGACCCGGTTCAGGGACGGCGGCAGGTAGTCCATGGAGCCGCAGTAGGTGTTGGTGCCGCCCGCGGCCTGATCGAGGGCATCCGTGAGGACGCCGGTCTCGGCGATGGCCGTCCAGTCCGGGTTGTTCAGGGCGTAGTAGTCCTCGACGCGCTTGGAGCCGCCGAAGGTCAGCTGGCCCATGTACAACTTCATGACGTCGTAGTAGATCCCGAAGCTGCCGAAGATCTTCAGGCTGGAGTCGCCGAAAACGTCGTAGACCGCGCCGAGCCGGGGGGCGATGGTGTCGCCCAGGCCGAAGCTGACGGGGTTCTCGGTCCAGCCGGGATACTCCTCGTTGTCCGTGAACGTCGGCATGTACTGGCTCTCGGCCCGGACACCGAAGTTCAGGGTCAGCCGGTTCAGGAGGGTCCAGGAATCCTGGGCGTAGACCGAGAAGTTGTTGCTCTTGATCTTCCAGACGCTCCCGTAAGGCGAGGTGAAGGAGCTGCGGACGATGTAGTAGCCGTAGGCGCCGTAGACGTCGTCCGGATTCGTCTCGGGGTCGGCCCCGGGGCCGATATTGAAGTCGAGGTCGTTGGTCGTCTGGCCCCAGTACAGGTAGACCCGGGGGTGCGGGGCGCCCGTGTAGCGGTCCTCGTAGATGTAGTTGTAGCCGACGCCGACCTTGACGGCGTGCTCGCCGGCGGCGTTGAGGTAGAACGTGCCGTCGATGTTGTTGCCGATCTTGCCGCGCAGGTACCTCAGGGTCTCCGTGTAGAGCGCGCTGTTGGTCCAGCCCTGGGACTGGATGAGGTCGGGGTTGTCCAGGTAGAACGGGTCGGACGAGTAGATCGTGTTCGTCGTGTTGAACTGGTAGGTCGAGCCGTCGGGCGGGGCGATCTGCTGGTTGGTCTGGTTCTGCTCGTGCCAGCCGCCGCGGTAGCTGATGAGCACGTTGTTGCCGAGGGAGTAGTCGGCGGTCAGCGAGGCGCTGATGTTCGGATAGTCGTAGCCCTCGAGCCCCCACTGGTAGTCCGCGGCGCTGTTGCCGATGATGGAGGGGAGGGTGCCGCGGTAGTTGGTGAAGTTGTTGATGAAGCTGGCCGACAGCCGGAGGCCGGCGACGGGGGCCGCGGTCAGGCGGATCGAACCGCCCAGGCCCAGGTTCTTGGCCTTGAAGCTCTCGTACGGCGTCGGATCGGCCGGCATGCCGAAGCGCCTCTGGGCCACCGTCTGGTTGTAGGCCGGGTTGAGCGACCCGAAGAACCACAGCTTGTCCTTGATGATGTAGCCGCCGAGGCTGACGACGGCCTCGTAGCGGTTGTAGCGGTCCCGGTCCGAGCCGCCGTTGAAGTAGTCCTCGTCGTAGTTGACGTACTCGTAGACGTAGCCCGAAGCGAAGGGGTCGCGCCGCAGGAAGGTCCGGGACGGGCCCTGCATCCACTGGCGGTTGTTCTCGTAGAAGACCATGACGTCGCCGTGGAACTCGTTGCTGCCCGACCGGGTGATGACGTTGATGACGCCGCCCATCGAGCCGCCGAACTCGGCGTTGTAGCCCGAGGCCGTGACCTTGACCTCGTCGAGCAGCTCGAGCACGACGTTCTGGCCGCGGTCGCCGTAGTGGAAGTCGCCGATATCGGCGCCGTCCGCGTACCACATGTTCTCGGCCCCGGACGCGCCGTCGACCGAGATGCCGGCGGTGATGGATTCGCTCTGGACGCCGGGGATGGTGCTGATGAGCGAGTCGAACGACCGGCCGCGGGGCAGCGCCAGGTAGACCTCCTTGGTCATGACCTGGCCCTTGACCGTGCTCTTGACGTCGATCAGGGGCGATTCCCCGATGACGGTGACCGACTCCTCGATGGCCGCTTCTTCGAGGCTCACGTTCAGGGCCAGGGTCTGGGACAGCTCCAGGACGATGCCCTGGCGGACCAGGGTCTTGAAGCCCTGGAGTCCGAACGTGATCTCGTAGGTCCCGGAGGGCAGGGCCATCAGGCGGTAGACGCCCGTGGCGTCCGTGACCGCGGTCGCTTTTCCGATCAGGCGGGGGCTGGTGGCCTCCACGCTGACACCGGGCAGGGGGTTCCCCTGCGCGTCGGCGACCTTGCCGTTGATCCGGCCGGTCGGCGTGAGCTGGGCGAAGGCCAGCCCGGCCGCCGACAGGCATGCGATGAGGACGAAAACAAACAGTCTTTTTTTCATCGGTCCTTCGTTCCTCCTCCGAATCTCCTGTCTGGGTTGGGTCCCTGGCGAACCGTCGCGGTCCACCGCGCCTCTTGTGCTTGTAACCGGTGTGCTCTGAGTCATCGTCCTCCTCAGCGAACGGTAGGTCTGCGTGGGGCCCGGTACGGGACCGCGCCTGACCTGGCGACGAGCGAAAGGATCACTCCCCGGAGGCTCAAGGGTAGAACCTTCGGCGAGCGCTTGTCAAGACTCTCGGCCGGCGGGAAGGCCCTCATTCGAGATCGTGCTCCTTCGGGTCGATGTTGATCGGGTTGTACCGCGGATTGGCGGCGGACGAGACCACGACGAAGGTCTCGGCCCGCTCGATCATCTGGACCTTGGACAGCTTGGCGATGAAGAACTCCCGGTACTCGTCGATGTCCCGGACGTTGACCTTGATGAAGTAGTCGATCCGGCCGGTGAGGAAGTAGATCTCCTCGACCTCCTCGAGCTGCTTGAGGTGCTCCTCGATGCGCTGATAGGCCTCTTGGCGATGAAGGTGCTTGATCTGCAGGGCGATGAAGCAGGTCAGGCCCCGGCCGAGCTTTTTCTTGTCGAGGATCGCCTTCTGTCCCTGGATGATGCCGTTCGTCCGGAGCTTCCGGACCCGTTCCAGGGTCGCCGGCGGGGAGAGCTTGATCTTCTGAGCCAGGGTGGAGTTGGAGATCTTGCCGTCCTCGTACAGGATCTTCAATATCCCCTTATCAAATTCGTCATACTTCATGTTATTAGGAATATTATGCGGCCATTAACCGGAATGTCAAGCAAAAAAGCACTATCCCAGCCGTAACGCTTTAATATTGTTAGGGTCTCGTCCCGCGGCTCCGGATCGGGCCGGCGGGCTGGCGCGCCGGATCAGCTGATCTCGCCGGTGAGATAGGCCTTCGTCCGCGGGTCCTTGGGCGAGGCGAAGACCTCGGCCGCGGGGCCCTGTTCGACGAGCTCGCCGAGGTAGAGGAAGGCGATGTGGTCGGCGATGCGCCGGGCCTGGCGCAGGATGTGGGTGACGACGACGACGGTGTAGTCGCGCTTGAGTTCCGTCAGCCGGCGCTCGACGTTCTGGCTCGACTGGGGATCGAGGGCCGAGGTCGGCTCGTCGCCGAGGATGATCTCGGGCTCGACGGCCAGGCCGCGGGCCAGGCAGAGGCGCTGCTGCTGGCCGACCGACAGGCCCGAAGCCGGCTCGCGCAGGCGGTCCTTGACCTCGTCCCACAGCCCGGCCAGCCGGAGGTAGTGCTCGACCCGGCGGTCGAGATCGCCCCTCCCGGCCAGGCCGTGAAGCCGCGGGCCGTAGGCGACGTTCTCGTAGATCGACATGGGCAGGACCTGGGGCCGCTGGGACAGCAGCCCCATCTTCTTGCGGACCGCGGTGACCTCGACCCGGGGGCCGTAGATGTCCTCGCCGTCGACGAGGACCCGGCCCGCGACCCGGGCCCCGTCGGCCGTGTCGAGCAGCCGGTTGAGGGCGCGCAGGAGCGTCGACTTGCCGCACCCGGAGGGACCGATGATGACGGTGACGCGGCGGGCCGGGATGTCGAGATCGACGGACTTGAGGACCGGGAGCCCGCCGTACCAGACGCTGAGGCCGCGGATGCTGAGAGGGGTCTCGCCGTTCATGGGGGCCCGTCCTTCACTTGACGACATGGCGGTCGGCCTTTCGGCTCAGGGCCCGGCCGGCCAGGCTGATGAGCAGGATGATCAGGGTCAGGACCGCGGCCGAGGCGTAAGCCCGCTGTTGGACCTCGGGGAAGGGCGTGCCCAGCTGGAAGAAGATGGCCAGGGGCAGGGTGGCCGCCGGGTCGGCCAGCGAGGCCGGGACGCGGTCGGTGAACCCGGCCGTGAACAGGACCGAGGCGGCGTCGCCGATCCCCCGGCCGAAGGCCAGCAGGACGCCGGTCAGGATGCCCGGGGCGGTCTGCCGGACGACGACCTTCAGGGCCGTCTCGAACCGGGTCGCCCCGAGCGAGGCCGATGCTTCCTTGAGCTCGCGGGGCACCAGGCGCATGACCTCGTCGATGGCCCGGCACATGATCGGGAACTCCAGCAGGGCCACGGTCAGGATGCCGGCCAGCAGAGAGGCCCTCAGGCCCAGGGCCAGCATGACGACGAAGCCGAAAGCGCCGTAGACGATGGACGGCACGCCCCACAGGACGTCGAGGAAGAACCGCGTCCAGACGGCCGTCTTGGACGACCTTCCTTTATAGACGTTGAGGTAGAGGGCCAGCGGCAGGCTGAGCAGGAAGGCCAGGGCCGTCGCGCCGAGGCCGAGGTAGAGGGAACCGGCCACGGCGTTGAGGATGCCGCCTTCCCGGCCCAGGTAGAAGCCGCCGCGTGGCGTCCGGGTCAGCATGGACAGGCTCAGCGCCGGCAGGGACTTCCAGAGGATGGCCCCGAGGATGACCAGGAGCGACAGGAGGACGGCGGCGGCCGAGGCCGCGGCCAGGACGCGCCAGATCCGGTCGGTCCGCTTGCGGCGGCGCAGGCGGCGGGCGGCGGCCGCGCTCACAGGGCCCTCCGCTCGACGCGGACGAGGATGGCCCGGGCCAGGACGTTGAAGCCGAGGACGATGACCATGAGGACGAGGGCGGCCGTCATGAGGGCGGCGTCGTAGCGGGGCACGGACATCATCTCGCCGTAGTTGTTGGCGATGAGGGCCGGCAGGGGGTAGCCGGGATCGAAAAGCGAGCGGGGCACGGCCGGGACGTTGCCGACGACCATGAGCACGGCCATGGTCTCGCCGAAGGCCCGCGAGAAGCCCAGGACGGCGGCGGCCAGGATGCCCGGGGCGCCCTTGCGCAGGACGACCCGGCGGGTCGTCTCCCATTTGGTCGCCCCGAGCGACAGGGAGGCGTCCCGGAGGGAGCGGGGCACCGCGGTGAAGACCTCGAGGGTGACGTGGATGATGGTCGGGAAGGACATGACGGCCAGGACGATGCCTCCCGCCAGGATGCTGTACCCGGACGAATAGACGCCGGCCAGCGGGGCCAGGACGCCCGAGACGAAGGGCACGACCAGGAGGACGCCCCAGACGCCGTAGACGACCGAGGGCAGCCCCGCCAGGAGGTCGACCACGGGCTTGGCCGCCTCGCGGCCCCGGCGCGGGGCGTATTCGGAGAGATAGACCGCGGCCAGGATGGAGACCGGCACGGCCAGGACCATCGCGGTCACGGTCACCCAGACCGTCCCGGCGATGAAGGGCAGCAGCCCGAACTCGCCCTTGACCGGGTGCCAGGCGGGCGAGAACAGGAGCTTCGAGAGCGGCGCGACGCCGAGGATGGCCCGGGACTTGAGGAACAGCCCGACGACGATGACGGCGACCAGGAGCCCGGGCAGGGCGGCGACGAGGCCGGTCAACCGCCGGGCCAGGGCGTCCTTGGCCGTCCTCATTTTCTCCCCGCGCCCGCGCGGACCGCAGCCAGGCCCGCGGCGATGCGGTCGGGGCCGACGGCGATGTAGCCCATCTCGGAGACGTATCTCTGGCCCTCGACGAGGACCCACTCGAGGAAATCGGCCAACAGGGGCCGGGAGGGGGCGCCCTTGACGACGAAATACAGGTCGCGCGCGGGCGGCGAGGGGTAGACGCCGGCGGCGATGGCCCGGGTCAGGTCGTCGCGCGTCGCGTAGACCCGTTCGGCCGGTTCGAGGGCGCCGCTGCGGTCGAGGTCGAGGGGACCGACGGCCAGCCCGGCCACGGGGGCCAGGGTCTTGGCGTCGTAGGCGAAGTTGACGTTGTTGAAGCCGACGGCCAGCGGGTCGCGCCGGACGGCCTCGGCCAGCCCCGGGTCGCCGTAGACGCCGACGCCGCCCAGGTCCTCCTGGTGGCCGCCGAGGTAGGCGGCCCAGGTCTCCGCGGCGCCGCAGGCGTCCGAGCGGGTGAAGACATGCAGGGGCGTGCGGCCCGTCCGGCCCAGGAGCTCCTCCCAGGTCTTGACGGTCCGGCCGATCCAGACGGCGGCCAAGTCGTCCTTGCGCAGGCCGCGGCGGAGGATCTCGTCGAGGAACGGGTTCTTGCGGCTGAGAGTGACGACGACCGCGTCCTTGGCCACGGCCAGGGGGACCGCGCCCTTCGACAGCTCGGCCGGGTTGATCTCGCGCGAGACCATGCCGATGTCGACGACGCCGGCCAGGGCGTCCGCGATGCCCTTGCCCGCCCCTCCGGCCTGGACGTCGACGGCCACGCCTGGGCGGGCCTTTTGATACTCTTCCTGCCAGCGGATGGCCAAGGGATAGAGGGCCCAGGCGCCGGAGAGGGACAGGCTGCCGCGGACGGCGGGCGCCGTCTTCTGGGGCGGCCCGGGCGCCGCCGGGACGGACGTCGCGGCCGCGAAAGCAAGGACGATAGCGAGGGCGAGACCGGCGGGAGCTAGGGAGCGGCGGGTCATGGCCGGCCTCCCCTGATGCCCGCTTCGGGGGCGGCGGGAGCGCTCTTCCGCACGAGGTCGGCGAACGTGGTCCGTTCGAGGATCTCGGCCACCGCGTCGCGGACGTCCTTCCACAGCCAGCGCAGGCCGCAGGTGCCCTCCATGGGGCAGGGCTCGTGGGCCATGACGCTGACGCAGTCGATAGGGGCCAGCGGGCCGTCCATGACCCGGATGACCTCGGCGACGTTGATGGCGGCGGGCGGTTTGGCCAGGACGTAGCCGCCCGTACGGCCCTTGCGGCTTTTGACGTAGCCGGCCCGCTTCAGAAGCAGGAGGATCTGCTCCAGGAACCGTTGGGGGATCTCCTGGGCCTTGGAGATCTCACGGCTGTGGACGGGTCCGCCGTCGTAGCGCCGCGAGAGCTCCAGCATGGCCCGGCTGGCGTACTCGCCCTTGGTCGAGAGCCTCATCGCGCCTCCTCGCCCCCGGGACGTCGCCCTTCCGGAACGTGCCCCGGATTGTTAGTTGACTAACTCAATAGACTTAATCATTTAACACCTTGGGGGCACCTCTTGTCAAGCGTCTTGAAGTCGAACCGGGCCCCGCGGGGCTTACCGCCGGAAGGTCGAGCGGCCGGAGAAAACGGCCTTCGTCCCCAACTCCTCCTCGATGCGCATGAGCTGGTTGTATTTCTCGACCCGTTCGCCCCGACAGGGCGCGCCGGTCTTGATCTGGCCGGTACCCATGGCCACGCTGAGGTCGGCGATGAAGCTGTCGACGGTCTCCCCGCTGCGGTGGGAGATCATGGCCGTCCAACCGGCCTCGCGGGCCATCTCGATGGCGGCCACGGTCTCGGTCAGGGTGCCGATCTGGTTGAGCTTGATGAGGACCGAATTGGCCGACTTCTCGGCGATGCCGCGGGCCAGGCGCTTGACGTTGGTGACGAAAAGGTCGTCCCCGACGAGCTGCACGCGGTCACCGATGGTCTTCTGGAGCAGGGCCCAGCCCTCCCAATCGTCCTCGGCCAGGCCGTCCTCGATGGACACGATGGGGTAGCGGCCGATCCAATCCTCGTACATCCGGACCATGTCGGCGGCGCCGACCTTCTTGCCTTCGGTCCGGAGATTGTAGACGCCGTCCTCGTAGATGCTGGAGACGGCGCCGTCGAGGACGATGGCGATGTCCTCGCCGGGCCGGTAGCCGGCCTTCTCGACGGCCTTGATGATGTTCTCGACGGCGTCCGCGTTGCGCTTGAAAGCCGGCGCGAAGCCGCCCTCGTCGCCGACGCCAGTGGAGTAGCCGCCCGCCTTGAGGACGCTCTTGAGGGCGTGGTAGGTCTCGGCGCCCCAGCGCAGGGCCTCGCGGAAGCTCGGCGCCCCGATCGGGGCGATCATGAACTCCTGGAGGTCGGTGCTCTGCCAGTTGGCGTGGACGCCGCCATTGAGGATGTTGAACATCGGGACGGGCAGAAGGTTGGCCGCGTTCCCGCCGAGATGGCGGTAGAGGGGCGTCTTCCTCGAGGCGGCCGCGGCCCGGGCCACGGCCATGCTGACGCCGAGGATGGCGTTGGCCCCGAGCTTGCTCTTGAACTCCGTGCCGTCCACGGCCAACATGGCCTCGTCGACGGCGGCCTGGCCGAGGGCGTCGAGGCCTTTGACGGCCGCGGCGAGCTCGCCGTTGACGTGCCCGACGGCCTTGAGGACGCCCTTGCCGAGGTAGCGGGCCTTGTCCCCGTCGCGCAGCTCGAGGGCCTCGTAGACGCCGGTCGAAGCGCCCGAGGGCACGCCGGCCCGGCCGAACGAACCGTCCGCCAGGGTGACCTCGACCTCGACGGTGGGATTGCCGCGGGAGTCGAGGATCTCGCGGGCGTGGACCTTATCGATGGATGCGGGCATGGTGTTCCTCCTGGCGAACGCGCCGAGCCATTCTAGCAGAGAGGGACCGCGATTGACAACATCCCCGGCCGATGCTACAAAGGCGCCATGGACATCCTCGCGACCCTGCTCAAGCTCGTCCTGGCCATCGCTTTGGGCGGGCTCATCGGCCTCGAGCGTGAGGCCAGCCAGAAGCCGGCCGGCTTCCGGACCAACATCCTCGTCTGCGTCGGCTCGACCATGATGATGACCCTGGCCGTTCTCCTGGTCCAGTCCAAGGGCGGTTCGCCCGACACGCTCGTCCGCATGGCCGCGGGGGTCATCACGGGCATGGGCTTCCTCGGCGCCGGCACCATCCTCCAGGCCCGCGGCACGATCGCCGGGTTGACCACGGCCTCGACGCTCTGGCTCGTGGCCGGCCTGGGCCTGGTCATCGGCGCCGGCTACTACGTGCCGGCCCTGATCTTCACCGCCCTGACCATCACGACCCTGCTCCTGTTCGGCAGGATCGAGGCCTCCTACCTCCACAAGTCGCAGTTCCACTACCACCTCAAGGCCAAGGCCCGGCCCTACATCCTGTCGAGCCTGCGCAAGCTGGCCCTCCATCACGGCGTCCGGCTCGAGCGCCTGGCCATGAAGCAGGAAGGCGCCTCCTACCTGCTGACCTTCGCCTTCTCGGCCTCCGAAGAGAAAGAGCAGGAGTTCAACCAGGGCCTGCTCGAGCTGGCCGACATCGAAGAGCTCAAGATTGACTGAGCGTCGCCTCCTACTTGCGACGGGCAACGCCGGCAAGGTCCGCGAGATCCGCCGCGCCCTCGAAGGCCTGGACTTCGCCGTCGTCGGCTTGGACGAGGCCCCGCCGGCTCCGGCCCCGGCGGAGAGGGGCCGGACCTTCGCCGAGAACGCCCGGGCCAAGGTCCTCTATTACAGCCGTTTCTGGCCCGGCCCGGTCCTGGCCGAGGACTCGGGCCTCGAGATCGAGGCCCTGGACGGCGCGCCCGGCGTCCGCTCGGCCCGCTTCTCCGCCCCGCGGCCGTCGGACGCCAAGAACAATCGCAAGGTCCTCCGGCTGCTGGCCGCCGTCCCTCCCCGGGCGCGCCGGGCCCGGTTCGTCTGCGTCATGGCCCTGGCCGCCGGCGGCCGGGTCGTGGCCGAGTTCCGGGGCCAGGTCCGGGGCCGGATCGCGCTCGCGCCCCGCGGCGAGAACGGTTTCGGCTACGATCCCCTCTTTTTCTATTCGCCCCTGCGAAAGACCTTCGCCGAGCTCCCCCCGGACGTCAAGAACGGCGTCAGCCACCGCGGCCGGGCCGTCCGGAAACTGCGGGCCTTCCTCGAGCGGAAGAGGGAGGCCCTGTCCGGGGCCCGGCCGGACAGGGCCCGGACGGTCACTTCGGCGCGCTCTCGGCGCCCACGGTGATCAGGTCCTTGATCTGCTCGTAGACCTTCTCGCCGATCCCCTGGATCTTCATGATCTCCTCGACCTTCTTGAAGTTGCCGTTCTTGGTCCGGAAATCGACGATCCGCTGGGCGACCTTGGGCCCGATCCGGGGCAGGGTCTCGAGCTCCGAGGCCGGGGCCGTGTTGATGTTGACCTTGGCCTTGGGCGCGCCCGACTGGGCGTAGGCCGGCGCGAACGCGACGGCCAGGACGGCCGCCGCCAGGGCCAGCGCCAGGGCCCGGTGCTTGGTGGTGAACATGATGAGGACTCCTTTCACGGAGTCCCGGTGCGCCCTTCGTGCCACTCCCTCCCTGTCCTCTCTTCCTTTGTTTTGTGCCGGTTACGGGAGAGCCGGCGGCGCGCCCGTCAATCGCCGTGGACGGAACGGGCGCTCGCGAGGAACTCCGGTTGACCCTCGGGTCCGCCGACGGGGCGGCCGGACGGGCCTAGGACCGGGGATGGCTCTTCTTGTAGACCGTGAGCAGCTGCTGGAGGTCGACGTGGGTGTACTTCTGGGTCGTGGCCAGGCTGGCGTGGCCCAGGAGCTCCTGGATGACGCGCAGGTCGGCGCCCCGCCCGAGCAGGTGCGAGGCGAAGGAGTGGCGCAGGGAGTGGGGGCTGATCTTGCGGGCCACGGCCGTCCGGCGGATGCACTTGCGGACCATCCGCTGGACCGACCGCGTCGTCAGCCGGCCGCCGCGGTAGTTCAGGAAGAAGGCCCGCCCGTCCCCGCCGTCCTTTAAGAGCCCGGGACGGGCCCGGCGGTAGGCCTCCAGGGCCTCCCGGGCCTTGCCGCCGAAGGGGACGATGCGCTCCTTCTTGCCCTTGCCGCGGACCCGCACCAGGCGCTCCCCGAAGTGGAGGTCGTCCGGCTCGATGCCGACGAGCTCCGAGACGCGGACGCCGGTCGCGTAGAACAGCTCCAGGATGGCCCGGTCGCGCAGGTCGAGGGGGTCGTCCGAGCGGGGCAGGTCGAGCAGGGCGGCCGTCTCGTCCTCGGACAGGAACGAGGGGACGCGCTTCTCCTGCCGCGGCGTCGCCAGCAGCGCGGCCGGGTTGTCGGCGAGCCACTTCTTGCGGACGGCGAAGGCGTAGAAGGAGCGCAGGGCGGCCAGCTTCCGGCCGACGGTCGTCTTGCGACGCTTCATCTCGTGGAGCTCGGCCAGGAAGCCGCGCAGGACGACGTTGCCGGCCCGGTCCCAGCGGACCTCCCGCTCCTTGAGGTAGGCCGCGACCTGGCGGAGGTCGCGTCCGTAGCCGGCGACGGTGTGGGGCGAGGCGTTCTTCTCGTGCCTCAGGTAGTCCAGGAACTCAGCGATTTCCCTGTCCATCGCCGCCGTCCGTCCCCGACGGCCCCTCCGGCCCGGCCGGGGCCGCCGCGTCCGTCCCGGCCGGACCGGCGGCGGGGGCGCCGCCCTCGGCCGCCTTGTCCCAGATCTTCTCCCGGGGCGCCGCTTCCTTGAAGGCGCACTTCTCGGTCTTGCAGTGGATGTAGGGCTCGCCCTTGATGAGGTTCTTCTTGTAGAGGATCTTGGCCCCGCAGAGCGGGCAGGCCCGGTCGACGGGCTCGTCCCACGAGGCGAAGGTGCACTTCGGATAGTGGCTGCAGCCGAAGAAGAGCTTGCCCTTGCGGGTCTTGCGGCGCAGGATCTTGCCGCCGCAGCCGAGCGGGCAGGCGATGCCCGTGTCCTTGACGTCCTTCTTGATGTACTTGCACTTGGGATAGCTCGAGCAGGCCACGAAGGGCCCGAAGCGGCCGAACTTCTGCTCGAGCGGCGAGCCGCACTCGGGGCACTTCTCGTCGAGGGGCTTGGACTCCCGCTTGTCCAGGCTCTCGCGGAACTTGCACTCGGGGTAGGCCGAGCAGGCCTTGAAGCGGCCGAACCGGCCGCCCTTGATGACCAGGGCCGCGCCGCACTTGGGGCACTTCTCGTCGAGCGGGATGCCCGTCTGCTTGACGCCCTCGGTCTCGCCGCCGGCCTTGAGGTAGGTCTCGAGCAGGGCGTAGTACTCCTTGAGGCTGTCGACGCCCTTGCGGGCGCCCTCGGAGATCTGGTCGAGCTCCTCCTCCATGTGCGCGGTGAACTTGTATTCCATGAGCTTGGCGAAGTGCTTGACCAGGAAGTCGGTGACGTACATGCCCAGCTCGGTCGGCCGGAACTTGCCCTCCTCCTTGACGACGTAGGTCCGGCTCTGGATGGTGGCGATCGTCGGCGCGTACGTGCTCGGCCGCCCGATGCCCCGGGCCTCCAGCTCCTTGACCAGCGTGCCCTCGGTGAAGCGGGCCGGCGGCTCGGTGAACTTCTGCTTGGTCTCGAGCTCGAGAAGCTTGAGGGTCTCGCCGGCCGCGGCCTTGGGCAGGGTCTCCTTGTCGCCGCCGCCGTTGGGCCACACGGCCAGGAAGCCGTCGAACTTGACGACCTCGCCCTTGGCCTGGAAGAGGTAGCGCCCGGCGGCGATGTCGAAGGCCGTCTCCTCGATCTTGGCCGGGGCCATCTGCGAGGCGATGAACCGCCGCCAGACGAGCTTGTAGAGGTCGTACTCCTCCTTCTTGAGGTAGGGCTTGACCTTCTCGGGCGTCAGCTCGACGTGGGCCGGCCGGATGGCCTCGTGGGCGTCCTGGGTCTTCTTCTTGCTGACGTAGACGTTCGGCTTGGCCGGGACGTGGGCCGCGGAGTAGGCCTTCTCGATGTGGGCCCGGGCCGCGGCCTGGGCCGCATCCGAGACGCGGAACGAGTCCGTGCGCATGTAGGTGATGAGCCCGGTCTGGCCGAGCTCGCCGATGGGCATCCCCTCGTAGAGCTTCTGGGCCACGAACATGGTCTTCTTGACCGGGAAGCGCAGCAGCCGGAAGCCGTCCTGCTGGAGGGTGCTGGTGATGTAGGGCGGTCCGGGGTGCTTGAGCTTGGGCTTGACCGTGACCTTGTCGAGGACGAACGGCGCCCGCTCGCACTCCTCGCGGACGATCTTGGCCTGCTCCTCGTTGGCGACCTTGGCCTTCTTGCCGTCGATCTTGGCCAGGGCGGCCTTGAAGGCCGGCGGCGCGCCGGCCTCGAGGCGGGCGGCCACGTTCCAGTACTCCTCGGCGACGAAGGCCTTGATCTCCTTCTCCCGGTCGACGATGAGCCGCAAGGCCACGGACTGGACCCGCCCGGCCGACAGGCCCCGGGCGATCTTCTTCCAGAGCAACGGGCTGATGCGGTAGCCGACCAGCCGGTCGAGGACGCGGCGGGTCTGCTGGGCGTCGAGGAGGTTGAGGTCGACCTGGCCCAGGCGCTCGAAGGCGGCCTTGACGCCCTCCTCGGTGATCTCGTGGAAGGTGGCCCGGACGATGTTCGGGTTGTCCTCGCCGAGCAGCTGGCTGAGGTGCCAGGAGATGGCCTCGCCCTCGCGGTCGGGATCGGCCGCCAGGATGACCCGCTCGCTCTCCCGGGCCGCCTTGCGCAGCTCGGCCACGATCTTCTTCTTGTCGGGGATGACCTCGTAGGTCGGCTCGAAGTCCTTCTCGACGTCGACCCCGAGCTTCTTCTTGGGCAGGTCGCGGACGTGGCCCATCGAGGCCTTGACCGTGAAATCCTTGCCCAGGTAGTGATTGACGGTCTTGGCCTTGGCCGGCGATTCGACGATGACGAGTGATGTCCCCACTTACATTCTCCTCTGGAACTCTTTCCCGGGCCGCTGGACGACGGCGCCCTTCAGCTCGAGACCGAGCAGGAGCGCCAACAGGACGGGGACGGCGAGACCCGTCCGCTCGGCCAGCTCGTCGACCGGCGTGGACGCGTCGACGGCCAGCTCGTCCAGGAGCCGGCGCTCGTCCCGGCTCAGAGAAGCGGCGCTATTCTCCTCTTTCCCGCCCTCCCGCGCAAGGAGAATCTCCCCCCACGGCGACGGCAGGGCCTCGGCCACGTCCTCCCACGACCCGACCGGGCGGGCGCCCTCGCGGATGAGGGCGTTGGGCCCGACGCTCAGCTCGGAGGTCACGTTGCCCGGCACGGCCATGACCTCGCGGTCCTGGGACAGGGCCAGGTGGGCCGTGATGAGCGAGCCGCTCTTGCGGGCCGCCTCGACCACGACCAGGCCCAGGGCCAGGCCGCTGATGATCCGGTTGCGGACGGGGAAGTGCTCCGCGAGCGGCGGCGTGCCGAAGGCGTACTCCGACACGACCGCCCCCCGCCCGGCGATGTCCCGGGCCAGGGCGCGGTTCTCCCACGGATAGATGACGTCCAAACCCGAACCGAGCACGGCCACCGTCCTTCCTTGGCGAAGAGCCCCCCGATGGGCGCAGGCGTCGATGCCCGCGGCCAAACCGCTGACGACCACGCAGCCGCGGCCGGCCAGGTCGGCGGCCAGCCGTTCGGCGACGGCCCGCCCGTACGGGGTGGGCCGCCGGGCCCCGACGACGGCCACGGCGGGAATCCCAAGCGCCTCCGGATCGCCCTGGCAGAACAGGACGAAGGGAGGGTCGAAGATCTCTTTCAGGCGGCCCGGGTATCCCGGGTCCCCCAAGGTCAAGAGAGTATACGCCTTCCCCGCCGTTTTTTCCAATTCCCGGGCCGCCGTCTCCAGGGCCCGGCCCGAGACGATGGACTCGACGGCCCCGGGGTCAAGGCGGAGGCCGTCGAAGTCGGCCCGGCCGGCCCGGAAGACGCCGGCGACGTCGGGGAACCGCCCCAGCAGCCGCCGGGCGGCGGCCGACGGCCCGTGGAACAGGAGATGCAGGGCCAGCCAGCACAGGTCCCGGTCGCTCACGGCTCTCCTCGCCTCTTAAAGACGCCCGGCGAGCCCGAATCGTCCCAAATCGTCGGCGATAAGATCATTCCCCTCGAGCGGGCGAAGGGGATTGTCCTCGCGGGTCCCCGTTGCTGGAGGGGTATCCTTACCGGCCGAAGAGGACGGACGAGCCGGTGTAGAACGTTCCGGCCACGGCCCCGGTCATAAGGCAGGCCAGGGTGGCCGCGAGCAGGGCCCGGAAGCCGATCCGGGACAGGTCCTTGACCCGGCTCGGCGCGAGCGCCCCCGTCCCGCCGATGAAGATGGCCAGGGAGGCGACGTGGGCGAAGCCGCACAGGGCGTAGGAGGCGATGATGGCCGAGCGCGGGTCCTTGAGGGCGCCGGAGGCCATCAGCTCGGCCAGGCGGCCGTAGGAAAAGACCTCGGTCAGGATGGTCCGGTCGCCCAGGACCTTGGCGATCGACAGGGCGTCGGAGGGCGGCACGCCCATGGCCAGGGTCAGGGGATAGAACAGGTAGCCGAGGAAGGCCTCGATGGACCATACGACGTGCCAGCCGAACAGCCCGTTGAGGAGCCCGCCCACCCAGCCGAGCCCTAAATTGGCCAGGGCCACGAGGCCCAGGAAGGCGATGAGCAGGGTGACGATGCCGCCGAGGAGCTTGAGGCCCTCGCCCGCGCCGTTGATGACGGCCAGGAGGAGGTTGTCCTCGCGCTCGTAGTGGGGCTTGACGTCGACGCCGAGGGTCAGGGGCTTCTCGGTCTCGGGCATGACCAGCTTGGCCATGACCACGCAGGCCGGGGCGGCGATGAACGAGGCCGAGACGAGATGGCCGGCGATCGTCGGGACGGACTTCTGGAGCATCATCACGTACATGGCCAGGACGGTCGAGGCGATGGTGCCCATGCCGGCGGTGATGATCGTCCCCAGCTCGGAGCGGGTCATGTCCTTGAGGTGGGGCCGGACGACCAGGGCCGATTCGACCCCGACGAAGATATTGGCCGAGACCGACAGGGCCTCGGCCCCGCTGATCCGCATGGACCGGGAGAAGATCCGGGCGAACAGCCGGACGAAGAAGGGCAGGACCCGGAGATAATAGAGCCCGCCGAGGAGGGCGGCGAAGAAGATGATGGTCGGCAGGCCCTGGAAGGCCAGGAAGTAGCCGAGCGACGGCTCGCCGGCCTCGTTCGTCGCGCCCGGCGGCAGGGCCAGCCGGCCGAAGACGAACCGGACCCCGGCCAGGGACGTGTTGAGCACGGCCGTGACCGCGTCGTTGACCCACAGAAAGACCTTGGCCCCGGCCGGGACGACGAAGATGAAGGCGGCGAAGAGGAGCTGGAGCCCGATGCCCCAGGCGACGACCCGGGCGTTGACGGTCTTGCGGTCCGACGAGAAGAGCCAGGCCACGCCGGCCAGGACGAAGATGCCCGCGAAGCTGACCAGGTTGTAGACCGTCATACCGCCCCCTCAGGTCTCGAGACGGAATTGCTTGCGGGACGACGACGCGCCCCGGACGAGCGTCAGGAGCGAGGGCGCGACGCCGAGGTGCGCGGCCAGCCGCTCGGCGACCTCTTTATTGGCCCGCCCCTTTTCCGGCGCGGCCGTGACCCGGACCCGGAAATCGTCCGGCCCCAGGGCCTCGACGCCCGGGGACTTGGCCCGGGCCTGGACCTTGACCGTCAGCATGCGGGCCAGCGGGGGTCCCTCCTAATCCCGGTCGTCCTTGAGAGCCTTTTCGTACTTGACGAACAGCTCCCGCAGCTCCTTGCGGGTGACGACGTAGCGGCTGACGTAGACGGACAGGGTCGAGCGGACGGGGTCGTTGGACTTGATGAGGACGTAGTCGCGCTGGACGCCCGTCCGGCCTTGGGGCGGGAAGCGCATCTCGACCTCGCGGGCCTCGCCCGCGGGCAGGTAGAACGGCGAGGGCAGGGGCTTGCCGCCGGAGAAGAACTTGACGTTCTCGTGCTCCAGCTCGACCTTGAGCTCGCGCTCGCCGGTGCTGCGGACGACGATCTTCGAGGCCGGCGTCTCGCCCTCGAGGCAGAGGCCCATGTCGACGTTATAGCGGTCGACGTCGATGCGGGCCGACGGCGGGACCTCGATGTCGGCGACGAGGCTGAGCTCGCGCCGCCCGTTCTCGGCGTCGTTCGAGACGAGATAGACGTATTTGGCCAGGCGCCCGGCGTAGCCGCGGGTATCGAAGGTCGTCTTGATCCGGCCTTCCCGGCCGGGGGCGATCTTCTTCTCGCTGACCAGGGCGGCCGTGCAGCCGCAGGTCGTCTCGACCCGCTCGATGACGAGCGGGGCGTCGCCCGCGTTGGCGAAGACGAACTCGTGGCTGACGACGTCGCCCTGCTTGACCTTGCCGAAATCGTGGCTGACGGCCTTGAAGGCGGCTTTGGGCTTCTTGGCCTGGGCCGGGGCGGCCGGCGACAGGACGAGGACGGCCGCGGCGGCCAGGGCCAGGACGGCGGCCGAACGGCGGATCGTGCGTGCGCTCATCGGTATCTCCTCGGCTTTCAGGATACTCCAACGCGGTTCCTGCCATCAAGACGCTTATCCCAAGAACGGGTGGCCGGGGCGGCGGGGAGCGGAGTCGGCGAAGCGACCTGCAGAATCACGGCCGAGCACTCGAGGCCGGGATTCTGATAAATATCTTGAGAGAGCGGCTTTCTTAAGATGTTTCCCAGACGCGCTGCTCCGAGCCGCTCCGCAGCGCGTCTGGCCCTCCGTTCCCAGGTGTCCACTCCGGGTAGGCCGGACGGGGACGCCACCGGACAGGACCCGTTCGGGGATAAGCGACTTGCGGTCATTCCACCGTGACGCTCTTGGCGAGGTTGCGGGGCTGGTCGACGTCGAAGCCCTTGGCCGCGGCGGCATGGTAGGCGAACAACTGCAACGGCAGGACGGTCAGGAACGGCGTGAACAGCTGGTGGGTGGCCGGGATGGCGAAGACGTCCCCGGCCACGGCCCGGGCCTTGTCGTCGCCCTCGTCGGCCACGGCCAGGATGCGCCCGCCGCGGGCCTGGACCTCGGCGATGTTGGACAGCATCTTCTCGTAGACGCGGTCGCGCGGCACGACGGCCAGCGTGGTCATGCCCTCGTCGATGAGGGCGATGGGGCCGTGTTTCATCTCGCCGCCGGCGTAGCCCTCGGCATGGGTGTAGGAGATCTCCTTGAGCTTGAGCGCCCCCTCGAGGGCGATGGGGAAGTTGATCCAGCGCCCGAGGAAGAGGTAGTGCTCGCAGTCCAGGCGGGCCCGGGCGGCCCGCTCGACCTCGGCGGCCCGGGACAGGACCCGATCCATCTTGTGGGGGACGCGCTGGAGCTCGCGGACGAGCTCGAGGCTATCGGCCTCGCCCAGGGCTCCCCGGGCCTGGGCGAAGGCCAGGGCGAACAGGGACAGGGCGGCCATCTGGCCGACGAAGGTCTTGGTCGCCGCGACGCCGATCTCGGGACCGGCGTGGAGGTCGAGGACCCCGTCGGCGGCCCGGGCCATCGAGGAGCTGAGGTTGTTCGTGACGGCCAGCACGGCCCGGGCCTTCTCGCGGGCCAGCTTCAGGGCGGCCAGGGTGTCGGCCGTCTCGCCGGACTGGGAGATGCCGAGGACGAGCGTGCCCCGGTCCATGGCGAAATCGCGCGAGCGGAGCTCGGAAGCGTACTCGACGTCGACGGGGACCCGGGCCAGGGTCTCGAGGAGGTACTTGCCGACCAGGCCGGCGTGGTAGGAGGTGCCGCAGGCGACCAGGACGATCCGGGCGGCCTGGCGGAAGACGTCCGGACCGACGCCGAGGTCGTCGAGGAAGACCCGGCCGGAGTCGAGCGAGACCCGGCTCTTCAGGGTGTCGCGGACGACGTCGGGCTGCTCGAAGATCTCCTTGGCCATGAAGTGCTCGAAGCCGCGCTTCTCGACCATGGCCGGCTCCCAGTCCAGGGTCTCCGGCGTCTTGGCCACGGGGGCCCCGGCGAAGGTCCGGAACTCGGCCCCGCCCGGGGTCAGGACGGCCATCTCGCCGTCGCCCAGGTAGGCCACGCGGCGGGTGTGGGAGAGCAGCGGCGTCAAGTCCGAGGACAGGAAGGTCTCGCCCTCGCCGAAGCCGACGACGGCCGGCGGCCCGCTGCGGGCGACGACGATCTTGCCCGGGTCGCGCGACGAGATGCAGGCCACGGCGAAGGCCCCCTCGAGCTCGCGGACGGCGGCGCGCAGGGCCTCCTCGAGGGAGCCGCGGAAGTGCTTCTCGACGAGGTGGACGATGACCTCGGTGTCCGTCTCGGTCCGGAAGGCGTGGCCTTCGGCCCGCAGCCGTTCCTTGAGGGACCAGTAGTTCTCGACGATGCCGTTGTGGACCAGGGCGATGGCGCCGCCGCAGTCCGTGTGGGGGTGGGCGTTGTCCTCGCTCGGCCGGCCGTGGGTGGCCCAGCGGGTGTGGCCGATGCCGCAGGCGCCGGAAAGCGGGTTGCGGCGGAGCTCCTCGTCGAGGTCGCGGATCTTGCCTTTGACCCGCCGCCGGCCGAGGCCGCCCCCGTCGAGGACGGCGATGCCGGCCGAGTCGTAGCCCCGGTACTCGAGCCGGCGCAGGCCCTCCACGAGGGCCGGGACCGCGTCCCCGGTCCCGACGCGACCGATGATTCCGCACATGTCCGTCCTCCCTATCCGATGTCGGCCTCCGGCTCCCCGGTATCGTCCCCGCCGGCGTCGGCGGGCGGCTCGGGGCAGCCGATGAGGGGCAGGTATTTGGCCCCCTCGCCCTGGGGGTTGAGGGAGGCGACGACGCGGACGTCGGGCCTCAGGGCCAGGTCGACGACCTCTCCGGCGTTCTCCGGGGCCAGGACCTGGACGGAGGGCCGGTCGGGGTCGGCCTCGTTGATCGCGCGGACGACGCCGACCCGGCCGTCGCTCATCGAGACCAGCGTGCCGAGCGGCCAGACGCCCATGAACGAGAAGAACTTGTCGAGCAGCTGGGGGTCGAAGATCTTGCCCCGCTCGAGCATCATCAGCTCGTGGATCTTCTCCGGCGGGTAATCCTTCTTATAGGAGCGCTTGAGGGCCAGGGCGTCGTAGACGTCGCAGATGGAGACCATCATCGAGGCCGGGTGGGGCTTGCGGTGGTAGGGCGACTTCGGGTAGCCGGTCAGGTCGTAGCGGAGGTGGTGCTCGTAGGCGACGACGATGGGCAGGACCCCCAGGGCGTCCTTGTAGCCGTCGAGGATGCGGGCCCCGAGCAGGGGGTGGTTGCGGACCTGCAGGAACTCCTTGTCGGAGAGCTTGCTCTCCTTCTGGATGACCTTGAGGGAGATGTAGAGCTTGCCGACGTCGTGGTAGAGGGCGGCGATGCCCAGGTCGAGGACGTCGTCCTTGGCGAACTGGAGCTTGGAGCCGAAGAACATGGCCAGCAGGGTGACGTTGAGGAGGTGGACGAAGGTCACCAGGTCGCGCCGCTTGACGGAGACGAGGTTGAGGAGCTCCTGGTGGCGGCCGACGAAGTCCTCCATGATGCCGAGGATGTTGAAGCGCAGGTCGAGGTAGTCGACCTCGTCGTTCTCCAGGACGACGTTGATGGCCTGGGAGACCGTCTGGACCGAGCTCTCGTAGCGCGTCCGGGTCTCGGCGGCCTCGGCCGCGGCGCCCTCGGCCTTGACCATGGTCCGGAGCTTGCCGGCCCGGATGTTCTGGATGCCGTGGAGGCTGAAGTACTCCTGCTCGCTGATCTTGTCCTGGCGCTTGACCCGGGTCAGGAAGATGATGAACTCGCGCAGCTCCTCGAACCGCAGGCCCTGCTGGAAGATGATGCGCTCGACCCCGTTCTTCTCCAGGAAGTCGATGAGCAGGCCGAGCTTGCCCCGGAGGTGGAAGAAGATCTCGTCCTCCCAGGCCGCCTCGCCGCCGATGATGCCGAGGACGAGGTCCTTGCGGTCCTGGAGGATGTCCTGGACGACGTCGTAGAGCCGGTTGAGGTACTCCTTGAACTTGGGGTGGTCGCCGGTGTAGATCTTGCCGGCCTGGATGGCGTTCATCAGGTAGATGAAGCAGATCTTGATCTTATCCCTCACGCCACGTCTCCAGTCCCCAGGTCTCCATGAGGCGGGCGGCCGCCTGGCGGACCTTGCGGTTCCAGAAATCCTTCCGCTCGGCGAGCGGGGCGACGTAGGGGGCGGCCTCGCGCAGGCCGTAGCGGGCCACGATGCCGAGGTTGCGCAGGAGCGTCCGGTTGCGCCAGCCGTAGGGCGAGGCCAGGCCGAACAGCTTGGTGAAGGCCACGTGTTTGGTCCGCTCGTGGCGCATGAGGAGGATCAGGGCCTCGGCCTGGATGTGCTCGTTCTTGGCCTCCAGGGCCGGGAACAGGAAGGCCTCGTCGAATTCCTTGAGGTTCTGCATGGCCTGGAGGGCCTTGACCTTGACCCCGGCGTCGCCGGCCTCGTAGATCCGCTCCAGGACCTCCAGGGAGCGGGGCGAGTCGATGAGGGCCAGGGCCTCGGTCAGCCGGCCCAGAAGCTCGCCGTCCGAGGACCGCTTCTTCAGCCGGGCCTGGAACGATTCCGCCTCGCCGGGGAAGAACCGGAAGCAGGCCCGGAGCAGGGTGGCCGAGACGATACGGTCGGTGAACAGGGTCGCCGCGTAGGACTCCCAGGGGTGGAGGCTCCGGGGCAGGCGTTCGACGAACAGGTCGAGCTCGGGCCGGGTCTCGCCGCGCAGGATGCAGCCCTCGACGTGCTCCGCGACGGCCCGACGCATGTCGTCGGCGGCCGCCTCGCCGGCCCAGTCGCCGGCCCGCCGGGTCAGGACCTCGTCGAGGGCCAGGAGGAACTCGAAATCGGCCTCGTCGACGATGCGCTCCCACTCCTCCGTGACCCGGTTGAGCTCGGCCACGGCCGCCTCGCGCCGCTCCTCCTGGGACAGCAGGACGAGCAGGAGGAAACGGTAGTTGCGCTGCAGGAGCGGCCGGTCCAGGGTCAGGCGGCGATCGAAGGCGATGTCGTTGAGGAGGTTCGACAGGGTCTGCCGGTACATCTCCGAGTGCAGCTGGGACGAGACGCCCGACAGGAGGATGCGGATCTTGGACTCGGTCTCGGCCCGCCGGTTGCCGGGGTTGTCGGTGTGGAAGAGGGCGTGGAGGGAGGTCGAGATCTTCTTGTGCCGCTCCTTGTCGATGAGCCGGGAGAAGATGCTGAAGCTCAGGGAGTCGAACTTGTCGTTGCCGATGATCTCCTCCCACAGCGTCGAGGCCAGGTCCTCCTCGCTGAGGTCGGAGATGAGCAGCTTGAGGTTCTCGAACTTGGCCTCGGTCGGGGTCTTGCGGGCCGAGACGATGGTCTTGAGGAGCTGCTTGGCGCAGGTCCGGTGCTTCTCCTCGGAGGTGTCCTTGAGGTAATTGAAGAACTTGGCGAAGTTCTTGTGCAGCTCCTCGTTCTGGATGAGGTCCTCGGTGTTGAACTTGCCGACGACCTTGCCGAAGGTGCCGGAGATCTGCTCGAGCTTGCCGGCGTCGTTCTCCTCGACGGCCTCCATGAGGAGGTAGGGCCAGATGTCCTTGATCTCCTCGCCTTCGCCCTGGAGGAGGATGGAGTACTCGAGGGTGTCGACGGCGATGTGGACGATGTTCTCGCGCTTGACGATGGCCTGGGCCCCGCCCTCCTTGATGAACATCTTGACCGGCAGCATGACCTTGGAGGCGAAGCGCATGAACTCGGCGTGGGGCACGCCGGGGCGGATCTCGAGGCGCTTGATCTTGCGGAAATGGAAGAGCTGGGCCAGGTCCATGTAGGTCCGCTCGCCTTCCCAGAAGCGGCCGTCGATGAGCAGGGCGTGGGGCGAGAAGCCGATGGTCACCGGATTGAGGTGGGCGAAGAGGGCCTCGAGCTTGGCCATGAGCTCGTTGACGCTGCTCTTGAAGGCCGGGTGCTCGGCGTGGTACATCGAGGCCATCTTGAAGGCCACGCGCAGGGACTTGGCCATCGAGCGGATGAGCTCGTCCTTGTCGGCCGGGATGGCGACGGCCGGCGCGGCGGGCGGGGCGGACGGGCCCCGGACCGCGGTCCGGTCGTCGGCGTCTCTCTCGGGCATGGCTCTCCTCGCGGGATGGGTCCGGGGGCCATTCTCCCCCGGCCCGATGAAAATAGCATGCCCCCGGCGGATGATTCAAGGGGTGAGACGTTCTCCCCTCCGGCCGGGAGGCCAAAATCGGCGAGCGGTGATCCGGCCCAGTTTTCATATTTCTGTTTTGTTAGTTGGCTAGCCTTACATTTAATAAATCACCCTTGACTGCTTCGCATCCTGTACCGATAGTTGGGGCGAGGGGGATGGAGCAATTCCGACCTCTGACCGCGTTAAGGGGAGCCAAAGGAGGTGGTTTCTTTGTCTTCACTCCATGATCCAGATCATAGGTGCTGGTGCTAGCAAGATAACCAAAAAAGGAGAAGAATCCATGAAAAAGTCAGTTCTTTTATTCGCATTGGTTCTCATTCTTCTTACGGATCTAATCGTCTCGAAGCACATCTCTGCGAGCCAGACTCTTCCGACTCCGGACGCGAATTACGTCCCAAATGAGGTGCTAGTCAAGTTCTTCGAAAATACCGCCGAGACCTCGAGCCTCCGGGGCGTTATCGCCCAAGTTCAGGGAACGGTCATCAACTATCATAAGCATCCGATCGAGAGCACCGAGTGGGACACGGCCGTTCTATCGACAAGATCGTTCGTTTCCTTTCCCGAGCTGGTCCGTCTCAGGGTACCCGAAGGACTGGGAACGGATTGGGCCGTCAGCGTCTTGAGGGACAACCCGCTCGTGGAATGGGCCGAGCCGAATGGAATCGTGAGAGCGACGACGACTCCCAATGACACCTATTTTTCGACACTCTGGGGGCTCTATAACACGACCCAAAGCGGCGGAACCTCACGTGCGGACATTCACGCTCCTGAGGCCTGGGATATAGTCACCGACAGCCCCGACGTGGTCGTCGCCGTCATCGACACCGGAATTGCCTACACCCATCCCGATCTCAATGACAACATCTGGATAAACTCCGAAGAGTACGGAAGCGGCAAAGAAACGAACGGGATCGACGATGACGACAACGGATATATCGACGACTGGCATGGCTGGGATTTCGTGAACGACGACAACGACCCGATGGACGATGATTCGACCGATAACGTTTATCATGGAACGCACGTGGCGGGCATCATCGGCGCGGAAGGGAACAACAACTACGGCGTAACGGGAGTCACATGGGACGTGCAGCTCATGCCTCTCAAGGTGCTGGATGACGAAGGATTTGGAACGTACGCAGATATCATAAGCGCGATAGATTACTTGGTAGCGAAGGCTGTACCGATATCCAACAACAGCTATGGCGGGACGACATACAACTCGTCTCTCCTTTATGCCATTCAAGCGGCGCGTAGCGCAGGGCACCTGTTCGTGGCAGCAGCGGGCAACTCCGGCATCAATTGCGATGGCACAGAAAAGGAGTATCCCGCCGCCTATAATCTGGACAATATCGTCTCTGTCCTTGCAACCACTGACGATGATACGAAGCCAAACTGGTCCAATTACGGCGCCACGACCGTAGATATCGGCGCTCCGGGAGGGGAAGACGGCACTCAAAGCAACTATAACATCAATAGCACCAAGCCTGGGCCGGACTATCAATACCACGACGGGACGTCGATGGCTACCCCTTATGTTACGGGAACGGCGGCTCTGGCGCTGGCCAGGATCCCTGGGCTGACCTACATTCAGATCAAGACGCGAATCATCGACGACGCGGACTATAAGGCCGCCCTCAACGGGAAGTGCGTCGCCAGCGGAAGGCTGAATGCCTATAACGTCGTCTACGACGCCGATGTGCCCGATGGAACGCCGGACGGCCTCGCCATCACCTGGTACTCTTGGGAAAGCGCCAGTCTGACGTGGAATGACAACTCCTCCGACGAGATTGGCTTCAATGTTGAGAGGCAGCGATCGGGCGAACAACAATACTCGACCATTGACAGCCTTAACAAAAACGTCGCTTCCTGTCTTGATACGACCTTGGCTGGCGGGACGAACTATTACAGAGTCAAAGCCTTCAATATGGCCGGCGACTCGACGAGCAATCCTCTGACGGCTACGGTCGCGGCCGGCGTTCCGTCGGCGCCTTCGGACCTGGCGGCTGAAAGCCCAACTCTCGTACATCACGTTGTTCTCACTTGGACGGACAATGCCACGAACGAACAGGTGTTCGTCGTGCAGAGACGGCTGTCCGGGGGCGGCACCTGGACCAACGTCGGAACAGTTGACGCCGATCCCTATGAGCAGTATCCTTCGATGACGTGGACCGATACAGGGGTCAATCAAGGCAACTACTATTACCGCGTCAAGGCGACGAATCCCAACGGCTCTTCCTCATACTCGAGCGAACTCTATGTAGAGGTCGAACAGATTTAGGGGCCTCTTATCCACGGCGCCTAATTCCCGGGTCCGGGCCGTTGGCACGGACCCGGGTTTCCTCCACCGCTTTGTTTATAGATGCATCGGGGAGATCATGGTGAGCCAAAGACATTTGCGTTTGATCCTGTATTTCGTCGTTTTTCCCAGTTTGGCCCTCTTGGCCCTCAATCCCTTCGCCTTCTCCCAAGAGAAGTCGCCTATCACGCCGAATCTGAGCCTCAAGCTAACCGGCGGCTGGGGCTCGGCTCTGGAGGAGAACGATGTCAATCGTATGCTCAATTCGTTCACGAACAACTCGAAATTCGTCTACTTGCGGGAGCATGATCCAAGGGCGGTCATCGGGGAACTGGCGCCTCTGGATAATCGGGTCAGTGAATGGGAAGCGGAGTTCAGAATGGACTTCAGCCGGCACCTCGGCCTCGGGGTAGCGACATCGCTCCCCTATAGGAAAACCAATGAGGGCACCGTTCGATATATCATGTTCGTACCCGATGGCCAGCAAGTCCACGATTATACCTATCATCCGACGATCCTCGTGGCCCCCCCCCTCAAATTCACCGTCTATTATTCGCCCTTCAAGGGATCGATTTTCAGAGCCTCCCTCAACGGTGGGATTGGGATATATCCAGAGCGGATCACGATAGAGCAAACGTTTGTAGTAACCTCCGTTTCTGGTTCTTCAGCGCGGACTTTGGTCAAAACCGACGCACAACCCGTGTGTCCTTTAGGGTTACACGGCGGACTAGAACTCGAACTTAATCTCTTCCGAGGCTTATCGCTAGTCATAGAAGGTCAGGCAAGAGCCGTTAATTTCACGAATTTTCGAGGTAGAACTCAGATATCCACTTGGGAATGGTTTCCCTCAGGCGAGCTCCGGACTTCAAGCAATAAAGAAGTTGCGGGCACGCTATATTGCTACACTGAAGAAGATTTTTACCTCGGGGCACGATATGTCCGGTTTCATGCCTTTGATAAGTTGCCTGATGTAAGTGCTGGCTTTATAGCCGATATCAGGAGAGTAAGGCTTGATCTAAGCAGATTCGCGATAAGGGCCGGTCTAAGGATACGTCTTTTTTAAGATCGTAGTCGTTGCGCTGTTGTGTGTCCCGGTTGGTTTGCCCTATGAATCCCGGAAGTCCCTTGAGGACCTGATGCGATTGTGCTATACTGCGCCGAAAATGGAAGGGAGACCGACCCCATTCGCAGAGCGGCACTGGCCCTCGCGGACGGCACCGTCTTCGAGGGCGTAGGCTTCGGCGCGGGCGCCGATATCGGGGGGGAAGTCGTTTTCAATACCGGGATCGTCGGCTACCCGGAAAGCATCACCGATCCGTCCTACCGCGGCCAGATCCTCTGCCAGACCTACCCGCTCGTCGGCAACTACGGCGTCGATCCGGCCCGCTTCGAATCCGAGCGGCCCCAGATCGCCGGCTACGTCGTCTCCGAGCTCTGCGCCCGGCCCTCCCACGCCACTTCCCGCAAGACCCTCGACGACTGGCTGCGGGAGAGCGGCGTGCCGGGCATCGCCGGCGTCGACACCCGGGCCCTGACGAAGAGGCTGCGGTCCCACGGCGTCATGACCGGCCTGCTGGCCGGGTCGGGCCGGTCCCTCGACCCGGCCCGCCTGCGGCGCGAGGCCCGGGCCGTCCCCGACCCCAACGCCCGCGACCTCGTGGCCGAGGTCTCGACGCCGGAGATCCGCATCTATAACCCGCGGGCCGCCAAGACGGTCGTTCTCGTCGACTGCGGGGCCAAGATGGGCATCGTCCGGGCCCTCGTCCGCCGCGGCGTCTCCGTCGTCCGGGTCCCGGCCGACACGGACGCCGCCCGCGTCCTGGCCTTCGCCCCCCGGGGGGTCGTCCTGTCCAACGGCCCCGGCGACCCCCGCCGGGCCGGGGCGGCCGTGGCCACGGCCCGCCGCCTCCTGGCCGAGAGGGTGCCCTTGTTCGGCATCTGTCTCGGCACCCAGGTCCTGGCCCTGGCGGCGGGCGGCGCGACCTACAAGCTGCCCTTCGGCCACCGCGGCCAGAACCAGCCCTGCCTCGAAGAGGGCACGTCGCGCTGCCACATCACCAGCCAGAACCACGGCTTCGCCGTCGACGCCTCGCGCCTGCCCCGCGGCTGGGCGCCCTGGTTCCGCAACGCCAACGACGGCACCAACGAGGGCATCCGCCTGAGGCGCCGGCCCGTCTTCGGCGTCCAGTTCCACCCCGAGGCCGCCCCGGGCCCGACGGACACCGACTTCCTGTTCGACCTGTTCCTGGAGGCCGCCGGATGACCAAGCTCCGCCGGGTCCTCCTCCTCGGCAGCGGCGCCCTCAAGATCGGCGAGGCCGGCGAGTTCGACTATTCCGGCAGCCAGGCCATCAAGGCCCTCAAGGAGGAGGGCCTCGAGGTCGTCCTCGTCAACCCCAACATCGCCACCATCCAGACCTCGGAGGGCATGGCCGACCGGGTCTACTTCCTGCCGGTCACGCCCGACTTCGTGGCCAAGGTCATCGCCCGCGAGAAGCCCCAGGGCGTGTTGGTCTCGTTCGGCGGCCAGACGGCCCTCAACTGCGGATTGGCCCTGTGGAAGCGCGGCCTCATCGGCACGCCGGACCTACCCGTGCTGGGCACGCCGATGGCCGCCGTCGAGACGACCGAGGACCGGGCCCTGTTCAACCGGTCCCTGGCCGCGGCCGGGCTCAAGACGCCGCGCGGCATCGCCGCCCGCTCCGTCGAGGCCGGCCTGCGGGCGGCGGCCCGGATCGGCTACCCGGTCATGGCCCGGGCCGCCTTCGCCCTGGGCGGCCGGGGCAGCGGCATCGCCCACTCGCCGCGCGAGCTGCGCGAGGCCCTGCGCCGGGCCTTCGCCGCCGCGCCCCAGGTCCTCATCGAGGAGTACCTCGAGGGCTGGAAGGAGATCGAGTACGAGGTCGTCCGCGACCGGGCCGACAACTGCGTCACCGTCTGCAACATGGAGAACTTCGATCCCATGGGCATCCACACCGGGGAGAGCATCGTCATCGCCCCGTCGCAGACGCTGACCAACGAGGAGTACCATCGGCTGCGCACGGTGGCCATCAGGGCCATCCGCCACCTGGGCATCGTCGGCGAGTGCAACATCCAGTACGCCCTCAACCCCCGGGACGGCGACTACCGCATCATCGAGGTCAACGCCCGGCTGTCGCGCAGCTCGGCCCTGGCCAGCAAAGCCACGGGCTACCCGCTGGCCTTCGTCGCGGCCAAGCTGGCCCTGGGCCGGCTCCTGCCCGACCTGCGCAACTCCATCACCCAGGTGACCACGGCCTGCTTCGAGCCGGCCCTGGACTACCTCGTCGTCAAGATCCCCCGCTGGGACCTCAAAAAGTTCGGCCGGGTGTCCAAGAAGATCGGCTCGGAGATGAAGTCGGTCGGCGAGGTCATGGCCGTCGGCCGGTCCTTCGAGGAGGCCGTCCAGAAGGCCGCCCGCATGCTCCAGGTCGGCGTCTACGGCCTGGTCGCCAACGAGAACTACTCCTTCCGCGACCTGGAGAAGGAGCTGCGCCAGCCGACCGACGAGCGGCTCTTCGGCGTCGCCGAGGCCCTCGAGAAGGGCATGTCCGTCGACCGCATCCACGACCTGACCCGCATCGACCGCTGGTTCCTGGAGAAGATCAAGTCCGTCGTCGACTGCGCGGCCCGCCTGCGCGGCCGGCGTCTGGCCGCCGTCGGCCCGGACCTCCTCCTCGAAGCCAAGCGCAAGGGCTTCTCGGACAAGCAGGTCGCCCTCCTGACCGGCTCGTCCGAGCTCCGCGTCCGGCGGCGGCGCCGGGAGGCCGGCCTGCGCCCGGCCGTCAAGCAGATCGACACCCTGGCCGCCGAGTACCCGGCCCGGACGAACTACCTCTACGTCACCTACCACGGCCGCGAGGACGACGTCGGCTTCGGGAACGGGACGGGCTCCCGGGGCAAGGTCATGGTCCTCGGCTCGGGCTCCTACAGCATCGGCTCGTCGGTCGAGTTCGACTGGTGCTGCGTCAACGCCGCCCTGGCCCTCAAGAAGATGGGCTACGCGACGGTCATGGTCAACTACAATCCCGAGACGGTCTCGACCGACTACGACATCTGCGACCGCCTCTACTTCGACGAGCTCAGCTTCGAGCGCGTCCTCGACATCTACGAGCGGGAGAGGCCCCTCGGCGTCCTCCTGTCCATGGGCGGCCAGATCCCCAACACCCTGGCCCTGCGCTGCCACAAGGCCGGGGTCCGCGTCCTGGGCACGCCGCCGGCCAGCATCGACCGGGCCGAGGACCGCTTCAAGTTCTCCCGGCTCCTCGACGGCCTCGGCGTCGACCAGCCGGCCTGGCGCGAGCTGCGCAGCGTCCGCGAGGCCAAGCTCTTCGCCCGCCAGATCGGCTATCCCGTGCTCATCCGGCCGTCCTACGTCCTGAGCGGCGCGGCCATGAGCGTCGTCTTCGACGGGGCCTACCTCGACCGCTACCTCCAGCGGGCCTCGCGGGTCACGCCCGAGTACCCCGTGGTCATCTCCAAGTACATCCTCAACGCCAAGGAGATCGAGCTCGACGCCGTGGCCGACCGCGGCCGGGTCGTGGCCTCGGCCATCGTCGAGCACGTCGAGAACGCCGGGGTCCACTCCGGCGACGCGACCATGGTCCTGCCGCCGCAGAAGCTCTACATCGAGACCGTCCGGCGCATTCGGGAGATCGGCCGCGAGATCGCCCGGGCCCTGGACATCACCGGGCCGTTCAACATCCAGTTCCTGGCCAAGGACAACGCCCTCAAGGTCATCGAGTGCAACCTGCGGGCCTCGCGCTCCTTCCCCTTCGTCAGCAAGGTGGCCCGGACGAATTTCGTCGAGCTGGCCGTGGCCGCCATCATGGGCCGTCCGGTCCGGGCCGGGCGGTCGACCCTGGACCTCAACTACGTCGGCGTCAAGGCGCCCCAGTTCTCCTTCTCCCGGCTCAAGGGGGCCGATCCCGTCCTCGGGGTCGAGATGGCCTCGACGGGCGAGGTCGCCTGCCTGGGCCGGGACGTCCACGAGGCCTACCTCAAGGCCGTCCTGGCCACGGGCTTCACCCTGCCGAAAAGGACCGTCCTGCTCTCGGTCGGGGGCGAGGAGCCCAAGCACCGCTTCCTCGAGGCCGCCCGGACCCTGGCCGGGCTGGGCCTGCGCCTCTACGCGACCGAGAAGACCTCGGCCTATCTCGAGGCCAACGGTGTCGCCAACACCCGGCTCTACAAAGTCCACGAGCGCCGCGGCCCGAACATCCGCGACTACTTGGCCGCCCGCAGGATAGACCTCGTCATCAACATCCCCGACCCGGGGAAGAGGGTCGAGTACAACTCGGCCTACCGGCTGAGGCGCCTGGCCGTCGATTACGCCATCCCCGTCCTGACCAACCTCCAGGCCGCCGAGCTCCTCGTCCAGGCCCTGGCGGCCAAAAGGCCGGCCGACCTCGAGGTCCGCCACTGGGCCGAGTACGAATGAGCTCTTGACCCCTTTTTGACATTTCCCTGACAACGCGCCCGCCCCGCCGCCCCATCATGGACTTGCCCGGACGCTCCGGGCGCATCTTCTCATCAGGAGGTATCTCATGAACAAAGTCACGGTGACGGTCGTGGCGGTCCTGCTGGCCGCCGGGCTTCTGGCCGGACCGGCGCTCGCCCAGGACAAGAAGGTCGAGTTCAGCCTGAACGCCGGCGCGATGACGGACCTCGGGGAGGGCGGCTCGTTCAGCGACGTCCTGTTCACGTTCGCGCCCCAGCTCGACATCCATGTCACGAAGGGGTTCATGATCAGCCCCGAGATCATGCTCCTCATGGACAAGCGCTTCAGCTTCGATCCGGTCCTGCTCTACCCCGGCGTCATCCTGAACTACACGGCCAAGGGCGGTTTCTTCGCCGGGGCCGGCGTCGTCCTGCCGGTCGGCATCGGCGACGGGGACGTGGCCACGGGCGACCTCCTGCCGAAGATCAACCTCGGCTACAGGGGAGCCCACGTCAATGTCGCGGCCTACCTGCTCACGGACACCCACGAGATCTTCCAGTACAACCTGATCGGCCTGAGCCTCGGCTACCGCTTCTGACTATCGCCGCGGCGCGCGACGGACGGCCGCGCGGGGACGCCGGAGGCCCGGCGTCCCCCGCGGGACGGCCTTGTCCGTCCGGCGAGACTCGTCTATAATCCGTTCAGGGTGAATCCGCCATGCGCATGACCCGTACCATCCTTTCCGTCCTTGCCCTGACGGCTCTCGTCTCCGGGCTCCTGGCCGCGGCGGCCGACGGCCAGGGCCGGCCGGTCAAGGTCCGGATCACGGCCGAACAGGCCAACCTCCGCGAGAAACCGGACATCGGCAGCTCCATCGTCCAGCAGGTCCCGGAAGGGACCGTCCTCGAAGCCGACCGCAAGGAGGGCGAGTGGTACTTCGTCCGCTACGTCCTCGAGGACGGCGGCGTCCTCGGCGGCTGGATCCACGAGAGCCTGGTCGTGGAGGTCGCGTCCGAGACCGGCGAGCGGGCCGGCGGCCCGGAGCGGACGGCGGCGACGGCCCCGGCCAAGCGGCAGGGCCGGCCGGTCCGCATCGGCCGGATCCGCATGCCCGAGCTGCGCACGGGCGACTTCCCCTTGGAATTCTCGGTCTCCGCCGGCCTGGCTTCGGTCGGGCCGGGGCACCTCAACGACGCCGCCCGGGGCTTCGTCGCCTGGACCGCCGCCCAGAGCGGGGTCGCCTCGCCTGAAAAGCCCGGGGTCCTGCGCCTGGCCTATCTGGCCGGCTTCGAGCTCTGCTACCGGCTCTCGCCGCGCCTGGCCTTCGGGCTCGGCGCCGATTACCTGCGGGCCGTCAACCGGGCCCGGATCGCGTTCGAGGACCCGGCCTTGACGGCGACCCTCGTCACGCAGCCGGCCGCCCGGGCCGTGCCCGTCAAGGCCCTGGTGCGCTACTACCCCGGGGCCGGCTTCTACGTTCGCGGCGCCCTCGGCGTCTATGCCGTCAAAGCCTCTTACCTGTACCGGACCGAACGTCCGGGCACGGCCGGGACCGTCCAGATGAAGGGCGCGGCGACGGGGAGCGGTTTCGGGGGCGAAGCGGCGCTCGGCGGCGAATGGGAGATCGGCCCCCGGACGGTCTTCTTCGCCGAGGCCGGTTTCCGCCTGGCCCGTTTCGACGGCCTGACCGGGACGAACACCTCCTCGGACCTGACGGGCGGCGTCTCCTCGGAGGCCGGAACGCTGTACTTCGTCCACCGGACGGCGACCGACGGGCAGGATTACCCCCTGCTCTACGTCTCCTCCGGCGCGCCGGAAGGCGTCGTCGACGCCCGCCCCGCCGTGATCAACCTGTCGGGGACGGCCGCGCGCGCCGGCGTCCGGTTCCGGTTCTGACGGCGGCCCCGGGACGCCTCCGTCCCCCCGGCTTGACGGGGCGGCCGCGGGCGGCTATCCTGGTGTCGGAGAATCCCATGCCGATCAGCCCTTCCCTGCTGGCCATACTGGCCTGCCCGCGGTGCAAGGGCGACGTCAAGCTCACGGCCGACGAAAAGGGCCTGAAGTGCGTCGCCTGCCACCGCGTCTACCCCGTCAAGGACGACATCCCGGTCATGATCGTCGACGAAGCCGTCGTCGAGCCCGGCCGGGCCGTCAAAGCCTGACCATGTGCGGCGTCATCGGCCTGTGGGGCAACGGCCCCGTCATCCGCGACCTCTACCAAGGCCTGCTGGCCATCCAGCACCGCGGCCAGGATTCGGCGGGGGTCATCACCTTCGACGGCCGCTTCCACACCAAGAAGGGCAACGGCCTCGTCCACGACATCTTCACCCCCGAGGCCGTCGAGGGCCTGCGCGGCCCGGTCGGCATCGGCCACACCCGCTACCCGACGATCGGAGGCGGCGGCGACGAGGACGCCCAGCCCTTCCAGCTCAACTCGCCCTTCGGCATCATCATGGCCCACAACGGCAACGTGGCCAACTACCGGGAGCTCCGCGACGAGCTCTACGGGACGAGCCACCGCCTCCTCAACTCCGACTGCGACGTCGAGATCATCCTCAACCTGTTCGCCGAGTCCCTGGCCCGCGAGAGGACCAAGGACCTGGCCCCCGAGCACATCTTCCGGGCCGTCGAGGCCGTATATAAGAAGGTCCGCGGGGCCTACTCCGTCGTCGCCTACATCGCCGGCCAGGGCATGGTCGCCTTCCGCGACCCCTTCGGCATCAAGCCCCTCGTCCACGGCGTCCGGCGCGACGGGCTGCTGCCCTCCCACGCCTTCGCCTCGGAGACGGTCAGCCTGAACATCATGAACTTCGGCGAGATCCGGGACGTCGAGGCCGGCGAGGTCGTCTTCATCGACCGGTCCCGGACCCTGCACCGCAAGAAGGTCCGCAAGGGCTGCCCCTCGCCGTGCCTGTTCGAGTGGGTCTACTTCGCCCGGCCCGACACCTTCATCGACAAGGCCAACGTCTACAAGTGCCGGGTCAACCTGGGCCGGTCCCTGGCCGCCGACATCCGCCGCCGCAAGCTGGACATCGACGTCGTCGTCCCCGTGCCCGACTCGGCCCGCGACGCGGCCATCGAGATCGCCCGCAAGCTCGGGCTCAAGTACAGCGAGGCCCTGGTCAAGAACCGCTACATCGGCCGGACCTTCATCATGCCCGCCGACGGCCAGCGCAAGACCTCGGTCCGCCAGAAGCTCAACCCCATCGCCTCGGAGATCAAGGGCAAGAAGGTCCTGCTCGTCGACGACAGCATCGTCCGCGGCAACACCTCCCGGGCCATCGTCGAGATGCTCCGCGAGGCCGGGGCCAAGAAGGTCTATTTCGCCTCCTACTCGCCGCCCCTGCGCCACCCCTGCGTCTACGGCATCGACATGCAGACCAAGACCGAGTTCGTCGCCCAGGACGCCGACGAGGCCGCCGTGGCCAAGAAGATCGGCGCCGACAAGGTCATCTACCAGTCCCTGGCGGCGCTCAAGAAGGCGGTCCAGCAGGAGAACCCCAAGATCGAGAACTTCTGCGCGGCCTGCTTCGACGGCATCTACCCGACCGGAGACATCACCCCGGACCTGCTCGACGACATCGAGGCCGACCGCAAGCGGACCCAGGACGGCCAGCTCGAGCTCAACGTCTGACGCCCCGAGGTAACTTCCTCAGGTCAACTCGAGTATTATCCAACAGGAGGCTGAGGCCTCTCCCATCTTCCGTCAGCCGAGGAGCGCCATGAAAAAGACCGCCGCCGTCCTCGCCGTCCTGGCCCTCGCGACCGCCGCGAGCGTCGCCGCCCGGGCCCAGGTCCCGGCTCCGGCCCAAGGCGATACCGCGGGATCGCGGATCGCCCGGGTCGAGAACGGGCTCCTGCCCGGCATCGTCATCGCCGGCCGGCCGTCCCCCGCGGCCCCGATCGCCGCCCGTATGACCTCGTTCCGCGTCCCCGGCGTCTCGGTCGCCGTCATCGACGGCGGAGAGGTCGCCTGGGCCAAGGGCTACGGCGCGCTCGAGGCCGGCTCGGCGGCGCCGGTCACGCCCGAGACCCTGTTCCAGGCCGCCTCCATCAGCAAGGCCGTGGCCGCCCTGGGCGCCTTGAGGCTCGTCGAACGGGGCGTCCTCTCCCTCGACGAGGACGTCAACGCCCGGCTCGTGTCCTGGAAGGTGCCGGACAACGAGTTCACGACCAAGGAGAAGGTCACCCTGCGCCGCCTCCTCAGCCACACGGCCGGCCTGACGGTGTCCGGCTTCGGCGGCTACGCCGCGGGCGATGCCGTGCCCACGGTCGTCCAGGTCCTCGACGGCGTCAAACCGGCCAACAGCGCCGCCGTCCGGGTCGAGGCCGTCCCGGGCGGCCGCTGGAGGTATTCGGGCGGCGGTTTCACGGTCATGCAACTCCTGATGACGGAGGCGACGGGGAAGCCTTTCCCCGAGCTCATGGCCGAGCTGGTCCTGAAGCCGCTCGGGATGACGGACAGCACATACGAACAGCCTCTGCCCGCGTCCCGGCGCGCCGCCGCGGCGGCCGGGCACGGCCCGGACGGCAAGCCCGTCCCGGGCCATTCCCACACCTACCCCGAGATGGCCGCGGCCGGGCTGTGGACGACGCCTTCGGACCTGGCCCGTTTCCTCATCGAGATCCAGAACGCCGTCGCCGGCCGGTCGTCCGTGCTCTCGGCCGCGACGGCCAAGCTCATGACGACCGTGGTCAAGGAGGGCTACGGATTGGGCCTGATGCTCCAGCGCCTCGGCCCGGCCGCGAGCTTCGGCCACGGCGGCTCGAACGAAGGCTTCAAGTGCCTCATGACGGCCTACCTCGCCAACGGCCGCGGCGCCGTGGTCATGACCAACGCCGACGGGGGTTTGCGGATCGCTTCGGAGGTCCTCCGGGCCGTGGCCCAGGAATACGATTGGCCGAGCCAGAAGCCCCAGGTGAAGACCACGATCGAAGTACCGGCGGCCGCGCTGGCCGCGCTCGCTGGCCGTTACGAGATGTCCCCCGGGCACGTCATCACCGTGGCCCTCGAGGGGAGCGCGCTCGTCGTCCGCGACGGCGACCAGCGCATCGAGCTCTACCCCGAATCCGAGACCCGCTTCTTCGAGCTCGTCGAGGAGACGACCGTCGTCTTCTTCAAGGGCCCTGACGGCCGCCCCACCCATCTGCTCATCGACAACCGCATCAAGGCCCCCCGCCTCGGAGATTGAACGGTATCTTGTCCTCATCCGATCGTCCCTCTCGAGGCGGGTAAGGGAATTATCCTCGCAGATCCCCGTGGTGGAGGGGGGACCGGCAGGGAGCGGAGCTTGCGGAGCGACCATCAGCTACGATCCGGAGCGACTCGGAGGATCGGTGCGGGGAATATCGTAAGAATGTCCTCTCTTCCGATTTTTCGCAGGATCGGGACTCCGGGTGCTCCGTCCCGACCCTGCCTGGTCCGCTCACTGGGTTTCGCTCCCCGTTCCCCGGGGCCGGGGAGCTAGAGGATATTCCCGAACCAAAGCACGAGAGAGGGACTCCTCGGATCTCAGTAGCGGTCAGAGGGGCCGGGTCTTGAGCCGCCGCCACCAACTGCG
>CAZFZU010000028.1:14516-37265 GCA_964523615.1 uncultured Eubacteriales bacterium | reverse complement strand
CCCGTGACCCAGTCGTAGCCGCAGCCCTGGGGGTAGTGGACGACCTTGCGGCCGGGGAAGGTTGTTCTCAGGCGCTCTGCCAGGGCCCTCATCCCGGCTTCCTCCGACGTCCCGTGGTTGACGACGACCAGGGGGTGCCCCGTGTCCCGGGCGTAGACCGTCTGGGTCCAGGTCCGGACGACGTCGTCGAGGGCGATGAACAGGTCGGGGCGGAGGTCCATGAACTCGATGGGATCGCTGTAGCAGCCGGTGCCGACGCCGACCGTGCCGACGACGCGGTCCCGGTCGCCGTAGAAGGCGACGCCCGGCTGGCGGAACGCGGCCAGCTTCGCGGCGACGGCCCGGGCGACCTCGGCGGCCGGCCGGGGCTCGACCTTGTAGACGTTGTAGTAGGGGCGCGACCGGACGATGTCGCCGGCCCCGAATCCCAAGGCCTCGCCGAAAGCGAACGGGATGCCCCAGCCGGCGACCTTGTCGAGGACGTCGTGGCAGCGGATGACGGCGAGCTCATTGGCCAGGATCCAGGCTTTCTTTTTCTCCACCGCGTCGAGATAGGCTTCCCTCCCGGCCGGCGAGGCGCCGAAGAGGCCGGGGCTCTTTTCGTCGAGGTCCCAGTGGGTGTAGAACGTCGGCTCGTGGACGACGAGGAGATTGACGCCGTCACGGACGGCCCGCTCGCAGGTCTCCCGGTAGGGGAGCCAGCAGGTGCCGATCCCGGTGACGGCGGCGCCGGGGTCGCCGACGACGATCCGGTCGACCGACGGCTCGTCGACCGCGACGATGGACCGGAGATGTGCCGCCACATCCTTGACCAGGAGCGGCCGCGGCTCCGCCCCCGCCCGAGCGAGGACCGCCCCGGCCGACACGGCGCCCGCCAGCTCGATGAACTCGCGTCTTTTCATGTCGCCCTCCCTCCCGGCTATTATAAGAAAAAGGGGGACATGATGCCTATCCGCGATGCGAGACGGATGGGCATGGTGGCCCCGATCTGGTGTATGATGAGCGCGATCGGAGGCCCCCCATGAAGACCGTTCGTGGCATCCGCCGGACCGCCGGCGCGACCTTGATCGCTCTGATCGCCTTGGGACCGGCCGCCCTTTCCCTCGTCCTCGCGGGGCCCGTCCAAGCGGGCCAGGCCGCGCCGCCGGTGTCCCCGGACCGGGCCGCCTTCGCCGCGGTCGAGCGCCTGGGCCGGGGCGTCAACATCATCGGCTACGACCCGATCTGGAAGAGCTTCGCCCGGGCCCGGTTCAAGGAGCGCCACTTCGAGGCCATCCGCCGCGCCGGCTTCCAGACCGTGCGCGTCAACCTCCACGCCCTTCAGCTCATGGGCCGGGGGCCGGAGCACAAGCTCCCGGCGCGGTGGCTGGCCACGCTCGACTGGGCCGTGGCCAAGGCCCAAGCGGCCGGCTTGAACGTCATCCTCGACCTCCACAATTACAACGACGTGGCCAAGGACCCGGCCGCTTTCAAGGCCCGCTTGACGGCCTTTTGGAAGCAGATCGGCGAGCGCTACAAGGACGCGCCCGACACGCTCCTCTTCGAGCCCCTCAACGAGCCCAACGGCAAGCTCGACGCCAAACTCTGGAACGAGTGGCTGCCCGAGATCCTGGCGGTAATAAGAGCGACCAACCCGACCCGCATCGTGGTCGTCGGGCCTCCCATGTGGAACGGCTTCCGCTTCCTCGACGCTCTCCGCCTGCCGGAGGACGACCGCAACATCGTCGTCACCGTCCATTATTACGAGCCGTTCCCCTTCACCCACCAGGGCGCGTCGTGGTCGCCGTCGACGGTCAAGCTGTCGGGGGTGACCTGGGGCACGGACAAGGACCGGGAGCGCCTCTCGGCCGACTTCGACCGCGTCCAGGCCTGGTCGGAGAAACACCGCCGGCCCATCCTGCTCGGGGAGTTCGGGGCCTACGAGAAAGCCCCGTTCGATTCGCGCGTCCTCTGGACGGAGGCCGTGGCCCGGGCGGCCGAGGCCCGCGGCTGGGCCTGGACCTACTGGCAGTTCGACGCCGACTTCATCGTCTACGACATCGGCCGGGACCGCTGGGTCGAGCCCATCCTCCGGGCCCTCGTCCCCAAATAAGAACGGACCCGGTGACGTTCAGGCGGCGTCGCCGCCGAGCCGGAACTGGGTCTCGTAGAGAGACGCGTACAGCCCGCCCCGTTCCAGGAGCTCGGCGTGCGTGCCCCTCTCGACCAGACGCCCCCCGTCCAACACGAGGATGACGTCGGCGGCAAGTATGGTGCTCAGGCGGTGGGCGATGACCAGGCTGGTCCGCTTCTTCATGATCCGTTCGAGGGCGTCCTGGATGAGGGCCTCGGACTGGCTGTCGAGCGACGACGTCGCCTCGTCGAGGACGAGGATGCGCGGGTCCTTGAGGATGACCCGGGCGATGGCCACCCGCTGCTTCTCGCCGCCCGAGAGGCGGTAGCCGCGGTTGCCGACGACGGTGTCGTAGCCGTCGTCCAGGCCGGCGATGAAGTCGTGGATGTTGGCCGCCCGGCAGGCCGCCTCGACTTCGGCCGCCGTGGCCCCCGGCTTGGCGTAGAGGAGGTTGGCACGGACCGTGTCGTTGAAGAGGAACGTCTCCTGGGTGACCATGCCGATGGCGTCCGACAGCGTGCCCAGGGTGAGATCGCGCAGGTCGTGGCCGTCGATGCGGACCGTGCCCTCGGTCGGGTCGTAGACCCGCGGCAGGAGATAGGTCGCCGTCGTCTTGCCGGACCCGCTCGGGCCGACCAGCGCCGCCAGTTGCCCTGGCCGGACCTCGAAGCTGACGTCGCGCAGGGCCCAGCGGCGCTCGCCCGGGTCGCGCGGCGCGGTCGCGCCGCCGTTGGCCGCCGGCCCGTTCTTGGCCGGCGCCCGGCCGCCTTCCTGCGACAGGGGCGGGGCCGTGAGGACCGGGCCGCGCGGACCGCCGAACCGCACCACTTCGCTGAGCCCGGCGGCCGAGGCCTCCTCGGCGGCGTCGTCCGGCTGGTAGCTGAACGACACGTTCTCGAAGCGGACCTGGCCGCGGACGGTCCCCAGGGCCCTGGCTCCGGGCTTCTCCGCGATCTCGAGCGGCAGGTCCAGGACCTCGAAGACCCGCTCGAAGCTGACGAGCGAGGTGGCCAGGTCCATGCGGGCGTTCGTCAGGGCCTGGAGCGGGCCGTAGAGCAGGCCCAGGTAGGCCGTGAAGGCGACCATGGTGCCGATGGTGAAGCCGCCCCCGCGCAGGACGAGCCAGCCGCCGCCCCAGAACACGGCCACCGACCCCACGGCGCTGATCAGGCTGACGGTCAGGAAGAACCAGCGCATCATGTAGGCCTGGCGCACCCCGGCGTCGCGGACCCTCTCGGCCCGTCCCCGGAACCGGGCCGCCTCGGCGCCGACCCGCCCGAACAGCTTGACCAGCAGCGAGCCGCTGACGTTCAGCGTCTCGTCCATCATGGCGTTCATCTCGGCGTTGAGCGTCATCTGCCGGCGGACGACGGCCCTGAGCTTCCGGCCCAGGAAGCGCGCCGGGACGAGGAAGAGCGGCAGCACGGCCAGGGCCAGGAGCGTCAGCCGCCACTCCAGCCGGAGCATGATGGCCAGGGCGCTGACCAGGGCGATGGTGTTAGTGAAGACCTCGACGACCGTGCCGCTGACGGCCCGCTGGGCCCCGATGACGTCGTTGTTGAGCCGGGAGATGAGCTCGCCCGTCTTGACGTTGGTGAAGAACCGCAGCGACATGCGGTGGAGGTGGGTGAAGAGCTCCGTCCGCAGGTCGCAGATGATGCCTTCGCCGACCGACGAGACCAGGTAGCGCTGGACGACGCCGAGCAGCCCGTTGACCAGGGGCACGGCCAGCATGCCCAGCGCCAGCGCCGTCAGGAGGCGGAAGTCCCGCTGCGGCAGGGCCCGGTCGATGAGGTTCCGGACGAGCAGGGGCGGGACCAGGCCGAGCACCGTCGTGACGACGATCAGGCCCAGCGAGACGGCGATGCGGCCGCCGTAGGGCCGCCCGTAGGACCAGGCCCGGCGGACGAGGGCCCGGCTGATCCGCGGGCGGTCCTGCTCCTCGTCGTAGCGCAGGAACGGCATCCAGCCGCGGCCGTTAGGCACGGACGCCTCCCTTCGACGATCGGGCGGTGCGTCCGGCGCGTGCGCGGGTCAAGAGACCCGATGCTATCACCGGGGCCGCGGCCGGTCAACCCGGCCTATTTGACGACGTTGCCGTCGCCGTCGATGACGGCGATCTGAGCGAAGCCGAGCTCCTTGATCTTGGGCTCGATCTGGGCCCGGTCGCCGACGATGATCCAGACGATGCTCTCGGGATGGACCGTCTTCACGGCCGCCTTGGTCAGGTCGGCGATCGACAGCTTCTGGACGAGCCCGGGGTACTTCCGGTAGTAGTCGTCCGGGAGGCCGTACTGGACGAGCTCCTCGAGCGAGCCCAGGACGGCGCCCATGGTCTCCCACTGTCCCGGCAGGCCCAGGACGATGCCGTTCTTGGCGTTCGAGAACTCGTCGGGGGTGACGGGCTTCGGGCCGCGGATGCCCTCGAACTCCTTGCGGATCTCGACCATGGTCTCCTTGGTCTTGTCCGACTGGACGGGGGCCAGGACCAGGAACGGCCGTGGACCGCGGGCGCCGGGGATGGCCGTCTGGGCGCCGTAGCTCCAGTGCTTGTCCTCGCGGATGTTCATGTTGATGCGCGAGACGAAGTCGCCGCCGAGGATGTTGTTCATGGTCGTGATGGCGACGTTGTCCGGGTCGGCCGAGGACGGCGCGGGATGGCCGCCGACGACCATCGACTGGGGCGCCCCCGGCTTGTCCATGATGTAGACGGCGGGCTGGGCCGCCAGCGGCACGGCCGTGATCTTTTTCGCCGGCGCCTGGCCCGCGGGCCAAGCCTTGAAGAGCTTCTCGAGCTTGGGCTTGATCTCGGCCATGGTCGTGTCGCCGACCACGACCAGCGTGGCCCCGGAGGGCTTGAACCAGGTCTTGTGGAACTTGACCAGGTCGGCCCGGGTCAGCTTGGCGACCGTGTCGGCGTAGCCGGACCCGGTGAACGGGATGGCGTAGGGATGGCCCTCGCCGTAGACGAGCTTGGGGAAGACCCGCAGGGCCATGCCGAAGGGCGAGTCCTTCTCCTGGGCGATGCGGGCGATCTGCAGCTTCTGCAGCCGCGCGAAGTCGGCCTCCGGGAATGAGGGATTGAGGATGACGTCGGCGTAGACGTCGAGGGCCGGGTCGAGCTTGTCTTTGAGCGCGCTCAGCGACACCGACGAGGTGTCGAGGTTCGAGCCCGTGCCGATGGTCGCCCCGAGCAGGGCCAGCTCGTCGCTGATCTGGAGCGAGGTCCGCTTGGCCGTGCCCTCGTCGAGCATGTTCATGGCCAGGGCGGCCGTGCCCGGCAGGGCCGTCCCGTCGGAGGCGAAGCCGGCGTCGATCAGGAGCGCGAACTCGACGACGGGGACGGTGTGGCGCTCGGCCAGGACGATCTTCAGGCCGTTGGCGAGCGAGGCCCGCTCGACGGCGGGGAAGCTCGCCTGGGGCGCCGGCCCGACAGCCGGCGGGGCCTTGCGGTCGACGCCGGATTTGGCGGCCGCGAAGGCCGGGTAGGGCGTGACCTCGAGGACGTAGACGCCGTCGGCGAGCCAGTAGGCGGCGCTCTCCTTGAGGGTCGCGGCCGTGGCCTCGTCGATGTGCTTCAGGGTCGTCTTGTAGGCGTCGGGCGAGCCGCCGTAGACCATGCTGGAGGCCAGGATGTCGGACTTGCCGCCGAAGCCGCCGATGCGCTCGACGCCGCGGATGAAGCGGGCGGCGTACTGGGCCTTGACCCGCTCGACCTCGGCCGCGGTCGGGCCGTCCGCGAGGAAGCGGGCCAGCTCCTCGTCGATGGCCTTCTCGACCTTGGCTAGGTCGACGCCGGGCCGGGCGTCGGCTTGGATCTGGAACAGGCCGGCGATCTCGCGGGTGTTGACGTAAGCGTTGACCGAGGTGGCCAGCTGGTCGTCGTAGACCAGGCGCTTGTAGAGGCGCGAGGTCTTGCCGTCGGCCAGGATGGAGCTGACGAGGTCGAGCTTGTCGGCGCAGGCCGTGCCCCAGCCGGGGATGTTCCAGACCTTGTAGAGCCGGGCCTGGGCGACGCGGTCCTGGACGCTCTGGCGGTGCGTGCCGGTCCGCTTGGCCACCCAGGCGGAGTGCCGGGCCACGGGCGGGGAGGGCGGGATGTCGCCGAAGTAGGTCTTGACCTTCTCCACGACCGTCTTGGTATCGATGTCGCCGGCGATGGCCACGACGGCGTTGTTCGGGCCGTAGTAGGTCGCGAACCACTTGTGGACGTCCTCGAGCTTGGCGTTCGAGAGGTCCTCGATGGAGCCGCCGACCGACCACGAGTAGGGGTGGTTCGGGGGATAGGTGCCCTTGATGATGAGGTCCTCGGTGACGCTGTAGGGCTCGTTCTGGTACTGGCGGAGCTCGTTCTGGACGACGCCGCGCTGCTCGTCGAGCTTGGCCTGGCTGATGGCGCCCTTGAGGTGGCCCATGCGGTCGGACTCCATCCACAGGACGAGGTCGAGGGCCGAGACGGGGACGTTCTCGAAGTAGTTGGTCCGGTCCTCGTTGGTCGTGCCGTTGAGGTCGGTCGCGCCGACCTTCTGCATGGGCTTGAAGTAGTCGTCGTCGTAGTTCTCGCTGCCGTTGAACATGAGGTGCTCGAAGAGGTGGGCGAAGCCGGTCTTGCCGGCGACCTCGTTCTTCGAGCCGACGTGGTACCAGACGTTGAAGGCGACGATGGGCGCCTTGTGGTCCTCGTGGACGATGAGGGTCAGGCCGTTGTCGAGGACGAACTTCTGGTAGGGGATGTCGATCTTGGCGGCCTGGGCCCGGAGGGCGGGCGCGGCCAGGACGGCCAGGGCGGCGAGGAGGGCCGCGACGGCGGCGGGACGGTATGGGCGACGATGCATGGGGATCTCCTTGTGAGGGATAGGTCGTACGGAATTCACCAAGGTATTGTATACGAAAACGCGGCGCGCGGCGTTCCGAAAAAGGGGGATACAATACCTAATCACCAATTTCCCGGCACCCAAAAAATAGGCGAATAGGTATTGTGTCCCCGTTTTACCGGGCGAGAGAGGCGCCGAGGGCGTAGGCCTCGGCCATGAGAGTCTTGTTGCGGGCAGCCGAACCGGCCCGGCCGCCGCCGCAGTGGACCATCCCGGCGACGGGCGCCCCGAGGTAGGCGAAGGCGTCCTGGAACGAGCGCATGGCGTTGATGGCGCCCGAGGCCTTCGGGTCCGGGTCGCCCGAGGCCAGGATGACGCCCACCCGCTTGCCCTTGAGCTCGCGGTAGCTCTTGTCGCCGAAGGCGTAGAGCCGGTCCATGAACATCTTGGCCTGGGCGCTCATGGTGAACCAGTAGACGGGCGTGGCGATGAGCAGGCCGTGGGCGGTTTTGATGGACCGCCGCAGGGCCTTGATGCCGTCGTCCTGGATGCAGCCCTTGGCGGCCGCCTTGCGGCACAGGTCGCAGGCCCGGCACGGTCCGAACGAGAGGTCGGCCAGCCGGACCGTCAGGACCTCGGCCCCGGCGGCCGCGGCGCCGCGGACGGCCTCGGCGGCCAGGACGGAGCTGTTGCCGCGCGGCCTCGGGCTGGCCATGACGACGACGACCTTGCGCTTCTCGGTCATTTCGGACTCCTTAAAATGGGGGACATGATACCTATTTCCTATTTTTTTACCTGGAGATAATTGGGAAATAGGTATCATGTCCCCCATTTTTATATGGGCGGCAGGAGCCGGGTCGTCGCGTAGCGGATCTTCTCCCACACGGCCAGGTCCATGCCGCAGAAGACGTCGACGACCTTCGGATCGAACTGCTTGCCGGCGCCCGCCGTGAGCTCGCGCCTGGCCGCCTTGAAGTCGCGCGGCGCCCGGTAGGGGCGGTGCGAGGTCACGGCGTCGAGCGTGTCGGCCACGGCGAAGACGCGGGCCTCGAACGGGATGGCCTCGCCCTTGAGCCTCTTGGGGTAGCCCGTACCGTCGTACTTCTCGTGGTGGCAGAGGATGATGTTGCCGACCTCGGGCACCATCTTGACGTCGCGGACCAGGCCGTAGCCGAGCGCCGGGTGCCGGCGGATGACCGCCCATTCCTGCGCCGTCAGCGGCCCGGGCTTCTTCAGGACGGAGTCGGGGATGGCCATCTTGCCGGCGTCGTGCAGGAGCGCGCCCTTGCGGATGCTGTCGAGCGCGGCCGGGTCGCGGACGCCGCAGGCCTCGGCCAGGACGTGGCTGTAGCGGGCCACGGTCTTGGAGTGGCCGTAGGTCTCGACGTCGCGCAGGTCGAGCGCGGCCATGAAGTTCTCGAGCGTCGTGTCGTAGGCCTCCTCGAGCCGCCGCGATTCGCGCAGATGGCGGGCCAGCTCGCGCTTGAGGCGCCGCAGCTCGGCCTCTTCGACCCCCCCCGGCAGGCTCTTGCGGGCGTCGACGTCGATGCCTTTGGCCGACAAAAATGCGCAAATGTCGGCCCGTTTTTTGTCATCTTCGACGACGAGAAGGACCTTGGCGGAGCCCATGACGACCCTTTATACATTTTTTCATTCTCCCGTTCAATAACACCCCCGCGGCGTCTTGACAACCGCGCGAACGAACCGACATAATAGTCGCGCTAAGGTTAAGGAGCGGCCATGGACCACGATCCGAACATCTTCAGGGATTCCTCTCAAGTCATCCAGGAAGTCGAGGACCAGCTCGAGCGCATCCTCCAGAAGAAATTCCGCGACGTCGACAGCGAGCTCGTCGAGCGCATCAACCGCGAGAAGGAGGCCGCCCGCAAGCGCAAGGAGGAGATCGAGCGCGAATTCGACAAGGAGAAGACGGCCCTCGGCGAGTACCGGGTCATGGTCCGCGATTTCGAGGAGCAGCGCGCCGGCCTGCTCAACGAGGCCCGCGACCGCATGCAGAAGGTCCTCAAGTTCCAGGCCGAGATCGAGTCCCTGGCCAAGTCCACGGTCGACGAGATCAAGCGCGTCAACGAGATCCAGGAGCGGCTCGAGGCCCTGCGGACGAGGACCTCGGAGAAGGCCGCCTTCCTGAAGAACGACCTCCGGGAGCGCTTCGGCATCGTGGCCGAAGTGATGGACGAGCCGGAGCCTAAGCCGCTGTCGCTCGACCTCGACGAGGAGCTCGAAAAGCTGCGCAAGATCAAGGACCTGCTGGCCATCGAGTCGGCCGCGGCCAACCTGGGCCGCCTGGGCGGCGAGCCGGCCGGCCGGGACGACCTGGCCGCGCTGGACGCCGCGGCCAACCGGGCCGCGCTCGACATCCCCAACATCCCGGACCTCATCGCCGGCCCCGCGCCGGCCGGGCCCGAGCCGCCGGCCGCGCCCCGCGCCGCGGCCCCCGCCGCCTCCGAAGCCGTCGCCGAGGCCCTGGCCGCGCCGGTCGCCGTCTCCGCGCCCGCGCCCTCTCCCGCGCCCGCGCCCGACCTCGTTCCCGCCTCCGCACCCGCGCCCGCCGCCGGCGAGCCCGGCGTCCTGACCGAAGAAGAGGCCGTCGCCCTGCTCGAAAGCTACCGCCGTACCGAGCCCGCCAACGGCAGCGGCGAGATCCACTACTTCCAGAAGGACGGCCCGGCCGTGGCCGATCCCGAAAAGCTCCTGGCCGCCGTCGACCGCACCCTCGAGGAGGGCCAGCGCCTGTCGGTGAAGCTCGGCCAGACCGAGTCGCCCAAGGACCAGTTCTTCATCAAGCAGGAGCTCATCAACTGGCAGGAGGGGCTGCGGGCCCTGTTCCTGCGGGTCATCAAGATGTGCGAGAAGAGCTCCTGGCGCCTGCCCGCCTACACGGCCGACGTCCTCGACACCCAGGTCCTGCGCCGCCTGCTCGAGCGCCTGAGCATGGAGAACTGGAGCAACCTCGAGGAGTTCGCCGCCTTCTCCGTCGCCGTGGCCGACCTGCGCCGGGACTTCCAGGCCCGCCTCGAGCCGCGCCTGGCCTACCTGCGGGCCATCGTCGCGGAGATCGAAGAGGAGTGAGGTCCGGCCGCCCCGGCCGGGCCGCGGTCAGGCGGGGTTCGGGCCCCGCCGGAAGTGGGCCAGATAGCTCTCCAGCCCTTTGATGTCGGCCGGCGTCAGGTCGCGGAACCGCACCCCCGAATAGTAGAACCCCGGCTCGCCGCCGCCCTTCTCCGCGTAGACGACCTCGCCGCGGATGGCCGTGGCCTTGTCCTCGACGACCAGGATGGTCTCGACCTCCCCGCCCGCGGGCAGGGGCCCGTCGGAGACGACCCGCGCCCCCTCGAGGCCGATGTTGACCGTCTTGGCCACCCGGAAACCGCCGTTCTCGCGGTACAGGAAGGGCGTCGAGACGTTGTAGCGTTCGTACTTGCGCTTCTCGCGGTAGGCGCGGCCGGGGTCCGTGCCCCTCGCCTCGCCCGCGAGCCGGCCGCCGCCGCCGGCCACCGGGCCGGAGAAGCCGCGGACGCGGTTCTTGTCGGCGGGGACGTCGGCCGCGCCGCGGGCCCGGAGCTCGGGCCGGTCCTTGCCCTTGGCCTCGGCCAGGGCCAGGTCGGCCTCGCCGGCCAGCCTCTTGAGCCCCGCCCGGTCGAGCGGCCCGGCCGCGTCGCCCTCGCCGCGCGGATAGACCGTCACGCCGAAGGACATGGTCAGGTTGCCGCGGGGCTGGAACTCCTGGAGCTCGAAGTAGTGGTCCTCGACGTTCTTGCGGATGCGCTCGGTCAGGAGGGAGGCCTCCTCGACGCTCTTGACGCCCATGAGGAAGAACAGGAACTCCTCGCCGCCGTAGCGGCAGATGAGGTCTTCCTCGCGGATGGACAGCTTGAGGACGTGGGCCAGCTCGCGCAGCAGCCGGTTGCCGGCCTCGTGGCCGTTGCGGTCGTTGAAGGCCTTGAACCAGTCGACGTCGCCCATGACCAGGGCCATCGAGCCCTCCTCGCGGCGGCGCTTGCTGAGGGCGTTGACCTTCTGGAGGACCTTGTCGAAGAAGGGCTCGGGCCGCAGCAGGCCGGTCAGGGCGTCGTACTGGATGAGGTTGAGCTTGGCCATGGCGATGGCCATGTGGTCCGACAGGCCGCGCAGAGTCTGCTGGTCGCCGGGCGTGAAGCCCTCGGGCCGGGGCCGGCCGGCCTCCGTCTTGTTGACGGCCTCGAGGACGCCGATGACCTTGGACCCGTGCATGATGGGCACGCCGACGAGGCTCCGCGGCGGCGTCCGCATGAACGACGTGTAGCGCTTGCTCAGCCGGCGGTCGAAGGTCAGGTTGGCGGCGCTGACGTCGTGGCCGTAGCGGGCCACGGACGCGGCGAAGTCCTGGGCCTCGAGCGGGGCGATGTACTTGGAGAAGTCGGAGTGGGCCAGGAAGGCGTTGTCCCAGACGAGGGGCTTGAGGTAGCGGCCGATGACGTCGTTCTCCTCGATGATGTAGACCGTGACGCTCCCGGCCTGGACGAGGTCGCGGATGTCGGGGACGATGTCGAGGAGGCTGCTGACGTCGTCGGCGCCGTAGATCTTGCGCAGGATGGCCTCGAGCCGCAGGCGCTCCTTCTGCGAGCCGACGTAGCGGGCCTCGATGGCCAGCCGCTTCTCGACCTCGCGGATGAAGCCCGTGTTGAGGAGGCCCTTGATCTCGGAGATCTCGGCCAGGACGTCGCGGACCTTGGCCTCCTGGAGGTTGAGCGAGCGGCGCAGCTCGGCGGCCTCGGTCTTGAGCCGGGCGTGCTCGACGACCCGGCCGAGGGCCCGCAGGAAGCAGAGGTCGCGCGGCTCGCCGGGCCCGGAGCGGCAGACCTCGACGTCGACGCCGGGCGGCCACGCGTCGGCGGCCCTGAGCAGGCCCTCCTCGTCGGGGCCGACGAGCAGGACCCCGGCCGGCGGCCGGACCAGGGCGCGGAGGGAAGGGGAGGCGGCGAAAGCGGCGTCGACGACGGCCGCCGAGACGCCGCCCTCGGCGAACAGGGGCAGGGCGGCCTCGGGATCGGCCGCCGTGAGGGCCGGGCCGAGCTTCTGGGCCAGGCGGGCGAGGCGGTCCGCTTCCTCGGGAACGGGATGGATAACGACGATCCTTCTCTGGACCATTGCCCTCGCCGCGCTTTTTCCGATGAAACCTGAGGGGAATGTACACCAGGAATTCCCCCTCCGTCAACCCCTTTTTAGGGCTTGGGAGAGGGGCGGGCGGTGTGGTATATTTTGCCTCCGCGATGCCCGTCTAGGAGACAAAAAATGGCCAAATACGCGTCGACGCCGATAGCGAACATCCGCGCCCCCCGGGGAAGCCGCCTTTCGGCCAAGGGCTGGTCCCAGGAAGCGGCCCTGCGGATGCTCATGAACAACCTCGACCCCCAGGTGGCGGAGAAGCCGGGCGAACTCATCGTCTACGGCGGCACCGGCCGGGCCGCCCGCGGCTGGGAGGCCTACCGGGCCATCGTGGCCAGCCTGAAGAAGCTCGAGAACGACGAGACCCTCGTCGTCCAGTCGGGCAAGCCCGTGGCCGTCTTCAAGACCCACGCCGAGGCGCCGCGCGTCCTCATCTCCAACGCCATGATCGTCCCCCAGTGGGCGACCTGGGACGAGTTCCGCCGCCTCGAGGCCCTCGGCCTGACCATGTACGGCCAGATGACGGCCGGCAGCTGGATCTACATCGGCACCCAGGGCATCCTGCAGGGGACCTACGAGACCCTGTCGGCCGTGGGCAAGCGGCACTTCGGCGGCTCGCTCAAGGGCACGCTGACCTTGACGGCCGGCCTCGGCGGCATGGGCGGGGCCCAGCCCCTGGCCGTGACCATGAACGACGGCGTGGCCATCGTCGTCGAGTGCGACCCGCGGCGCATCGAGCGGCGCCTGGAGACGAAATACGTCGACACGATGACGCGCGACCTCGACGAGGCCCTGCGGCTGGCGGGCGCGGCCATGAAGAAGGGGGAGCCGCTGTCGATCGCCCTGCTCGGCAACGCCGCCGACGTCCTGCCCGAGCTCGTCCGGAGGGGCGTCACCCCGGACGTCCTGACCGACCAGACCTCGGCCCACGACGAGCTCAACGGCTACGTGCCGAACGGGATGACCTACGAGGCGGCGCTGGCGATGCGGGCCAAGGACCCGGCCGGCTACATCGCCCGGTCGTACGCGGCCATGGCCGCCCACGTCGAGGCCATGCTGGAGATGAAGCGGCGGGGGGCCAGGGCCTTCGACTACGGCAACAACATCCGCGGGCAGGCCCAAAAGGCCGGGGTGGCCGCGGCCTTCGACATCCCGGGGTTCGTGCCCGAATACATCCGGCCGCTGTTCTGCCTCGGCAAGGGGCCGTTCCGCTGGGCGGCGCTGTCGGGCAAGCCGGCCGACATCCACGCGACGGACGAGGCCGTGCTGGCCGAATTCCCCGAGGACGAGGCCCTGGCCCGCTGGATCCGCAAGGCCCGGGCCCAGGTCAAGTTCCAGGGCCTGCCCTCGCGCATCTGCTGGCTGGGCTACGGCGAGCGGGCCCGCTTCGGGGCGGTCATCAACCGGCTGGTCAAGAAGGGGACGATCTCGGCGCCCATCGTCATCGGGCGGGACCACCTCGACACGGGCTCGGTGGCCTCGCCCAACCGCGAGACCGAGGGCATGCGCGACGGCTCGGACGCCATCGCCGACTGGCCGATCCTCAACGCCCTGCTCAACGCGGTCAACGGCGCGTCCTGGGTCTCGGTCCACCACGGCGGCGGCGTCGGCATCGGGCTGTCCATCCACGCCGGCATGGTCGTCGTGGCCGACGGCACGGCGGCGATGGGGCGGCGGCTCGAGCGGGTGCTGACGGCCGACCCAGGGCTGGGCGTGGCCCGGCACGCCGACGCCGGCTATCCGGAAGCCGTGGCCTGCGCCAAGAAGAGCGGCATCAAGATCCCGATGCTGGGCTAGCGGGGCGGGGGACGGGCGGATCCGGTCCGCGGCGGGCGGCGGGAGGCGTGGCGCGCGGCGAAGCACGAGCCGTCACCGGCGGTAGGCGGTATTTCCGGCGCGGCGCGGGCGAACGTCAACCGCTGTTGACTCCTGACGCGGCACGGGCACTCTAACCTTATCTTAATGTGAGGATTGGGCGGTCAGGGCGGCGCCCGGGCGTGGCACGCGCTTTGCTCTTTCGGGGGCGAAAGGAGACCCCGAATGAAGAAGCTCGTTGTTCTCGCCCTGGCCGGGACGATCGCCCTGACGGCGGCCCTGGCCTTCCCCATGTACCCCGACCTCAACAAGCAGTCCGACTGCAACCGCAACCACGAGGAGTGCCGGGAGTACACGCTCAACCTCGACGCGCCCTGGTACAAGGTCATGGTCCTCCTGACGGCCTGCGATGTCGCCTTCGGCAAGTGCATGCTCGGCCTGTGACCGGACGGACGGACGGGGCCCCCGGCGGCGGGGGCCCCGGGGCCGTGGGAGGTCGGTCGGGTTCGCCGTCCTGGCCGTCGCGGGCGCGTTCGCGGCGGTGGGGGCATGGGGCGCGGGCAGGGTCGCGGCGGCCGGCGCCGCGGCGATCGCGGGGGCGGCGGTGGGCCCGTCCGGTGCCGGCCCCGGGGCGCAGGAGGTCGCCCGGCTGACGGCGCGCGAGATCGCCGTGCCGCCCGGGACGTCCGACGAGGCCGTGCTGGGGCGGCCGGCCGCGCTGGCCTTCGACGGCGACCGTCTCTTCGTCGCCGACGCCCAGGACAGCGCGATCAAGATCTTCGACGGCGACGGGCGTTTCCTGCGGTCGTTCGGCCGCAAGGGCCGCGGGCCGGGGGAGCTGTCGTTCCCGTCGGGGGTCGACGCCGCGGCCGGGCTCGTCTACGTCGCCGACAAGCTCAACCGCCGCGTCCAGATCTTCGACGGCGAGGGGGCCGTGCGCGGCGGCTTCCCGGTCGAGGCCGCCCCGGACAAGGTCTATGCGCTGGGCCCGGACGCCCTCCTGGTCACGTTCAATCCGGCCGGCCGCCTGCCCGACGAGGCCCGGCTGCGGATCTACGGCGCCGGAGGCGCGCCGCGCTGGCGGGGGCTTCCGGCCGAGGTCTCCGCCGATCCCGTCTACGACTCCTTCCGCAACATGATCCTGGTCTGCCCGGGGGAGGGAGGGGACTTCGTCGTCGTGCGGCGGAGCGGCGAGCGGCGCCTGACCCGCTTCGACGGGCGGGGGGCGGTCGTCGCGGAGACGGCCGTGGACGAGCGCCACGCCTTCGTGGCCATGGACATGCCTTTCAAGGGGCCCGTCAAGCGCCTGCTCGGGTTCTGCTGGGCGGCAGCGGCCGACCGCGGCCTGCTCTACCTCGCGGCGCCGGAGCCGGTCGACGGCCGGGATCTCGGCCCCGGACGGCGGCTGTCCGTCGTCGACGGGACGGGGAGGCTGCGGGCGACGGTCGATCTGCCGCGGCCCGTCCACCGGTTCGTCGTGCGCGGCGGGCGCGTCTTCGCCGTCGACGACGACGGGAACCTGTGCCTGTTCGAGGTGTCGCGATGAAACGCGGGCTGACCCTTTTCGCGGCCGCGGCCTCGCTCGCCGCGGGATTCGCCGCGCCGGACGCGGGCACGGTCCCGGTCCGCATCTGCGACCGGCTCGAGGAGGCCGCGCCGCCGGGCGGCGGTCCGGCCCTGCTGGTCTTCTTCTCGACCGAGTGTCCCGTCTGCTACGAGGACCTGTTCGAGGCGCGCTATCTCGTCGACAAGGGGCGGTGGCCGGTCACGGTCGTCGGCGTGGCCGGGGGGCGGCGGGAGGACCTGAGAGTCTTTTTGGAGAAGCACGCCTGGACCGGCCCCGTCGTCCTCGACCGGCGCCGGGCCCTGTCGCGGCGGTTCGACGCCGACGCGGCCCCGTTCAAGGTCCTGCTCGTCGGCCGCGAGGTCGCCTACCGGGACGATCCTTATCGGGCGCCCGAAGAGCGCCGGGAGGAGCTCGAACGATGTCTGACGCGGCTCTTTTCCCGCTGACCTGGCGCGTGGTCCGGAAACGGCTGGTGGGCGCGCCGCCGGCCGTCGCGGCCGGGCTGGCCTTCCCGGCCGTCATCGCGGCGGTCGGTCTCACGGACTCCTACGCCACGGCCGGGAAGCTGTTCTTCTTCCTGTTGCCCCACGTCTTCCTGGTCGCGGCCCAGGACGTCCTCAGGACCGACATCGACAGCGGCGTCCTGGAGAACGCCCTGTTCGCCGGGGGGCGGTTCCGCGACTACTTGAAGGCCAAGATCGCCGTCGTGGCCGCCGCCGCGGCCGTCTACGCGGCCGTCCTGTTCGGACTGTTCTCGGCCTGGGGCTTGGCGACGGGGCGGTTCGAGGACCGGTCCGCGGCCCATTTCGGGCTGGCCCTGCTGGCCGGCCTCTATTACGTGGCCCTGGCCGGCGTCTTAAGCCGGTATCTGCGGGCCGGCTCGAACGTCCTGGCCGTCCTGCTGGCCCAAACGGCCCTGCTCATCGGCCTCGTCGCCTCGGCTTCGCCGCGGACGGGACTTCTCGACTACGCCGCGACGGGCCGCTTCCCGGGCGCCGGGCCGGCCCTCGTCTTCGCCGGGCTCACGGCGATCCTGCCCAACGTCGTCGTCTACGTCCGCGAGCCCCTGTTCGCCGTCGAGGTCGCGGCCGGGCTCCTGGCCGGGTGCGCCGTCCTCGACCGCGTCGTCGGGCGCCTCGAGCTCCGGAGGGCGTCGTGATCGAGGTCCGCCGGCTGGCCAAGAGGTTCGGACCGGTCGAGGCCCTGCGCGACGTCAGCTTCCGGACCCGCAAGGGCACCATCACCGTCCTGCTCGGCGAGAACGGTGCGGGCAAGACGACGACCCTGCGCTGCCTGCTCGGCTTTCTGCGGCCGGACGCGGGCGCCGTGGCCGTGTCCCCCGGGCGGATCGCCTACGTGCCCGACCGGCCCGTCTTCTTCCCGGGCCTCGACGGCTGGGAGATCCTGAGGCTGGAGGGCCGGACGAACGGGGGAGGGCGGGCCGGCGACGGCCGGGACTTCGGGGCCACTGTACTGGGGGCGGCCCGGGGCCTGTCTTTCGATCCGGCCCTGTTGCGGCGCCGTCCGGCCGCGTATTCGGCCGGGAACGCCAAGACGTTCGCCTTCCTGCAAGCGCTCGTCGCCGGGCCCGACCTCCTCGTCGCCGACGAGCCCTACACGTCCCTCGATCCGTCCGGGATCAGGCGCGTCCGCGAGGCCCTGTGCGGCCTGAGGGACGCGGGGCGGACCGTCCTGCTGAGCTCCCACATGCTGGCCGAGATGGAGCGCATCGCCGACGGCTTCGTGGTCCTGCGCCGCGGCGCGACGGTGGCCCACGCCGGGTTGAGGGAGTGGCGGCTGCTGCGGGCGACACGGCCCGGGCCCGACCTCGAATCGGTCGTCCTGGGTTTGACGGCGCCCTGAAAGGGGTCAGATGACCGTGCCGTCGGGGATGACGGCGTCCTTGGGCACGACGATGATGCCGTCGACGATGGCGTAGTGATCGGCCGAGACGGACGAGGCGCCCTCGCGGTTGACGAGCCGGACGCCGTGGCCGATGCGGGCGTTCTTGTCGACGATGGCGTCACGGATCTCGCAGTCGCGGCCGATGCCGATGTTCGGGACGCCCCGCTCGCGGTTGCGGTCCAGATCGTCTTTGGACTCGTAGAGGTCGGCGCCCATGACCACGGCCCGCTCGAGGCGGCAGTTCTCGCCGATGCGGGTCCGGACGCCGACGATGGAGTCGCGGATCGAGGACCGGTCGACGATGCTGCCCTCGCAGAGGATGGCGTTGGCCACGTCGGCGCCCAGGAGCTTGGAGCCGGGCAGGAAGCGGGGGTGGGTGAAGATGGGCCGCTCCTCGTCGTAGAAGTCGAAGCGGGGCAGGGGCCGGGTCAGGTCCATGTGGGCCTCGAAGAAGCTGCGGATGGTCCCGATGTCTTCCCAATAGCCGTCGAAGAAGTGGCCGCAGACCTTGCGCTCGCCGATGGCCTTGGGGATGACCTCCTTGCCGAAGTCCTTGGCCTCGGTCCGGGCCAGGAGCTCGCGCAGGACGTTCTGGCTGAAGAGGTAGACGCCCATCGAGGCCAGGTGGGTCCGGCCGCCCGCCGGCACGCCGAAGCGGTCGAAGACGGACTCGTCGACGCGCATGCGGTCGACGTCGGCCGGGTCCTTGGGCTTCTCGCGGAACTCGGTGATGCGGCCCTTGGCGTTGACCTTCATGACCCCGAACTCGCCGGCCTGCTCGGCCCGGACGGGGGTCACGCCGATGCTGATCTCGGCCCCGGCGGTCAGGTGGAAGTCGACGAACTTGCGGTAGTCCATCCGGTAGAGGTGGTCGCCCGAGAGGATGAGGACGAGGGCCGAGCGGTCCTCGATGAAGTCGAGGTTCTGGCGCACGGCGTCGGCCGTGCCCTGGTACCAGTTGCGGTTGTCGAGCGTCTGCTGGGCCGAGAGCAGGGTGACCGAGTCGCGGTGGAAGGGGTCGAAGCGGTAGGTCGTGGAGATGTGGCGGTGGAGCGACTCGCTGGCGAACTGGGTCAGGACGAAGATGGAGCGGACTTGGGAATGGATGCAGTTGGAGATGGAGATGTCGATGAGGCGGAAGCGCCCCGCGACGGGCACGGCGGGCTTGCTGCGGACCTTGGTGAGGGGGTAGAGCCGGCTGCCCTGGCCCCCGGCCATGATGACGCCGACGACGTTCTTCATGGCCGCATTCTAGCATAATGGGGCCGTTTCTATTTATTTTGTTCATCTTCGTTCGCCGGGCTTTATCCGGACGGCCCTTTGCTCTAGGATGTCCCCAGGATGTACGACGCCGTCGTGATCGGGGCCGGGCTCGGGGGCCTGATGGCCGCCGCCAAGCTGGCCCGGGCCGGCCGGCGCGTCCTGGTCATCGAACGCAAAGACCTGCCGGGCGGGACGAGCTATATCTTCAGGCGGGGCGGATACGGCTTCCCCATGGGCCCTCTCGGCTTCTCCCACCCCGGGCGGGTGCGGGAGCTTTTGGCCGAGGCCGGCGTCGACGAGCCCCTCGACCTCGGGCGCGCCTCGTTCGAGGTCCGGGCGCCCGGGATCGGCGCGGTCATCTCGAGGCCGCTCGCCGAGCTCGAGGCCGAGCTCGGCCGCCTCCGCCCCGGCGAACGCGACGGCCTGGCCCGGTTCTTCTCGATGCTCGGGGCGGCCATCGCCGCGGCCAAGGCCGCCGGCCCGGAGCGGGGCGGTGCCGCTGTGGCCGAGCTGGCCCGGACGCCCTCGGCCGCCGTCCTCGAGGGGCTCATCGCCGACGTCCCGCTGCGCAACCTGCTCGGCTCGATGGGCTCCGGGCCGCCCTGGATGTCCATGCTCAACCTGGCCCTGATGTGGGACGCCATGGCCGGCGAGGGCATCTGGACCCCGGCCCGCGGCGTCCATGTCCTGGCCGACCTTTTGCGCGACCGCCTTCTGGCCGCGGGCGGCGAGCTGCGGCTTGGCGCGGGCGTCGCGCGCGTCCTCGTCCGCGGCGGGAGGGCGGCGGGTGTGGTCACGGTCCGCGGGGAGACGGTCGAGGCCGGCGCGGTCGTCTCCAACGCCGACTACAAAACGACCTTCCTCGATCTCGTCGATCCGGCGGACCTCGCCGGCGTCGGCGGCGTCGACCTCGAGGCCCTGCGGGCGGCGCCCTACACCGGCTCCGAGCTGTCCGTCTATCTCGGCCTCAGGCCCGGGGCCGTCGACCTTTCGGCCCTCGGCTCCGACCACCTCTTCTACCGGCGCGCCGCCGGCGGCGGGGGAGAGCCCGGTCCCGGGGAATTCGGGCGCCGCGAGATCGAGATCTGTTACTGGTCGCGCAAGGTCCCGTCGCTCGCCCCGCCGGGACGGGCCGCGCTCGTCCTGCGGGCGGGTTTCCCCTACGCGGACTTCGCGGCGTGGCGGACGGGCGACCGGAAGAGGGGCGAGGGCTACGCGGCGGCAAAAGCGCGGCTGGCGGCGGCCCTCGTCCGGGAGGCCGAGACCGTCCTGCCGGGATTGTCGGGCGCGGTCGAGGTCATGGAGGCGGCTACCCCCCTGACCTACCGCGACTGGGGCGGCCGCTACGAGGGCTCCGTGGCCGGCTGGGCCTGGGAGGCGGGCGGCACGGCCGCTTTCGCGGACCGCGTCCTCGTCCGCACGCCCGTGCCCGGGCTCCTCGTCGCCGGGGCCTACGCCTCGACCGAGCTCTTCCTCGGCGGCGTGCCCACGGCTCTCTTCACCGGCAGCCTCGCCGCAAACCTAGTTTAATGGGGCCGTTTCTGTTTTATTTTTTCATCTTCGTTTCATCCGACTAGCGAGATGAATGTCAGATGAAAAAAATAAATAGAAACGGCCCCATTTCTTATTTTGCGGCGTTCTGGACCGGCCCCAGGTCGTCGACGATCCACATGCCCCGTCCGTTGGTGGCGATGACCAGGGCGTTGTCGCGCGGGTGGACGGCCAGGTCGAAGACGTAGCTCGTCGGCAGGTTGCCGCCGAGGACGTTCCAGCTCGCGCCGCCGTCCCGGCTGACGTAGACGCTCGTGTCCGTCCCGGCGTAGAGGATGCCCTTGACCTTGGGGTCCTCGCGGACGACGTTGACCGGCCCGCCGGGGATGTTGGCGGCGATCGAGACCCAGGTCTTGCCGTGGTCGACGGACTTGAAGACGTAGGGGTTGAAGTCGTCGTCGTGCCGGCCGACGAGCGTGACGTAGACCGTGGCCGGGTCGTACTTGGAGGCCACGATCTTCCAGACGTGCTTGTTGTAGGGCAGGCCGGCCGTGATCTCGATCCAGGCCTCGCCCGAGTTCTTCGTCACCCAGACCCGCCCGTCGTCCGTACCGGCGTAGATGAGGCCGAACTTGAACGGCGATTCGTCGACGGCCGTGATGGTGGCGAAGGGGATGGCGAACGGCCACTGGCCCTGCTGGGCGGGGTCGTTGTAGGTCAGGTCGGGGCTGATGCGCTCCCAGGTCTCGCCCCGGTTCATCGACCGGAACAGGTACTGGAAGCCGTGATAGACGACCCTCGAGTTGTGGGGCGAGAGGGCCGTGGCCGCCAGCCACTGGCCGCGGTAGGCCGGTTCGCCCTCGGCCGCCTTGGGGTAGATCTCCTTGGTCGTCCAGGTGCCGTCGGGCTGGTACTCATAGCGCTCGAGCCGGCCGTAGAAGGACGAGGCGTAGACCGTGCCCGGGTCGTCGGGGTCGATGGCGTGGAGCGTGCCCTCGCCGCCCGGCGAGAGCTCCCACTTCGGGCGGGCCATGGCGTTGAAGCGCCGCCGGCCCCCGGCCGCCGCCCCGCCGGCGCCCGGGCGCTGGAGCGGGATGAGGCCGCGGTGCGAGTACTGGTCCTGGACCGAGCCGTAGGCGTAGAACGGCGACGAGTTGTCGAGGGCGACGTTGTAGAACTGGACCGAGGGGATGCCGTCGTGGAAGTCGCGCCAGGTCCGGCCGCCGTCGTAGGAGATGTTGACGCCGCCGTCGTTGTTGTTGATGAGGTGGTCGCTGTCGGCGGGATCGATCCACAGGCCGTGGTGGTCGCCGTGGAGCCCCTCGCTGTAGAGGTTCCGGAAGGACTTGCCGCCGTCGGTCGACTTGGACAGGCCCAGGCCCATGATGTAGACCGTGTCGGGCGAGTTGGGGTCGACCCGGATCTGGCCGAAGACCCAGCCGTAGGTGCCGCCGAAGTTCTCCATGCCGCCCGGGCTGACCTTGCGCCAGGAGGCGCCGGCGTCGTCGGAGCGGTAGACCTCGGCCCCGACGATGCCCCGCTGCTTGGGCCGGCCATAGGCGTCCTTCTCGCCGGGCTTGGGCTCGGCGCCGGGGGTGTGGTTGTCGACGTAGGCGTAGAGGGTCGCGGGTTTGGTCCGGCAGAGATCGATGCCGATGCGGCCGGTCGTGGCCGTGTCCGGGAGCCCGGCGTCGATGGGCGTCCAGGTTTTGCCGCCGTCGGTCGTCTTGTAGAGGCCGTCCTCGCCGCCGGGACGCGGATCGCTCCAGCGCAGCCGGACACGGTTCCAGGTCGCGGCGTAGAGGGTGTCGGGAGCGGACGGGTCCATGACCAGGTCGTTGGCCCCGACCCGCTCGTTGACGAAGAGGACCTTGGCCCAGGTCTTGCCGCCGTCGGTCGTCTTGTAGACGCCGCGGTCGGGGTTCGTGGTCCACTCGTGGCCGGTGGCCGCGACGTAGACGATGTCGGGGTTCTTGGGGTGGATGACGACGCGGGCGATGGTCGAGGTCTTCTCGAGTCCCATGTGCGTCCAGGTCTTGCCGGCGTCGGTCGATTTGAAGACGCCCAGCCCGGCCATGGAGCCGCGGAAGATGTTGGCCTCGCCCGTGCCGGCCCAGACGATGTTCGGGTCGGACTCGGCCACGGCCAGGTCGCCGATCGACATCGTCGGCATGTTCTCGAAGATCGGCTCCCAGGTCGTGCCGGCGTTGACGGTCTTGAAGATGCCGCCCGAGGCCGCGCCGGCGTAGAAGACGGTCCGGCTGCCGGCCGGGACGGCCACGTCGGTGCAGCGGCCGCTGAGGTCGAACGGGCCGATGAAGCGCCAGCGGACGTCCTTGAAGGGCGAGGCCTGCTTCATGGCCGTGTGCTGGTCGAAGGCCTTGAGGCGCAGGGCCGGGTCGGTGCTCTCGATCTTGACCTTCTTGAGGGCGCCCTTGGCGGGGGCCTTGGCCTGCGGCGCGGCCGCGGCGAGCGCGATCGCGGTGAACAGAGCGGCGATGGCCAGGACGAGGATGGGACGGCGGGTGAGACGCATGGATGACCTCCGGATGAGTGCCATGGCGAGAAAGAGAAATTACCACAAAAATGGGGGACATGATACCTATTTCCCATTT
>CAZFZU010000028.1:0-14416 GCA_964523615.1 uncultured Eubacteriales bacterium | reverse complement strand
TCGGCGTCGGCCTTGACGACACCCGCCTTGGCGGCTTCGACCATGGCCTGGAACGAGGCCGTCGTCGGCCGGAAGGCGCGGGCCGCTTTGCCGACGCGGACGATGCGGACCTTCAGGACATCGTCGCCCTGGGCGACGGCGTTGACGACGTCCATCCCGGCCGCGACCTCGCCGAAGACCGTGTAGTCGCCGTCGAGATAGGAGCGGTCGCCGAGGGTGATGTACCACTGGCTGCCGTTCGTATGCGGCCCGCCGTTGGCCATGCCGAGGACGCCGGCCCGGCCGTGGTCGAGCCCGGGGCCGGTGACGACCTCGTTGGGGAACTCGTAGCCCGGCCCCTCGGCCCCGCCCGGCCCCATGCCGCACTGGATGACGTGGCCGGGGACGACGCGGTGCCACTTGGTGGCGTCGAAGAAGGGCCGGCCGGGCGCGGCGGCCGTGTTGGCGATCGTCCCTTCGGCCAGCCCGACGAAGTTGGCCGCGGTCATCGGGACGCGCTCGAAGTCGAGTTTGAGGACGATGAGGCCCTTGTTCGTCGCGACCTCGGCGTACAGGCCGTCGGGGTACTTCGCGGATTGGCAGGCGGAGCCCGAGAGCGCCGCGGCCGCGAGGGCGATGGCGAGCGATCGAGCGTCGATCTTCCTCATCGTGTTCCTCCGAAAATGGGGACGAAAATGGGGGACATGATACCTATTTCCCTATTATTTTCCGGACAGCCGTTCCGGGCCGCCTATCGAAAAATAGGAAATAGGTATCATGTCCCCCATTTTATGACAGGACTTTGAGGAGATGGTAATCCGACTCGATGTCGGCCGTCTTGACATCGCCGGCTGCGCCGAACTTGAGGAAGGCGACGCGGCCGCCGTCGCCCTCGAGGTGGACGAGCCCGCCCGTCCGCCCCTCGATGAGGGCTTCGACCGCGGCGTGCCCGAGCCGGGCGGCCATGATGCGGTCGGTCGCCGTCGGCCGCCCGCCGCGCTGGACATGCCCGAGCACGGCGATGCGCGTCTCGAGGCCCGTGCCGGCCGTGACCGCCGCGGCCACCTCGGCCGCCGTGCCGCGCCCCTCGGCCACGACGATGATCCAGCTGGCCTTGCCCCGGGCCCGCCCCTCGCGGACCTCGGCGCAGAGGGCCTCGAGGGGCACGTCCTTCTCGGGCAGCAGGACCTCCTCGCAGCCGCCGGCCAGGGCGACCTGCATGGCGATCCAGCCGCACTTGCGCCCCATGACCTCGACGACGAAGATGCGCTCGAGCGAGGTGGCCGTGTCGCGGATCTTGTCCAGGGCGTCGAGGGCGACGTTGACGGCCGTGTCGGCGCCGATGGACGCGGCCACGCCCGGGACGTCGTTGTCGATGGTCGCCGGCACGCCCACGACCGGGAAGCCGTGCGTCTCGGCCAGGACGCGGGCGCCGGCGAGCGAGCCGTTGCCGCCGATGACGATCAGGCCGTCGATCCGCCGCGCCGCGAGGTTGTCGAGGGCCGCGCGCTGGCCCTCGGCCGCGAAGAATTCCTCGGCCCGGGCCGTCTTGAGGATGGTCCCGCCGAGGCCGATGATGTTCGACACGGCCCGCCGGTCGAGCGGGACGAACTCGCCGTGGATGAGGCCGTGGTAGCCCCGCATCACGCCCTCGACCTCGACGCCGGCCGCCGCCGCCGTCCGCACGACGGCCCGGATGGCGGCGTTGACCCCGCCGCAGTCCCGGGTCAGGACGGCGATGCGCTTGACGGGGGAGGCGGTCCTGGGCGCGTTCATGGGCGGCCCGGATTATACCAAAAAACCGGTCCCGTCCGCGCCCCGTATGATAGAATATCGTCCGAAGGAGAGTGATCCCATGGCCAACAAGAAATTCGCCATCGGCTGCCTGATGGTCGTCCTGGTCGTCCTTCTCATCGGCGCCGTCTACGTCACCGGCGTCTACAACTCGCTCGTCGGGCTCGACCAGAAGGTCCAGGCCCAGTGGGGCCAGGTCGAGAACCAGTACCAGCGGCGGGCCGATCTCGTGCCCAACCTGGTCGAGACCGTCAAGGGCGCCGCCGCCTTCGAGCAGGACACGTTCACGGCCGTGACCGAGGCCCGGGCCAAGGTCGGCCAGGTCCAGGTCAACGCCGGCCAGCTCACGCCCGAGACCCTGGGGCGGTTCCAGCAGGCCCAGGACGGGCTGTCGTCGGCCCTGTCGCGCCTGCTCGTCGTCGTCGAGAAGTACCCCGAGCTCAAGGCCACCGAGAACTTCAAGGAGCTCCAGGCCCAGCTCGAGGGCACCGAGAACCGCGTCGCCACCGAGCGCATGCGCTTCAACGAGGCCGCCCAGGCCTTCAACACCCGGCGCAACCGATTCCCGGCCGTGATGTTCGTTAACTTCTTCGGCGGCAAGTTCGCCGAGAAGCCCTTCTTCAAGGCCCAGGCCGGGTCCGAGACCGCGCCCAAGGTCAAGTTCTAGGCTCGCCCGGAAACGGAACAAGGCCCGCCGATGACCGTCGCCGCCCGCGTCCCTCGCCGCGCGCTCGCGCTCCTCGTACTGGCTTTCGCGCTCGCGGCGGGCCTGGGCGCGGCGGCGTTCCTCGTCCCTTCGCCCGCGGCCGCCCAATCGGGTCCCCGCATCCCGCCCGCGCCGTCGCGCTGGGCCACCGACGAGGCCGGCTTCCTGACGCGCCAGACCGTCGCCTCCCTCGACGCCCGCCTCGAGGACTACGAGCGCCGGACCGGCCACCAGCTCCTCGTCTGGATCGGCCGCTCGCTCGGCGAGGGCGCCTCGATCGAGGATTGGGCGGTGCGCACGTTCGAGGCCTGGAAGGTCGGCCGCAAGGGCATCGACGACGGGCTCGTCCTGTTCATCCTGGCCGAGGACCGCCGCGTCCGCATCGAGGTCGGCTACGGCCTCGAGGGCGTGGTCCCCGACATCTACGCCTTCCGGGTCATCGACAACATCCTCCTCCCGGGCTTCCGGGAGGGCCGGCCCGACGCGGCCGTCGACGCGGCCGTGACCGCGCTCATGGGCTACATCGGCGGGGACGAGAACGCCGCCGGCGGGGGCGACGAGCCCCGGCAACGCTCGGCCCAGCGCCGGCTCGAGGACAAGGCCAAGAGCATCTTCGGCGTCATCGCCTTCCTGGTCGTCTTGGTCCTGTTCATCACCAACCCCTCGCTCGCGCTCTGGCTCCTGCTCAACATCCTCGGGGGTGGCGGGCGCGGTGGGCGCGGCGGCGGGGGCTGGGGCGGGGGAGGAGGCGGCGGGTTCAGCGGCGGGGGAGGGCGGTCCGGCGGCGGCGGCGCCTCGGGCTCGTGGTGACCGTGGGGACGGAGGAGGTGCGGCCATGACCGTGTCGAGCCGGCGCAAGCTCATGAGGACGGTCGATGTCGACCGGGTCAAGGCCGCCATCGCCGCGGCCGAGCGGGCCGCCTGCGGCGAGATCCGCGTCTCCGTGGCCCGGTTCTTCTGGGGCAGCGTCCGCGGCGCGGCCGAGCGGGCCTTCGTCCGCCTGGGTATGACCCGGACCAAGGACAGGAACGGCGTCCTCTTCTTCATCGTCCCGTCTCGCAAGAAATTCGTCGTCCTCGGCGACGAGGGCATCCACGCCAAGGTCGGCCAGGAGTTCTGGGAGAGCGTGGCGCGCCTGATGTCCGAGCGCTTCCGCGAGGGCGAGTTCACCGAGGGCCTGGTCGCCGCGATCGAGGAGGCCGGGCGGCAGCTGGCCGCGCATTTCCCCTTCGACCCGACGGTCGACGTCAACGAGCTCTCCGACGACGTCGATTTCGGCGACGCCTAAATGGGGCCGTTTCTATTTATTTTATTCATCTGGCGTTCATCCCGCTTTCATTAAAAAAATAAATAGAAACGTCCCCATTTTGACAGGCCGCCGTATCTTAAGCTTTTTCTCCCACTTCCGGGCTTCCCTCTCGAGGCGGCGAAGGATGTTGCCTCGCAGATCCCCGTTGCTGGAGGAGGGGACCCGCGGAGCGGGGGGGAACCGTGCGAACTGGTTCCCCGGGGGGCCGGGGAGCAAGAGGCATATCCTGAGCCAAAAGCTCGAGAGAGGGACTGCCCGGGATCGGGAGAAGTACCTTTTCCACGTCCGGGCCAAATATGGTATAACCGCCCCGTAATCCCGAGGGAGGTCAAATGAAAAAACCGATGCTCACCATCATCCTGATCGCCGGTGCCGCCCTGGTCGTCGGCCTCGCCGCCTGCAAGAAGGCCGAGGTCCGCTTGGCCTATCCCGAGACCAAGAAGGTCGACCAGGTCGACGACTACTTCGGCACGAAAGTCGCCGACCCCTACCGCTGGCTCGAGGACGACAACGCCGAGGACACCAAGGCCTGGGTCGAGGCCCAGAACAAGGTCACTTTCGGCTACCTCGACACCATCCCGTACCGGCCCGCCATCAAGGCCCGCCTGACCGACATCTTCAACTACCCGCGCTACTCGTCGCCCTTCCGGGTCGGCGAGAACTACTTCTTCAGCAAGAACGACGGGCTGCAGAACCAGTCGGTGACCTACATCCAGAAGGGCCTCGACGGCCCGCCCGAGGTGTTCATCGACCCGAACGCGCTGTCGCCCGACGGCACGATCCGCGTCGGCCTGCTCGGCCCGTCGCTCGACGACAAGTACATGGCCGTCAGCCGCGGCGAGGCCGGCTCCGACTGGTCCGAGATCCGGGTCATGGACATCGCCACCAAGCAGGAGCTCCCGGACCGCATCCTGTGGAACAAGTTCTCGGGCGCGGCCTGGCGCGGCGACGGCTTCTACTATAGCGGCTACGACAAGCCCGCCCCGGGCGAGGAGCTGAAGGCCAAGAACGAGTTCCAGAAGGTCTTCTACCACAAGCTCGGCGACCCGCAGGAGAAGGACGTCCTCGTCTGGGAGGACAAGGAGCACCCGCTGCGCTACGTCGGCGCCGGCACGACCGAGGACGAGAAGTGGCTCATCCTCAGCGTCTCCGAGGGCACGAGCGGCTCCGAGGTCTGGGTCCGGGACCTGACCAAGACGAACGCCCCGTTCACGCTCCTCTTCAAGGGCTTCGAGTACGACGCCGCGCCGCTCGAGGTCGTCGACGGCAAGTTCCTCGTCCACACCAACCACGGCGCGCCCAACTTCCGCGTCGTGGCCATCGACCCGGCCGACCCGGCCCCCGAGAAGTGGGCCACGGTCGTCCCCGAGAAGCCCGAGGTCCTGAGCGGCGCGGGCACGGCCGGCGGCTACCTGTTCACGAACTACCTCAAGGACGCCAACACCAAGATCTACCAGCACGCGCTCGACGGCGCCCTCGTCCGCGAGATCGCCCTGCCGGCCCTCGGCTCGGCCGGCGGCTTCGGCGGCCGGCGCGACGAGAAGGTCATGTTCTACACCTTCACCTCGTTCACCTACCCGTCGACGATCTACAAGTTCGACCCGGCCACGGGCGCCTCCGAGGTCTTCCGCAAGCCCGAGGTCAAGTTCGACCCCGCGGCCTACGAGACGAAGCAGGTCTTCTACGCCAGCAAGGACGGGACGAAGGTCCCCATGTTCATCGTCCACAAGAAGGGGCTCAAGCTCGACGGCAAGAACCCGACCTATCTGACGGCCTACGGCGGCTTCAACATCAGCCTGACGCCGTCCTTCAGCCCGGCCTACGTCCCGCTGCTCGAGAACGGCGGCGTCTTCGCCCAGCCCAATCTGAGGGGCGGCGGCGAGTACGGCGAGACCTGGCACAAGGCCGGCATGCTCGACAAGAAGCAGAACGTCTTCGACGACTTCATCGCCGCGGCCGAGTACCTCATCGCGGAGAAGTACACCTCGACGCCGCGCCTGGCCGTCGAGGGCGGCTCGAACGGCGGGCTGCTCGTCGGGGCGGTCATGGCCCAGCGGCCCGAGCTCTTCGGCGTGGCCCTGCCCGCGGTCGGGGTCATGGACATGCTCCGATTCCACAAGTTCACGGTCGGCTGGGGCTGGGTCGTCGAGTACGGCTCGAGCGACAAGGAGGACCAGTTCGCCTACCTCTACAAGTACTCGCCCCTCCACAACCTTAAGCCCGGCGTGTGCTACCCGGCGACCATGGTCACGACGGCCGACCACGACGACCGCGTCGTCCCGGCCCACTCGTTCAAGTTCGCGGCGACACTCCAGGCGGCCCAGGCCTGCGCCAAGCCCGTCGTCATCCGCATCGAGACGCGGTCGGGGCACGGCTCGAGCAACCTCAGCAAGGCCATCGAGAGTCTGACGGACCAGTGGGCGTTCATGTTCCACAACATGGGCGTCACCCCGATCTATAAATAACAAGAGAGGGTCAAACCTACTTTTTATCACTTTCCGACATTTTTGTAGGGCGCGAGAGGCCACCCTATCAAGGGGAAATCAGGAAACCGACATATTTGTCGGAAAGTGATAAAAAGTAGGTTTGACCCCGATTATTTCACCAAGGCCCTTTCGAGCAGGCCGCGGTATTTGTCCATCAGCTCCTTGTTGAGGTCGTTCGGGGGCGTCGCGTCGGCCGGCAGGAACGGCTTGTAGGGGTGCGCCTTCGAGTAGGCCTCGAACTCGGCCCGCAGCTTGGCCAGCTCCTCGGGCTTCGTCAGCAGGTCGATGGCCGACGCGGCGATGGCCTTGGCCCCGGCGTTGAGCCCCTTCCAGGCGGTCGTCCCGTACCAGCAGGCGACGTTCGACCAGTGGTGGCCGATGGCCCCGGGCACGGCCCCCGGGAAGGTGATCGTCGCCGTCGGGGCGATGAGCGTGACGTCGCCGACGTCGGACGACCCGCCGCCGACGAACTCCCTCCCGCCGCGCGGCGCCTCGAGCTCGTCGACCTTCGTCGGCATCCCGTCCTCCTTGGCCCCCAGCTCCTTCTGCAGGGCCTTGGCGAAGGCCTGCTCCTCCTCGCTCCAGGCCGGCATGCCGACGAGCTCGATGTTCCTCTGGAACAGCTCGGCCGCCGCCTTGTTGGCGTGCCGCTGGTGGATGGCGCTGACGACCTGCATCCCGGCCAGCTCGACGCCCGCCGCCAGCGCCCCGGCCTTGGCGCAGTCGACGACCCGCCGGTACATGTCCTCGAGCCGCTCGTCCGTGTTGCGGACGTAGTACCAGACGCGGGCCTTGTCGGGGACGACGTTCGGCGCCTCGCCGCCCTCGAGAACGATGTAGTGCATGCGCTGCGACAGCGGCAGGTGCTCGCGCAGGTAGTTCGTGGCCACGTTCATGATCTCGACGGCGTCGAGCGCGCTCCGCCCGACCCAGGGCGCCCCGGCCGAGTGGGCCGTCTTGCCCTTGAAGGTGAAGATGGTCGAGAACAGGGCGTTGCCGTCGACCCCGTAGCCCGTGCCGAGGCCGCTCGAGCTGTGGTTGTCGATGACCGCGTCGACGCCCTCGAATAGGCCGGCCCGGATCATGTACGGCCGGCTGGCCACGATCTCTTCGGCCGGCGAGCCGAAGACCTTGATCGTGCCCCCGATCTTGTGGGCGTCCATGGCCTCTTTGACGGCGATGGCCGCCGCGGCCGCCGCCGCGCACATGGCGTTGTGGCCGCAGCCGTGGCCCGGCGCGCCCTCGACGACCGGGTCCTTCTTCGGGACGCGGCCCTTCTGCGAGATCATCGGCAGGGCGTCGAACTCGCCCAGGAGCCCGATGACGGGCTTGCCCGAGCCGTAGGTGGCCACGAAGCAGGTCGGCATCCCAGCCAGCCCGCGCTCGACCGTGAAGCCGGCTGCCTCGAGGGTGTCGGCCAGGAGCTTGGACGAGTTGAACTCCTGAAGGCCGAGCTCGGCGTACTCCCAGACGGCGTCCGAGACGCGGCCGAACTTCTCGACCGTCTCGGGCCGGGCCAGCCAGTCGAGGACGAACTGCTTCTCCTTGGCGATCTTGATCTTCGCCTTGGCCGCGGCGCCCGAGGCGGGGCCGGGGACGAGGCCGAGGACAAGGGCGATGACGGCGAGGGGAACGGCGAGCTTCTTCATGCGGCCACCTCCGAGAGGGGGGATATACAACAACCGTGAGATGGGGTCAAACCTACTTTTTATCACTCGTCCGCCGGCCGCTGTCTCCTGCAGCCTATAAAAGTGATAAAAAGTAGGTTTGACCCCATCTGGTGGACCCGGCCGGCGGCTTGTGGCTATCCCGCGCATATGCTATAAATTACGCATGGTCAGAGTGCGCTTCGCCCCGTCCCCGACGGGCTTTCTCCACATCGGCTCGGCCCGGACGGCCATCTTCAACTGGCTCTTCGCCCGCCACACCGGCGGCCAGTTCCTCATCCGCATCGAGGACACCGACCTCAAGCGCTCCGAGCAGCGCTTCCTCGACGAGATCCTCGAGGACCTCAAGTGGCTCGGCCTCGACTGGGACGAGGAGCCCATCTTCCAGTCCCGCCGCTTCGACGTCTACCGGGCCAAGGCCGACGAGCTCGTCGCCGCCGGCCGCGCCTACCGCGACGGCGACGCCGTCCTCTTCCGCGTCGAGCCCAGCCGCACGCTCGCCTTCGACGACCTCATCCACGGCCGCATCGCCGTCGAGTCCGACACCCTCAAGGACCAGGTCCTCATCAAGTCCGACGGCTCGCCCGCCTACAACTTCTCCTGCGTCGTCGACGACGCCCACCTCGGCATCACCCACATCCTGCGCGGCGACGACCACATCTCGAACACCCCCAAGCAGATCGTCTTCTACGAGGCCTTCGGCCTGACCCCGCCCCGCTTCGGCCACATGCCCCTCATCCTCGGCACCGACGGGGCCAAGCTCTCCAAGCGCCACGGCGGCGTCTCCGTCGAGGAGTACAAGCGCGAGGGCTTCCTGCCCGAGGCCCTGGCCAACTACCTCATCCTCCTCGGCTGGATGCCCAAGGACGGCCGCGAGGTCATGCCTCCCGCCGAGGCCGTCCGCCTGTTCGAGATCGCCGAGATGAACGACGTCCAGGCCAAGTTCGACCTCCAGAAGCTGCGCTGGCTCAACGCCGAGTACATCATGGCCGCGCCCGCCGCGCGTCTCGTCCCCCTCGTCCGCGACCGTCTCGCCGCCGCGTCGCTTCCCGTCGCCGCCGTCCCCGACGCCTACATCGCCCGGGTCCTCGAGCTCTACAAGGTCCGGGCCAAGACCCTGTCCGAATTCCCGCCCATGATCGATTGCTTTTTCACCGAGGACTTCCCCTACGACGAGGACGGCCGCAAGCACCTCGCCTCGCCCGAGAGCCGCGCCTACCTCGCCTCGCTCGCCGACCAGCTGGCCGGCCTCGGCGACTTCAGCCACGCCGCCATCGAGGACGTCTTCCGCCGTTTCGCCGAGGAGCGCGCCATCAAGGTCGGCCCCATCGTCCACCCGGCCCGGATGGCCATCAGCGGCAAGACCAAGGGGGCCGGCCTGTTCGAGATGATGGAGGTCCTCGGCCGCGAGCGCGTCGTCGCCCGCATGAGGAGAGCCGCCAATGCCTGATCCCAACGCCACGCCCCCCGCACCCCCCGCCCCCAAGCCCAAGTCCAACTTCGTCCGCGACATCGTCGACGAGCACCTCCGCTCCGGCCGCTTCACGCGCGTCCACACCCGCTTCCCGCCCGAGCCCAACGGCTACCTCCACATCGGCCACGCCAAGTCCATCCACCTCAACTTCGGCCTGGCCCGCGACTACAACGGCCTCTGCAACCTGCGCATGGACGACACCAACCCCGAGACCGAGTCCCTCGAATACGTCGACGCCATCAAAGAGGACGTCCGCTGGCTCGGCTTCGACTGGGCCGACCGCGAGTACTACGCCTCCGACTATTACCAACAGCTCTACGACTACGCCGTCGCCCTCATCCGCAAGGGCGTCGCCTACGTCTGCGACCTGACCGTCGACCAGGTCCGCGAGTACCGCGGCACGGTCACCCGCCCCGGCGCCCCCTCGCCCTACCGCGACCGCTCCGTGGCCGAGAACCTCGACCTCTTCGCCCGCATGCGGGCCGGCGAGTTCCCCGACGGCTCGCGCACCCTGCGGGCCAAGATCGACATGGCCTCGCCCAACATGCTCCTGCGCGACCCCCTCATGTACCGCATCCGCCGCGAGCACCACTACCGCACCGGCGACGACTGGTGCATCTACCCGACCTACGACTGGGCCCACGGCCAGAGCGACTCCCTCGAGGGCATCACCCACTCCATCTGCACCCTCGAGTTCGAGGTCCACCGCCCCCTCTACGACTGGTTCCTCGACCAGCTCGGCGTCCACCACCCCCAGCAGATCGAGTTCGCCCGCCTCAACCTCAGCCACACCGTCCTCTCCAAGCGCCGCCTGCTCGAGCTCGTCGAGTCCAAGCTCGTCGACGGCTGGGACGACCCGCGCATGCCGACCATCTCCGGCTTCCGCCGCCGCGGCTACACGCCCGAGGCCATCGCCGCCTTCTGCGACACGATCGGCGTCGCCAAGGACAACAGCATCGTCGACCTGCCCCTCCTCGAGATGTGCTGCCGCGAGCACCTCAACCGCGTCACGCCGCGCGTCATGGCCGTCCTCCGCCCCCTCAAGGTCGTCCTGACGAACTACCCCGCCGACCAGGTCGAGGAGTTCGAGGCCGTCAACAACCCCGAGGACCCGGCCGCCGGCACCCGCCGCGTGCCCTTCTCGCGCGAGCTGTGGATCGAGCGCGACGACTTCATGGAGGACCCGCCCTCCAAGTTCTACCGCCTCGCTCCCGGCCGCGAGGTGCGCCTGCGCTACGCCTACTTCGTCCGCTGCGAGGAGGTCGTCAAGGACGCCGCCGGCAACGTCGTCGAGCTCCGCTGCACCTACGACCCGGCGACGCGCGGCGGCGACAATCCCCCCGACGGCCGCAAGGTCAAGGCCACCATCCACTGGGTCTCGGCCCGCCACGCCGTCGACGCCGAGGTCCGCCTCTACGACACCCTGTTCACCGTCCGCGACCCCTCGGCCGTCGCCGAGGGCGTCGACTGGAAGGCCTCCCTCAACCCGCGCTCGCTCGAATCGCTCCCCTCGGCCAAGGTCGAGCCGGCCCTGGCCGCCGCCGCCTCGCCCGAGAGCCGCTGGCAGTTCGAGCGCCTGGGCTACTTCGTCGCCGACCGCCGCCTGTCCTCGCCCGCCCGCCCCGTCTTCAACCGCACCGTGACCCTGCGCGACGAGTGGGCCCGCCTGGTCAAGTCGGGCCGGGAGGCCGCCTGAGCCCCCGCCCCGACCCGCCGCCCCGCGGCGCGGCCGCGCCCATGGACACCGTCCACGGCCCCTCGCTCCTCACCGAGGGCGACATCTATCTCTTCAAGGAAGGCAGCCACTTCCGCCTCTGGGACAAGCTCGGCGCCCACCTCGCCACCCACGACGGCCGCGACGGCGTCCTCTTCGCCGTCTGGGCCCCCAACGCCGCCCGCGTCGCCGTCGTCGGCGACTTCAACGGCTGGGACCCGGCCCGCCACCCCCTGGCCCCCCGCTGGGACGGCTCGGGCATCTGGGAGGGCTTCGTCCCCGGCGTCGCCAAAGGCGCCCTCTACAAGTACGCCGTCACCTCGCGCGCCGGCGGCGCCCCCGTCCAGAAGGCCGACCCCCTCGGCGTCTTCCACGAGGCCCCGCCCCGCTCGGCCTCCATCGTCTGGGACCTCGACTACCGCTGGTGCGACGCCGACTGGATGGCCCGCCGCCACCGCGCCAACGCCCTCGACGCCCCCCAGTCGGTCTACGAGGTCCACCTCGGCTCCTGGCGCCGCGTCCCCGGCGAGGGCAACCGCCCCCTGACCTACCGCGAGCTCGCCCCGCTGCTCTCCGAGTACGTCCGCGACATGGGCTTCACCCACGTCGAGATCATGCCCGTCATGGAGCACCCCTACTACGGCTCCTGGGGCTACCAGTCGATCGGCTACTTCGCCCCGACCAGCCGCTTCGGCACGCCCCAGGACTTCATGTACCTCGTCGACATGCTCCACGCCCACGGCATCGGCGTCATCCTCGACTGGGTGCCCTCGCACTTCGCCACCGACGGCCACGGCCTGGCCCGCTTCGACGGCACCTCGCTCTACGAGCACGAGGACCCGCGCAAGGGCTTCCACCCCGACTGGAAGAGCGCCATCTTCAACTACGGCCGCAACGAGGTCCGCGAGTTCCTCATCTCGTCGGCCCTGTTCTGGCTCGACCGCTACCACGCCGACGGCCTGCGCATCGACGCCGTGGCCTCCATGCTCTACCTCGACTACTCGCGCAAGGCGGGGGAGTGGATCCCCAACCGCCACGGCGGCCGCGAGAACCTCGAGGCCCTGTCCTTCATCCGCCGCCTCAACGAGGCCGCCTACGCCGCCTTCCCCGCCATCCAGACGACGGCCGAGGAGTCGACGGCCTGGCCCATGGTCACCCGCCCCACCTCGTCGGGCGGCCTGGGCTTCGGCCTGAAGTGGAAGATGGGCTGGATGCACGACATGCTGGCCTACTTCTCCAAGGACCCCCTCTTCCGCAAGCACAGCCACAAGGACCTGACCTTCAGCATGTGGTACGCCTACACGGAGAACTTCGTCCTGCCGCTCTCCCACGACGAGGTCGTCCACGGCAAGGGCTCGCTCGTCGGCAAGATGCCCGGCGGCGAGCTCGAGAAGTACGCCAACCTCAAGGCCCTGTTCGGCTACATGTACACCCACCCCGGCAAGAAGCTCCTGTTCATGGGCGGCGAGTTCGCCCAGTGGAAGGAGTGGGCCCACGAGGAGAGCCTGGAGTGGCACGCCCTCGACCACCAGACCCACGTCCACGTCCAGCGCTGGGTCCGCGACCTCAACGCCCTCTACCGCCGCGAGCCGGCCCTCCACGAGCTCGACCACGACCCGGCCGGCTTCGAGTGGGTCGACTTCAACGACGTCGACCACAGCGTCGTCAGCTACCTCCGCAAGGGGCGCGCGCCCGGCGAGACCGTCCTCGTCGTCTGCAACTTCACGCCCGTCTCGCACGGCGACTACCGGGTCGGCGTCCCGGCCGGCGGCACCTGGCGCGAGCTCCTCAACAGCGACGCCCGCGACTACGGCGGCTCGGGCCTGGGCAACCTCGGCGCGGCCAAGGCCGAGGCCAAGCCGGCCCACGGCCGGCCCTTCTCCCTGCGCCTGTGCCTGCCGCCCCTCGGCGTCCTGGTCCTCAAAAGGGAGGCGTGAGGGGACCGTGAGGGCGTCGTGAGCGGCCGCTTCGTCTGCGTCCACGGCCACTTCTACCAGCCCCCCCGCGAGAACCCCTGGCTCGACGAGGTCGAGCGCCAGCCGTCGGCCGCGCCCTACCACGACTGGAACGAGCGGGTGGCGGCCGAGTGCTACGCCCCCAACACGGCCGCCCGCGTCCTCGACGGCAAGGACCGCATCGTCGACATCGTCAACAACTTCGCCTCGATCTCGTTCGACGCCGGGCCGACCCTGCTGGCCTGGCTCGAGCGGGCCGATCCCGCGACCTACGCCGCCATCCTCGAGGCCGACCGGGCGGGCCGGGCCCGCTTCCGCGGCCACGGGCCGGCCATGGCCCAGGCCTACAACCACGTCATCATGCCCCTGGCGAGCGCCCGCGACAAGCGCACCCAGGTCCGCTGGGGCGTCGCCGACTTCGAGTGGCGCTTCGGCCGCAGGCCCGAGGGCATGTGGCTGCCGGAGACCGCCGTCGACCTCGAGACGCTCGACCTCCTGGCCGCCGAGGGCGTCCGTTTCACGGTCCTGGCCCCGCGCCAGGCCGAGGGCGAGGTCGATACGCGGCGGCCCTATCTCTGCCGCCTGCCCTCGGGCCGGTCGATCGCGCTTTTATTCTACGACGGCCCCATCGCCCACGACCTGGCCTTCGGCGACGTCCTCAAGAACGGCGTCGGCTTCGCCGAGCGGCTCGTCGCGGCCTTCTCCCCGGCGGGCGGCCGGCCCGAGCTCGTCCACGTCGCGACCGACGGCGAGACCTACGGCCACCACCACCGCTTCGGCGAGATGGCCCTGGCCTACGCCCTGCGCCACCTCGAGCGGACGGGCCTGGCCGAGGTCACGGTCTACGGCGACTTCCTGGAGCGCTTCCCGCCGACCGAAGAGGTCCGCATCGCCGAGCGGACCTCCTGGAGCTGCGGCCACGGCGTCGAGCGCTGGCAGGCCGGCTGCGGCTGCGCCACCGGCGAGCACCCGGGCTGGCGCCAGGACTGGCGGGCGCCTTTGCGCGAGGCCATGGACTGGCTCGGCGACCGGGCCGCCGAGGCCTACGAGCGGGGGCTGGGGGAGTTCACGAAGGACCCCTGGGCCGTGCGCGACGACTCCATCAGGATCGTCCTCGACAAGTCGCCGGAGAGTGTAGCGCGTTTCCTGGCCGACCACTTCGGCCGACGGCTCGCCGACCGGGACAAGGCCCGCGTCAGGACGCTCCTCGAGCTCGGCCGCCAGTCCATGCTTATCTTCACGAGCTGCGGCTGGTTCTTCGACGACATCTCCAACATCGAGACCGTCCAGAACCTGCGCTACGCCGCCCGGACCCTCGAGCTCATCCGGGAC
>CAZFZU010000027.1:0-37715 GCA_964523615.1 uncultured Eubacteriales bacterium | reverse complement strand
GCCATGATGGCCTCTCGCCGTTAAAATGGGGGACATGATACCTATTTCCCTATTTTAGGCTCGCCACGGTAGGAGTCGGGGGATATGTCGAGGACAGGTCAAGCTGGCGATAATTGGGAAATAGGTATCATGTCCCCCTTTTTTAGGCCTTGTTGACGTCGTCGACCAGGCGGCGGAGCTTGGCGACGCTCTTGTGGTTGAAGGCCAGCGTCAGGCGCGGCAGGTCGGGGCGCTCGGCGTCCTCCCCTTCCGCCTCGAGCGGCGTGAAGCGCTGCTCGATGCGCCCCTCGGCGAGGAGCGTCGAGGCGTAGGTGTCGTTGAGGCGCTCGAGCGCTTCGGGGGGCAGGGGCGACGACAGCCGCATCATCAGCAGCGGCCCGACCCAGCGCATGGAGTGGTAGCGCCGGTAGAACCCGGTGATTTCGTCGACGGCCTCGTCGAGGTCGTCGGTCAGCTTGAACAGGCCCAGGTCGTCCTCGTCGATCATGCCGTTGAGGACGAGCTCGGCCTTGATGTAGGTCCGCCAGTGCTGCCAGTAGGTGCCGCCCGGGGCGTCGATCATGACCAGGGGTAGGAGATTGGTCTTGCCGGTCTGGATCATGGTCAGGGCCTCGAAGCCCTCGTCCTGGGTGCCGAAGCCGCCCGGGAACAGGGCCACGGCCGAGGCCTCCTTGAGGAAGAGGATCTTGCGGGTGAAGAAGTACTTGAAGTGGATGAGCTTGGGATCGTCGGCGATGACGACGTTGGTCCGCTGTTCGTGCGGCAGGCGGATGGCCACGCCGAACGAGCCCTCGCGGCCGGCGCCCTCCTGGGCGGCGCCCATGATGCCGTCGCCGGCGCCGGTGATGATCATCCATTGGCGCTCGCGCATGCGGCGCGCGAACTCGACGGCGTGACGGAACTCGGGGTCGGCGGACGGCGTGCGGGCCGAGCCGAAAACCGAGACCTTACGGACGTCGTGATACGGGGCGAAGACCTTGAACGCGTAGCGCAGCTCTTTGAAGGCGTTGGTCAGGAGCTTGAGGTCGCCGCGATGGGCGCCGTCGCGTGCCAGGCGGGTGATGGCGACCATGAGGTCGGCCAGGACGTCGGGGTCGCCGCAGCCGGCGGCGAAGCGGGCCAGGAAGTCGTCGATGGCGGCGTCGCGGGCGGCGGCCCAGTCGGAGTGCGGAGCGGCCAGCGGGGCGCAGGAGGAGGGGGAGGAGGCGGCGGCGGCGGGACCGGAGGGTGCGGCGGAGCGGGCGGGAGCGGGCTCCGCGGGACAGACGTGTTCGGGGGATTTTCTATGTGTTTTGTTCATATTTCCGTGGGATCGACAATTGAGGCTAGAATGTATTTTACCACAATGCGGAAATCGGGTGCTACGCGGCCTCGAGGAAGGCGATCAGACGAGGGCGTCGATCTCGGCGATCTTGCGGGCCAGGCGGACGGCGGAGATGGGGAAGGCCGTCTTGATCTCGGGGGCGAAGAGCGACAGCTTGAACTCCTCGATCATCCAGCGCAGCTCCTCGATGGCCGTCATTTTAATGGGGGACATGATACCTTGTCCCTCTTTTTTTGCGTTGCCGACCTTGCCTGAGCTCTCGAGCCGGGCCAACTCGAAGGCATAGGGCTCGACCTGAGCGGCCTTGGCTTTGTCCTTGTCCGGGGCCAGGCGGGCCCGCTCGAGGCGGATGAGCAGTCCTTCGAGGTAGCTGGGCAGGCGGACGAGCCGGGCGACATCGTAGACGGCCGGGAAGTCCTCGGGCACGAGCCGGTCGAGGTCGGCGGCGACGGCGTCGAGGTACTCGGGCCTGACGCGCTCCTTGAGCTTGCTGAGCTCGTAGAGGCCGAGCTTTTTCGCTTTCGCGCCCGCGTTCGCGGCGCCTCCCCCTCCCCCGCTCCCTCCGCTTCCCGCGCCGAGGGCGGCCCGGACCTTGGCGTTGAGCGCGACGACGCGGATGACGGCCTGGGTCAGGGCGTGGCCGCGGTCGAAGAGCGTTCGCCCGGCCTCGGCCTCCCAGGCCTTGAACTCCGCCTGCGTCCGGATGTTGCGCTCGAGAACGTCACGGGCCAAGACCGCCTCGATGCCCCTCTCGAGCGCCTCGCGGCCGCCGAAGAAGAGCGCGGCCCGGTCGTGCTCGGCCGGGATCTTGTGGTAGCGGCGGACGAAAGCCAGGTCCTTGGCGAACCGGCGCAGAAGGAGGGCGCGCACGCCTTGCTTGTGCGAGGCCACCGCCTCGGCCCGCGTCGGGAACAAACGGATGCAAATGGACCGGCGGGCATCGGCTGTTTCAGATAAATGGGAAATAGGTATCATGTCCCCCATTTTAAGGGCCGGGTAGGCCGTGAGGGAGGTGCCGACGGCGATCGACTCGGGCAGGTCGCCGAAGTCCCAGTCGGCGACGCCGTCGCGCTCCCAGGCGCGCCTTGCCTCCTGCCAGGCCGGGGACTCGACCTTGGAGGGCGCTTCGTCGGCCGCGCCGATCTTTTTGCGCAGCAGCTCGACGTCGCGGCCGGCGTCGATGACCTTGCCCGTGGCCGGGTCGACGACGGCGACGCGCATGCGCAGGTGGCGAGGCACGTCGGCCAGCTCCCATTCGCGGGCCGGGATATCGACGCCGAACTTCCGCCGGACGAACTCGGAGACGGCCTTGAACAGGGGCGTCTCCTCGGGCGCGCGGGGCATCTCGCGGGCGATGGTCTCGGCCTTCTCGCCGACCGGGACGAGGAGCTTGCGGTGGCGCTTGGGCAGCCCCTTGATGAGGGCGGCGATCTTGTCCTTGTACTGTCCGGCCACGCCCCACTCGAGCCGAGCCGGCGGGATGGCCGCGAGCAGGGCGGGCGGCACGGTCAGGGTCACGCCGTCGTCGTCCTCGCCGGGCGCGAACTTGTAGACGGCGCGGAAGGGCCGGCCGGCCACCTCGACGCTGTCCGGGAAGCCAGCCACGTCGTCCTCGCCGGGGCGGTAGTTGGTGAGGCGGTCCTCGTCGAGGCGCAGGAACGAGTCGTCGCCGCCGCGGTCGCGGACGTCCTTGAGGAGCTGTCGCAGGCTCCGGATGTCGCGGATGCCGGGGAGGCGCTCCGAATAGAACTTGGCGATCTCCCCCTCGGCGACCAGGATGTCGCGCCGCCGCAGTTTCTCCTCCGTCTCCTCGATGCGGCGTTGGAGCGCCAGGTTGTGCTCGAGGAAGGGCGGCGGGTCGTCGATCTCGCCCTCGACCAGGCCGTTCATGACGAAGATCTCGTGGGCCTCGTCGGGGGCGACGCGGCCGTACGAGACGCGCCGCTCGCGCACGATCTCGAGGCCGAAGAGCGTGACCCGCACCTTGGCCGTGACCTCGCCGCGGGCCCGGTCCCAGGCGGCGTCCGAGTAGGCCCGCTTGCAGAGCGGGCCGCCTAGGCGCTCGAGCCAGGCCGGGTCGATGCGGGCGGCGGTCCGGGCGAACAGACGCGACGTGCGGACGACCTCGGTCGAGACGATCCAGCCGGCGCCTTTGCCGAAGAGGACCGAGCCGGGCCAGAGCGTGAGCTCGCGGTTCTTGGCCCCGGCGTACTGGTTCTTCTCCTTGTGGGCGGCGATGTTCGAGAGATAACCGCTGAGGATGGAGCGGTGGATGGCGCCGTAGAGCACGGGCGAGACGTCGGCGTGCAAAATGGGGGACATGATACCCGTATCCCTATTCCCAGGCGCCCTCTTCGCCCCGGGCCGCGGCCGGCCCCGCCTCTCCCCCGCCTCGAGCTCGCGCAGGGCCGAGACGACCTCGGTGTGGAGGTAGGCCCACTCGCGCATGCGCGGGAACGACAGGAAGTTCTCGTGGCAGAAGCGGCGTTTCTGGACGAGCGAGCCGAGCTTCTCGAAGTCGCCGTGGTAGCGGTTCCAGATGTTGAGCCGGGCCAGGAAGTCGGAATCGGGGTGCTTGAAGGCCTCGTGGACGGCGTCGGCCTGCTGGGCCTTCTCGGGCGGGCGTTCGCGCGGATCGCGGACGCTGAGGGCCGCGGCCAGCACGGCCACCTCGGGGACGCAGTTCTCGGCCCGGGCCTCGACGAGCATACGCGACAGGCGCGGGTCGAGCTGCATGCGGGCCATGGTCCGGCCGGTGTCCGTCAGCTCCCAGCGAGTCTGGCGAGGGCCGCGGGGGCCTTTGGCGCCGGATAATGGGGTGAATGGGTATGGTGTCCCCGTTTTGCGGATGGCGCCCAGCTCGACGAGCGTGTCGTAGCCGTCGTGGACGGCCTTGGTCGAGGGCCGGTCGATGAACGGGAAGTCGAGCGGGTCGCCGAGCCCCAGGTCGGTCATGCGCAGGATGACCTCGGCCAGGTCCGAGCGCAGGATCTCGGGCGAGGTGAACTCGTCGCGGGCCTCGTACTCCTCCTGGCTGTAGAGGCGCACGCACAGGCCCTCCTTGACGCGGCCGCAGCGGCCCTTGCGCTGGTCGGCGGAGGCCCGCGAGATGGGCGAAATGGGCAGCGAGTTGATGCGCGTCCCGGGCTGGTACTGGGCGATGCGGGCCACGCCCGTGTCGACGACGTAACGGATGCCGGGGATGGTCAGCGAGGTCTCGGCCACGTTGGTGGCCACGACGATCTTGGGCAGGGTCTCCGTGTAGACGAGGCGCTGCTGGCCGGCCGGCAGGCGCGAGAAGAGCGGCAGCACTTTGACGGCCGGCCACTTGCGGCCCTCGAGCATGCGGCAGGTCTCGAGGATGTCCTGCTCGGTGGGCATGAACACGAGGATGTCGCCGGGGGGCTTGTCGCGGCGCAGGTAGGTGACGGCCTCGACGGCCTGGTCGACGTAGTCCTTGTCCTCGGCCTCCTCGGCGTCGGGGACGCGGTACTCGACCTCGACCGGGTAGAGGCGGCCGCTGACCTCGACGACCGGGGCGTTCTTGAAGGCCTGGGAGAACTTCTCCGTGTCCATCGTGGCCGAGGTGATGACGAGCTTGAGGTCGGGCCGCTCGTCGAGCAGGCGCCGGACGATGCCGAGCAGGAAGTCGATGTTGAGCGAGCGCTCGTGGGCCTCGTCGATGACGAGGGTGTCGTACTCGTGGAGGCCGCGGTCGCCCTGCGTCTCGGCGAGAAGGATGCCGTCGGTCATGACCTTGATGTAGCCGTCGCGCGAGGTGCGGTCCTGGAAGCGGATCTTGTAGCCGACCGAGCGGCCGAGCGGCTCGCCGAGCTCCTCGGCGATGCGGTGGGCGATGGTCACGGCGGCCAGGCGGCGCGGCTGGGTGACGCCGACGCGGCCCGCGATGCCGCGGCCGGCCTCGAGGCACATCTTGGGGATCTGGGTCGACTTGCCGCAGCCGGTCTCGCCGGAGACGATGATGACGCGGCGGCGGGGCGAGCGCAGGAGGTCGACGATCTCGGCGGTGCGCGAGGCGATGGGGAGCTCGTGCGGGTACGAGACGCGCGGCACGTTGCGAGCCCGGGCGGCCAGCCAAGCTTCGAGGCGGGCCCGGGCGTCGGCGCTGGAGGCGCTCGAGGCGCGAGGAGCGGGCTTGCTGTCCATCGCCGCCTATTTTACATCAAAGCGCCCCTGGCGGCCTTCCCGCTCGGGGCGGACGCGTCTCGACGGGACCTCCCGGATCACCCTCTCCGGGAAAAATGGGAAATAGGTATCATGTCCCGCATTTTTCAGGCCAGCTTCCGGAGCGAGTCGAGCGCGGCCGTCACGTCCTCGTCGCGGTTGTTGAGGTAGAACGAGACGCGGATGGAGTTGAGGCCGCCCTCGGCCACCGGCCGGGCCCGGATCTTGTCCTTGCCCAGGTGCTGCATGATCTCGGCCATGGGGTGGGCGGCCATCCGGAAGCCGATCATCAGCGTGCGGTAGGCCTCCTCCTCCGGCGAGAGGCGCTCGACTCCGGGGATCTCGCCGAGGCCGCGGTAGAAGCGCTCGGCCATGGGACGGCAGCGGGCCCGGATGCGGTCGGCGCCGATCGTGGCCACCAAGTCGAGGGCCGTGCCGAGAGCGTAGAACAGGGCGTCGTTCTGGGTGCCGGATTCGAAGCGCTCGGCCGTCGGCTTGAGCACGAACTCGCCTTTGGCGGCATCGTAGCGGAGGGACGAGCCGCCGCCGACGGTCTGGGGGCGGAGGACCTCGGCCAGGCCGGGTCGGGCGTAGATGAAGCCGGTGCGCTTGGGGCCCATCATCCACTTGTGGGTGCTGCAGGTGTAGAAGTCGGCGCCGGTCGCGGCGATGTCGAAGGCGGCGTTGACGGGGGCTTGCGCGCCGTCGAGGGCGAACCACATGTTCTTGGCCCGGGCCAGGGCGGAGATGTCGGCGGCCGGGAAGAGCTGGCCGGTCGTGCAGGTGACGTGGCTGATGAGGACGAGGCGCGTGCGCGGGGTGACCAGCCGGGCGATGCGGTCGACGTTGCCGGCGGCCCGGACGATATCGGGTTCGAAGAGCTTGATGACGATGCCGTCCCGCTGCATGCGATTGAGGAGGGCCGAGTGGACGGCGACGTGCTCGTGGGTCGAGGTGATGACCTCGTCGCCGCGCTTGAGGGGCAGGCCGTTGACGATGACGTTGACGCCTTCGGTGGCGCCGCCGATGAGGCCGAGGTCCTCGCGGCGGCAGGAGGGGCCGAGGGCCCGGGCCAGCTTGTCCTTGACCTCCTGCCAGGGTTTCTCGTCGTGGCCGGCGCTCGGGGCGCGCTCTTCGGCGCGCAGGAAACCGACCAGGGCGTCGACGACGGGCAGGGGCGAGGAGCCGAGGCCGCCGAAGTTGAGGAAGATCCAGTCGGGGTCGAGGAGGAACTGGGAGCGGAGGAGCTGCCAGAAGAAAGCGTCGTCGGAGGAAGCGGCGGCCTGGGCCAGGCGGGCGGCGAAGGGCTCGAGCGGGGCGGGAGAGGCGGCGGGGGCGGAGGAGGAAGCGGCGCGGGCCGCGAGGGGGGCGAGGGGCAGGCCGGCGGCGCCTGCGGCTCCGGCGGCGGCCAAACCGGCGGTCATCCTGAGGAACTCTTTTCTCTTCACGGGCGCTCCTTTCGCGCGGGATATGCGGCGAGGGGAGATTATTGTCGGCCGGGCCGTCCGAGTCAACCGGCGAGGTCGGATGTGCGGGTTCGGGGCCCGACGCTCAGCGTTTCCGGAGACCCGTCAGGTGATAGGCCACGCCCGCGGCCACGACCGCTCCGCCCACGATCCAGGACATCCGCGGCAGACTGGCCATGAGCACGAGGCAGGAGGCCAGGCCCAAGCCGGCCACGACCCGCAGGCGGCCGCGGAAGGCCTTCAGGCCGCTGATGTTCAGGGCCGCGTAATAGAGGAGGAGCGAGAAGCTGCTGATGTAGGCGATGTGCGGCAGGTCCGAGAGGAAGACGAGGGCCATCATGATCGCTCCGCCGAGGACGATGGCGTTGCGCGGGGCCCCGGTCCGGCGGGAGGTGGCGGCGAAGGCGGCGGGCAACTCCCCTTCCCGGGCCATGACCTCCGCCAACCGCGAGACGCCGAGGACCGAGGCCATGGCCACCGTGCCGGACGCGGCCAGGCCGCCCAAGGCGACGAGGCCCGCGCCGAAGGCCAGGCCCATGACGCCCAGGGCGTCGGCCAGGGGCGAGCCGGAGCCGGCCAGGACGCCGGCACCCGCGCCGCCGACGGCCGCCACGGCCACCAGGAGATAGAGGCCGGTGGAAATGAGGATGGACCAGAGGGTCGCCCGAGGGACGTTGCGGCGAGGGTCGTCGATCTCGTCGGCGACGATGGCGACGCGGGCGAATCCCGCGTAGGCGAAGAAGATCGTCGCGGCGCCGGCCCAGACGCCGCGCAGGCCGAAGGGCAGGAAGGGCCGGAACGAGGCGGTCTTGAAGTGGAGGAAGGCGACGGTCGAGAAGAACAGCAGGATGGCGATCTTGAACAGGACCAGGGCGTTGTTGAGACGGCTCGACTCCTTGGCCCCGAGGAGATGGACGAAGACCGCGCCGGCGACGGCGAAGGCCGCTCCGGCGCCCGTGGGCAGGCCGGGAAAGAAATGGGACAAGTAGTGGCCGAAGCCGACGGCCACGGTGGCGCCGGCCACGAGGTTCGAGAACAGCCAGACCCAGCCGACGAGGAAGCCGGGGAAGTCCGACAGGGTCTCGCGGGCGAAGACGTAGACGCCGCCGCTGCGCGGGTACATCCGGCTGAGCTCGGCGGCGGCCAGTCCGGTCAGCAGGGAGACGAGGGCCGCCACGAGGACGGAAGCGATGAGGGCCGGGCCGGAAACGGCCGCGGCGGCGCCGAGGATGACGAAGATCCCCGCGCCGATGATCGAGCCGAGGGAGATGTTTACGGCGTCGAACAGGGACAGGCGTCGGATGGGGTCGGGCATCGCTCAGCCCAATATACAGCGGGGCGGCGGAGAAAAGAAAGCGGGGACGCGCCCCATGCCGGCGCGCCCCCTATCCGACAGGAGGAATTCCGCGTTACCTGACCCGGCTGACGAAGGCCGGGGCCTGGCTCCGCCGGCCCGGGCAAGCCAGGACCGGGAAGCCGGGGACATACGGGAAGAAAAAGCCGGCCACGGTCATCGGAGCGGAGCCCGTGCCCCGCCTCCGACCGGTGATGGCCGCGGCCAGCTGATTGATCACCGACGCTCCGGGTCTCATCGAGATCCGGAGCGATTCTATCCGCGAAGCGCCGCGCCGGGCGTCCTCGCGTCCGGCGGCGGTGGCCTTCGTCGTGTTGTTCATCGTTCTGTCTCCATACATATAGACGACCGAAGGACCGCAAAGGTTTCATCGCGGCCGACTTTGATGTTTTTAACGTTAAAAAGCTCGAAATTCCCAGCGGCCAAACTGGACAAAACGGCCCCGCTTTCTCTAACTCGTTGAATTCTTTCGAGAAGCTGGGGTCTGACCCCGAATCAAAGACGCCAGAGGTAGCTGACCTTGAAGAAGAAGCCGCGGGACATTTGGCGGAAGCGGCCGCTGGGGACGAAGCCGGGCAGGTCCTCGTCCCAATCGACCTTCTCCAGGGCCGAGCCGTAGCCGAGGTGGACGACCGTGCCCGGGATGTAGGTGAACGACACCAGACCGTCCAAGGTCATGCGCTTGGCGAAGTCGTTGTACTCGAGGATGCCGCGCAGGAACAGGTACTTGTTGACCTGGAAGGTGTTCCGGCTGCGCAGGATGAGGTAGTCGTAGACCTTGGCCCGGTCGAGCGAGCGGTAGAAGTCGACGTAGCTGAGGTTGACGACGAAGTCGAGCTTGTCGACGGGCTGGTAGCGCACGGCCGCCGAGGCCGTCGTGCCGTAGCCCTGGAAGGGGTCGGCCGGGTCGTAGAAGATCTTGTCCATGCGCCGCACGCGCGACTGGGCGTAGAAGGATTTGGCCAGCTGGGTCTCGAACATGAGGCCGACACCGCTGTTGCTGAATCGTCCGCCCGCGTAGACCTCGCTGGCCAGCAGGCCCTCGACCCGGACCATCGTGTTGCGCGGCAGATAGGCCCGAAGGACGAAGACGTTGGTCGACTCTCCCATATCGTAGATCGTATCGAAGAGGTGGGCGCTCCAGTAGAACGTCTGGACCCGCTGGAAGAACCTCGACTTGGGGTAGAACGTGTACATGGTGAAAGCCATGAGCTGGCGCAGGCCCGTCCGGGTCAGGTAGCCGGAGTCGGCCCGGAAGCCTTCGGAGATGTCCTGATAGCCGAGCTGGACCAGGACATGGCGGTTCGAGAAATCGTACGTGACCGAAAGGGCGTGGTCGGTCGCGGTCTCCGTCGCGCCGGGGTCCCGCGTCGACGACCCGAAGAGATGGAAGGAGGCGGTTTGGCTCGGGCTGAGGCGGAAGCGGCCGTCGAAGCCGGCCACGCGGTTGAATCCGGAGCCGTACTCGCGCCCCGTGTAGAAGGCCCCGATGAAGCCGTCGTCCTTGAGGGTGTGCTTGTAGCGGGCGATCATGATGTCGGGGTGGGCGTCGACCGCGTCGCCGGCCAGGCTGTCCCGGGCGTAGATCGCGGCCACGGTGTCGCGGGGCGTGACCTTGCCGGACAGCTTGAAGCCGTAGGCGGGGTCGACGATGGTCCGGGTGTAGACGAGCGAGTAGAGGGGCGCGTCCTCCAAGGCCCCGCCGAACTGCCAGAGGTCGCTGCCCTCGAGGAAGAAGGGCCGCTTCTCCTCGTAGTAGAGGGCGTAGCGGAGGTTGAAGTCGACCTGGCCGGCGTCGGCCTCGACCTGGCTGAAGTCGGGATTGACCGTGGCGTCGAGGGTCAGGTCCGAGGTCAGACCGAGCTTGCCGGTCAGGCTGAGGTCGTTGATGTCGAGGTCCTCGTTGCGGACGAGGGCGCCCTGGGCGGCTTCGCTCGCCTCCTGGGTCCGGCCGAAGGTGAAGGCCGGCAGGAGTTCGACGACCCGCTCGTATTTGAGGCCTTCGATCTGGACGGGCTGGGCCTGGCCCATGAGCGAGCCGTAGTTGGGGTCGATGGGCGGGAAGGCGACCTGTTCGGAGGTCCGGGTGAAGAAGCGGATGAAAAGGATGCGCCAGGTCAGGACCTTCTTGTTCGGGAAGCGGATGCTTTTGAGGGGGACGCGGGCCTCGACCGTCCAGCCCTTGTCGTCGATGCGGCCCTTGCTGTACCAGACGGCGTCGAAGCTCGTCGACAGGTTGCCCTGGACGTCGACCATGCCGTCGCCCTGGATGCCCAGAGGGTTGACGATGAAGGCGAAGGCGCTCTGGCGGTCGTTGAAGGTGTCGATGTTGATGAAGGCCACGTCGTCCTGGAAGATGTTGTCGCGCTTGCTGACGGCGGCCTTGATCTTGCCCGGCTCGGCGTCGAAGCAGCGGAAAGCGAAGTAGAAGTTCTCGGCGTCGTAGGCGATATAGGCCTCGGTCTTCTGCGAGGCGTCCTTGCCGAAGTCGGGTTTGAAGGTCTTGAAGCCGTCGAACTTGAGGCCGGCGGCCCAGGCGGGGTCGTCGAGGACGCCGTCGATGACCGGCGCGGCGGCGGCCTTGGCCAGCGGTACGGCCGTGTCGTCGGTCCGCTCGGCCGGGTGGACGGCCGGCGTCGCGGAGGCGGCGGACGAGGGTCCGGCCGCGAGGGCGGACGGCAGCCCGGCCAGGGCGGCGGCCAGAATGAGGGTCAGGGCGAGGGCGGGAACGGGGGCGGCGGCTTTCTTCAAGTCGGTCTCCGTCGGCGAACAGTGGATTTTCCGTGCTTCCTGAATATTTACGGCCCGGACCCCCATAAGGTTCCTGCTAAATGGGGCCGTTTCTATTTTCTTTTTTCATCTTCGTTTCACATGATGAATAAAATAAATAGAAACGGCCCCATTTCTCAGGAAGAACGGTATGATGGGGGCGTCTAATGGACGGAAGGAGCGAGACGATGAGACGAGCGTTCCCGGCTTCCCTCCCGGTCCTGGCGGCCCTCGCGGGCGCCCTACTGGCCTCCCTGCCCGCCTGCCGGACCGCCCCACCGGCCGACATCCCCGGCGAGTTCACCTATCAGGGCGTCGCCGTCCACCCGGCCGCCGTGGCCGCCCTGTACCGTTCGGCCAACGGCCAGCTGGATTTGTCGTCGTTCAAGACGCCGTACGAGGCTCGCCAATGGGAGGACCAGCCCGGCTGGTGGGTGACCGACCTCGATGAGGACTTGGCCAGCGGCCGGACGCCCTTCTTCGCCTACCTGGCCTTCCCGGGCCCGGTCACGGGCGGCGCCGAGACCTACATCCTGTCGGTGACCTTCAACGCCGGCGAGCCGGCCGACGTCTCCAACATCGTCCTGCTCCAGAAGTCGGGCCCCTGGCTCGGCCTCGTCCGGGCCTGGCGAGAGGGCAGCGCCTGCAACGGCGGCCTCCACAACCAGCGCATGGAGGGCGACAACTTCCTCTACGCGCGGGACCTGACGCCGGTCGACCTGCTCGACCTGGCCGAAGGCGTCACGCTCGATCTCGACGCCCACGAGGACCTGGAGGCCACGGAGGAGAGCTGCTTCGCCGCCGCCAACTTCGTCTACAGCCTGACCCAGGACCGCGAGGACCTCGTCTCGGTGCGCCTCTACGACGAGGCCGCCGTCGACGAGAAGGGCAAGACCGACCGGCTGCGCTACCAGACTTGCTTCAATCGCCTCTTCAACGACTATCTGGCCCAGGGCAAGAAGGCCCTTGCGCCCAAGGAGATCGACGAGTTCGCGTCCCGTTTCCGGGACGAGTGCCTGCCGGCCAAGTGATCGGAACGGTCAGGGCGTCCGAACCGCCAGCAGGTCGGCGGCCGAGGCGTTCTCGGCCGCCTGCTCGGGGGTCTTGGCGCCGGGGATGACGGCGGCCACGACGGGATCGCGCAGGCACCAGGCCAGGGCCCAGCGGGCCCGCGACACGCCCAGCGGCAGCTCGTGCTCGGCCAGCCTCTCGGCCTCGCGCGATCGCCGCGAGATCTCCTCCGCCCCCAAAGTCGAGCGGTAGTCGTCCGGCCCGAACTTGTCCCAGGGCTCGTACTTGCCCGTGAGCAGCCCGCTGGCGAGCGGCACGCGGGCCAGGATGCCCAGGCCGTAGCGGCGGGCGTACGGGAAGACCTCGGACTCGGCCCGCGCATCGAGCCGGTTGTAGACGACCTGGAGGACGCCGTAGCCGCGGCCGAAGGCCTCGCGGGCCTGGACCTCGCTCCCGGCGCCGCGGATGGACACGCCGAGGTTGCGGACCATGCCCGACCGCCGGGCGTCCTCGAGCGCGCGTTTCAGGCCGTCGTCGAGGAAGGCCTCGTCCGGCCCGGAGTGGAACTGGTAGATGTCGATGCGGTCGGTGCGCAGGGCCTTCAGGGAGGCGATGAGCTGGGCCCGGACCTCGTCCGCCCCGAAGCGCTCCGGCCGGGACATGAAGCCCTCGAAGGCATGCCCGAATTTGGTGGCCACGATCCAGTCGTCGCGCTTGCGGCGCGAGAGGTAGTCGCCGACAAGGCGCTCCGACAGGTGGTCGCCGTAGCACTCGGCCGTGTCGACGAGGTTGACGCCGCACTCGGCGGCCTTGTCGAGGATGGCGTCGACCTCGCCCTGGGTGAAGACCTTGCCCCACTCCCCGCCGAACTGCCACGTGCCGAGGCCGACGACGGAGACTTTGAGGCCGGTGCGGCCGAGTGTGCGGAATTTCATGGTCCCTTAGCCCTCCTTATATTAGTCGGGGCTCCCCCGCCGGTCAAGGAAAGCGGGCAAAGCCCCCGGCCGCCTCCGAGAGAGGTCCCGGGACTGGGTGAAAGCGAGATCCGAGCGAATGCAACCGAACGCGGCGGCCGTCCGTTTGGTCTAACGTGGATGTTAAAATATTAGCAGAACCGCTTGACAAGACCGGCCACGGATGCTAATTATTTAGCATGCTAATATTTTAGCAGTCAGAGACCGGGAGCACGGACCGCAAGGAGGCGCCTCATGACGACCGACAAGAGCCTGAGCCGGCGGGAACGCCAGATCATGGACATCGTCTACGAGATGAAAGAGGCCTCGGCCGTCCAGGTCCTCGAGCGCCTGCCCGACCCTCCCTCCTACTCCGCCGTCCGGGCCCTGCTCCGCGTCCTCGAGCAGAAGGGCCACCTCGTCCATCGGCCCGACGGGCCCCGCTACGTCTACACGGCCCGCCTGCCCAAGGACAAGGCCCGGAAGTCCGCCCTCAGCCACCTTCTGACGACGTTCTTCGACGGCTCGACCGAGAGCGTCGTGGCCACCCTGCTCGACATCTCCGAGGACAACCTGTCGGAGGAGGACTACCGGCGGCTCACCGAGCTCATCGAGAAGGCGCGCAAAGAAGGACGCTAGGATGCTCGGCTATCTCCTGCGAACGTCGGCCGTCCTGGTCGTGGCCTTGGCCGCGGCCGCGGCCGCCCGGCGCCGGCCGGCGGCCATCCGCCACTTCATCCTGTCGACGGCGCTGGCCGGCCTCCTGCTCCTGCCGCTCCTCTCGCTCGCGCCCATCGGTTGGCGGACGACGCTCCTGCCGGCGGCCTCGGCGGACCGGGTCCCGGCGCCCGCGGTCCGGACCGCCCCTGACAGCCGGCCCGTGCCGGTCGCGATCGAAGGCGGGACGCCCGGCTCGGGAGCGATGACGATGTTACTCTTCCCCGCCGGAGGCGCGGCGGAGGGACGGACCGGAAGCCCGCACACCCATTCGACGAACCTCACGGTCGGCGCCGAGGCCGCCACCGTCGGTCCGGCCGCGCCGCGGCCCCGGACCGCCGCCCGGGTCCTCGGCCTCGCCGCGTCGGTCCTGTGGCCGGCCGGCGCGCTCCTGCTCCTCCTCCGCCTCGCCGTTGGCTTGGCCGGCGCTATCCGGCTGACGGCCGGAGGCAAGGCTATGGCCGGCCCCGGCTGGCGCGAACTCGTCGAGCGCTTCCTGGCCCTCGTCCCGTTGCGGCGCGCCGTGCGACTGAAGTCCCACCCCGAGGTCGCCGTGCCCCTGACCTGGGGCTGGCGCCGGCCCGTCGTCCTCTTCCCGGAGGGGGCCGAAGGCTGGTCCGAGGAGGAGCGGTCCTCGGCCCTCTTCCATGAGCTGTCCCACATCAAGCGGGCGGATTTCCTGGTCATGCTGCTCGTCCGGACGAGCCTGGCCCTGTATTGGTGGAACCCGCTTTGCTGGATCGCCTACCGCGAGCTCCTCGAGGCGCAGGAGCTCGCCTGCGACGAACTGGTCCTTCGCGCGGGGATCAAGCCGTCGGCCTACGCGGCCTGCCTGCTGGCCTTCCGGAGGGCGGCCGGCCCGCGCTGGAACCCGTCCGCGGCCCTGCTGGGGATCGCCGGACGGTCCTCGTTCCAGGTGCGCCTCGCGTCCATCCTCAAAGACAAGGTCGTTCGCATGGAGGTGAAGATGAGAACCAAGATCATGGTGGCCGCGGCGCTCGTCGCGGCCGTGTCCCTCGTCGGCATGGCCCGCCCGGCGGCCGCGCCGCAGGTCCCCGAGCCCGTCACCGTCGTCGCCGAGACGGCGCTTCCGCCGGCTTCCGCCGCTGCTTTCGAAGCCGTCGCGCCCGTCCAGGCCGCGGCCCAGGAAAAGGCCAAAGAGACCGAGAAAGCGAAACAGGCCGAAAAAGCCAAGAAGGCCGAAGAGGCCGCGCGCGCCGAAAAGGGCCAGGCGATCGAGAAGACCATCGTCATCAAGCCGGTCGTGGTCGATGGGCATCCCCTCGAGATCGTCATCACCGAGGGCGGCGAGGTCAGGGCCCTTAAGATCGACAAGCCCCTGACCATCACCACGGAAAAGGGCGGCGGCGCCATCGTCCTGAAGATCGACGGGCAGGAGGCCCGGGTGCTGAAGGGCGAGCCCCTGCGCATCGAGATCAAGGGCGGCGAGATCGAGCTCGTCAAGGAGGGCCACCCCGTCAAGATCGTCGAGGGCAAACACCTCGGCGAGGCCCATGAGATCGTGACCAAGGACGGCGTCTTCTACGTCACGCCTCGCGCGGAGGCCGGACGGGCTTTCGCTCTGGCCAAGACGGACAAGGGCGGCGAGGTCACGGTCACCGTCGAGCGTGAAAAAGGGGGCGAGCCGACGATCGTCTGGACGAACAAAGACGGCGGCAAAGGCAAGGCCGTCTGGGTGGCCAAGTCCGCGAAGGGCGAGCCGACGGAGATGACCTGGACGGCCAAGCCGGCCTTCGGCCACGCCCTGGCGCTCGCGGCGGACGACGAGATGCTGGACAAGGTCCGGGCCCTGCAGGAGCAGGTCCAAGCCATCAAGGCCAAGAAGATGGACATCACCGCGCTCGAGGATTCGCTGAAGAAGCTCGAGACCGAGCTCCAGGCCAAGGAAGAGAAGCTGCGGTCCCTCGAGCTCAAGCTCGACAAGGCCCCGGCCGAGTTCAAGGTCGTCAAGAAGCACGGCGAGGGCGAGGCGGCCGTCGAGACCTATGTCTGGACAGCGAAGGAAGGCCAGGAGGCCCGAGCCGCCAAGGCCAAGGTCACGATCGCGACCACGGGCAAGGACGAGGGGGCCGTCAACCTCGTCTTCACCGGTCAAGAGGGCGAGGCCGGCAAGGCCGCCTTCGAGCGCGCCGTCGCCGCGCTCAAGAAGGCCCTGCCCGAGGGCTGCGCGATCGCGGAGCAGGAGTTCGACGCCGAGGACGGCACGATCCGCTTCAAGATCGCCGTGGCCGAAGGCCGGAAGACCGACGAGACGCTGGTCAGGACGGTCGTCGACGCCGTCCGCTCCGCCCTGGAAAAGAAGTAAGCCGATAAATGGGGACGTTTCTATTTTATTTTTTCATCTTCGCCACAAGATGAACGCGAGATGAACAAAATAAATAGAAACGTCCCCTTTTCTATTTCCTCACTCTGATCGGGAACGGCGGGCGCTTGGGCTTGGCCGGGGGATTGGCCTTGAGCTCGTCCAGGACGACCTTGATGGCCGCCTCGAGCTGCGGGTCGCGCCCCTCGATCATGTCCTTGGGCGTCTGCTCGACCTCGATGTCGGGCGGCACGCCGACGTTCTCGACGATGAAGCCTTCCTCCGACCAGATGGCCAGGTTGGGCGCGGTCACGGAGCCGCCGTCCATCAGGGTCGGGAAGCCGAGGATGCCGACCAGCCCGCCCCAGGTCGCGGTGCCGACGAGCTTGCCGACCCCGAACTTCCGCCACATGTAGGGCAGCAGGTCGCCGCCCGAGCCGGCCATCTCGTTCACGATCATGACCTTGGGCCCCTGGATGGAGGCGCTCGGCGTCTTCAGGTCGGCGCCGTAGCGCATGGCCCACCAGGCCGAGACCGGCTTGCGCAGCCAGTCGAGATAGTAATCGGCGACCGATCCTCCCCCGTTGAAGCGCTCGTCGACGATGATGGCCTCCTTGTCGGCCTGGGGGAAGAAGTAGCGCTTGAAATAGACGTGGCCGAGCGTCGTCGTGTTGGGCACATAGACGTAGGCGACCCGGCCGTTCGTCGCGTCATGGACCTTGCGGATGTTGCCCTCGACCCAGTCGCGGTTGCGCAGGGCCGCCTCGTCGGCGACGGGGACGACCTTGATCGTCCGCGAGCCCGTCCCGTCCGGGCTCGGACCGACCGTGATCTCGACGATCCTGCCGGCCGTGGCCTCGAAGCGGGCGTAGAGGTTGTCGGGCGGGACGAGCGGCCGGCCCTCGACGGCCAGCAGGTATTCACCGGCCTGGACCTCGGTCCCGGGCTCGGCGAGAGGCGCCCGCAGCTCGGGCGTCCAATTGAGCCCGCCGTAGACTTTCCTGAAGCGGTAGCGGCCGTTCTCGACGGCGTAATCCGCGCCGAGCAGGCCGCCCGGAACGCGGGCCGGCTGGAGCGGGAAGTCGCCGCCGCCGACGCGGTGGTGGCCGACGGCGAGCTCCGAGCACATCCACTGGATGAGCCGGTTGAGGTCGGACCGGCAGGCCAGGTGCGGCAGGAAGGCGGCGTACTTGGCCTTCATGGCCTTCCAGTCGGCGCCGTGCATGCCCGGATCGTAGAAATAGTCGCGGTTGACGCGCCAGGCCTCGTCGAAGATCTGGGGCCACTCGAGCGCCGGCACGACCCGGACCTCGACCGCGTCGACGTTGAGCCGGCCCTTGCCCGGCTCGGGCTTGCCGGCCGTCGGCAGGATCGACCACGCGCCGCGCGAGGCGACCAGCATCTTCTTGCGGTCGGCCGTCAACCGGAAGCCGAAGTTGGCCGGCCCGGCGGCCTCGTCCTTGCGGGTCGCTAGATCGTAGACGCGGATGGAGGAGTCGCCCTCTCCGCCCGAGGTCGAGGTCGGCGGCGGGTCGACCTTGCGGTAGAAGAGCTTGCCGCCCTCCCCCGCCTGGAGGTTGTGGTAGACGCCGGCCGGGATGGGCACGGCGACGATGCGGTTGGCGAAGCCTTCGAGGTCGACGCGCACGGGCTCGGGCCCCTTGGCGGCTTCCCCGTCCGGCTTGGCCTTAGCGGCGGGCGCCCCGGCCTTCGCGGCGGTTTTGGCCGTGTCGGCCTTGTCGTCCTTGGGCTTCTCCTCGTCGCTCTCCTTGGCCAGCGGGTTGGGCAGGTCCTTGCGCAGGGTCGCCAGGTAGAGCGAGACGGTCCGGCGGGCGTCCTCGTTGGACATGTCGAACCACTGGTTGGCCGGGCCGGCGTCGGTCGAGGCCAGGAACCACAGGTACTTGCCCTCGGCGTCGAAGGTCGGCTCGCCGACGTCGCTCAGGCCGTCGGTCAGCGGGAACGACTTGTCCTGGTCGAGGGAATACACGTGGGCGCGGCGGAAGAAAGTCGGCGTGGTCAGGGTATAGGCGATCCACTTGGAATCGGGGCTCCAGGAGGTCAGGGACGTGGCCGTGCCGTCGACCTGATAGACGAGCTCGGAGGCGAACTTCTTGACCGCCCCGGTCTTGACGTCGAGCCAGAAGAGCGAGCAGGAATTGTCGGCGAAGGCGATCTTGGCGCTGTCGGGCGACCAGTTCGGGGCGCCGTAGAAGCCGGCCCCGCCGGCCGGCTTGAACTTGCGGACCTCGCCGCGGCCGTCCTGGGCGGCGATGTGGAGGGCGTACTCCCCCGACTCGTCGGAGAAGTAGGCGACGGACCGGCCGTCGGGCGACCAAGCCGGGCTGGTCTCGTGGACGCCGGGCGTCCGGGTCAGGTTGCGGGGATCGCCCTTCTCGGCCGGGACGGTGACGATCTCGCCCCGGAACTCGAACACGGCCCGGGCCCCGGTCGGCGAGACGCCGTCGGCGAAGACCCATTGGCCGCCGCGGGCATAGCGCTCGCGGAGCTCGGGCAGGTCGGCGGCGACGCCGATGGTCAGCCGCTTCGAGGCCGCTTTGGCCAGGTCGTAGAGATGGAGGACGCCGGCCTGCTCGAAGATGACGCGGCCGGCCCCGGCCGAGGCCGAGAGGACCGGGAAGTCCTTGAAATCGGTCAGCCGCTCGACCGTCTTGGTGGCCGGGTCGAGAGCGAACAGATTGAACTCGCCGTCGCGATCGGACCGGAAGAGGAGCCGGCCGCCGGCCCACATGGGATCGACGTCGTTGGAGCGGCCGGCCGGCTGGGGCACCTTCTCGACGGCGCGGGTCTTGGTGTCGAAGATCCAAATGCGCGAGAAGCGGCCGCCGCGGTAGTTCTTCCACTGGGTGAAGGCCTCGGGGAAGGGGCTGTAGGCGATGAAACGGCCATCGGGCGAGATGTCGGCGTCCGCGGCGTACGGGATCTCGAGCATGGCCGCCTGGCCGCCGTCGACCGGCACGGTGAAGAGCTGGGAGTAGGAGCGGTTGTTGGAGACGCGGGCCGAGGCGAACAGCACCGAGCGCCCGTCCGGGGTGAAGCCCAGGACCAGGTCGGCGCCGGGGTGCCAGGTCAGCCGCCGGGGCACGCCGCCCTCGGCCGGGACGACGAAGACGTCGACGTTGCCGTCGTACTGGCCGCTGAAGGCGATGAGCCGGCCGTCGGGCGAGAAGGCGGGATTGGTCTCGCCGCCGACGCCCGTCGTCAGGCGCCGGACGTCGCGGCCGTCGAGGCCGGCCGTCCAAAGGTCGTTGGCGTAGACGAAGGCGACGCGCTCGGCCGAGACGGCCGGCTTGGCCAGCATCTTGGTGTCGACCGTGTCGACGGCCCGCAATCCGGGCGCGGCCGCCAGCGTGATCGAGAGGGCTATGGCGAGAGCGACGGGGGCTTTTCTCATCGGGGTGTCCTCCATGACGCGGATGCTCCCACTATAAGAACATCCCCCGGGTCCGTCAATGGCGATAAATGGGGCCGTTTCTATTTTATTTGTTCATCTTCGCCGCAAGATGAACACAAGATGAAAAAAATAAATAGAAACGTCCCCATTTTTCCGCGCGTTGACCGGGGAGCGAGCGTTCGTTTATGATGGCCCCGTGGCCACGGTCCGACTGCCGCGCGATTTCTACGAGGTCCAGCGCCGCCAGAAACGGCGCAGCCTGTTCCTGTTCGCCGCCGTCCTGGCCTTCCACTTCGTCCTCATCGGGCTGGTCGGCCTGGCCCTGCTGGCCAGCTTCGGGCTCGTCCTCTCGACCGCCTGGCTCCGCTCGCCGGATTTCTGGCCGCGCTTCCTCGCGGCCGACCTGGTCCTGGCCGCGGTCGTGGCCGCCCTCCACTTCCTCGACGCCCGCCGCAACGGGCCCCGCTTCATCCTGCGCCGCCTCCAGGCCGCGACGCCCGACGCGGCCGACCGCTACCACGTCCAGTTCCTCAACACCCTCGACGAGATCCGCATCGCCGCCGGGCTGCCCCGGGTCAACGCCTACGTCCTGCCGTCGTTCGCCGTCAACTCGCTGGCCGTCATCGAGGAGGACGGCACGCCGGCCGTGGCCGTCACCGAGGGCCTGCTGGCCGAAGGCACGCGCGACGAGCTCCAGGCCGTGGCCGCCCACGAGCTGGCCCACATCGCCCGCGGCGACGCGTTCTACCTGACCCTCGTCTGCTCGCTGGCCAACCTGTTCGAGCGCTTCAAGGACGCCCTCGAGCCCGAGGACGACGGCCGCGCCGCCTGCGGCGAGGGCCGCCGCGCCTCGGCCGGTTTCCCGCCGGTCCTGTTCTACGCCGCCGTGGCCCTGTCGGCCCTGGTCATGCGCCTCCTGAGCATGCTCGTCAGCCGGGAGCGCGAGCTCCTGGCCGACGCCGCGGCCGTCGAGCTCAGCCGGGCCCCCGAGGCCCTGGCCCGCGCCGTCTACAAGGCCCACGTCAAGAACTCTTTTGTCGGCGACTTCTCGCTGAGCTACGCGCCCCTGTTCATCGTCCGGCCCGACTCGCGCGACACGCCCGACACCCTCTGGGGCCGGATCTTCAGCTCCCACCCGCCCCTCATGAAGCGCCTCGGCGCCCTGTCCGCGATGGTCCGCAAGAAGCCGGAGGCCGTCGTGGCCTCGGTCTGGGAGGAGGAGCGGGCCCGGGCCGGCGCCCGCGGCGTCCTCCACTCCTACGAGGAGCTGCGCCGCGAGCAGCTCGAGCTCTTCCCGGCCGTGGCCGAAGCGGACGCCGCCGCGCGTCCCGAGGACGAGGGGCGCGTCTGGCAGCTCGCGGCGGGCGGCGGGGCCGCGCCGTCGACGGGGACGGGTTCGGGAGGGGGGGCGGGAACGGCCGAGAGCGACTGGGAGGGCCCTTACACGCTGCCGGAGCTGCTGTGCCGGCCGCGCTTCACGCCGCTGGCCCGGGTCCGCAACACCCAGGAGGGCGTGACCGCCAGGGCCCGGGAGTTCCCGCAGGTCCGGATCGCCCTCCACGACCTGGCCCGCCGGAAACCGCCGGCCCCCGGTCGCGAGAACCTCTGCCCGCGCTGCCATGCGCCGCTCGCGGAGGCCTTCTACGAGGGGGTCGCCGTACGCGTCTGCGGCCGCTGCCGCGGCCGTTTGGTCGACGCGGCCGGGGTCGACCGCATCGTGGCCCGGCGCGAGCTCGATTTCTCGGAGGCCCTGCGGGCCAAGGCCCGGGCCTTTCGGGAGAAGTCCGTCCGCAATCCCCTGCGGCGCCAGAAGGTCGAGGACGCCCTGAGCCCGGCCGTGCCCTGCCCGGCCTGCGGCTACCGCATGGTCGCCCGGCCGTACAACTACCAGTACTTCGTGCCGGTGGACAAGTGCCTGTCGTGCTCGAAGATCTGGTTCGACGCCGACGAGCTCGAGGTCCTCCAGCTCCTTATCGAGGAGCGGGCCTCGAAGTAGCCGCGGTCCGGCCGGCCTCAGTCGAAGATCTTCTCCAGCTCCTGGTAGCGCGTGTGGAGCTCGAGGACCGCCCGCTCGACGGCCGCGCCGTCGGCCTGGGCGCTGAGCCCGGCCAGGGCGCTCGCCGCCTTGGCCAGCCCGTCGGCCGCCTCGGCGAAGGCCTCGGCCTTGGGCTGCAGCCGGGCCGGGAGCGCGACCGGGACGATGGCCTTGGCCTTGGCCTCGAGGTCGGGTGCGGCGGCCCGCACGGCGGCCCAGTCCTTGGCCGGCAGGTGGGTGTGGAAGACGACGTAAAGGACCTTGTGGAAGGCGTCCATCTCCTTGAGGACCGGCCGGATGGTCCGGACGAGGGCCTCGTACTTGGCGTGGAGGAGCTCGGCGGCGTCGAGGAGGGCCTTGTCGTCGGCGCCCTTGGCGGCCGCGCCGTAGGCCTCGACGGACTTGCGGAACTCGGCCAGGCCGGCGTCCCACTTGGCCTGCTTGTCGCGCAGGATGCCGGGGAGCTTGGCCGCGAAGACCTTGGCGGCCAGCTCGTCGACCTGCCCCGTCAGGCTCTTGAGCATGGCCACGTCCTTGTCGGGATAGGCCGTGTGCCAGATGGGGTAGATGACCTCGTGGAAGGCGGAGAGCTCGGGCACGGCGCTCTCGGTCTCCTGGGCGAACGCGGGCGCGGCCGCGGCGGCCAGAAGGATCAGGGCAACGGTCAGGATCGGTCTCGTTCTCATGAGGGCCTCCATGGATAAGGGCTGAGACCGATTATAGCCTATCCGGGCTAGATCTTGAACTCGTTCGTGTCGGTCCACTCCTTCTTGAGGACGGACCAGAAGTCCTCGGCCAGGCCCCTGCGGACGTAGTCGTAGGGCAGCCAGCCGTAGCCTTTGTCGCCCCAGCCCTTGCCCCAGGAGTTGCGGACGAGCAGGGCGCCGACGGCCGGCTCGCCGCCGTCCGCGTTGGCCACCGTCCGCTCGTCGTCGTAGCCCATGGCCGCGACGGCGTGGCCGCCCTCGATCCGCTCCCGGCCGAAGGGCAGCGGGATGAGGCCGGTCGTCTCGGCCTGGGCGATGGAGCTGTAGACGGTGAAGCCGAACATGGCCGGGTGGCCGGCCGCCAGGGCGTCCTTGAGCCGCTCCAGGGCCCCGGCCCGGGTGACTCCGGCGGGGTCGTGGCGGTAGTAGAGCAGGGTCCGGTAGCTCTGGGCGAAGGCGTAGCAGAAGGCGGGCGGCTCCCGGTCGAAGGCGGCCTCGTCGTCGGTGTAGGGCCAATAGGCCTCCGGCGGCGCGCCGAACAGGACCATGGCCCCCATGGTCGTGCGCAGGTAGGCCCCCGTGTCCCCTTTCGTCCGCATGAGGTTCCGGGTGGCTTTATAAAGGAAGAGCCGCGAGGCCTCGACGTGGCGGCCGAAGGCCCTCTTCTCGTAATACTCGACGATGCCGGCCCCGGCGTGGGCCGTGCACGAACCGAGAGCGCCCTGGTCCTCGACGGCCGAAGCCCACTGGCGCAGGTCGACCGCGCCCGGCCGCTCGCCGCGCGGCCGCCGGCCGAGGGCCTCGCGCACCTCCGGCGTCTCGCCGGTGTAGTCCCGGACGTCGGGCAGGTCCGGGATCCACCCGAAGCCGCGCCGCGTTCGCTCGCTCATGTCTCCCCTCCTTCGTTCGTCGTTCACTTGATGATTACGCATCTCCCTCCGCCCCGTTCACACGCATCCGACCAGCGCCCGGACCATCGAATAGGCCGAGGGTGCCGGTGGAGTGAGCATTGCGGCGATCTAGCCGTTCCGGAAACGGGTGAGGGCCGTTTCCCCGCGGCGGGGAGTGGAGTCATCGGAACGGACCTGCAGGATCGCGGCCGAGCGCTCGAGGCCACGATCCTGCGAAATATCTGAAGTGGGCTTGTTCCGGAGATTTCTCAGAAGTGGGGCTCCGAGCTGCTCCGCCCCACTTCAGATGGTCGCTCCCAAGAGTCCGCTCCCTGATGGCCGAGCCCGGTGAACGGAACGGCGTGGAAGATCACCGCAGCGAACGGAGGCGGTACCCGAGGCCGGAGATGGTCCTGAGGGCGCTTTCTCGGGGCGTTCCTCTCGGGGGGAGGGGGAAATCATCCCTCCAATCACCTAAAGGGGTGATTGACCCCGGCTGGGGGTGAGGAAAAAATGGTGGACGCGAACGACAGCGCCGCCCGCGCGAGTCGGCCGGGGGTCCCATCCCGGCCCGCGTCGAGCGGACGGCGGGAGGAAGCCATAGGACATGGGCATGAAAAAGATCCTGATCATCGATTACGACCAGAGCTCTCTGGCCTCCCTCCAGGGCATCCTCGACAAGGAAGGCTACCGCGTCGTCACGGCCACGGACGGCCAGGCCGGCTGGGACAAGTACAATAAGGAATCCCCGGACCTGGTCCTCATGGAAGCCATGCTGCCCAAGGTCCACGGCTTCGAGCTCTGCCAGCGCATCACCTCGGAGCGCAACTCCCAGGCCACCGTGTTCATCATGACCGGCGTGTACAAGGACCGCGTCTACCGGACCGAGGCCCTGCGCACGTACGGCGCCGCCGAATATTTCGAGAAGCCCCTCAAGATGGCCGAGCTGCTGGCCTCCGTCGAGGCCGTCCTCGGCAAGCCCGAGCCCCGGCCGGAACCCGTCCCGGCTCCCGAGCCGATGGAGGCTCCCGTCGCGGTCGCGGCCGCCGCGCCGGCCCCCGAGCGGGCGAGAGAGCCCAAGGCCGCGCCCGCGCCCCCGCGCAAGAAGGACAAGGCCCGGTCGGACGACGACCTCTTCGCCCTGCCGGCCGACCTCGATCGGCTGAGCAAGGAGATCCCCAAGGTCAAGGTCCCGGGCCCGGTCCGCCACGACGCCCCGCCGGCCGCCAAATACGAGGCCCTGGCCGACGAGCTCCTCAAGTCCGTGGTCAAGGAAGCCGCGGTCGCCAAGACGACGGTCGAGCCCAAGCCCTTGAACGGCAACGGCAACGGGAACGGCAACGGCAACGGCAAGACCGGCGCCGATATCGACACCTTCCTCAAGTCGGCCCTGGCCGGCCTCGACTTCGAGAAGGACAAGGTCAAGACCGCCAAGACCGCCGCCGCGCCCGCGCCGGCCGTGGAAAAGCCCAAGCCCGTCCCTGCGCCGCCGGCCCCCGTCGCCGCGGCCAAGCCCAAGCCCGCCGCCGAGCCCGCGCCCCGACCGGCGGCGTTTTCGGCCACGCCGGCCGTCGAGCCGGCCACCCGGAATACGCTGACCCCGGGCGATCCCGGCTCCGACATCTCCCCCTTCTTCACTCCCGGAAAGCCCAAGCCCGAGGCCCCGGCCGAGCGGCCCCGTCCCATCGTCAAGCCGGCCGCGCCGGCGGCGCCCGCGCCGGCCCCGAAGGCCGCGCCCAAGCCGGCCGAGCGCCCCGAGCCGAAGCCCGCGGCGGCCGAGAAGGAGGCCGCGGTCATCGCCTCGACCAGCCTGTTCGGCGAAGTGACCGAGACCAAGTCCCGCAGGGGCCCGTCGCCTCTCGTCCTGGCCGCCGCCGGCGTCGCCGTGCTGGCCGCGGTCGGCTTCTTCGTCCTCAAGCCGAAGAAGGCCGCCAAGGCCGACCCCGGTCTCATGACGCCGCAGACGGTCGTCCAGAAGGCCGAGCCCGAACCGGCCCCTGTCGAGCCGGCGCCGGCCCCCAAGTCCGATCCCGCGCCGGCCAAGCCGAAGCCCAAACCGCAGGTCAAGAAGGAAGAGCCCGCGGCGGTCGGCTTGGAGGCCGTCACGCCCGCCTCGATCACGCCGCCGGCCCCCGCCCCTCAGATCCCGGCCCCCTCCGGGGAGGCCGCCCGGATGGCGGCAGCCGACGAGAAGGCCGATCCGGCGGCCCTGCCTCCGGCCGCGAGCACCGAGGCCCCCCCGGTCGTGACCGGCCCCGGTAGCGGAGACGGCGCCTCCGGGACGGGGGCGGCCGAACCGCCGGCCGCGCCGGCGGTCAAGGAGGGCGACCTCGTCGAGCTCGGGGCCGTCACCGAGCTGCCCCAGATCGTCAAGTCCGTCGATCCCGTCTATCCCTCGGCCGCCCAGCGCCTGGGCGTCGGCGGCTCGATCACGGTCAACGCCCTCATCGACGAGAAGGGCAGCGTCATCGACACGGCCATCCTCAAGGGCATCAAGGACGATCCGGGCCTGGCCCGGGCGGCCGAGACCGCCGTGAAGAAGTGGAAGTTCCAGCCGGCCCGCAAGAACGGCGTGGCCGTCAAGGTCTGGAAATCGTTCGTCATCTCTTTCAAAGCCGCCAACGCGCCGGCCGGTGGCCGGGCCGCGTCAGCGATCTAGGGCCCGAGGCAAGGACCGAACCGAAAAGGAGTTTGACATGGCTCTGAGCAAGGAACAAGAGGATCTCTACAAGAAGACGATGGCCGAGGTCAAGCATCAGCTGGAACACCTCGACGAGGAGGTCGAGAAGGAGCTCCAGAAGGTCCGCAAGCGCCTGGCCGAGCTCCAGGAGTCCAAAAAGTCCCTGAAGATGGTCTACGAGGGGACGGCCAAGCTCCTGGGCATCGAGCTCGAATCCGAGGAGGAACCGGGCGACGAGGCCGCCTCGATCGCCAAGATGTAGGCCCCGCCGCCCGCCGCGCGGCGGGCGTTCGGCCCTTGCCCCGGCTCCCGGCGATTGACTGTCGCCGGGAGTTTTGTTTACAATCCCGCCGATATGTTCATCCTCCTGGGCGTCTTCTTCGGGCTGCTGGCCTCGGTCCCGGTCGGCCCGGTCAATTTCTTCGTCGCCTCCCAGGCCCTCAAGCGGGACTTCTTCCACGGCTTCCTGGCCGGGCTGACGGCGGCCGTCCTCGACGCCTCGTTCTGTTTCGTCGCCCTGGCCGGCTTCTTCAAGGTCAAGCTCCATCTCCCCCCCTACTCGATGTCCATCCTGAAGGGCGTGGCGGCGGTCGTCATCCTGCTCCTGGCCCGCAAGCTCATCCGCGACTCCCGGACCTTCGAGCTGCCGGCCGGACGGGACCGGGTCCCCGCGGCGTCGCCCAAGCCCATCCTCGGGGTCATCCTCCTCTACGTCGCCAACCCGACCCTGTATTTCTACTGGATCTTCGTGGCCGGCTCCGTGACCGGTCACAATCTGCTCGGCCAGAACCTGGTCCGCTACGGCACCTGGACCGCCGTCGGCTTCGCGGTCGTCGTCGGCCTGTCGTCGCTGGCCTGGTACCTCAGCCTGGTCCGCTTCGTCTGCTACCACCAGAACCGCATCAAGCAAGCCACCTTCCGCAAGGTCCTCTTCTTCCTCGGCCTGGCCTTGGCCGGCTTCGGCATCTACACCCTCGGCAGCATCTTCTTCTAGGCCCATGACCGGCCGCGAGCGGGTCGAACGGGCTTCCGCGCTCGAGGCCGTCGACCGCGTCCCGTTCGTCCCCGCCGTCTACGAGCACAAGGCCCGGCTCGTCGGCCGCTCCCCGTCCGAGGTCTGCCGCAGCCTCGACCTCCTCGTCGAGGCCCTGGCCCGCGAGCGCGAGATCTACGGCCCGGACGCGCTGACCGTCGGGCTGGACGTCTACAACGTCGAGGCCGAGGCGGCCGGCTGCGCCGTCCGCTATTTCGACGACGGGCCCGATGTCCCGGCCGTGGCGGCGCCGCTCCTCGCCGGCCCGGGCGACCTGGCCAAGCTCGGCCGGCCCGATCCCGGCCGCGACGGGCGCCTGCCGCTCATGGTCGAGGCGGCCGCCCGGCTCGTCCGCGAGGCCGGCGCGGCGGTCGCCGTGCGCGGGGCGGTCAGCGGGCCCTTCTCGCTGGCCTGCGCCCTGGCCGGGACCGAACAGATCCTCGTGGCCACGGTCGAGGACCCGCCGTTCGTCCGCCGGCTCCTCGAACGCGCCGCCCTGATCGCAGCCGATCTCGGAGCGGCCTTCCTCGCGAAGGGCGCCGAGCCGGTCCTGTTCGACTCCAAGGCCTCGCCGGGCGCGGCGTCGCCGCGGGTCTTTCGCGAATTCGTGCTGCCCGTATACCGGGACCTCCTCGTCCCGGCCCTGCGCGAGGCGGGCGCCCGGACGGTCCCGCTCATCGTCGGCGGCGACACGACGCCCATCCTGGAAGACCTCCTGGCCACCGGAGCCGGGCAGCTCCTGTGCGACGCCGGGTCGGACCTGGCCCGCTTCGTCGCCGCCTGTCGCGGGGCCCGGCGGGCCCTGCGCGTCAGCGTCGACGCCCGGCTCGTCCACAGGGGGACGCCGGAGGCCGTCCGGCGCGAAGGGTCGCGGCTGCTCGAAGCGGCGGGAAGCGGCCCGGGGATCCTGTTCGGCTGCGGGGTCGTCGCTTACGACTGCGAACCGGCCAACGTCCTGGCCCTGCGCGAGGCCCGCGACGCTTTCGCCCGGGCCTAGCGGGCCGGACGGAAGGTCGCGGCGGCGCGCACGGCTTTCCCGTCCTTTCGGACCAGGGCGTCCACCCGGCAGCCGTCGACCGCCGTCGTGGTGCCTATGCCGGTGGCGCAGACGGCGCCGCAGGCCGAGGCCCGGACCAGGACATCGAGCCACTCCTCGGGCGCGAGGGAAGCGGCCCGGCGGCCGTCGGACACGAGCGCGTAAAGGCCGGCGATGAGCCCGGCCGAGAAGGCGTCGCCGGCGCCCGTCGGGTCGACGGCCCGGACGGGGAAGGCCGGAAGCCGCAGGGCGGCGCCGGGGACGGCGGCCGCGACCCCGTCCCGGCCGAGGGTGACGAAGGCGCTCCCCGCGCCCAGGCGGCGCAGCTCGGCGGCGGCCCGCGCCGGATCGCGCCGGCCCGTGATGGAGGCGGCTTCGTCGCCGTTGCAGTGGAAGACGTCGGTCGCGGGCAGGGCCCGGAGCAGGAAGGCCCAGGACTTCCGGTAAGGGCTGACGACGTCGACGACCGTCGTGGCCCCGTGCCGGCGGGCCCGGCGCAGGACCGCGGCCAGGTCCGTGTCGAACCGTCCCAGCAGGCCGGCGCCGCCGGCGTAATAGACGCGCGGCCGGTGCCTGTCGAGGAGCGCGACGACGGGGGCGGCCTCCATGGCCAGGTTGGCCCCGGGGTCGGCGTGATAGCGGCGGTCCTCGCCGTCCGCGACGAGGATGAGGTCGAGCGAGGTCGGCGCGGTCCGGGCGAAGACGGGATCGACGCGCAGGCCCCGGGCCCGCAGGCCGCGGACGAGGAAGCCGCCGAACAGGTCCCGGCCGGCCGGGAAGACGACCCGGACCCGCGACCGCGGGAAGCCCAGGCGGACGAGATCGGCCGAGACGTTGCAGGCGTGCCCGCCGAGGGTGGCCCCGACCGAGCCGAAGACGAGCTCGCCGGGCCGGGCCACGCGCTCGAGGCCGCTGGCGATGAGATCGACGACGGCGATGCCGCTGACGAGGACCACGGGCGCCTCCGGGCTTATTTCATCCGGGGGACACGTACCGGGGGTACATGTCCCCGATCGCGCGTATTCTACCCGACAACGCCCCGCAAGCCAATCCGAGGGAAGTGAACTTTCGGCCGCGGCCGGCCGTAGAATGGGGTGAGGAGACGAACGATGACCAAATTCCTGCTCTGGCTCATCCTGCTCGTGTTCTGCTGGCCCCTGGCCTTGCTCGGCCTCATCCTCTACCCCTTCGTCTGGCTGATGCTCCTGCCGTTCCGGCTCCTCGGCATCACCGTCACGGCCGTGCTCGACCTGTTCAAGGCCCTCATCACGCTGCCGGCCCGCCTGCTCCGCGGCCCGGCCCGCGGCTGAGCCCGGCCGCGCCCGCCGCCCGTTTGCTTTCGGCGGCGTCCCCTGCATATAATCGGCGTCATGAAGGTCGAGGAGCATTTCTACGCCGACGATCCCTCGCGCGGGCCCATCGACGGGCGGACGTCCCTCGAGGGCGCCGAATACTTCTTCCTCGGCAACGGTTTCATCCAGGCCGCCGTCCAGGTCGCGCCGGCGGCGGGGGCGACCCCGGCCGGGCTCCTGATCATGGACCCCGAGCGATTCGGGCCGAAGCGGGCCGCGCTGACCTTCGATCCCGGATCGGGCCTCGCGGCGACCGCCGTCGCGCTCGTCGCGGGCGGCCGGACGTTCACCGCCCGCTCCGGGGCCGTCCGGGCCCGTTGGGCCCTCGAACGCCCCTATCCTCGAGTCGAGCTCCGCTGGAGCGCGGGGGCTTTCGTCGTCACGGAGGAGCTGTTCTGCCCCGACGCCCGCACGGCCCGGCTCCTGCGCCGCGTCACCGTGTCCGCGCGGGCCGCGGGGGGCGGAGGAGGCGGCGGCTCGCGGGCCCGTCTCCGCACCGGCCTTCCCGGCCGTGCCGTCGAGACCTCCCTGGCGCTCTCCCCGGGCGCCGCCGCGACCACGGTCTTCGAGTACCGTCTCCGGCGCCGCGGTGAACGGTCCACGGTCGCCCTGCGCGTCGTTCCCGATCCCGGCGAGCCGGCCGACGCCGCGGCCGCCTGGGCCGGAACGGCGACGGTCCGCTGCCGCGACCCCCGGCTCGACCGCTTCTTCGCCGCCTCGAAATATCAGCTGCGGGCCGCGGCGTCCGCCGCGGGCCGCCTCGACGGCGGCATCTGGCAGTACAACCTCGAATGGGTCCGCGACCAGTCCTTCATCGCCCTGGCCTTGGCCATGACCGGGCAGACGGCCGCGGCCCGGACGATGTGGGCCCGCCTCCTCGACGAGCTCGTCGACGGGCGCGGCGCGACCATGGACTCGAGCCGGTTCCGGCCCTGGCGCGAGAGCGAGTTCGACCAGAACGGCATCCTGTTGTTCGCCCTGAGCGCCTATTTCGACTGGACCGGCGACCGCGACCTCGTCGCCGGCCGCTGGCGGACGGTCGAACGGACGGCGGCCTTCGCGCTCCGGCCGGAGTTCCGCCACGCCGCCTCCGGGCTCCTCGTCAACCGGCGCGAGTACTGGGAGCGCCACGGCGGCCATGGCATCCGCCCCGGCCTGGAGCTGGCCCACCAGCTCCACGTGGCCATGGGCCTGAAGGCCGCCGGCCGGATGGCCGCGCTCCTCGGCCGGCCGCGGCGGGCGGCCGAGTGGGCGGCGGCGGCCGAGGCCCTGCGCGAGGCCCTGCTGCGCTCGCCCCGCTTCTCCCTCGTCTCGGGCGGGCGGTTCGTCAAGCGCCGCGGCCTCGACGGCCGGGTCCAGTCCGAGATCCGACCGCCCGCCGGTTCCCCTCTCCCCCGCCAGGCCCCTCTCTTCGAGCCGGGCCGCCACCTTCTCGATCCCGACACCTCGTCCGTCCTGCCCGTGGCCTGGGAGTTCGTCGATCCGGCCGGGGCGTTGGCCCGCCGCACCCTGGCCTCGATGGAGACGCTCTGGGACCAGCGCTGGACCGGCGGCGGCTACGGCCGTTACAACGTCACCTCGGAGGCCGACTCGCCCGGTCCGTGGCCGTTCGCCTCGCTCTTCGTCGCCCGGGCCGCGATCGAGGCCGGCGACATGGCCGGCGCCGCCCGGGTGCTCGATTGGCTCGGCCGCGTCCCCGGCGGCCGGGCGGCGGCCTGGCCCGAGTTCTACGGCCCGCGGCCCGTGCCGCCCTATCCCCAGATCGGCATCATCCCCTGGACCTGGGCGGAGATGATCTTCGTCTTCGTCCACCATCTCCTCGGCGTCCGGCCGGCCGGGACCGCCGTGCGCGTGCGGCCGAGGCTCTTGCCGGGCCAAGCGCGGATGGAAGCGACCGTTCCCGCGCGCGGCGCGCGGCTCGAGATCGCCGTCCGCCGGGCCCGGCCGCGCGAAACGCCCCATTTCACCGTCGACGGCCGCCGCCTCCCCTATCACCTCTTCGGCGTCGCCGTCGAGCTCCCCGAGCGGCCGGGTCCCGTCGCGGTCCGGGCCGTCATCCCATGAAAGAGGGCCCCATGAGCAAGCGGAAGGTCCATCTCGTCGCCAACGCCCATCTCGACCCGGTCTGGCTCTGGGAGTGGCAGGAGGGCGCCGGCGAGGCCCTGTCCACGTTCCGGCAGGCGGCCGAGTTCTGCGAGAAGCGCGAGGGCTTCGTCTTTTGCCACAACGAAGCCATCCTCTACCGCTGGGTCGAGGAGCACGAGCCGGCCCTGTTCGCCCGCATCCGCCGGCTCGTCCGGGCCGGCAAATGGCACATCATGGGCGGCTGGCACGTCCAGCCCGACTGCAACATGCCGAGCGGCGAGTCGCTCGTCCGCCAGGTCCTCCTCGGCCGGCGCTACTTCGCCTCGCGCTTCGGGGTCGAGCCGCGGACGGCCGTCAACCTCGACCCCTTCGGCCACACCCGGGGGCTCGTCCAGATCCTGGCCAAGAGCGGCTATACGGCCTACCTGTGCTGCCGGCCCGGCAACGCCCAGTGCCCCTTGCCCCGCGACGAGTTCGTCTGGGTCGGCTACGACGGCTCCGAGGTCCTGGCCACCCGGGCCTCGGCCCACTACTGCTCGGTCGGCGGCCGGGAGCGCGAGCGGCTGGAGAAGTGGCTGGCCGGTTACCCCGGGGACGGCCCCGTCATCCACCTCTGGGGCATCGGCAACCACGGCGGCGGGCCGTCCCGGAAGGACCTCGACGACCTCGCGGCCATGGGGCGCGAGCGCCGGGACGTCGAGCTCGTCCATTCGACGCCAGACGCCTATTTCTCGGAGCTGGAGAAGGACCGGGACACTCTGCCCAGGCGGGCCCAGGACCTCAATCCCTGGGCCGTCGGCTGCTACACCTCGATGGCCCGGGTCAAGCAGGGCCACCGCCGGCTCGAGAACGAGCTCTACTCGGCCGAGAAGATGGTCACGGCGGCCTGGCTCCAGGGCCTGGTGCCCTACCCCGCGGCCGAGTTCGACGAGGTCGCGCGGGACCTGGCGTTCGTCGAGTTCCACGACATCCTGCCCGGCTCGGCCATCCCGGCCGGCGAGGAGGGCGCCCTGCGCCAGATCGGCCACGGCCTGGAGATCCTGTCGCGGCTCAAGGCCAAGGCCTTCTTCGCCCTGGCCGCGGGCGAGCCCAAGGCGGCGTCCGGCGAGCTGCCCATCTTCGTCTTCAATCCCCATCCCCACGCGGTCAGGACGGTCGTCGAGTGCGAGCTCGAGCCGTGGGAGCCCAACTTCGAGAAGACGCGCTGGGCGCCGCGGATCGCCGCCGGCGGCCGGGTCCTGCCGTCGCAAACGGAGAAGGAGGACAGCAACCTCAGCGTCGAGTGGCGCAAGAAGGTCGTCTTCGAGGCCGAGCTCGCGCCCGGCCGCCTCAACCGCTTCTCGTGCCGGCTCGAGCCGGTCGGCGAGGACGCGGCCCCGCGGCCCGTCGCCGCGGCGGCGGAAGGCGCGGGACGGAGGGCCGTCACGGTGACCACGCCCGACCTCGAGGTCGCCGTCGACGCCCGGACCGGCCTCCTCGACGCCTACCGGGCCGGCGGCGTCGACTTCCTCGAGCCGGGCTCCTGCGCGCCGCTCGTCATCCGCGACAACGCCGATCCGTGGGGCATGAAGGTCCGCTCGTTCCGGGCCCTCGAGGGCGCTTTCCGGGCCGCCACGCCCGAGGAAGCGGCCCGTTTCGCGGGCCTCCGCGAGGGGACGCTCGAGCCGGTCCGGGTCGTCGAGGACGGCGCCGTCCGCACCGTCGTCGAGGCCATCCTCGCCTACGGCGCCTCGCGGCTCCTCCTGCGCTACGCCGTGCCCAAACGCGGCACGGAGGTCGAGATCGGCGTCCGGGTCTTCTGGGCCGAGCGCGACGCCATGCTCAAGCTGGGCTTCCGGCCCAAGCTGAAAGCGCCGCGCTTCCTGGGCCAGGTGGCCTTCGGGGCGGACGAGCTGCCCTCGAACGGCGACGAGGCCGTGGCCCAGAAATGGCTGGCCCTCGATTCCGAGGCCGCCGGCGCGGCTTTGACCGTGATCAACGACGGCACGCACGGCTCGGACTGGAACGGCCGCGAGCTGCGGCTGTCGCTCCTGCGCTCGCCGGCCTACGCGGCCGACACCTGGGAGGACCGCCTGGCCGTGGCCGCCGACCGCTTTATCCCCCGTCAGGACACCGGCGAACGGACCTTCCGCTTCTGGCTCAAGGGCGGGCCGCGGGACGAGCGGCTGGAGAAGGTCGGCCGCGAGGCCCTGGTCCGCAACGAATCGCCCTACGTCCTGGCCTACTGCCCGCCCGGCGGCAAGAAACGGCCGGAGGCTGGCGTCGTCGTCAAGGGCGAGGCCGTCGAGCTCACCGCCTTCAAACGCTCCGAGGACGGGCGCGACGTCGTCGTCCGGCTGTTCGAGCCGACCGGGACGCCGCGGCGAGTCGCGGTCGAGGTCCCGGCGCTCGGGGCCAAGACGACCGTGGGCTTGGGCGGCTTCGAAATCCTGACCCTGCGGCTCGACAGGCGGATGAAGACGTTCGCCGCCGTCGACCTGCTCGAGCGCCGGCCGGGACGGAAGGCCCGCGGGTGACCTCCAAGGAGCGCGTCACCGCGGCCCTCGAGGGGCGCGTCCCCGACCGCGTGCCGTACGGCGAGTTCGCCGTCGATTTCGACACCGTGGAGCGCGTCCTCGGCCACGAGACCTACCTGCGGGCCAAGGCCAAGTCCCAGATCGCCTTCTGGGAGGGGCGGACCGACGAGGTCGCCCAGAGCTGGCGCGAGGACCACATCGCCCTCCTGAAGCGGCTGCCCCTCGACATCGTCACCTTCCCCATGGCCACCTGGGAGCTGCCGCCGCCCGACGCTCCGCCGCCGCCGCGGCGGATCGACGCCTCGACCTGGGAGGACCGCGAGGGCCGCGTCTATAAGCTCTCGGAGGCGACCCAGGACATCACCTGCGTCCACGACCCCGTCCGCGACGCCCACGTCTTCACGGCCGAGGAGTTCGCGGGCGAGCCGGAGCCGCCGCGGCGCGACGAGAGGTCGTGGGCCATCCTCGACGCCGTCGTCCGCGAGTTCAAGGACGAGCGCTACATCTGCGGGCCGTCGGGCGGCTCGGTCGGCATCGTCCTGCTCGGCGGCCTGGAGCGCGGCCTGCTCGAGATCGGGGCCAACCCCGAGACCGTGCGGGCGGCGACGAGCCGGCTGGTCGAGGCCCAGAACGCGGCCGACGCGCTCATGATCCACCCCGACGCGGACGCCGTCATGTGGGCCGAGGACCTCGGCTTCAAGACCGGGCCGCTGATCGGGCCGGCGGCCTTCCGCGACCTCTTCCTCGAGGCCAACAAGGAGCGGGTCCGCAGCGTCAAGGGCCGGCACGGCAAGAAGGTCGTCAAGCACTGCTGCGGCAACATCGCCATGCTCTTGGACTTCTTCGTCGAGATCGGCTTCGACGCCTACCAGTCCATCCAGCCGACGGCGGGCATGGACATCTGCCGGCTCAAGCGCGACTACGGCGACCGACTGGCCCTGTGGGGCGGCGTGGCCGTCGAGCACCTCGTCGGCGGGACGCCCGAGGACGTCCGGGCCGACGTCCGGCGGGCCATGGCCTGCGCCAAGCCGGGCGGCCGCTTCATCCTGGGGGCGAGCCACAGCGTCGCCGTCGGCACGAAGTACGACAATTACCTGGCCCTCCTGGACGAGCACGCCAAACTGTGTCAGTATTAGCCCGAAGGGAGCACCCGATGGGCGAGCCCGTATCCCTGGTCATGGTCGGCGTCGGCGGCATGGGCGCGGCCTATCTCCAGGCCCTCCTCGAGCGCAAGGACGAGGGCCTCTTCCGCATCGCCGGGGCCGTCGATCCCCAACCCAACCGCTGCAAGCAGTATATCGAGATGAGGGCCGAGGGCGTGCCCTGCTTCGTCAACATGGCCGACTTCTACCGCAACCGCAAGGCCGAGCTGGCCGTGCTGTCATCCCCCATCCATCTCCACATGTCGCAGACGGCCGCGGCCCTGGCCAAGGGCAGCCACGTCCTGTGCGAGAAGCCGGCGGCCGCCACGATCCAGGAGGTCCGGGCCGGGATCGAGGCCGAGCGGGCCTCGGGACTCTGGGTCGCTGTCGGCTACCAGTGGTCGTTCAGCCCGGCCGTGCAGGCCCTGAAGGCCGATATCGGGGCCGGCCTGTTCGGCGCGGCCAAGCGCTTCCGCTGCCTCTACCTCTGGCCGCGGGACGAGGGCTATTACGCCCGCAACGACTGGGCCGGCCGCCGGCGCGACGCCGACGGGGCCTGGGTCCTCGACAGCCCGGCCCAGAACGCCATGGCCCACGACCTCCACAACATGTTCTACATCCTGGGCCGGGAGCGGGACGCGAGCGCCCGGCCGGCCGAGGTCGCGGCCGAGCTCTACCGGGCCAACGCCGTCGAGAACTTCGACACGGCGGCGGCCCGGATCCGGACCGAGGACGGGGTCGAGATCGTCTTCCTGGTGAGCCACGCCTCGGCGGAAGACCGCGGGCCGGTCGTCCGCTTCGAGTTCGAGAAGGCCGTCGTCCGCTGCGACAGCCGGACCTCGGGCCTGTGGGCCGAGTTCCCCGACGGGACGCGCAAGGACTACGGGCTCCCCGACGCCGAGCCCATGGCCAAGCTGTGGCTGTCGATCGCCGGGGTCCGGGAGGAGGGCCACCGGCCGCTGTGCGGGCTGGAGGCGGCCGCGAGCCAGACCCTGTGCGTCAACGGCATGCAGGATTCGATGCCGGAGGTCCGCGACTTCCCCGAGGCCATGGTCCGGAGCGTCGACGCGAGCGAGGGGCGGCCGCTGGCCGTGGCCACGCCGGGGGCGAAGCGGCGGGTCGTCGAGGGTCTGGACGAGGCCTTCGCCGCCTGCTACGAGGCCGGGGCCCTGCCGTCGGAGATGGGCTACGGCTGGAGCGCGTCGGGCGCGACCGTGGACCTGCGGGAGTACGCGGCGTTTCCGCGGCGGTGAGAGGCGGGCGGGGCATGCGGCTCAAGATCGACAAGATCGTCTACCCGGGCCGGCGCCTCGGCCTTATCGACGGCAAGGTCGTCTTCACCGACCTCGGCCTGCCGGGAGAGACCGTCGAGATCGAGATCGTCAAGGACAAGAAGAGCTTCGCCGAGGCCCGGACGGTCGCGGTCGTCGAGCCCTCGGCGGCCCGGATCGAACCGCGCTGCGGCCACTACCTGGCCTGCTCCCCCTACCAGGACATGGACTACGGGCTCGAGCTCGAGGTCAAGCGGGGGCAGGTCGCGGAGATCCTGGCCCGCGAGCTGCGGCTCGACCGGCCGGCGCCCGAGATCGTGCCCTCGCCGGGAGTCTGGGGTTCCCGCAACCAGATCCGGCTGCGGGTCCGGCGCGAGGAGGACGGCGCGGTCCGCTTCGTCTACAACGAGCCCGGCGAACGGACCTCGTTCGTGACGGTCGACCGCTGCCATCTGGTCCCCGACAGGGTCAACGAGATCCTGGACCGGGTCCGGGGCATCGTCGCGGCCGGGCCCTTCCCGTCCGTCGAGAGCGTCGAGGTCCGGACGAGCCGGGCCCGGGGAGAGTCGCTCCTGGCCCTCGATCTGGCCTCGGACGCGGAGACGGCCCCGCTGGCGGAGGCGCTCAAGGGCCTCAAGCGCGAGCTGGGCCTCGTCGGGGCGGTGGCCGCGGTCGACGACGGCAAGAGGCGGCGGGACCGGGCCCTGTTCGGGCGCGACCACATCGAGGAGAGCGTGGGCGGCCTGACCTTCCGCGTCGGGATCCGGTCCTTCTTCCAGGCCAACGCCGGCATTCTGGAACGCGTCCTCGACGACGTCGCGGCGGCCGCGGCGCCCCAGGCCGGGGAGACCGTGGCCGACCTCTACTGCGGGCTGGGCGTCTTCGGCATCCGGCTGGCCCGCGGCGCCCGCGAGGTCTTCGGCGTCGAGTCGGACGCCGGGAACATCGCCTTCCTGAAGAAGAACCTGGCCCTCAACGGCGTCGGCAACTTCGCCGTCTGCGAGGGCACGACCGAGGAGTGGCTGGAGGAGATCCTCGAGCGCCAGCCGGGCGTAGTCGTCCTCGACCCGCCGCGCCGGGGCGTCGATCCGTCGGTCGTCAAAGGCCTGGTCGACAACCCCGTGCCGCTCCTCGTCTACCTCTCGTGCAACCCGACGACGCTGGCCCGCGACCTCAAGGGCCTCGGCGCCATCTACGAGCTCCGCGACCTGCGGATCTACGACTTCTTCCCCCGCACGCCCCACATCGAGACCCTGGCCGTGCTCGCCGAACGCCGTTAAAATGGGGGACATGATACCTATTTCCTATTTATTCCGTTAGGACGGTCCGACCATCGGGAATGGGTGTCTTCGCCTTCTGTGATAAAATCAGGGACATGGTATCTTTTCCCCGTAACGATATCCGCGACCTGACCCTCCCCGAGCTCAAAGACGAGCTCGTCGCCATGGGCG
>CAZFZU010000026.1:0-39585 GCA_964523615.1 uncultured Eubacteriales bacterium | reverse complement strand
CCGATCAGCTCTCCCGGACCTTGGCGATGGAGCAGACCCGGTCCTTGTCCTCGAGCTTGATGAGGCGGACGCCCTGGGTGGCCCGGCCCGAGGAGCGGACCTGGGTCGTCGGGATGCCGATGACCTTGCCCTCGACCGTGATGACCAGAAGGTCCTCCTCGTTGATGCCGACCATGCCCAGGGCGTGGCCGACCTTGGGCGTCACCCGCAGGTTGAGGACGCCCTGGCCGCCGCGGTGCTTGATGGGGTACATGTCGGCCGAGGTCTTCTTGCCGTAGCCGCGCTCGGTCGCCGTGAAGATGAACTTCTCCTCGGCCCCGACGACGATCATGCCGATGACCCGGTCCTTGGGCTTGAGGCGGATGCCCCGGACGCCCGAGGCCGACCGGCCCATGGGCCGCACGTCGGCCTCCTTGAACTGGAGGGCCCGGCCGAGCTTGGTGCCGATGACCACGGTGTTCTTTCCGGTCGAGAGCTGGGCCGAGAAGAGCTCCGACTTCGGCCGGATGTTCATGGCCAGGATGCCGCCCTTGCGGACGTTCCGGAACTCCGACAGCCGCGTCTTCTTGATGACGCCGTCGGTCGTGAGCATGACGACGAACTGGTTCTCGCTGAACTCCTTCACGGCGACGACCGAGGCCGGCTTCTCCCCCGGCTGGAACTCGACCAGGTTGGCGATGGGCTTGCCCCGCCCGGACACGCCGACGTCGGGCACGTCCAGGGCCTTGAGCCAGTAGAGCCGGCCCTGGTTGGTGAAGACGAGGAGGTAGCTGTGGGTCGAGCACACGTAGATGTCCTCGACGACGTCCTCGGCCTTCATCTCGATGCCCTTGCGGCCCTTGCCGCCCCGGGCCTGGAACTTGTACGAGGTGAGCGAGGTCCGCTTGATGTAGCCGCTCGAGGTGTAGACGATGGCCACGTCCTCTTCCTTGACCAGGTCCTCGGGCCGCAGCTCCGAGACGGCCTCGTCGCGGATCTCGGTTCGCCGCTCGTCGCCGTACTCCTCCTTGATCTCCTTGAGCTCATTGACGATGATGGCGTAGACGAGCTTCTCGTCCTTGAGGATGCGCTTGAGCTCGGCGATCCTCTTTTTGAGGGCCGCGTACTCCTCCTGGATCTTGAGCCGCTCGAGCTGGGCCAGGCGCTGGAGCTGGAGCTCGAGGACGGCCTGGGCCTGGATGAGCGTCAGCCCGAACTTCTCCATCAGGCCCTTGCGGGCCTCGTCGACGGTCTTGGCGGCCCGGATGAGCTTGATGACGGCGTCGAGGTTGTCGAGGCAGATGACCAGGCCCTCCAGGATGTGGGCCCGCTCCTCCGCTTTCCTCAGCTCGAAGCGCGTCCGCCGCAGGATGACCTCCTTGCGGTGGGCGATGAAGTACTTCATCATCTCGATGAGGCTGAGGGTCTTGGGCTGCTTGTCGACGATGGCCAGGAGGATGATGCCGAACGAGATCTGCAGCTGGGTGTGCTTGTAGAGGTTGTTGAGGATGATCTCGGGCAGCTCGCCGCGCTTGACCTCGATGACGACGCGCATGCCCTCGCGGTCGGACTCGTCGCGGATGTCGGCCACGCCCTCGACGCGCTTCTCGTTGACGAGCGAGGCGATCGATTCGAGGAGACGCGACTTGTTGACCTGGTACGGGATCTCGGTGATGACGATCTTGTCCTTCTCGCCCTTGGCCGCCCGCTCGATGACGGTCTTGGCCCGCAGGTGGAGGATGCCCTTGCCCTCCTTGTAGGCGTCGAGGAAGCCCTGGCGGCCGTAGATGATGCCGCCGGTCGGGAAGTCCGGGCCCTGGACGTACTTGAGGACGTCCTTGAGGGTGGCCTCGGGGCGCTCGATGAGGTGGATGACGGCGTCGCAGATCTCCGACAGGTTGTGGGGCGGGATGTTCGTGGCCATGCCCACGGCGATGCCGTTGCCGCCGTTGACCAGGAGGTTGGGGAACTTCGAGGGCAGGACCTCGGGCATGGTCAGGCTCTCGTCGTAGTTCGGGACGAAGTTGACGGTCTCCTTGTCGATGTCGGCCATCAGCTCGTGGGCCAGCTTCTTCAGCCGGACCTCGGTGTAGCGCATGGCCGCCGGCGGGTCCCCGTCGATGGAGCCGAAGTTGCCCTGGCCGTCGACGAGGAGGTAGCGCAGGCTGAAGTCCTGGGCCATGCGGACCAGGGTGTCGTAGGCGGCCTGGTCGCCGTGGGGATGGTATTTGCCGATGACATCGCCGACGATGCGGGCCGACTTCTTGTAGGGCTTGTTGTAGGAGGTGCCGCTCTCGTACATGGCGTAAAGGACGCGGCGGTGGACCGGCTTGAGGCCGTCCTTGATGTCGGGGATGGCCCGGCCGATGATGACGCTCATGGCGTAGTCGAGGTACGACCGGCGCATCTCCTCTTCGAGGCCGGCGATCGGGAAGCGCTCTTTCGGCTCTTTGGGCTGTTCGCTGTCCATGGGAACTCCTGCGCGGGACGGCTTCTTGGGGCTGTCGTCAGACATCGATGTTCAGGGCTTCCAGGGCGTTGGACTCGATGAACTTCTTGCGCTCGTCGACCTCGTCGCCCATGAGGACGCTGAAGATGCGGTCGGTCTCCGCGGCGTCGACGATGGAGACCTTGAGCAGGGTCCGGCGCTCGGGGTCCATGGTCGTCTCCCAGAGCTGGACCGGGGTCATCTCGCCCAAGCCCTTGTAGCGCTGGATGGAGACGCCCTTCTTGCCCCGCTCGAAGAGGTAGTCGAGGAGCTTGTTCTCGTTCTCCAGGGTCTCCTTCTCGGCGCCGTCGCCGTTGGTCAGGACGGCGTAGGGGCCCTTGACCTCCTCGAGCTCCTGGGTGATGCGGTAGAGGTTCTTGTACTCGGCCGAGGTGACCAGGTCCATGCCGATCTTGCCCTTGGCGGCCAGGCCGTTGAGCTGGTAGGCGAACTCGATCTCGAAGACGCCGTACTCCTCGTCGCGGCCGAGCTTGACCGTGAAGCCCTTTTCGGCCACGAGCTTCACGACCTTGTCGACGTTCTTCTTCGAGCTCAGGAACTCCTGACCGTCGACGCCGTTCTTGATGAGCAGATCGATGAGGAACAGGGGGTAGTTCTTGCGCTCGAAGAACTGGGCGTAGCTCTTCTTGGCCATGAGGTTGCGGAAGAACCTGCGGAACTTCTCGCCTTCGAGGACCTCCTTGCGGTTGCCGGCCCGGACCTTGAACTCCTCGGAGATCTTGCGGACCATGAACTTCTCGTACTCGCGCTCGTCCTTGATGTACTGGATCTCGCGCCCCCGGGTGACCTTGTAGAGGGGGGCCTGGGCGATGTAGAGGTGGCCCTGCTCGATGAGCTGGGCGGCCTGCCGGTAGAAGAAGGTCATCAGCAGCGTCCGGATGTGGGCCCCGTCGACGTCGGCGTCGGTCATCATGATGACCTTGTGGTAGCGGAGCTTGGCCAGCTTGTCCTCGCTGTCCTCGACGCCGATGCCGAGGGCGGCGAACATGACCCCGATCTCCTCGTTCTTGATGATCTTGTCGAAGCGGGACTTCTCGACGTTGAGGATCTTGCCGCGCAGGGGCAGGATGGCCTGGAAGCGCCGGTCGCGGCCCTGCTTGGCCGAGCCGCCGGCCGAATCGCCCTCGACGATGAAGATCTCGGAGGTGGCCGGGTCGCGGTCCTGGCAGTCGGCCAGCTTCCCGGGCAGGGACGTCGATTCGAGGACGCCCTTGCGGCGGGCCAGCTCGCGGGCCTTGCGGGCGGCCTCGCGGGCCCGGGCCGCGTCGATGATCTTCATGACGATCTTCTTGGCGACGGGCGGGTTCTCCTCGAGGTAGGCCGAGAGCTGCTCGTTGACGATGGACTCGACGATGCCCTTGACCTCGGAGTTGCCGAGCTTGGTCTTGGTCTGGCCCTCGAACTGGGGGTCGTGGATCTTGATCGACAGGACGGCCGTCAGGCCCTCGCGGCAGTCGTCTCCGGTGATGTTCTCGCTGAGGTCCTTGAGCAGGTTGTGGGAGCTGGCGTAGGAGTTGAGGGAGCGGGTCAGGGCGGCCTTGAAGCCGATGACGTGGGTGCCGCCCTCGGTCGTGTTGATGTTGTTGACGAAGGAGAAAATGGTGTCGGCGTAGGACATGTTGTACTGGATGGCCAGGTCGACGCCGACGCCCTCCCGCTCGCCCTCGAAGACGACGGGCTTGGGGTTGATGGTCTGCTTGTTCTGGTTGAGGTACTCGACGAACTCGCGGATGCCGCCCTTGTACTGGAACTCGTGGGACTTGTCGGTCCGCTCGTCGGTGATGGTGATCTTGAGGCCCTTGTTGAGGAAGGACAGCTCCCGCAGGCGCTGGGTCAGGATGTCGAAGTTGTACTCGGTCGTCTCGAAGATGTCCTCGTCCGGCCAGAAGGTGACCTTGGTACCGGTCTTCTTGGTCTTGCCGATCTGCTTGAGCTTGCTGACCGGGTTGCCGCGCTCGTAGCTCTGGGTGAAGATGCCGCCCTCGCGCTTGATCTCGAGGTCGAGGCGCTTGGACAGGGCGTTGACGACCGAGACGCCGACGCCGTGGAGGCCGCCGGAGACCTTGTAGCTCTTCTGGTCGAACTTGCCGCCGGCGTGGAGGACGGTCATGACGACCTCGGCGGCCGACTTGTTCTCCTTCTTGTGCAGGCCGACGGGGATGCCGCGGCCGTTATCGACGACGGTGATGGAGTTGTCGACGTGGACGAAGACGTTGATCTCCGTGCAGAACCCGGCCAGGGCCTCGTCGACGCTGTTGTCGACGACCTCGTAGACGAGGTGGTGCAGCCCCTCGCTCGCGGTGCTGCCGATGTACATGGCCGGGCGCTTGCGGACGGCTTCCAGGCCCTTGAGGACCTTGATGCTTTCGGCGGTATACTTTTCTTGGCTCATGTCCGTTCACTTATAAAAAAATGCCGGTTCCCGGCGCGGACGCGGCACGGGACCCGGGGGCCATTTTTCTCCCTGCTATTATAGCAAAAAAATGGGCCCGGATGCAAGATATTTCTGTGTTTTTATTCATTTTCAAACCGTTCATTTAGAGATATTTAGCCGGATTTCCGGGTCTTGGGACCGGCCCGCTCCCCGGCCCCTTCTTAAGAGACGGCCGGAGGGACCGTTTTTTCTCACAGTTAGCGTCGGGTCCAGGCCGGCTTCCGGGCGCGTTTTCGGGTCGAAAAGCCGGCCCGGGCCCATGGTATAATCGGGGCATGCCGGCCAACCTGCCGCCCGAATACCACCGCATCGAGGCCGAGCTGCGCGAGGCCCGCACCCCTGAAGAGAAGATCGACATCTACGAGCGGCTCATCCGCGTCATCCCCCACCACAAGGGCACGGACAAGCTCATCGCCATGTACCGGCAGAAGATCGCCAAGGCCCGCGAGGAGGGCGAGCGCCAAGCCTCCACGGCCAAACGCGCCTCCGGTCCCAAGGTCGAGAAGTCGGGCGCGGGTCAGGTCGTCCTGGCCGGCCCGCCCAACGCGGGCAAGTCCAGCCTCGTCCGGGCCCTCACGGGCGTCGAGGTCGAGGTCGCCGACTACCCTTTCACCACCCGCTCCCCCGCCCCGTTCATGATGCCTTTCGAGAACGTCAAGGTCCAGCTCGTCGACACCCCGCCCGTCACGGCCGAGCTCATGGAAACGTGGTTCCCCGAGCTGGTCAAGATGGCCGACGCCGTCCTGCTCGTGGCCGACCTGGCAGATCCCGATACGGCCGCGACCCTCGACGGCGTCGTCGGGCGCCTCCGCGAGCGCAAGGTCGAGCTGGTGCGCGCCGACACGGACATCCCCCCGCCCTGGTTCCCCTTCCGCAAAAGGACCCTGCTCGCGGCCAACAAGATCGACGCCGCGGGAGCGGCCAAAGCCTTCGACGACCTCGGCGTCCTCCTCGAGGGCACGTTCGAGCGCCTGGCCGTGTCCGCCGTCTCCGGCCGCGGCCTGGAAGCGCTGCGGCGGGCCGTCTTCGGTCTCCTGCGCGTCGTCCGCGTCTACAGCAAGATCCCCGGGAAGAAGGCCGAGAAGGACTCCCCCTTCGCGCTCCGGACCGGCAGCACGGTCATGGATATGGCCAAGGCCGTCCACAAGGACTTCTCCGAAAAGCTCCAGTACGCGCGGGTTTGGAACGCCACGGGCCTGGACGGACTGCGCGTCAACCGCGACTACGTTCTCGCCGACGAGGACGTCGTCGAGCTCCACATCTGACCGGGGGACACGGACCTGCGGTACGTGTCCCCTATTTCCGGAAATCGAGGGCCGGCTCGTCGGCGATGTCCATGATGGTCATGAACAGGAGCTGGGCCAAGTCCTCCATGATCTCCGGGGTGATGAGGCCGAGGTTGTCCCGCGTGTTGTGGTAGGTCGGGAGGGGCGACGGCGGCCCGCCGTAGGCGCCGAAGGTCAGCGAGGGCACGCCCTTCCAGAAGAACCAGGCCGAGTCCTGGCGCGGCCGGGCCGGGTAGTTCGCCGGGCCCGTGCTCAGCTGACGGTGGATGAAACCCTGGTTGGCCTTCTCGACGAAGGCCCAGAACTTCGGATAGGTCGTCCCGCCCGAGGCGCTGATCTTGGTCCCGCTGCCCGGCCCTTCCATGTTCAGGAAGACGGCCGTCTTGTCGAGCGGGTAGATGGGGTGGTCCGTGTAGTAGTGCGAGCCCTCGGTGCCCTGGTCCTCGCTCTGCTCCTCGCTGCCGAAGAAGAAGAACACGACCGTCCGCTTGGGCTTGACGGCGCACTTGGCCATGGCCTCGGCCACGCCCAGCGTGACGGCGACGGCCGTGGCGTTGTCGTTCGCGCCCGGCAGGAGCTCCCACAGCCGGCCGAGATGGTCGAGGTGCCCGCCGATGACGATGACCTCGTCCTTGAGCTTCGGATCGCTGCCCGTGATCTTGCCGAGGAGGTTGATGCCGACGCCGTCCGGGTGGTGCTCGGACCGGTTGCTGATCCTCATCGTCTTGCCGGTGGCGAAGGACCGCGGCTTGAGCTCCTTGCGGATGGCCGCCACGACGTCCTTGTGGACCTTGCCGGTGCCTGCGAAGACGTCCTCGGTGACGGCCGCCCCGACATGGTGGTAGACGAAGCCCTCGACGTAGGCGTTGTTGGGGTTGCCGATGGGGCCGTAGTTGTAGATCATCCCCGCCGCCCCGTGGGCCGCGGCGGTCTTGAGCTTGTACTGGTGGAAGGAGTACGGCCGCCACTTCTTGAACTGCTCGAGGGTCTTCTCGCCCGGGCCGACGGGCACTTCCGGTTCCAGGAGCACGATCTTGCCCTTGACGTCGACGCCCTTGTAGTCGTCGTAACCGAGCTCGGGGGCGGTGATGCCGTAGCCGGCGTAGACGACCTCGGCCGTGACGTCGCCGGTCCCCGTCGTGCCGCCGGGCATGAACTCGTCCTCGTACTTATAGGCTTTCCTGACGACGCCGCCCCGGCCCGCCGGGATGAGCAGCTCGCAGACGCCGCCCTTGTGGACGATCGTGTAGGGATTGGGGAAGAGCTGGCGGTAGGTGCCGTTCTCGCCGCCGGGCTCGACGCCCCAGCCCTTGAGCAGGGACTCGACCCAGGCGACGCAAGCTTCGTACTCCGCCGTCCCGGTCAGCCGGCCGCCGTACTTCTCGGAGACGAGTTCGGCGACGTACTCGTAGAGCGGCTGGCTCTGGATGAGGTGCATGGCCTCGAGGATCTTGGCCTCGTCGGTCTGGGGAGCGGCGGCCTGTCTCGGGGCCTGGGAGAGAAGGCCCGTCCCCGCGAGCGCGAGAACGAGCAGGACGGCAGTTGAAAGGCGGCGGACGAGCTTCATTTCGACTCCTCCTTCGACGGCGCGATGGAGGAGTATTCTATGTTCGGTCCCGGTCCCAAGTCAAAGCGACCGGCGCGGCCGCGGCCGGCGGGCCACCGTCAGGCTTTTTCCAGCGCCTGGGCCAGGTCGGCCCGGATGTCCTCGACGCCCTCGCAGCCGACCGACAGGCGGATGAGGTCGTCGGTGATGCCGGCGTCCAAGCGCCGTTCCCGCGAGACGCCGGCGTGGGTCATGCTGGCCGGATGCTGGATGAGGCTCTCGATGCCGCCGAGCGAGACGGCCAGGGTGCAGAGCTCCACCGCGTCGATCATCTTCCGTCCGGCCTCGTAACCGCCGTGCAGCCCGAAGGTGATCATCGATCCGAAGCCCTTCATCTGCTCCTTGGCCAGGGCGTATTGGGGATGGCTCGCGAGGCCCGGATAGTTGACCCAAGCGACCTTGGGGTGGGCCGCCAGCCAGGGGGCCAGAGCACCGGCGTTGGCCTGGCTTTTCTCGACCCGCAGGGCGAGCGTCCGCACGCCCCGCAGGACGAGCCAAGCCTGGTGCGGGTCCATCGTGCCGCCCATCATGACGAGGACTTTGCGAAGCCGTTTGTGGAGGGCCTCGTCCCGGGCGATGATCGCGCCGCCGACGACGTCGCTGTGGCCGTTGATGAACTTGGTCAAGCTGTGCATGACGACGTCGGCGCCGAGGTCGAGCGGCCGCTGCAAGAGCGGGCTCGAGAAGGTGTTGTCGACGACGAGGATCATCCGGCGCTCCTTGGCCAGGCGGGCGCAGGCCTTGAGGTCGGTCAGGGCCAGCGTGGGGTTGGCCGGCGTCTCGACGAACAGGAGCTTGGTCTCCGGCCGCAGGGCCTTCTCGATGTTGCGGATGTCCGAGGTGTCGACGAAGTCCGAGCGGACGCCGAAGCGGGCGAACTCGGTCTCAAGGACCGTCCGCGACGGCCCGTAGATCGAGGCCGTCCCGACGACGTGGGCGTCCTTGTCGAGCAGGGCCGTGTAGATGGTCGTCACGGCGGCCATGCCCGTGGCCGTGGCCGAGGCGTCGCAGCCGCCCTCGAGCGCCGCCAGGCTCGTCTCCAGGGCCCGGATGGTGGGGTTGCCGATGCGGGTGTAGATGAAGCCCGCTTCCTTCCCGGCGAACCGGGCGGCGCCTTGTTCGGCGCTGGCGAAGGCGAAGGTCGAGGACTGGTAGATGGGGACCGAGACCCCGCCGTAGACAGGATCGGGCTCCTGGCCGGCGTGGATGGCGGTCGTTTCCGGGCTGAGGTACGGGGTCTTTCTCACGGTCGGGCTCCTTGGGTTGACGGGCATCGATTATAGCATGTCCGGTTTGATTCGGCCCGCCGATTCTGCTATTTTGGCCTCTTCCGCCAGTCCTAAGGAGGTTCTCATGACCCGGAATATCCTGCCCCTGCTCTTCGCCGCGACGGTCGTCCTGGCCGGGACCGTTCTAGCCCAAACGCCCGCCGCCAATCCCAAGGTCCTGATCAAGACGAGCGAGGGCGATATCACTCTCGAGCTCTTCCCGGCCAAGGCCCCTATCACCGTCAAGAACATCCTCGACTACGTCGAGGCCAAGTTCTACGACGGCCTCATCTTCCACCGGGTCATCCCCAACTTCATGATCCAGTGCGGCGGCCTCGACGCCGAGATGCACCAGAAGACGGGCAACGACCCCATCAAGAACGAGGCCGGGAACGGCCTGAAGAACGTCCGCGGCAGCGTGGCCATGGCCCGCACCAATATCGTCGACAGCGCCACCAGCCAGTTCTTCATCAACCTCAAGGACAACGCCTTCCTCAACCATAAAGACAACACCGCCGAGGGCTTCGGTTACTGCGTCTTCGGCAAGGTCGTGGCCGGCATGGACGTCGTCGACAAGATCGCCAAGGTCCCGACCGTCAGCAAGCGCGGCCACCAGGACGTGCCTCTCGCGCCCGTGACCATCCTCTCGGCCACGGTCGTCAAGTAGCGCCCGGCGCGCGTGTTCGACACGATCTTCGCCTTCGTCCACCTGGGCGGCCTCCTGGCCGCCCTGGTGTTCGCCTTCCTGGCCCTGGCCCGCGGCCACGTCGGCCGGTTCGGGCTCATCCTCGGACTCCTGGCCGTCTATTACATCTTCCTGCTCCACCCGGCGGTCAAGAAGGAGATCTCCCGGCGCCGAGCCCTGGGGAAAACGGGGACACGTACCTGAGGGACGTGTCCCCAGTTCCGTCCCCCGCCCGGAAGACCGGGGACACGTACCTGAGGGACATGTCCCCAGTTTCGCCCGGATTTACTTTTGGCCCGGAAGGGCCTATCATTCCCCCTGGTTGAAGGATGTCCCGAAAGGAGGCCCCGGAACCCATGCCGAGAACCCGCTCCCTCGCCGTCGCGGCCCTGGTCCTGGCGGCTTCCCTGCCGGCTCACGGCCAGGCCCTCGACGCCAACCTCAAGGCCGGCCTCAAGGCCATCAGCCCGGCCGAAGCCTACGACATCGTCAAGACCCTGGCCCTCCCGGAGTACGCCGGCCGCCTGACAGGACATCCCGGCTACACCGCGGCCGCCGAATGGGCGGCCAAGAAGCTGGCCGCCTGGGGCCTCAAGCCCATCTCGGGGAAGGACGGCTACCTCCAGCCCTACCCCTCCCCGTACACGATCGTCGACAAAGCCGAGATGACCGTCCTCCTGCCCGACGGGCCGCCCGACGCAGCCAAGGGCCAGTCTTATAAAGAGATGAAGCTCGCGCCCGAGAAGGACTTCCTGCCCCTCCTCTACTCCGCGAGCGGCGACCGGACCGCCGACGCCGTGTTCGCCGGCTGGGGCATCTCCGCCCCCGACCTGGGCTACGACGACTACGCCGGCCTGGACATCAAGGGCAAGTTCGTCCTCTGTTTTCGCGGCACGCCCGACCGCGACCCGAAGTGGACGCATCACGACGAGCACCGGACGCGCATGGCCGCGGCCCGCGACCGCGGCGCGCTCGGCGTCGTCTACATCTACGACGAGATCGCCTCCAATCCCAACGGCGACTACCTCGAGGGCTTCACCCCGGCCATGATCTCCCTCCAGGTCATGGACGCCCTGCTCAAGGACACCGGCTCGACCGCGGCCGACCTGCGCAAGGTCCTGACGACTTACAAGCGGCCCCTGTCCTTCCCGCTCCGGGCCCGCCTGCGCCTGGCCGTCTCGTCGCGTCACTTCCCGCAGGCCGTCGGCTACAACGTGGTCGGCTACGTCGAGGGCTCCGATCCCCGCCTGCGGCGGGAATGCGTCGTCATCGGCGGCCACTTCGACCACACCGGCGCCCACATGGGCCTGCTCTTCCCAGGCGCCGACGACAACGCCAGCGGCAGCGCCACGGCCATGGCGGCCGGTAAGGCCGCGGCGGCCCTGTCCCGAAAGCCCAAGCGCTCGATCGTCGTGGCCCTGTTCGGCGGCGAGGAGCTCGGCCTGCAGGGCTCGAACTGGTTCGTCGATCACGTCCCCGGCCCCTTCGTCAAGGTCGCCGGCATGCTCAACTTCGACATGACCGGCGAGGGCGACGGGCTCTGGGGGGCGGTCTCGCCAGAGCCGCCGGAGTTCAAGAAGGCCCTCGAGGCGGCCGACGCCTCGGTCAAGGTCCTGCGCGGCCTCGGCGTCATCTCCGGCGTCGGCGTCCGCGGCTCGGACTTCGCGCCGTTCTTCCTCAAGGGCGTCCCGGCGGCCAGCCTCGGCTCCAACGGGCCCCACTTGGCCTATCACCAGACCGGCGACACCATCTACCGCATCAATCCCGACATCACGGCCGACGCGGCCAAGTTGGCGTTCCTGGCCGCCTATTACTGGGCGGACCGCTAGAGGGGACCATGAGGATCGCCAAGGAAGGGCTGCGGTTCATCCTGCCGGCGGCGGGCCTGGCCGTCCTGTGCGGCGCGCTCGGCCTGGCCTTCCTCGCCGGACTGGCCTTCCTGTTCGCCTGCGCCTTCACCTTCTTCTTCCGCGACCCCGAGCGCGTGCCGCCTCCCGGCGAGCGGCTCGTCGTCGCGCCGGCCGACGGCGAGGTCCTGGGTCTGGAGACCCTGCCCTCCCATCCGTCCTTTCCCGGCCCGGTCTCGCGCCTGACCATCTTCCTCTCCCTCTACGACGTCCACGTCGTCCGCGCGCCGCTGGCCGCGACCGTGGCCTCGGTCGACCACAAGCCCGGCCTGTTCCTGCCCGCCTACCGGCCCGAGGCCGGCGAGCGGAACGAGTCGACGACCCTGGCCCTCAAGGCCGCCGGCGCCGACGTGGTCATGAAGATGAGCGTCGGCGTGGCCGCCCGTCGCATCAAAGCCTTCGTCCGCCCCGGCGACGCGGTGGCCCGCGGCTCCCGGGTCGGACTGATGTTCTTCGGGTCGCGGGTCGAGCTGACCTTCCCCCCGAACGTCGTCCTCAACGTCGGCCTCCACGACAAGGTCAAGGCCGGCCAGTCCGTCATCGGCGAGGTCCAGCCATGAGAGCGAAACGCGTCCAGACCGGGGTCAGCGTCATCCCCAGCCTGTTCTCGCTGACCAACCTGTTCTTCGGCTTCATGAGCGTCCTGCTGACCTTCCAGGGGCGTTACCGGATGGCCGCCATCCTCATCATCATCGCCGCCCTCATGGACGGCCTCGACGGCCTGGTGGCCCGGGCGACGCACACGCCGTCCGAGTTCGGGGTCGAGCTCGACTCCCTGGCCGACGCCGTCTCGTTCGGGCTGGCCACCTCCGTCCTGCTCTATTTCTGGGGCCTGGAGACGGCCGGGACGCCGGCCGTGTTCTTCAGCTTCGTCTTCCTGACCGCCGGGGTCCTGCGGCTGGCGCGTTACAACGTCCGCAGCAAGGTCCCGACGGACCGCAAGCACTACCAGGGCCTGACCGTTCCCTCGGCGGCCATGTTCATGTGCGCCATCGTCAACTTCCACCCCGTCCCCCTGGCCACGCGCGAGTCCGGATTCCTCGTCGCCGTGGCCATGCTCCTCGTCTCCCTGTGCATGGTCAGCACGCTCCCCTACCCCAACTTCATCAAGGCCTTCATCGGCCAGCGCATCAACATCCGGACGGCCCTGTTCGTGGCCGTGTCCCTGTTCGGCGTCCTGTTCTACGCCCGCTACTTCATGCTCCTCTATTTCGGCCTGAACGTCCTTTCGGGCCCGACCGTCGCCCTGGTCCGCCTCCTCCGGAAGCACCCCCGGAAGAAGGCCGAGCCCAAGGTCAATCCCACGCTGTGACGCGGAGAGGATGGGGCGAAAGAAGCTGAACCGGGCCCGCGTTGCGGCGGCCGCCGCCGTCGTCCTGGCCGCCGCGGCCGGCCTCGTCGTCCTGTTCCGGGCCCTCTTCCCGCCCGCGCCGCCCGCCGCGCCGGAGACGGGGCCGGCCGTCCCGGTCCTGGCCGCGCCGGACGCCGCGCCCGCCCTCGTCGAGGACCGGATCGTCATCCCGGCGCGGTCGACCCTGGTCGAGATCCTCAAGCGGCGCGGTTTCACCGACCGCGAGGTCCACGACCTCCGGGAGGCCGTCAAGCCGGTCTACGACCTGGGCCGCATCCGGGCCGGCCAGGAGCTGCGCCTGGCCTCCCTCGCCGACGGACCCTGGCGGCGCCTCGAGTACGACATCGACGAGACCAAGTACCTCGTCGTCGAACGGCGGGAGGACCGCGTCGAGGCCGAGCTGAAATACGTCCCCGTCGAGTTCCGGCCGATCTTCGTCTCCGGGGTCATCGAGGACAGCCTGATCGCGGCCCTCAACAAGGCCGGCGAGCAGGACAGTCTGGCCATCGACATCGTCGAGCGCTGCTTCGGCTGGGACATCGATTTCCACACCGACCTGCGCAAGGGGGACACGTTCCGCGTCTTCGTGGAGAAGCGCTACCTCGACGGCCGCTTCGCCGGCTACCGCGACATCCTGGCCGCCGAGTTCGTCAACGAGGGCCGCGTCTACCGGGCCTACCGGTACGTCTACCCCGACACCAGGGCCGCCGACTACTTCGACGAGAACGGCGGCTCGCGGCGCAAGGACTTCCTCCGTTCGCCGCTCAAGTTCGGCCGGGTCACGTCGCGCTTCACCTCGAGCCGGCTCCACCCCATCCACAAGATCTACCGCCCCCACTACGGCGTCGATTACGCCGCTCCCATCGGCACTCCGGTCCAGGCCACGGCCGACGGCACCGTGACCTTCGCCGGCCGCGACGGCGCGGCCGGCAACACCGTCAAGCTGACCCATCGCAACGCCTACGCAACGGCCTACCTCCACTTGAGCCGGTTCGGGCCGGGCGTGCGCAAAGGGGCCGCGATCAAGGGCGGGGACATCGTCGGATATGTCGGGACGACGGGCGACTCGACCGGCCCCCACCTCGACTACCGTATCTACTACCACGGCTCGCCGGTCAACCCGCTGAGCCACAAGTTCAAGCCGGCCGATCCCCTGCGCAAGGAATTCCTGGAGGATTTCCGGAAAGAGGTCGAACGGCTGGGCGTCGCCCTGCGGCTGCCCGAGGTCGTCCGGGCCTACGCGGCCGGGCTCAGTTTTTGATCTTCCCGCCGCCGCTCGAGCCCTTCGGCTCACCGCCGCGCGAGGACGATCCCGTCCCCTCCGACCGGCCGGGCGCGGGCGCCGGCTGAGCGGCGCCCGTGCCGGAGGCGGACGAGCCGCCGGCGTAGGAGCCGCCGGTCGAGACGGCCGGCCCGTAGCTCACGCCCCGGCTCGTCAGGTGCGGGGCCATACCGCCGGGACGCTCGCGGTCGCGCGAAGTGAGCCGCAGCTCCGGGCAGCGGACCTCGTTGCGGACGCTCGAGTACTCGATGCGGACCCCGAGGGCCCGGGCGACGCGCAAGTCGGGATTCCAATCGCGGAAACGCGGCACCGGGCTGTCCGCCCGGCGGGCCGCGGCGATGTCGGGCCGGACATGGGGGGCGACGGGGACGGCGGTCAATCCCCGCGCGTGGACCGGGGCGCTCTCGGGCGCGGCGATCTTCCTCGGGGCCGACGCGGGGCCTTCGATGCCGCGGAAGACGCGGGCGGCCTCCCTCCGGGGATCGGCGACCGTCCGTGAGGGCGCCGCGTCGACGGCCATGTCGGCGGTCCTCTTCGAGACCTCGCCGAGGGTCAGGGTCTTGCCGTGGACGGCCGGGGCGCCGAGGTCGCCCTTGGCCACGAAGACGAGACGGTCGCGGACCCGGTCGGCCCCGGCCCTGACCCCGGGATCGCCCTTGGCGTAAGCGTCGGTCACCTTCTTGACGACGGCCTTGAGCTCGGGCGGCAGGGGCAGGGTGGACGCGCCGGGTTGCTTCAGGGAGTCCTTGCGGACGACGGTCCGGGGACCCGTGGAGCCGGAGGCGGCCCCGTCAGCCCAGTAGGGTGAATAATACAGGCCGCCGTTCGCGTAGCCCAGGCCGGACGCCCAATACGAGCCGCCCGACATCCAGTCGTAGAGGCTCCAAGGCCGCCAACCGGCGTAGCCGAAGTAGAACTCCCAATCCGCCCAGGCCGGCGCGAACAGGGACCCGGGCAGCCAGAACCAGCCGCGCTTCTCGTCCCACTGCCAGACGCCCAGGTGATACGGGATCCAGCCCCAAGGTTCCTGCGGCACCCAGAACATCTGACCGGCGGCGTAGGACCACTGCCCGTAGTAATAGGGGCTCCAGCCCCAGGGATAGGTCCCGTTGTCGATGTAGGGCCGCCAGACATAACCGTAGAGGTCGTCCCAGAGCCACTCCCCGTACCGGTTGCCGTAGGTCTGGGCGAAGTGGAAGACGGCGGGAGGGAGCTTCTGCAGCGGCTTGGGCAGGGCGGCCAAGCCCTCGTGGAGGTCCTCGAAATGGGCGTTGACGTCCTCGTTCCAGAGCTCGAAGGCCGTGCCATCGATGGCCGCGGCCAGCTCGGACTGGTGGTCGGCCAGGACGATGAAGCGTTCGCCCTTCTTGACCGTCCGGTCCGTGAGCCGGTCGGCGTCCGGTCCGTAGAGGACCTGGGCCCGTCCGTAGCGGACCTGGGCCTCGGTCGTCCCGTCGGCGGCCGCGGAAACGAGGGCCACGGAATTGTGCTTCATCTTGACGGCGGCGTTGGCCGTCAGGACCTGGAACATCTCCTTGCGGTCGTATTCTTTATACATGACGTAGACGCGGCCCCGGCCGAGGGTCAGGACCGAGAGGGCTTCGGCCGCGCTCAGGCTGCGGGCCAGGATGGTCTCGACCTTGACCTCGGTCGCGACGTCGAGACGGACGACGGTCCCGGTATCGAACTGGATCTCGCAGCGCCGGCCGGCCGAGGTCCGAACGGTGTCGCCGGGCCCGATGGGCAGGTTGAGGACGGCCGTCTCGGGTTCGGTCCGGCCCTCGCGCAGGACCACCGGATCGGCCCCGCCCTCTCCGGGCTCGATATAGCTGATACGGCCGAAGTAGAGGTCCTTGGGGCCGTTCACGACCCGGTACGGGCCTTCCGCCCACGCGCCGGCGGCCATCGCCAGGACGGCCGCGCCCAACAACGCCGTTCTCATTCCCCCGTTCTTCATGACCGTCTCCTCACGCCACCCGGGAATTTTCCATCTTTATATTAGCACGATTCGTGCCAATCGCTCCCCCCTGGAGGCTCCCCCGCCCCGGCCCGGACCTGTCCCCTGCCGCGGTCTGTCGGGGCCGGGACTGTCCTCTTTTTGCCTTGACGGCCGGGAAGCATGTACAATGGCCCCGGAACCCATGGCCCGACCCAAGCTCCGCAATCCCGTGCCGACCGTCGACATCGTCATCGAGGTCCCGGCCGGCCGCGGCCGGCGCGGCGTCGTCCTCGTCGAGCGCCGCAACCCGCCGCCCGGATGGGCCCTGCCCGGCGGCTTCGTCGACTACGGCGAGCCCCTCGAAGCGGCCGCCGTGCGCGAGGCCCGCGAGGAGACCGGGCTCGAGGTCGAGCTCGTCGGCCAGCTCGGGACGTATTCCGATCCCTCCCGCGACCCCCGCCTGCACACGGTCTCGACCGTGTTCGTGGCCCGGGCTTCGGGCCGCCCCCGCGGCGGCGACGACGCCCGCCGGGCGGTCGTGGCCGACCCCCGCGACCGCCGGCGGCCGCTGGCCTTCGACCACCGCCGCATCCTCGACGACTATCTCCGCGACCGCAAAGGAGTCACGCCATGCCGGACACCGACACCGCCGACCTCGTCGAAGCCGCCAGCGTCCAAGGCCCGTTCGAAGCGGACTTGATCCGGAACTTCCTGGCCAGCCACGGCGTCGTCTCCGTCGTCCGCGGCCGCACGGCTCCCTTCGTCTACCCGCTGACCGTCGACGGGATGGCCGAGTTCAGGATCTTCGTGCAGCCGGCCGACCTCGAAAAGGCCCGCGACCTTCTCGCGGCCAGGCCCGCGCCCGACGGCGAAGAAGGCCCGCCGGACGCCGTCTGAGCACCCTCCCGGTCCCGGCCCCCAACCGCTGGGGCCCCGCCCCTTCTCCGATCCACTTTTAGGGCCCCTCCTTTTATTCTTTATTTTGGGCTTTTTTCTCTTGACAACAGCTTCGGGGATTCATATATTTGGGAGGAAACGGGACAAAGCGGGACAAAACAGGCATGGCCAACGTTCTCATCGGCAGCTACACCGCGCGGCTCGACGCCAGCGGCCGCATCAAGGTCCCGGAAAAATTCCGCGAGGTCATCGAGCAGGTCTACGGCAAGGACCTCTTCATCACCTCCCTCTCCGACGATTCCATCAAGATCTATCCGCTGTCCGTGTGGCTGGCCATGACCGACCTGACCTCCGACGGCGCCCTCCACCTCCGGCCGGATGTCCGCAAGTTCATGCTCCGCGTCAACCGGAACGGTTCCCGCCACGAGCTGGACTCCAAGGGCCGCGTCCTCATCAGCCAGGCCCTGCGGGAGAAAGCCCGGCTCCGCGACGAGGTCGAGGTCCTCGGGCTGTCCAACCACCTGGAGATCTGGAACAAAGACGTTCTCGACGGAACTCTCGAGGAGAAACCGCTCTCGGACCAGGATTTCGAGAGCATCGCCCGCCTCATCCCTCGAGGAAAGCCGGAATGACGGAGAAGGGACACTGCCCCGTCCTCCCCACGGAAGTCCTCGAATGTCTTGACGCGGGGCGGGCCGGGGTCTACATCGACTGCACCCTGGGCCTGGCCGGCCACGCCCTGTCCATCCTGGAGCGGAACCCCCGGGCCCGCCTGGTCGGCCTGGACCGCGACGCCGCCTCCCTGGAGATCGCCCGCGAGCGGCTCTCGCCCTACGCCGGGCGGGTCACGCTCTACCAGACCGACTTCAAGGACCTCGACGCCATCGACCTGCCCTTCGGCGAGGTCCGCGGCGTCCTGGCCGACCTGGGCATCTCCTCCTTCCAGCTCGACACGCCCGAGCGCGGCTTCAGCCATACCCACGAGGGCCCGCTCGACATGCGCATGGACCCGCGGACGAAGACGACGGCGGCCAAGGTCCTGCACACCTATCCCGAACAGCGGCTGGCCGAGCTGTTCGCCCGCTACGGCGAGCTCGGCCAGACCCGGCGCCTGGCCCGCGAGATCGTCCACCTCCGCAAGCTCGGCCGGCTCGAGACGACCGGCGACCTGCGGCTGCTCGTCGAGCGCCTGTACCGGTGGCGGCCGCAGAAGGGCCGCATCCATCCGGCGGCCAAGGCCTTCCAGGCCCTGCGCATCGAGGTCAACGGCGAGCTCGAAGGTCTGGGCGAGTTTTTGGAACGGACGGTCCGGCGCGCCGCCAAGGGCACCCGGTTCGTCGTCATCTCCTTCCATTCTCTCGAGGACCGCATCGTCAAGCGCGCCTTCCACGCCTTGGCCGCCCCGGACGAAGGGGCGCCCCTGCTGGCCCTTCTCACCAAGAAACCCCTGACGGCCTCCGACGAGGAGGTCGCCGCCAATCCCCGGTCCCGGTCGGCCAAGCTGCGGGCCGCCGAGAGGATCTGATGGTCCGGCGCAAGCTCAATTGGAAGGGCATCGCGATCGCCGCGGCCTCGACCGCCCTCGGCGTCGGCATCCTGACCTTCTACGTCTGGTACCAGACCGAGTCCGTCAAGCTCGGCCTCGATCTGGCCCGCGGCGAGGCCCGCATCCGCGAGCTCGAAGTGGCCATCGAGGGCCTCGAGCTCCGGCGGGCCGAGCTCCTCGATCCCCGCCGGGTCGAGTCCATCGCCCGCGAGAAGCTGGGGCTCGTCGACCCCGCGGACGCGGACATCGTCTACGAGGCCAAGGACCCCGTCCGCTGAGACGCCCGCCATGAGGACCTTTTACGAGACCGACATCCGCCGCCGGACCAAGGTCCTGGCCGCGTTCCTGGCCGCCTGGGCCCTGGTCGTCGCGGCCCGCCTCGTCCAGGTCCAGGTCATCGGGCACGCCCGGGCCAAGGCCGCGGTCCTCCGGCAGGCCCTGGACGAGACGCCCATCGAGCCCCGGCGCGGCGACATCCTCGACCGCAACGGCGAGATCCTGGCCTGCAGCCTGCCCTCCCCTTCCGTCGTCGTCCGGCCGGTCGCCGGCGAGACGCCGGAAGCGGTCCGGCTCAAGGTCCAGGCCCTGAAACGGGAACTGGGCCTCGCCGAGAAGGAGGCCGCCGTCCTCCGGGACCGGTTGGCGGCGGGCACGGCCTTCAATTACGCCAAGAAGAAGGTCCCCGAAGAGACCGCGGCCCGGATCATGGCCCTGAAGCTGGCCGGCGTCGAGCTCGAGCCCGGGACGCGCCGTTACTATCCCCTCGGTCCGTTGGCCGCCCAGGTCCTCGGCGGCATCAACCTGACCGGCGACTCCAGCCGCGGCATCGAGTACCGCTACGACAAGCTCCTGGCCGGCGAGAAGGGCCGCCAGATCAGTTACCAGGTCAACGGACGCCGGGACTACCAGACGCGGGTCATCGAGCCGCCCGTGCCGGGCCGCGATCTCGTCCTGACGATCGACGCCACCGTCCAGTACATCGCCGAGAAGGAGCTGGCCCGGGCCGTGTCCGAGCACCGGGCCGCCTGGGGCGCGGTGGCCATCATGGAACCGGCGAGCGGCGAGGTCCTGGCCATGGCCAGCTGGCCCACCTACGACCCGAACCATTACCCCGGCCCGCAGGAGGCCTGGCTCAACCGCCCGGTCGGCGTCTCCTACGAGCCCGGCTCGACCTTCAAGATCATCACCGCGGCCGCGGCCCGGGAGCGCGGCCGGGTCGGTTTCGGCGAGGTCTTCGACTGCTCGGCCGGCTCCATCCGGGTCGGCGGCACGACCATCACCGACCACGAGCGGGAGCACGTCCTGAGCTTCCCCCAGGTCCTCATCAAATCCTCCAACGTGGGCACGGTCCTGTTCGCCCAGCGGCTGACCATCCCCGAATACTACGAGACGCTCCGGGCCTTCGGCATCGGCTCCAAGACGGGCATCGAGCTGCCGGGCGAGGAGCCCGGCTCCCTGCGCCCTCCGGACGAGTGGAACCGCAAGGTCTCCCTCCCCCACATCGCCATCGGCTACGAGGTCATGGTCTCCCCGCTCCAGATGCTGCGGGCCATGAACGTCTTCGCCACGGACGGACGGCTGGTCCGGCCCCGCATCGTCCGGGAAGGGCCCGGCGGGCTCGCCCCCGGGGACGCTCCGGTCCGGGTCATCTCCGAGAAGACGTCCACCGAGCTCGTCGAGCGCGTCTTCGAGGCCGTCGTCGAGGAGGGCACGGCCAAGGGCGGCCGGCTCGAAGGCTACCGCATCGCCGGCAAGACCGGGACGGCCCGGAAGGTCGACCCGGCCACCGGCGCCTATATCCGGGAGTACCGGGCGACGTTCGTCGGCTTCACGCCGGTCGAGCGGCCGCGGCTGAGCATGATCGTCGTCCTCGATTCGCCGAAGGAGCTCTACTACGGCGGCCAGGCCTGCGCGCCCGTGTTCAGGGACATCGCCCGCCAAGTCCTGCGCTACCTCCGTGTCGCGCCGGAGCGGCCCTTGCCCCCGGCCGTTCTGACGGCCGGGCGGGGACCGGGGAGGGAGCGGTGAAGCTGGCCGACGTCCTGCGCGACATCCCCCTGGCCGGGTCCGACGCCCCCGGCGACCTGGAGATCACCGGCCTGGCCTACAACTCCAAGTCCGTCCGGCCCGGCGCCCTCTTCGCGGCCCTGCGCGGGGCGGCCCAGACCGGCATGGACTTCGTCGCCGAGGCCGAGGCCAACGGCGCGGTGGCCGTCCTGTCGTCCTGGCCCAAACCGGCCTCGGTCCGGGCGGCCTGGGTCCAGGCCGCCGACGCCCGGGAGGCCCTGGCCCTGGCCGCGGCCAACTTCTACGGCCATCCCTCGGACCGCATGAAGGTCGTCGGCGTCACCGGGACCAAGGGCAAGACCACGACCACCTACCTTCTCGAGTCCATCCTGCGGGCGGCCGGGGCCGCGCCGGGGGTCGTCGGGACCATCACCTACCGCCGGCCCGGCTGGGAGGTCCCCGCCCCGCGCACGACGCCCGAGTCCCCGGACCTGCAGGCCCTGCTCCGCGACATGGTCGACGCCGGTGCCACCCACTGCGTCATGGAGGTCTCCTCCCACGCCCTCGAGCAGAAGCGGGTCTGGGGGGTGGGCTTCGACGTCGCCGTCTTCACCAACCTCAGCGGCGAGCACCTCGACTACCACCCCTCGATGGAGAGCTACTTCGAGGCCAAGAAGAAGCTGTTCACGCTCAACCACAAGAAACGGGCCGCGGTCGTCAACATGGACGATCCCTGGGGCCAGCGGCTGGTCGCCGAGCTGCCCATGACGACCGTGACCTTCGGGCTGGCGCCGGCGGCCATCGTCCGGGCCGTCAAGCACGTCATGACCGAGGCCGGCCTCGACGCCCAGGTGGCCTATCCCGGCGGCGTGATGAGGCTCCAGTCGGCCCTCGTCGGCCGGCACAACCTGTCCAACGTCCTGGCCGCGGCGGCCGCCGCCCTGGCCCTCAACGTCGCCCCCGCGGACATCGTCCGGGGCGTGGCCTCGCTGGCCGGGGTGCCGGGCCGCTTCGAGCGCGTCCCCAATGGCCGCGGCATCCAGGTCGTCGTCGATTACGCCCACACCGACAACGCCCTCGAGCACGTCCTGATGACGGCCCGGGAGTTCAAGCCCCGCCGCCTCATCCTCGTCTTCGGCGCCGGCGGCGACCGGGACCGCGACAAGCGCGAGCGCATGGGCCGGGTCGCGGCCCGCCTGGCCGACTGGACCGTGCTGACCTCGGACAATCCCCGCTCCGAGGACCCCGCGGCCATCATCGCGGCCATCGAGGGCGGCTTCGCCAAGGAGGCCGTCAAGGCTTACGAGGTCGAGCCGGACCGCCGCAAGGCCATCGTCCGGGCCCTGGCCACGGCCAACAAGGGCGACATCGTCATCATCGCCGGCAAGGGCCACGAGACCTACCAGGTCTTCAAGGACCGCACCGTCCACTTCAGCGACATCGAGGTCGCGGCCGAAGCCCTGAGGGCCGGAGAAGGGAGCTGACCGTGGCCGCTCTGACGCTGGCCGAAGTCGCCCGGATGACGGGAGCGGCCGTGCTCCAGGGCCCGCCCGGCGTGACCTTCGGGAGCTACGGCATCGACTCGCGCCTGACCGGAGCCGGCGAGCTCTTCTTCGCCGTCCCCGGCCGCCGTGACGGGCACGACTTCGTAGCCGCGGCCGCGGCCGCGGGGGCCGCCGGCGCGGTCGTCTCCCGGCCGGTCGAGCCGCCCGTCCCCGGGTTCGGCCTCCTGCTCGTGCCCGACACCGTGGCCGCCCTGCAAGACCTGGCCCGCGGCGTCCTGGCCCTCCATCCGGTCAAGATCGTCGGCGTCACCGGCAGCGTCGGCAAGACGACGACCAAAGAGTTCGCCGCGGCCCTGCTCGCGGCCCGCTTCCGCGTCCTCAAGTCCGAAGGCAACTTCAACAACCGGCTCGGCCTGGCCCTCTCGGTCCTGCGGGTCGAGGCCGGGCACGACGCGGCCGTGCTGGAGATGGGCATGAGCGCCCCCGGCGAGATCCGGGAGCTGACCCGCGTCGCCCCGCCCGACGTCGCCGTCGTCACCAACATCGCCCCGGTCCATTTGGAATTCTTCCGGGACCTCGACGGGATCGCCCGGGCCAAGAAGGAGATCCTCGACGGCGCCCGGCCGGGCGCCACGGCCGTCCTCAACGCCGACGACCCCCGGGTCATGGGCATCGCCGCGGACTTCCCGGGCCGGCGGGTGACCTTCGGCCTGGCCCCCGGCGCCGACGTCCGGGCCGCGTCGGTCGCGCCCCGGGGCTATGCCGGCTACGAGATCGACCTCCGCTATGGGAACGAACAGGGCTTCCTCCCCTTCTCCTTCCTCAACCGGGCCGCGGTGGCGGACCTCCTGGCCGCCGCGGCCGTCTCTCTCGCCCTCGGGCTCCGGCTGGCCGAGATCGTCCCGGCCGCCGCGGCGCTGCGGCCGTCCCCCCGCCGGGGCTTGCTCGTCGAAGCGCCCGGCGGCGTCCGCGTCTACGACGACGCCTATAATTCGAGCCCCCGGGCCCTCGAGGCCGCGCTGACCGGCCTGGCCGGGCTGCCGGCCCGGCGCCGGGTCGCCGTCCTCGGCGACATGCTCGAGCTCGGCCAGGGCGGGCCGGACTTCCACCGGGCCGCCGGCGAGACCGTCGCCCGGACCGGCTGGGACCTCCTCGTCGCCGTCGGCCCTCTGGCCGCGGCCATGGCCGAGGGCGCCCTGGCCGCCGGCCTCGGCGCCGCCGCGATCCTCCGCTTCGACGACGCCCCTTCCGCCGCGGCGGCCGTCGCCGGACTCGTCCGCGACGGCGACCTCGTCCTGGTCAAAGGTTCGCGCGGCATGCGCATGGAGACCGTCGTCGAGGCCCTCCGGGCCGGAGGAAAGGAGTAGGCCGTGCTGTACTGGCTCCTCGTCCCGCTCCGCGACCAGTTCTTCTTCTTCAATGTCTTCCGGTACATCACCGTACGGACGGCCCTGGCCGGGCTCACGGCCCTGGTCCTGAGCTTCCTCCTCGGCCCCTGGCTCATCCGCCTGCTGCACCGCCGGCAGATCGGCCAGGAGATCCGCGAGGACGGCCCGAAGTCCCATCTGGCCAAGAAGGGCACGCCGTCGATGGGCGGCCTGCTCATCATCCTGTGCACGGTCGTCCCGACCCTCGTCTGGGGCAACCTGGCCAACGCCTACGTCTGGATCGCCGTCGCGGCCATGGTCCTGTTCGGCCTCATCGGGCTCCTCGACGACGCCCTCAAGGTCAGCCGCAAGAAGTCGCTGGGCCTGCGGCCGGGACAGAAGATCCTCCTCCAGGTGCTGCTGGCCGCGGCGGTCGGCCTGGTCCTCGTCTGGATGGGCCTCCACGGCCAGTTCAGCCTCAACCTGAGCTTCCCCTTCCTCAAGAAGTGGGTGCCCTATCTGGGCTGGTTCTACCTGCCCTGGATCGCCTTCATCCTGGTCGGCTCGTCCAACGCCGTCAACCTGGCCGACGGGCTGGACGGCCTGGCCATCGGCCTGTCCCTCATCAGCGCCACGGCCCTGACGGCCCTGACCTACGTCGCCGGGCACGCCCTCTGGTCCCAGTACCTCAGCATCGTCCGCGTCCCCCTGGCGGCCGAGCTGACCGTCTTCGCCGGGGCCTTTTCCGGGGCCTGCCTCGGCTTCCTGTGGTTCAACTGCCACCCGGCCAAGGTTTTCATGGGCGACGTCGGGGCCCTGTCGATCGGCGGGACCCTGGCCGTCGTCGCCCTGCTCATCAAGCAGGAATTCCTGCTCTTCACCGTGGCCGGGGTGTTCATCCTGGAGGCCCTGTCGGTCGTCCTCCAGGTCTCCTACTTCAAGATCAGCAAGGGCAAGCGCATCTTCAAGATGGCCCCGCTCCACCACCACTTCGAGCTGTCCGGCTGGCCCGAGAGCCAGGTCGTCGTGCGTTTCTGGATCCTGGGCATCGTCTTCGCCCTGTTCAGCCTGGCCACCCTGAAACTGAGATAGCGATGGAACTCAAGGACAAGCGCGTTCTCGTCGTCGGCTTCGAGCGGACCGGCCGGGCCGCGGCCCGCTTCCTGGCCGCCCGCGGCGCCCGCGTCCTGGTCACGGACCGCAAGCCGGCCGAGGCCTTCGGCGGCGAGGTCCGGGAGCTCTCCGGTCTCGGCGTGGCCTTCGAGCTCGGCGGCCACCGGCCCGAAGCCTTCCTCGAGGCCGACCTCATCGTCCCCAGCCCCGGCGTGCCGCCCCTCGCCGAGCTCCTGGCCGCCCGCGCCCAAGGCGTGCCGGTCCTGTCCGAGATCGAGCTGGCCTTCCGGTTCCTCCGCGGCCGGATCGTCGGAGTCACCGGCTCGAACGGCAAGTCGACGACCTCGACCCTCGTCCACCGCATCCTCCGGGAAGGCGGCCTCAAGGCCTTTCTGGCCGGCAACATCGGGACGCCGCTCGTTTCTTTCGTCGATCGCAGCCGCGACGACCACGTCTACGTCACCGAGGTCTCGAGCTTCCAGCTCGAATACACCGAGCGCTTCGCGCCGGCCGTGGCCGCGGTCCTCAACGTCTCCGAGAACCACCTCGATTGGCACGGCTCCTTCGAGCGCTACTTCGAGGCCAAAAAGAAGCTCGTCCTGCGGCAAGGGCCCGAAGGCCTGGCCGTCCTCAACCGCGACGACGCCCGTGTCTGGGCCCTGGCCGCCGAGGCCCGCTCCCGGGTCTACGGCTTCAGCCCGACCCGCCGCCCTGCCCGGGGAGCCTTCCTCGACGGCGGCTGGGTCGTCTTCCGTGACGGCGGCCGGCCGGAGAGGGTCCTGCCCGTCTCGCGCGTCCCCCTGCCCGGCGCCCACAACCTGGAGAACGTCCTGGCCGCCGCCCTCGTCGGCCGCCTCCTGAGCGTCCCGGCGCCGGCCGTTCGCCGCGCCGTCTCGGCCTTCCGCGGCCTCGAGCACCGGCTCGAGGACGTCGGGACCTTCGGCGGCGTCCGCTACGTCAACGATTCCAAGGCCACGACCGTGGCCGCGACGCTCCGGGCCCTGGCCAGCTTCGACCGGCCCGTGGTCCTCATCCTCGGCGGCCGCGGCAAGGGCGGCGACTTCGCCCCGCTCCGCGCGGCCGTGGCCGGGAAAGTCCGGGCCGTCGTCCTCGTCGGCGAGGCGGCCGACAAGATCGAAGCCGCCCTGGGCGGGATGGTCCCCGTCGACCGGGCCGCCGACTACCGCGAGGTCGTCCGGGCCGCCCGGGCCCGGGCCGTCCGCGGCGACGTCGTCCTGCTGGCCCCGGCCTGCACGAGCTGGGACATGTTCCGGAACTTCGAGGAGCGCGGCCGGACCTTCAAGCGCGAGGTCCGCCGGACGGCGGCAGGGACGAAGCGGAAGGGGGCCGGCCGATGAGCCCGCGCCGCCGCTTCGGCTTCGACGTCCAGCTCCTGGCCGTCACCCTGGCCCTGGTGGGCCTCGGCATATTCTTCGTCTTCAGCGCCTCGAGCTTCATGGCCAGCGAGAAATACGGCCAGTCCCTGTACTTCCTCTTCCAGCAGGCCCTCGGCGCGGCGGCCGGCCTGGCCGTCGTGGCCTTCCTCGTCTCGGTCAAGAAGTCCTTCTTCCTCGAGCCGGCCTTCGCCTACGGCCTCCTCGCCGTGACGGCCGCGATGCTCGCGGCCTGCCTGGTCATGCCGGCCGTGGCCAACACCCACCGCTGGATCCTGCTGCCCGGGCTCCGTTTCCAGCCTTCGGAGCTGGCCAAGATCAGCGTCGTCCTGGCCCTGGCCGCCTGGCTCGAGAGCAAGAAGGACGCCGCCAACGACCGTAAGAACCTGGCCCTCGTGGCCGGGGCCCTGGCCGTCCTCGTCGTGTTGGTCCTCATCGAGCCCGACTTCGGCACGGCCGTCCTGCTGGCGGTGATGGCGGCCACGGTCCTGTTCATCGGCGGGGTCAAGCTCCGCTACCTCGTCGGCGCCGGCCTGCTGGCCGGGGCCCTGTTCGGCTTCTACCTCTTCCAGGCCGACTACCGGGTCGCCCGGCTCCAGGGCTTCCTGGGGGCCGACCGGGACGCGCTCGGGGCCGGCTACCAGGTCGCCCAGTCCAAACTGGCTCTGGGCTCGGGCGGGCTGGTCGGGACGGGCTTCGGCCGCAGCACCCAGAAGCTGAACTACCTGCCCTTCAACCACACCGATTTCATCTTCGCCATCCTGGGCGAGGAGACGGGACTCCTGGGGACCTTCGTCACCCTGGCCCTCTACCTCCTGTTCTTGTGGCGGGGGCTGAAGATCGCCCTGGAGGCGCCGTCGCCGGCGCTCAAGATGATCGCGGCCGGGCTGACGCTGGCCATCGTGGGCCAGGCGCTGATGAACATGTCCATCGTCCTCGGGCTCGGCCCGGCCAAGGGCACGACGCTGCCGCTGCTGTCCTACGGCCGGTCCTCCCTCATCTGCACGCTGGCCGCGGTCGGCCTGCTCCTCCACATCAGCCAGAAGCGCGCCGACACCGGCGGGACGGTCAGGATCTGAAGACATGGCCAAGCGCGGCGTGATCATCAGCGGCGGCGGGACGGGGGGGCACCTCTACCCCGCCCTGGTCGTCGGGCAGCGGCTCCGGGCCGAGGCGCCGGACCTGCCGCTCACGTTCGTCGGGACCCGCCGCGACGTCGAGCAGCGCATCATGGCCGAGCAGGGCGTGCGCTTCATCCCCATGCGCATCGAGGGGCTCAAGGGCCGCGGCCTCAAGAGCCTGCGCGGGCTGGCCGTGCTGCCCCTGGCCTTCGTCCACTCGCTGGCCATCCTGGCCCGGACGCGGCCGCGCCTGGTCATCGGCGTCGGCGGCTACAGCTCGGGGCCGATCGTGCTCCTGGCCTCCTGGCTCAGGATCCCGACCGTCATCCTCGAGCAGAACGCCCGGCCGGGCTTCACCAACCGGCTGCTGGCCCGGGCGGTCCGCCGGGCCGTCGTGGCCTTCCCCTCGACCCTGCCCTGCTTCCGGGGCAAGGGCGTCGTCCTCGGCAATCCCGTCCGGGAGGAGTTCTACGCCCTGCCGGACAAGCCGCGCTCGGCCACCCTCGATGTCCTTGTCTTCGGCGGCAGCCAGGGCTCCCGCTTCCTCAACGACCTCGTCGTCGCCGCCCTGCCGCTCCTGGCCGGCGCCAAGGACCGCCTGCGCCTGACCCATCAAACGGGCCCCCGCGACCTCGAGCGGGTGGCCGCCGCCTACCGGGCTGCCGGCTTCGACGCGGCCGAGGTCGCCCCCTATCTCTCGCCCATGGCCGCGTACATCGGCCGGGCCGGCCTGGTCGTCTGCCGGGCCGGGGCCACGACCCTGGCCGAGCTCGTGGCCGCCCGCCGGGCCGCGCTCCTCGTGCCCTTCGCCGGGGCCTCCGACGACCATCAGACGGCCAATGCCCGCGAGCTCGAGGCCGCCGGCGGCGCCGCCGTCCTGGCCGAGGCCGAGGCCACGCCCGAAGCCCTGGCCGCCCGCGTCCTCGGCTGGCTCGACCGGCCCGCCGAGCTCGAGGCCATGGCCGCCAACGCCGGCCGCCTCCAGGCCCCCGACCCGGCCGGACGCATCGCCGCCCTGTGCCTGTCCCTCATCGGCCGCCGCCCCAAGGAGGACCCCTCGTGACCAAGAAGGGCTATCGCAAGCTCAACCACATCCACATGGTCGGCATCGGCGGCACGGGCATGAACGGCATCGCCGAGGTCCTGCTCAACCTGGGCTACAAGGTCTCGGGCTCCGACATCCAGGAGAACGACGCCACCCGCCGGCTGGTCCGCCTGGGCGCCGAGGTGGCCATCGGCCACCGGGCCGAGAACCTGCGCGACGCCGACGTCGTCGTCACCTCCTCGGCCGTCCGCGAGGACAACGTCGAGGTCCGCAAGGCCCGGGCCGGCCTCATCCCGGTCATCCCGCGGGCCGAGATGCTGGCCGAGCTCATGCGCATGAAGTACGGCGTGGCCGTGGCCGGTTCGCACGGCAAGACGACGACGACCTCGATGACGGCCCTGGTCCTCGAGGCCGGCGGCTTCGACCCGACCGTCATCGTCGGCGGCCGGTTGAACACCATCGGGGCCAACGCCAAGCTCGGCGCCGGCGACTTCATCGTGGCCGAGGCCGACGAGAGCGACCGCTCCTTCCTCTACCTGTCCCCCTTCATCGCCGTCCTGACCAACATCGACGAGGAGCACCTCGACCAGTACAAGAGCGTCGACGACCTCAAGGAGACCTTCGTCAACTTCGCCAACAAGGTCCCCTTCTACTGCCCCGTCATCCTCTGCCTCGACGACCCCAACCTCCAGAGCATCATCCCCCAGATCGAGCGCCGCATCATCACCTACGGCTTCTCGGCCCAGTCGGACCTGTCGGCCCGCGACTTCGCCTTCGACGAGTTCCGCAGCGCCTCGGTCCTGCTGGCCAAGGGCAAGCCCCTCGGGGCCCTCAGGCTCCAGGTCCCGGGGATGCACAACATCCTCAACGCCCTGGCCGCGGCCGCGGTCGGCCTCGACCTCGACATGGCCCCCCGGTCCATCCTCGAGGCGCTGGAGAGCTACACGGGGACGGGCCGGCGCTTCGAGCTGCGCAAGACCGTCGGCGACGTCATGGTCGTCGAGGACTACGCCCACCACCCGACCGAGATCCGGGCCACGCTCGAGGCCGCGAAACGGGGCTGGTCCCGCCGCGTCGTGGCCGTCTTCCAGCCCCACCGCTACACCCGGCTGGCCAAGCTCATGACGGCCTTCGCCACGGCCTTCAACCAGGCCGACGTCCTCGTCCTGACGGACATCTACCCGGCCGGCGAGGACCCCATCCCCGGCGTCGACGGGCGGGCCCTGTACGAGGAGGTCCGTCAGTTCGGCCACAAGAACGTCCACTTCGAGCCCGACCTCAAGCGGATCGGCCCGCTCCTCGGAGGGATCCTGGCCCCCGGCGACATCGTCCTCGTCCTCGGCGCCGGCAACGTCAACCGGACCATCCCGGACATCGTGGCCGCTCTGGAGGCCAGGAGCTGACATGGCCACCGACATCCGCGCCCACCGCCTGTTCCTCCGGCCCGGAGGCAAGGGCCTGGCCCTGCGCAAGGACCGGAAGAGGCGGGTCTTCGGGCCGCGGCAGGTCCTGGTCCTGCTCGCCCTGCAGGCGGCCTTCTTCCTGGCCCTGCGCGAGGCCTACCTCTTCCTCATCACCTGGGACGAGCTGGCCATCCGCAAGGTCGACGTCGTCTGCGCCAAGCCCGAGCTCAAGGCCGCCCTGGACGCCCACTTCGCCGGGGCCCGCCTCGGCAACATCCTGCTCTGCGACCTTGACGCCCTGCGGGCCCGGGTCCGGCGGCTGGCCTGGGTCGAGGACGCCGGGGTCCGCAAGGCCTTCCCCTCGCGGCTGGTCGTCACGGTCGCGGTCCGGACGCCGTTCCTCGTCCTCGAGCGCGGCGGCGGACTGTGGCTGGCCGACGCCGCGGGACACGTCCTCGAGCCGGTCTACGACACCGGCGAGTACGGCCTGCCCGTCGTCTCGGACGAGGCGGGGTTCGCGGCCGATTACTTCGGCAAGTGGGAGGCCGCGGCCCGCTGCTACAACGCCCTGCCGCAGGACGAGAAGGCCCGGCTGGCGGGGCTGCGCTGCGGCGACTTCGGCGCGCTCGAGCTGGCCTTCAAGGACGACCCCGTCCGGGTCGTCGTCGGCCCGGGCGACCCGGCCGCGGACCTGGCCCGGTTCCGGGCCCGGCGGGCCGGCTGGGAGCGGCTCTTCGGGCCCCTGGCCCTCGTCCACATGGGTTTCGACGGCCGGACCTTCGTGCGCCCCGCGGAGCCGGCCGGGGACGGCGTCCCCGCACCTGACAAAGGAGACTGAGCCATGCCCAAGAACAGCTACATCGTCGGCTTCGACATCGGCACGCGCAAGGTCGTCGCCGTCATCGGCGAGGTCACCGAGGAGCGCAAGGTCGAGATCATCGGCATCGGCACGGCCGACTCCCACGGCCTGCGCAAGGGCGTCGTCGTCGACCTCGAGGCCACGACGTCGGCCATCAAGAAGGCCCAGGAAGAGGCCGAGCTCATGGCCGGGGTCGAGATCGCCTCGGCCTTCTTCGGCATCTCCGGGGCCCACATCAAGAGCTTCAACAGCAAGGGCGTCGTGGCCGTCTCCGGCAAGAACCGGGAGATCACCCGCGAGGACATCCGCCGCGTCGTCGACCAGTCCAAGGCCATCCCCATCCCGCCCGACCGCGAGATCATCCACATCATCCCCCAGGAGTACATCGTCGACGACCAGGACGGCATCAAGGACCCGGCCGGCATGAGCGGCATCAAGCTCGAGGTCAACGTCCACATCATCACGGCCGCCCTGACCTCGCTCCAGAACCTCAAGAGCTGCGTCGCGCGGGCCGGCATCGGGATCGAGGAGATCGTCCTCAACCAGATCGCCACGGCCCAGGCCGTCCTGACCCAGGACGAGCGCGAGCTCGGCGTCGGCCAGATCGACATCGGCGCCGGGACGACCGAAGTGGCGATCTACGAGCGCGGCAGCCTCTGGTACACCTCGACCATTCCCATCGGCGGCGACAACTTCACCAACGACATCGCCGTCGGGCTGAGGACGCCCATCCCCGAGGCCGAGCGGATCAAGAAGAAGTTCGGCTGCCTGGCCGGCCCGCCCGTCGACGACCAGGAGACCATCGAGGTCCCCTCGGTCGGCAAGGGCCGCAAGCCCCGGGTCCTGTCGCGGCAGCTGCTGGCCGACATCATCCAGCCGCGGGCCGAGGAGATCTTCCGGCTCGTCGACTCCGACATCAAGCGCATGGGCTACGACAAATCGCTCAACTCGGGCATCGTCCTGACCGGCGGCACGGCCCTCCTCGAGGGTCTCGAGGAGGTGGCCGAGGAGATCTTCGACCTGCCGGTGCGGCGCGGCGACCCGGGCGGCGTCGGCGGACTGGTCGACCGCGTCTCGACCCCCGATTTCGCGACGGCCGTGGGGCTCATCCTCTACGGCTTCCGGATATGGCAGGACCGCGGGCTCTCCAAGGACAATAAGAGGGGCCCCCTGGCCCGGTTCAAGGACTGGTTCAAGGAAGGATAAGGAGGACACCATGAGCGACGATCCCAGCCGGCTGAAGTTCCACCTCGTCGAAGACCAGCTCGGGGCCAAGATCAAGGTCATCGGGCTCGGCGGCGGCGGCGGCAACGCCGTCAACCGCATGATCGAGCACGGCATCCAGGGCGTCGAGTTCATCGCCGTCAACACCGACGTCCAGGCCCTCAACGGCAACCGGGCCAAGACGAAGATCCAGATCGGCACCCAGCTGACCAAGGGCCTGGGCTCGGGCGGCCGGCCCGAGGTCGGCAAGCAGGCGGCCATGGAGGACACCGAGCGCCTGCTCGAGTGCCTCCAGGGCGCGGACATGGTCTTCCTGACCACGGGCCTCGGCGGCGGCACGGGCACCGGCTCGACGCCGATCATCGCCAACATCGCCGCCGAGCTCGACATCCTGGTCATCGCCATCGTCACCCTGCCGTTCGGCTTCGAGGGACGGGTCCGGATGCGGCAGGCCGAACAGGGGCTCCAGGAGCTCAAGACGGCCGTCGACACGGTCATCGCCATCCCCAACGAGCGGCTCGTCCAGACGGTCAACATGGCCACCTCGGTCCAGGACGCCTTCCGGCTGGCCGACGACATCCTGCGCCAGGCCGCTCAGGGCATCTCGGACCTCATCACCAAGCCCGGCCTCATCAACCTGGACTTCGCCGACGTCAAGTCGGTCATGAAGGGCATGGGCATGGCCTTCATGGGCACGGGCCTGGCCACAGGCGAGAACCGGGCCCTCGAGGCGGCCGAGAAGGCCATTTCCTCGCCACTTCTCATCGACACCTCCATCGAAGGCGCCCACGGCGTCCTCATCAACATCACCGGCGGCAAGACCATGACCCTCCACGAGGTCTCCAAGGCCTCCCAGCTGATCCACAGCATGGCCGATCCCGACGCCAACATCATCTTCGGCACGGTCATCGACGAGGCCATGAAGGACACGGTCAAGGTCACGGTCATCGCCACCGGCTTCGACCAGGTCCATGAGAAGGGTCTGGCGGCGGCCGCGGCGCCGGCCGCGGTCCCGGCGCCGGCCGACGAGGCCCCCGTCCGGGCGGCCGCCCGGCGGCCGGCCGCGCCGTTCCCGGTCATGCCCCAGACGCCGCCCTACCTGTTCGAGAGCCAGGCGGCCGGCGGCCGGGCCGCGCGGACGCCCGAATGGGAGCCCTCGGCCCTGTGCGAGAAGCAGTGGGAGACCTACGAGACGCCGTCCTTCATCCGCCGGACCAAGCATTCTTCCATGAGGAAGACGCCCCATGACATCAGCTGACCTCGTCGTCGCCGGCTGCCGCGAGCTCGTGACCTGCGCCGGGCCCCGGCCCAAGCGCGGCCCGGCCCTGCGGGAGATCGGCGCCGTCGAGAACGGCTGGGTGGCGTCGTCCGAGGGCGTCGTCGTCTTCGCCGGGACCGAGGAGGCGTTCCACGAACGGATCGCGCCCGAGCCGGGCGCGGTCACGGTCGACGCCCGCGGCCTGACGGCCCTGCCCGGGTTCGTCGACGCCCACACCCACCTCCCCTTCGCCGGGGACCGGGCCCGCGAGTTCGGCCTGCGCATCCAGGGCTGGACCTACCAGCAGCTGGCCGAGCGGGGCATGGGCATCCAGACGACGGTCAAGGCGACCCGGGCGGCCAGCCTGGACGACCTCGTCGCCCTGACCCTCCGCCGGCTCGACCGCATGCTCCTCTCCGGCACGACCACCGTCGAGGCCAAGAGCGGCTACGGCCTCAACCTCGAGGACGAGATCAAGCAGCTCGAGGCCCTGCGCGACGCGGCCGCCCTCCACCCCGTGGACATCGTCCCGACCTTCATGGGCGCCCACGACATCGCGCCCGAGTACCGCGACCGGCGGGAGGGCTACGTCCGGCTCCTCGTCGACACCGTCATCCCGGCCGTCCGCGACCGTGGCCTGGCCGAGTTCTTCGACGTCTTCTGCGAGCCCGGAGCCTTCTCGCTCGAGGAGACCCGGACGCTCGCGGCCGCCGCCAAGGCCGCCGGCTTCAAGGTCAAGGTCCACGCCGACGAGTTCGTGACCCTCGGCGGCGCGGAGCTGGCGGCCGAGCTCGGGGCCGCCTCGGCCGAGCACCTCATCGCCGTGTCCGACGAGGGCATCGCCCGTCTCGCGGCGAGCGACACCGCGGCCATCCTCCTGCCCGGGGTGTCCTTCTTCCTGATGATGGACCGGAAGGCGCCGGCCCGGCGCCTCGTCGACGGCGGGGCCGCCGTGGCCCTGGCCTCCGACTTCAATCCGGGCAGCTCCCACATCCACTCGATGCCCTTCATCCTCCAGCTCGGCGTCTTCAGCCTCGGCCTGACGGTCGAGGAGGCCATCAACGCCTGCACGGCCAACGCCGCCTACGCCGTCGGACGGCAGGCGACGGTCGGCAGCCTCGAGGAGGGGAAACAGATGGACCTGATCCTGTGCGACGTCCCCGACCACGTCTCGCTGGCCTACGAGGCCGGCCGCAACCCCGTCCGGACCGTCATCAAACGCGGGCGGGTGGTCGTGGAGGACGGCCGGATCAGAGGGGCACGGTGATCTCGCCCCGCATCAGCCCCCGCCTTTACGTTGTTCGCCTCGCCTGGCTCGGCCGGCGCGCCGCCCTCCCGGTCCTGGTCCTCACTCCCCGTGGGGATCGAGGGCGAGCTTCGAGAGCCCGGGGACCGCGTCCCTCTTTCGGACGATATCGTCCCTGAGTTCGAAGCTCCCTCTCCTCGTACGGACCCTCCGGCTCCGGATGAAGCCGGGGACCCGCCTCGCGACAAGCAAAAAAACATAAAAAGTCCATTCGCGGGCTATGGACATCGACTCGCCCGCCGCCTATCTTGACCCGGGAGGCGGCGTCCGGGGGAGCCGGACAGTTGACGCCGTCCCGGGAGGGAGAAAATGAAAAATGGGGTGATCGGGATCATTGCCGGCAGTCTCGCGCTGTGTTTTTCGACCTGCGACAGGAGCGGCCCGACGATGCCGTCCTCTCCGGTTCGGACGGCCCTTCAAGCCGACGGCCAACGGGGGCCGACCGCAGGGGAGCTCACCGTGACCTCGTCGAGGGCGGCCTATTTCGTCGGGGAATCGGAAACGTTCACGGCCGTGCTGACGGTCCCGGACGGCGGCCCCGAGGCGGTCACGGGCGGGACCTGGAGCTCGGACACGCCCGGCGTCGCGACGGTGAACGAGGCCGGACGGGTCACCGTCGTCGGCGAGGGCTGGGCCAATATCATCTGCGCCTACGGCGGACATACGGCCTCCAAAGGGATCTGGGGCAGGGTCGATTGCCGGGGGGTCTGGTCGGGGACCTACAGCGTCCGGGGCTGCGAGATCTGGAAGGATTTCCCCGATCCGCGGTTCTGCGAGACCCACGGCGGTTCGGGACTGCCGATGGAATTCGCCCTGACCCAGGAAGGCGAGACCCTGCGGGGCACCATCAAACTGGGGGCTCTTTCGACGCCGTTCGTGGCCAAGCCTCTCTTGGACGGGTCGCTGGAGATGTCGGGCGAGGTCTTTTCCGATCCCTATACGATCGAGGTGGCCGTCGGGTGCGAATGGACCCCGGCCGGGCCGGAGTTCGGCATGATGCTCTACTATTACAGGGGCGACCACTTGTCCGGTATGGCCAAGCTCACGTGCGATGTCGCCCTCGTCAAGACGGGCGATGGCCGCTAGCTCAGGAACAGGTGAGAGAGGCCCGGGCCCGGCGCGCGGGCGGCCGGGGTCCGCTCACGGCTCCAGGTTCATCTTGCCGACGAGGGCCTGGAAGCGCGGGTCGCCGCGGAGCGGATCGAGGCACGGGTAGGTCTTGATGGGGATGATGAACGAGTCGCGCTCGTCGATGGCCCGTTCGATCCATCGGAGGGCCTCGTCGTATTCCCGCAGCCCGGCGTTGACCCAGATCAGGCTCGTGGGCGCGACATAGGCCCGGCCCGATATCTCCTTGATCCGCTCGAGGACCGCCCGGGCCTCGTCGGGCTTCCCGTCCGCGGCCAAGGTGAAGCCGAGCCAACCCAGCATCTGCGGCGCGCCGCCGGTCAGCTCGACCGTCCGTCGCAAGCGCGCGGTCGCCTCCCGAAGGTCCCCGCCGATCGTGAAGGCGTTGGACAGCACGAACTGGGTGAGCCAGTTCTTGGGATCGATGGTCTCGGCGACGAGGGCTTCCTGAAGCGCCCGGCCGGGATCCCTGGCCAGCCACAGGAAGATCGACAGCCAGTTGCGCAACATCCAGTTGAGCGGATCGAACTCCAAGCCCACTTCCGCTTGGGCGATGGCCTCGTCGAGCCGGCCGTGGGGCAGCAGATAGCTGACCGCGTAGCGCTGCCTGACCAGAGGAGAGGACGGGGCCATCTCCAAGGCCAAGGCCATCTCCCGCCGGACCTCGGGCCAGTTGTAGTCGATCTTCTGGCGGAACTGGCCGAGCAGGGCGTGGCTCTCGCCCAGGCTCGGATCGATCTCGATCGCCCGCAGCACGGCCCCCATGCCAAGGAAGCTGGCTTGCTTGGCCGGCATGTGGCCGAAGAAGCCCGTCCACCAGAAGAGCTCGCCGAGCGCGTCGTGGGCCAAGGCCAGCTTGGGGTCGCGGCCCAAAGCCTGGTCGAGATACTCTTTTGCCCGGCCCATGCCTTCCGGGGTCATGCTGCAAAGGTGTTGGCGTCCCCGGAGATAGAGTTGATAGGCGATCACGTCCTCGCTCGGCTTCTTCCGGGCCGGGCGCTCCCCGCCGGACCCCGGTGCGGGCGGGAGGTGCCCGACGATCTCAGCGGCGACGCGGTTCTGGAGGCCGAACAGCTCGGACATCTCGGCATCGTACCTGCCGGCGAAGATGTGTGCCTGATCGGCGGCCTGGACCACCTGGACGTTGAGCGCGACGCGGCCGTCGCCGCGGCGCGCGGCGCCTTCCACGAGGTAATCCGCCCCGAGCTCCCGTCCGATGTGGGCCGCGTCCTTCCGGCTGCCCTTGTAGTGCATGGCCGTCGAGCGCGCGATCACGGCCAGATGGTCGGGCGCGATCTGGCACAACGCCGTGATCATCTCGTCCGTAACGGAGTCGCTGAAGTCGTCCTCGGACGGGTCCCCGCCCGCGTTCGAGAAGGGCAGGACGACGAGCCGGAGACGCCGGCGGGGCCGGGCGCCGGGCTCTCCGGCCGCGAACGTCTCGGCCAGGAAGCGGTAGCCCCTTTTGGGCAAGGTCTCGATGTACCGGGGATTCTCGGCCGAGTCCCCCAAAGCCTCACGGAGCCTGGCGATGAGGGTGTTGAGATTGATCTCGAAATCGACGAGCGTATCGCCCGGCCAGAGCCGCTTTTGGAGCGTTTCCCGCGGGACGGGCATCCCGCCGCGCTCGATGAGGGTCTCCAGGAGAACGAACAACTGCTCCCGCAGACGGACCTCCGTCCCCTGCTTGAAAAGGCGGCGGGCCTGCAGATCCACCTCGAATTCGCCGAAGCGGACGGGCTGTCGCGGATCAGCCATCTCCGTCATCGAGGCGGCCTCCGTCCCCCGATGAGGACGAGGGGGCCAATGGCGAACCTTCGCCTCTTTCAGGGGGATGCCTTTTGGTTATGTCCAAAGTAAGAAATAAACAATGAATTGTCAAGCCTCGGGCCATGGACACGGGGCCGGCGCGGGCTTATGCATGGGACATCGGTACGGCGGCCAGGGCCGGACGGCGGCGGCCGCCGCCTTCGCGGGCCCGGGCGCCGCGGGGATCACAGCGAGGAGGGGGAACATGGCCATCGGAAAAAGGATTGGGGACAAGGGCTGGGGATGGGGCCGCGGACTGACGGTCTTCCTGGCCGCCTTCGGCCTGATCGCGGCGGCGGCCGCGCCCTTGAGGGCCCAGGCCGTTCGGGTCACGCTTCTCCATGTCAACGACACCCATTCCCATCTGGCGGCCTGGGGGCCCAAGGACGCCGGGCTCGAAGGGACGCTGGGCGGGATCGCTAAAGCGGCGTACCTGGTGGCGGCCGAGAGGGCGGTCGACCCGAACGCGATCTTCGTCCACGCCGGGGATTTCGTCGACGGCGACTTCTTTTTCAACGATCACCTCGGCGTGCCCGAGCTCCAGCTGTTGAAGGCCATCGGGCTCGACGCCCTCGTCCCTGGCAACCACGAGTTCCGGCTGGGCCCGAACGCCCTGGCCGACATCCTCGAAGCCGCCTGGCCGGCGGGGCCGGCGGCCGGCGTGCCCCTGCTCGGCGCGAACATCGATCCCGCGGGCCACGAGCTCGGGGCCTGGATCGTGCCCTCGCTCATCAAGGACGTGAACGGGGTGAAGATCGGGCTCTTCGGCGTGACCATCCACAAGAACGCCCTTTTGAATCCCGCCCCGGTCGTGATCAGGAAGATCACCGGACCCCTCGTCCAGCAGGCCGTGGACGCGCTCCGGGGCCAGGGGGCCCAGGTCGTCATCGGCGTGTCTCACGCCGGCCTGGACGTCATGCGGGCGATCCCGCCCCTCGTCTCCGGGCTCGACGTCATCGTCAACGGGCACGACAACGCCGTGCTCGAACAGCCGGAAGCGATCGGGCGCCCCGACGGCGGGACGACCTTCATCGTCTCGGCGGGCGATCGCTACAGGTGGGTCGGGCGGCTCCGGCTGTCCGTGTCGGGGGGGCAAGTGGCCGTATCGGACTACGCCCTCCTCGGCGCGGACGCGACGACCCCGCCGCTCGCCTCGGTACAGGCGACCGTCGAGACCCTGAAGGCCGGGGTCGTTCTCAGGTACGGCGACGTCTATCATCAGGCGCTGGCCTGGGCCGAGAACGATATCACCCTGGACGGGAGCCGTTCCCCGGCCGGCCGCGACACGGCGCTCGGCAACCTGTTGGCGGACGCGTACCGGGCCTGGACCGGCACCGACGTGGCCATCGAGCCGTTCGCCTATGTCGGGGACGCCCTGCCCGAGGGCCCGATCGTCGGGGCCGACCTGTTCCGGGCCATGAGCTACGGCAGCCCCTCCCCTTGGAAGCTGGTCACCTTCGGCACGACCGGCGAGGCGCTGCGGCACGTGCTCGATACGACCCTGACCTTGGGAGGGGATTTCTTTCCGCAGGTCTCGGGGATGCGCTTCAGCTACGACTCCGAGGCCGACGGGCTTTACGGAGACCCGTTCGGCACGAAGCGCCTGATCCTGGCCGACACGGTCCACGTGGGCGGGCAGATCCTCCGGGACGACGGGATCTACAGCGTGACCGTCACCGAAGGGGTCTATCAAGCCCTGCGCTACATGCTGATGATGCCCATGCAGGACATCCGGAAATGGCCCGACATGGCCTTCGACGCCGTCCGCGACCTCGTCGCCCGGCGCGGCGTCCTGGGCCTGGCCACCTCCAACCGCATTCGCGACGTCGCCGCGATCCCCAGGATCAGGAGGGTCGGGACCGTAACGGCTCCCGTTCGCCGCGAGCCCGGGGAAGCTCCCGCCGGGGCGGACTAGGCCGCGCCGGCCCTCACTCCCCGCCGGGATCGAGGGCGAGCTTCGAGAGCCCGGGGACCGCGTCCCTCTTTCGGACGATATCGTCCCTGAACCGGACCAGGACGACCTCGCAGGTCGCCGAGACGACCGCCTCCTTCAAGTGCCCGCCCCTGACCCCGAACGTCCCGTCGCCGAGGGCGACATGGGCGTGGATGAAGGGCCGGCCGTCGACGGTCGTGATATTACCGTAGAGAGAGACGATCTCCGAGGGGCCCGGGACCGTGAGCCAGGAATAGGCGCCGGCGGCCGGGTCGAAATGCCCGATCTCGGCCTCTCCGACGGCGCCCAAGCCGTGGAAATAGCCGCCGCCGATCGCGTCCCGCTCGCACAGGCCGCGGAGGGTCTCGACGATCCGCTCGCCGGGATCGAGCCGGACGACGTAGGTCGGACCCAGGACGAAATA
>CAZFZU010000025.1:27095-41445 GCA_964523615.1 uncultured Eubacteriales bacterium | reverse complement strand
CGGGGACACGTACCAGGGGGACATGTCCCCTTGATTTGACCCGGGGATTCCATTAAGATGCTGTCTCATGAAGCTCAAAGGGCTCCTCGCCATGGCCCTCGGTTGGGCCGTCCCCGGCCTCGGGCACGCCATCCAGAAGAAGTACGGCCGGGCCGTCCTGTTCTTCGTCTCCATCTTCGCCATGACCGGGCTCGGGCTGGCCATGGGCGGCCGGGTCTACCCGTTCCAGACGGACAATCCCCTGACCATCCTGGCCTTCTTCGCCGACATCGGCAACGGCCTGTTCTACGGCCTGGCCCAGTACCTCAAGTGGGGCGGCGGCGAGCTCGAGCGGGCCACCTTCGAGTTCGGCACGGCCTACGTCGCCGGGGCCGGCCTCCTCAACTTCCTCATCGCTCTCGACGCCTACGACATCGGCGCGGGGAAGAAGTCATGATCTTCGAGAGCCACCTCCTGTCGATGGTCGTCTACGCCTTCTTCGTGGCCCTCGTCCTGGCCCTCGTCCGCCGGACCGAGACCAAGGCCCGGGTCCGCTACGGCCTGCTCCTCTTCGCGGTCATGACGGGCGGCGCCCTGGCCTTCGGCTGGTTCATGTTCCTGTTCATCAAGAAATAGGGTGATCGAGCTCTTTCATATCTGGAAGCAGTACCAGAAGCCGTACTGGGCCCTGTCCGACGTCACGCTGCAGATCGAGGACGGCGGCTTCTACTTCATCACCGGGCCGAGCGGCTCGGGCAAGTCGACCCTCCTCAAGACCATCTTCCGGGAGATCCTGCCGACCGAGGGCCAGATCCTCATCAACGGCGTCAACATCCTGAAGATCCGCGACAACCGCATCTACAACCTGCGGCGGAAGATGGGCATCGTCTTCCAGGACTTCCGGCTGATGTTCCACCGGTCCGTCTTCGACAACGTCGCCGTGCCGCTCCAGGTCGTCGGCGTCGGCCGCAAGGAGATCCGCCGGCGCGTCTTCGCCACCCTCCAGAAGGTCAACCTGCACCAGAAGATGTGGGAGCTGCCGGGGCGCCTGTCCTACGGCGAGCAGCAGCGCGTGGCCATCGCCCGGGCCGTCGTCAACAACCCCGAGATCATCCTGGCCGACGAGCCGACCGGCAACCTCGACCCCGAGCTGGCCTTCGAGATCATCACCCTGTTCAAGGAGATCAGCAAGCAGGGCGCCACGGTCATCATCGGCAGCCACGACCGCGAGCTCATCCGCCACTTCGGCGACAACATCCTGTTCTTGCAGAAGGGCAAGATCGTCGGCAAGGAAGCCCACCCGTGATCGAGAAACTGAAGTTCTTCCTGTCGGTCACGGGGAACAACCTGTGGCAGTTCCGGACCCGGAACCTGTTCAGCGTGACCATCATCTGCCTGTCGTTCCTGACGGTCGGCATCTTCGTCTCGCTGACCAACAACCTCCGCGACGCGGCCCGCGAGCTGTCGGGCAACATGACCGTGGCCTTCTACCTCGACAAGGAGCTGACCGCGGCCGGGATCGAGGCCGTGCGGCGGGAGATCGGGACGCCGGCCTTCGTCGAGAGCGTGCGCGTCGTCACGCCCGACGAGGCCCTGGAGCGGTTCAAAGGGAGCTTCCCGGAGCTGGCCGACATCGTCACCGGCCTCAAGGCCAATCCCTTCCCGGCCTCGATCGAGCTCCGGGTGGGGGCCAAGGCCTCGGCCTCGAAGGAGGTCGTCGCCTTCGTCGAGGCCGTCGGCGAGCGGCCCGGCGTCACCGACGTCCTCTTCAACCAGGACTGGGTCGAGAAGATGCAGGGCGTCAGCCGGCTGGCCGGGGCCATCGGGGCCTTCCTGGGCGGCATCCTCATCCTGACCTCGTTCTTCATCATCTCCAACGTCGTCAAGCTCAACGTCTTCGCCCGCAAGAACGAGATCGAGATCCTGCGCTTCGTCGGCGGCACGAACCTGTTCATTCGCGTCCCTTTCTGGCTCGAGGGCATCACCCTGGGCCTGCTGGGCAGCCTGCTGTCGCTGGCCCTGCTGTTCCTGGTCGTCAAACTGTTCCCGGTCTATCTGGGGGCGTCCCTGGGGGCCCTCCAGGACCTGCTGAAGTTCCGCTATCCGGACCTGGCCCAGTCCCTGCTCCTGCTCGCGGGCGGGGCGGCGACGGGCTTCGTCGGCAGCGCCACCTCGGTCTCCAAGTTCTTGAAGGTCTAGACCCGACCCCCTCCCTTTTGATAGAATCGGGGCAAATGGCGGGAATCGGGCCGTCCCTCAAGGAAGCGCGCGAGGCGCGCCACATCTCCATCGAGGAGATCGCCTCGGCGACCAAGATCGTCCCCCGCTATCTCGAAGCTTTGGAGAACGACCGCTTCGATATCATGCCGGGCGGCTTCTTCGTCAAGGGCATCATCCGCACGTACGCCAAGGCCGTCGGGCTCGACCCCGACGAGGTCCTGGGACGCTACCGGGCGGCCGGACTGCTCGGCGAGCCCGAGCCCAAGAAGCGCTTCGTCCTGAAGGCACCCGCCCCGGCACCGACTCCCGCTCCGCCCGAAGAGCCCCCCGCCCGCCCCGCCGGGCCGGCCGCGGCGGACTCGCCCGAGCCCGACCTGTCCATCGAGGACGCCCCCCGGCCTCGTCTCTCCGAAGCCGCCCGCCGGCGCCTCTTCGGGCTGGCCTGGAGGACCCTGACCGCCCTCCTCCTCGTCGCCGTCCTGGTCCTCCTGTGGTCGAACCGCCGGCCCCGTCCGCCCGAGGAAAAGCCGGCCACGGCCGCGCCCGCGGAGACGGCCGCCACGACGACTCCGGAGCCGCCACCCGCGCAGCAGGTCCCGGACGGGACGCCCGGTCCGGAAGCCACGGCCGCGGCGCCCGCCGGCGCGAAGGTCACGCCCGCCCCGGCCGCCGCCGAGCCCGTTCCCGCCCCCGCCCGGGGCGTCGAGGAGTCCGTCCAAGGGGTCGAGATCGAGATCTCCTTCCAGGCCGAGACTTGGATCAACGTCCTCGCCGACGGCGTCCTCAAGGTCGAAGGCGTCTTCCCGCCCGGCGCGACCGCCCGGGCCCGGGCCGAGGCCAAGCTCCTCATCCACACCGGCAACGCGGGCGGTTTCACCTTCCTCCTCAACGGCCGCCCGGCCAAGCCCCTCGGGCGCTCGGGACAGGTCCTGACCGACGTCAAGATCACGCCCGACAACATGGCCGAGTTCCTCGAGGTCCGCGAGCCCGCCGTCCCGGAGGGCTGACCTCCTCCGCCCATGCCCACCGACCAGGCCGAAGCCATCGTCCTGCGCACGACGAACATCGGCGACCAGGACAAGATCGCCGTCTTCTTCTGCCGCGAGCGGGGCGTCCTGCGCGGCGTCGCCAAGGGCGCCCGCAAGTTCGGCAACCGCTTCGGCAGCAGCCTCGAACCCATGTCGGTCGTGCGGGTCTTCTTCTACGAGAAGGAGCGCCGCGACCTCGTCACCGTCTCCGGATGCGACCTGCTCGAGTCGTTCTTCGAGGTCCAGACCGAGCCGAAGACGGCCTTCCTGCTGACCTATTTCGCCGAGCTCGTCGAGGAGTTCGCCCCCGTCCGGGCCCGCGAGGAGGTCCTCTACCGCCTCCTCCTGTCCGTCCTGCGCTGCCTCAAGGCCGGCGGCGACCGGGACTTCGCGGCGGCCTACTTCGAGGCCTGGTTCCTCCACGCCAACGGCCTCCTGCCCGACCTGGCCGGCTGCAAGAGGTGCCGCAAGGCCCTGGCCGCCGCCTGGCTGTCGCCCAAACGGGACGGCGCCTACTGCCCGGATTGCGCCCCGTTCAAGAAGGACGAGCTGCCCGCGGAGACGGCGGCCTTCCTCCGCTGGACCCGCAAGAACCCCCCTCCGGGGGCCTGCGCGCCCCCTTTCCCGCCCGACCGGATCGCGGCCATCCGCCGGGCCCTCCAGGCCATGATCGTCTTCCACATGGAGCGCGAGCCGCGCACCCTGCAGTTCCTCAAGGCGAAATAGGCCGCTTTTTGCTATAATTGCCTGGAACCCGACGGCCCCGAGACGAGTTGGAACAGTTAGATCGCGCCCCGGCATCTCAGAGGAGGCTCCCGTGAAGAAAGCCGCGCTCATCCCGGCCATCCTGATCGTCGCCCTCGCCCTGCCCCTATCCCTCGCGGCCCAGCCGGGCGACGGCCAAGTCCGCGGCCGCGTCCTCGACGCCCAAGGCAAGCCCATGGCCGATGTCAAGGTCACCCTCTCGAGAGGCCAGGACGCGGACCGCCGCGCGACCACCGGCCCCGACGGCCGCTTCCTCTTCGTCGCCGTCTATCCCAACCCCGATTACGCCCTCCGGGCGGAGCGGGCCGACCACAAGACCGCCGTCCGGACGGGCCTCTCCGTGGCCGTCGGCGGGCGCGTCGCCGTCGATCTCGTCCTCGAGCCCGGCAAGATCGAAGAGCAGACCGTCTCGTCGGCGCCCCTGCCCGCCATCGACCGCAAAGCCATGACCGTCACCACCCGATTCGGCCGGACCGAGCTCCAGACCCTGCCCACGGCCCGGGACCCCTGGGCCGTGGTCGCCCTGGCGCCGGCCGTCCTGGCCGACATGGAGAACGTCGGCGGCATCGAGGCCTCCCGGCGGCCGGCGCTGACGGCCAAGGGCGACGCTTACGGCGGCACGAACAATATCTGGACGGTCGACGGCGTCGACGTCGGCGATCCCCTCGAGACGGGCCGTCCGACCGTGGGCTTCGACTTCGACGCCCTCGAGTCCCTGGCCGTGACGACCGGCGGCGCCGCCGACGTCACCCAGCAGACGGGCGGCATCGCCCTGACCCTGGTCACCCGGCGCGGCGGCAACCGCCTCGGCGGCTCGGCCCGGATCTACCTATCCGACGACGCGCTTCAAGGCGCCAACCTGACTCCTCCGATCACCTCCGCGGGCGTCCCCGGCGTCAACCGCCTGGAACACCTGCGCGACTACGGCTTCAGCCTCGGCGGACCCATCGTCAAGAACCGGCTCTGGCTGTGGGGCGCGTTCGCCAGCCAGGACCTCTACGCCACCACCGTCTTCGGCGAGCCGGACCGGACGCTCTTCAGCGACGTCAACCTCAAGCTCGACGCCCAGCCCTTCGCGGGCAACCAGTTCGAGGCCCAGATCATCGCCGGCGGCCGGGAGCGTTTCGGCGACGGCGGGTCCTACGCCAAACCGGAGGGCGACCACGTCTTCGGGCTCAGGAAGTTCGGCGACCCGATCCTCAAGGTCCAGGACCTGCAGACCTTCGGGACCGGCGGCTGGCTGTCCCTCAAGTGGTACCGGTCGCGGACCGGGTCCCGCTCGGTGCCCATGACCGACGAGGACCTGAAGAGCCCGGTCGTCTGGGACATGTCCGCGGCCCGCTACGTGCCCTTCTCACCCGCCTTCGACGCGTCCTGGGACTCGGCCAAGGTCGACCGGACGCACAAGGGCTTTCAGGTCCTGGCCGGCCTGTTCCGCGAGTCCCTGCTCGGCCTGTCCCACGAGATCAAAGCCGGCCTCGAGTCGGCGGACAGGGAGTCCGCCACGCGGACCGGGTACGTCCATAACTTCGTCGTCCAGAGGAACTTCACCGAGCCCCTGCTCGACCTCGGCGAGGGACTGATCGTGCCCCCCGCCGGATATCAGTATTTCCGGATCGGCCGCGACAACACGGAGGTCCTCCAGGGCCGGCAGACTTCGGCCTACATCCAGGACACCGTGACGCGCGGCCGCCTGGCCCTGACGCTCGGCCTGCGCTACGACCTCCAGCGGCCATCCCGGGGCGCCGTCAGGCTGGCGACGCTCACCTCGACCACGGCCTGGACGGATATCGTCCACACCGAGGCCATGAGCGCGGTGGCCACCTTCTTCCCGTCGATCGAGGTGGCGGCGATCAAGTCGCGTTACGAGTGGAGCACCTGGTCGCCGCGGCTCGGCCTGAGCTGGGACCTCAAGGGCAACGGCCGGACCGTGCTCCGCCTGTCGCTGGCCCAGTACGGCGACCTCATGCCGGCCGGCTACGGCACGGCCTCGCCGCTCGGCCTCGACGGCGGCTTCAGCTTCTGGTGGAAGGACGCCGACGCCGACAGCAAAGCCGAGCTCGGCGAGATCTATTGGAAGTATTCCCCGGTCCACCCCGAGAGCCCGAACCAGCTCTACGCGCTCTTCGACGCCGAAGGCGTCCTGACGGACGAGGCCGTCGACGCCCTGGCCGGCGGCTTCACGAGCGACGCCTACCTGGCCGGGAACTACTGGGACTTCGACTGGGCGAACAAGACCGCCGTCGATTACGACAACATCACGACCTTCTACCGCAGCGACGTCGATCCCGACGCCAAGAACGTCAAGTCCTCGCCGCGGACCCGGGAGATCGTCCTCGGGCTCGAGCGCGAGCTCTCGCCCGACCTGACGGCCTCGGCCACGGCCACCTACCGCCGTTACGACAACTTCGACTGGGCCAAGCCGTTCTACCCGGCCGACATCTATCCCGCGACACCCGACCTGGTCATCGACGACACGGGCGACTGGTACGCCGCGGCCGGCACGGTCCCCGAGACCATCGTCGTCGGGGAAGGCGACGACGCCGTGACCTACGACCTGCTCGACGCCGGCGGCCGGACCTGGTACCTGCCCAACGAGGACTTCCCGGCCGAGACGCCCTACCGCATGGTCGACAAGAGCAAGTCCTACCGGACCTACCTCGGCCTCGAGCTGGCCGTGACCAAGCGCCTGGCCAAGCGCTGGTTCCTCAACGGCTCGGTGACGCTCCAGGACCAGCGCGTCCATTGGAAGGGCGCCTATCTCGACCCGACCAACCAGTGGGCCCTCGACGGCCAGGCCTTCGGCGCCTGGGCCTCCGGCTACGACGGCAAGACCTCGGCCCTCGTGCACGCGCGCTGGGCGGCCCGGCTGAACGGCCTGTACCAGCTCCCCTGGGGCTTCACCCTCTCGGCCACCCTGACGGCCCGCGAGGGCTGGAAGGTCCCCCACTACATCACCCTGGCCTTCGCCGAGCCGGAGTCCTGGGCCGGGCTCTACCGCTCCAACACCGTCTATCTCCAGGCCGTCTCCAAGGACGGCCTGCCCGTCATGCGCAACCTGAGCTTCCGGATAGAGAAGAGCCTGAAGCTCGGGGCCGGCAAGGTCTATCTCATGGCCGACGTCTTCAACGCCCTCAATTCGGCCATCGTCAACCGGGCCTACGACGCCTACCTGGGGACCTATTACGTCGACACCGAGGTCTTCGCGCCCAATGCCGCCAGCCGGCTGTCGAACGAGATCCTCAATCCGAGGGTCATCCGGTTGGGGGCGCGCTTCGAGTTCTAGGGCGGGGCAGGCGGGACGGGCCGGCCCTACTTCTTGATGGTCGAGATGAACTCCTCGACCTCGGGGATGCCGCCCTGGAAGACGAGGTAGCCGTTGGACGGCTCCCGCTCCGTGATCTCGCCGGCGACCGGCGTCAGCATGATCTTCCGGACCTCCTCGAGGTCCGACGTCCGGCCCAGGGCCCAGGCCAGCTTGACGTAGGCCACCTCGGGCAGCATGTTGGCGGCCGGGATGACGCCGAGCTCCATCATGTCGCGGCCCGTGTCGTAGACGTACATCTGGACGTAGCCCCACAAGGTCTGGACGGTCATGTAGACGGCCACGCCCTTGTCCCGGGCCCGCTTGAGGGCCGGGTAGAGCGGCTTGTTGACGTGGCCGAGGCCGGTCCCGGCGATGACGATGCCCCGGTAGCCGTTGTCGACGAGGGCGTCGACGATGTCCGGCTTCATGTTGGGGTAGTAGTAGACGATGGAGACGCGCTCCTCGAAGGAGGTGTCGATCTTGACGGCCCGGTCGGCCCGGCGGCGTTTATAGTCCTGGCGGAGGGGAGTGATCGTCTCCCGGCTGACCATGGCGATGGGGATGTCGCCGATCGTCCGGAAGGTCGAGCGGTAGCTCGAGTGCATCTTGCGGACGCGGGTGCCGCGGTGGAGGAGGCCGTACATGTCCGAGGTCGGGCCGAACATGCAGACCATGACCTCGGCGATGTCGCTCTCGGCGGCCGTCTTGACGCTGTGCATGAGGTTGAGGGCGGCGTCGGACGAGGGCCGGTCGGAGGAGCGCTGGGAGCCGACCATGACGATGGGCACGGGCGGGTCCTGGACCATGAACGACAGGATGGCCGCGGTGTGGTGCATGGTGTCGGTGCCGTGGCCGATGACGATGCCCTGGACACCCTTCTCGATCTCCCGGCCGATGGCCCGGGCCGTGGCGATGTACTGCTCCGGGCCCATGTTCTCGCTGAAGACGCCGAACAGCTTCTCGGTCTCGAGGTTGCAGATGTCGGCCAGCTCGGGCACCGAGCCGTACAGCTCGCCGGGCGAGAAGGCCGGGATGACGGCCCCGGTCCGGTAGTCGAGGCGGCTGGCGATCGTGCCGCCCGTGCCGAGGAGCTTGACCTTGGGCTTGGCCGGGTCGAACGGGAACTCCTTCTCCGGGATCTTGTAGTGGGCCTCCTTGCGGCCGGCGATGGCGACGGCCTCGATCGAGCGGGCCGCCAGGCCGATGTTGTAGCCGGAGCGGAGCTTGATGACGATGTGGTGGGGGTCGGCCGTCTCCGAGCGCGGCAGGATGATGCCGGTGTAGGCCCCGTGGGTCGTCCGGATCCGGACGTCGCTCCAGACCAGGGCCCCGAAGCGCTTCAGCGTGTCCAGGGCCTCGCCCCGGTATCCTTTATAGTCGTCGCTCGCGGCCATCAGCATGTCCCTTCCGCGGCCGTCCGGACCCTCTCGACGAGGGCGGCGCCCTCGGCCCGGCCGCGCAGGGCGGTCATGACCAGGCCCATCAGGACGTGGGCCTTTCTGTCCGGGTTGTGGAGCCGCACGCCGCGCAGGGCGCCGTTCGACGCGGCGACCTGGGCGTAGATCTCCTCCTCGGTCGCCGGGCGGACCTCGTCCGGTCCGGGCAGGTCCCGGCCCCGGGCGGCCGCCTCCATGAGGGCCCAGACGCCGTCGCGGGAGATGCGCCGGTCGCGGTAGAGGGCGAAGATGCGGCGCAGCGTCCCTTCGGTCAGGACGTCCGGGTCGAGCCCCTTGCGCTTGAGCCGCTTGGGGAAATGGACCAGGGCCACGGCCGCGGCCGTGGCGTCGATCCCCCACTCCCCGACCAGGACCTCGAACAGCCCCGCGAAGCGGGACACCGACAGGACCTCGACGACGTCGGCGGGCAGGCCGAGCTCGCGGTAGCGGGCCTCCCGGGTCCAGACGGGCGCGGGCAGGCCGCGGCGGATGGCCTGGAGGCGCTCGGCGGTGACCTGCTTGGGCGGCAGGTCGGTGTCGGGGTACATCCGGTCCGGTCCGGGCAGGATGCGCTCGAAGCCGTTGGTCCCGTCGCGCAGGGCCTGGCGGGTCTCCGAGGGGACGCCGGCCGTCGCCTCGCGGGCCCGGATGGCGATCTCCTGGACCGCGGTCCGGACGTCCCCGGCCGGCCCCCAGACGACGACGACGGTGTCGTCGGCGGTGGCCTTGACGGCCTTCCGCACCTGGTCCCAGCGGGAGCTCGAGAGGGTCTCGGACAGGCTGTCGGAGTGGACGATGTTGGGGAGCTTGGTCAGGCAGGCCACGACCCGGACCCGGTCCGAGATCTCGCGCGAGAACCGGGTGTTGGTCTGGGTCGGCCAGCTGAGGAGGTCGCGGAAGCCGCGCAGGGCGACCGCCGCGGCCACGGCCCCGGCGCCCAGGGCGTCGCGGATGGGCTCGTAGCTCGTCTTGACCAGGAGGCGGGTGACGTCCTCGGAGTCGGCCTTGAAGGTCTCCGGGGTGAGGCCGCGGGCGCGGAGTTCCTCGCGCAGGCGGAGCAGGTTCCACTGGCGCATGGCCTCGTGGTAGGTCAGGAGCGGGATGCGGGGGATGCGCGGCACGCCCTTGATCTCGATGCGGGTGCCGCCCCGGACGCTGACGTTGACGTCCTCGCGGGCGGCGCCCATGCCGGTCCGGACCCGGCCCGTGCTGCGGACCAGGCGCCGCAGGAGCTGGGCCACCTCGGCCACCTCGTGCGGCGTCCGCATGTCGGGGCCGGTGACGGTCTCGATGAGGGGCATGCCCAGGCGGTCGGTCAGGTAGACGCGGCGGTGGCCGACGTCGCTGACCTCGCGGCAGGCGTCCTCCTCGAGCCCGAGCTGGACGATGGCGATGTCGCGGCCCTTGTACGGGACGGCGCCGTCGACCCCGACGATGGTCGTCCGCTGGAAGCCGGTCGGGATGCTGCCGTCGAGGTACTGCTTGCGGGCGATGTGGAGCTCGTCGACGAGGTTGAGGCGGTAGAGCATGGCCACGCCGAGGGCGATGTCGAGGGCCTGCTCGTCCATCATGAAGGGGGGGGTGTCGTCCATCTCGTAAGTGCAGACCGTCTCCCGGTTGATGCGGTAGATGATCTCCTTCTTGGTCTTGAACTCCATCAGGGCCGTGCCGTCGTACTCGCCGAGCTCGGACAGGGTCGGCCGCATGTGGCGGAGGATCTCGGCGTCGTACTTGTCGCTGTAGCGGCCGGCCGGGCAGCGGCAGAAGAGCTTCTTGTCGGTCAGGAGCTGCTGGTGGATCTCGAGGCCGGAGCGGAAGCCGACGGCGGCGTAGTCGTCCACGGTCATCGCGGCGAAGGGCTTGAACCGGAAATCGTAGTCGCTCATGGCTCGTCGGTCCGTCCCCGGGGGGACGAAAGGGGGCATTATAGCACAAACCCGGGGTTGATTTTTGGCCCGGGAAGTGTAAAATAAGCGCTTTCCCGGGCGCCGGGGGGCCCCTTCGTATGCCCGCCGGACGCCTCCCGACCGATACGCACGACTGAGGAGAGACACATGAACCTACTGGGGCTCGCCCGCCACGGGCTGAACTCGTTCGAGCAGATCGCCATCTGCGGCGTCATGGTGACGGCCTTCATCAGCCTCTGGTACGCCTGGATGCTGCGCAAGACCGTCCTCAAGAAGGACAAGGGCACCGAGAAGATGCAGGAGGTCTGGAACGCCATCCGCCTCGGCGCCGACGGCTACCTCAAGACCCAGCTCAAGAAGATCCTGCCCATCATCGGCGCCCTGACCGTGGCCCTGTTCCTGAGCGTCTACGTCGTGCCGGCCAGCCGCGAGGCCGTGGCCGAGTTCGGCGCCAAGAACGCCCAGATCATCGTGGCCATCGGCCGGACCATCGCTTTCATCATGGGCGCCTCGTTCTCGCTGCTCGTCGGGCAGCTCGGCATGCGCATGGCCATCCAGGCCAACGTCCGGGCCGCCTCGGCCGCGCGGCGGGGCTTCAACGAGTCCCTGTCCATCGCCTACTACGCCGGGACCATCACGGGCATGCTGACCGACGGCCTGGGCCTGTTCGGCGGCACGCTCATCTTCATCGTCTTCGGCACGGCCGCGCCCGACGCCCTGCTGGGCTTCGGCTTCGGCGGCACGCTGCTGGCCCTGTTCATGCGGGTCGGCGGCGGCATCTACACCAAGGCCGCCGACGTGGGCGCCGACCTTGTCGGCAAGGTCGAGAAGGACATCCCCGAGGACGACCCGCGCAACGCGGCCGTCGTGGCCGACCTCGTCGGCGACAACGTCGGCGACTGCGCCGGCATGGCCGCCGACATCTTCGAGTCCTACGAGGTGACCATCGTCTCCGGCCTGATCCTGGGACTGGCCCTGATGGCCCTCGACCCGACCCACGCCCTGAAGTGGATCGTCTATCCCCTGATCATCCGGGCCATCGGCGTCATCTCCTCGATCCTTGGCACCTTCACCGTGCCGATCTGGGAGCGCTTCCCGATCAAGTTCCTGCGGGCCAAGGACGCCGAAGAGGCCATGTTCCGGTCCTACGAGGTCTCCAGCGTCAACACCATCCTGTGGTCCTTCGTCGTGGCCGTCTACTACGCCCACGATTGGAAGCTGGCCATGCTGACCTCCGTCGGCGTCGGCCTGGCCGTGGCCTTCAACCCCCTGACCTCCTACTTCACGGCCACCCGCAAGACCCCGGTCAAGGAGATCGTCAACGCGACCAAGACCGGACCCGCGACGACCATCCTGTCCGGCCTGGGCATCGGCATGGAGTCGAGCGTCTGGGCGGTCGTCATCATCTGCGTCAGCTTCATCGTCGCCCTGGCCCTCTACAGCGCGGCCGGGCCGCTCTACGTCCTCTACGGCGTGGCCATGATCGGCATCGGCATGCTCAGCCACACCGGCAACAACGTGGCCATGGACTCCTACGGGCCCATCTCCGACAACGCCAACGGCATCGCCGAGATGTCCTGGCACGGCCAGACCGACCCCGAGACGCTCAAGGCCCGCCAGATCATGGCCGACCTCGACGCCGTCGGGAACACGACCAAGGCCATCACCAAGGGCGTCGCCATCGCCTCGGCGGTCATCGCCGCGGTCAGCCTGTTCGCCTCCTACATCACGGACGTCGGCCGGGTCCAGCTCCAGCTGGGCATGACCAAGATCATGGACGCCATCCGGGTGTCCGACACCAAGGTCTTCATCGGGCTGCTGCTCGGCGGCGCCCTGCCCTGGCTGTTCAGCGCCCTGTCGCTCAAGGCCGTCACCCGCGCGGCCGGGCTCATCGTCGAGGAGGTCCGCCGCCAGTTCAAGATCCCGGGCCTCATGGAGGGCAAGGTCAAGCCCGACTACGCCCGGGTCGTCAGCATCTCGACCAGCGCGGCCCAGAAGGAGCTCGTCCCCCTGGCCCTCATCTCGGTCTTCATGCCCCTCATCGTCGGCCTGGTCCTCCAGGTCGAGGCCCTGGGCGGTTTCCTGGCCGGCATCATCCTCAGCGGCCAGCTCCTGGCCGTGTTCATGGCCAACGCCGGCGGCGCCTGGGACAACGCCAAGAAGTGCATCGAGGACGAGCCGCGGGACGCCGTCGCCTGCACCGGCAAGGGCTCCGACCGCCACAAGGCCGGCGTCGTCGGCGACACGGTCGGCGACCCGCTCAAGGACACGGCCGGGCCGGCCCTCAACCCGATGATCAAGGTCACCAACCTGGTCAGCCTCATCGCGGCGCCCATCATCGTCAAGTACAACAAGATGACGCCGGCGCTGGCCGCCGTCGTGGCCGTCCTGCTGGCCGCGACCATCTGGGCCATCTGGAAGAGCAAGCGCGAGGCCCCGTCGCTCTTCACCGAGATCGAGGACGTCCCCGTCAAGAAGTAGTTCGATCGGGGGACATGTACCGCCGCGGTACGTGTCCCCCTTTTCTGTTCATTGGACCGGCGCGACGGCCTTGCGCTGGCGCCAGGTCTTGATCTTCTGGACGAGGAGCCGGAAGACGAACCGCATCCCCCGCATCAGGCGCGTCCCCAGCCAGAGCATCCCGAAGCCGACGGCGGCCATGAGCAGGGCCCCCAGGATATAGATGACGATGTTGAGCGTCGGGTCGGCGACGAGGGGATAGATGTCCATGTAGGGATCGAGGAAGCCCGGCTTGAAGGCCCGGATGGCCAGGACGACCGCCCCCAGCCAGCCGGTCAGGATGAGGCTGAAGGCGACGATGTAGAAGGCCAAGACCAGGCCGAGCAGGGCGATGACGAGGCCGACGGCGGCGCCCAGGCCGCCGAGCCCGAGGGGGACGCCGAAGAAGGCGATGAGGGCGCCGGCCAGGATGAGGAAGGGCAGCTTTCGCTTCTTGCCGAGCGTGACCATGGCCTCGGGCATGCGGGCGGAGATCACGGCCGAAGGCTCGCCCAGCTTGTCGAGGACCTTCAGGACCCTCGCGACCTCGTCCGGGGTCGGGTCGTTCCGGAACGATTCGTAGATGTGGGAGTTGATCTCCTTGACCAGCTCGTCCTGGTCCTTGGCCGGGATGCCCCGCAGCCCGGTCCGAAGGCGCGCGAGATAGTTGTCGACGATCTGGGCCGCGGGCCCGCTGAAGCCGTTAGACATGGTCGGTCTCCTTGGTAACAGCGATCACGGATAGCGCGCCGTCCTCCCCGTCGGGGGCGGCGGCGGTCCGGGCGTGGCCGACGACGTCGGCCAGCTTGCGGAACTCCTCGTCGAGGACCCGGAAGGCGGTCTGGCCCTCCGGCGTCAGCGTGTAATATTTCCGGGGCGGCCCCTGGCTCGATTCGACCCACTCGGAGCGCACCAGGCCTTCCTTGGCGAGGCGCCCGAGGATGGGGTAGATCGTCCCTTCCGTGAGGTCGATGTCCCCGGAGCCCGAGATCGTCCTGACCAGGGAATACCCGTAGTGGCGGCCCTGGGACAGGGCGCCCAGGATGGCCAGCTCGAGAATGCCCTTTCGCAGCTGTGTAATCTTGTTTTCCATGTTATTGCCAGATACAATGTAATACATAGTAGTATGTTTGTCAAGTCCAAAATGGGGGACATGATACCTATTTCCCATTTAATAATTTGGTAACGGGTATCATGTCCCCCATTTCT
>CAZFZU010000025.1:6770-26995 GCA_964523615.1 uncultured Eubacteriales bacterium | reverse complement strand
ATGTCCCCCATTTCTTCCCCAATTCCTTTCGTGCCTTGACTTCCTATCCGGGCCCCGGTATCGTCCCCTCTTGATTTTGGGGATACGACGATCATACCCGGTTCCCAGGAGGGGAAGATGAAGCGACATCGCGGTCCATCCGAGTCCTTCCGGCCGTACATCCATCCCCTCATCGCGCTGCTCCTGCTTCTGCTCGCGGCCGTTCCGGTCCCGTCGAGCGAAAGCCGGGCGGACAGCGTGGCATACGGCGTCGGGAGCTGGGACCCGGAATCGGGGCTCGGCCATCACCGCTTCGTCGTCAGGGTCGAGGCGCCGCCTGCGCCTGCGGCCGCGACGCCTGCGAAAGCCGCCAAACGGCTCGAGAAATCGCCGGGGCCGGTCCTGCCCACGGCCGCGTCGGTCCGGATCGACTGGCGGCGACGGGACCTCGAACCGGAGAAGAAGAACGTCCTGGTCGTCGACGCCGCGACCGGTGAACGCGTCGTCAAGGTCGCGCCGGTCCGGATCGACCGCGAGTCGGGCGAGTTCGTCTTCGAGCCGCCGACCGTCCCGGGCGATTACTATTTTTATTATCTCCCCTACAGATCCGAGGGCCGCAAGAACTACCCCAACGTCGCCTACGACCCGCCGGCCTGGTCCGCCGACCCCGGCCTGGCGGCGCGGGCGGCCGCGCTGGCCTCGTCCGATCCGTCCACCGTCGCCCGGGCGGGAGACGGCCTGCTGAGGGCCGAAGCCGTCCGCTACGAGGCGGCCGACGCCTTCGCCGCCTTCACGCCCATGGAGAGGATCGCCACGGCCGCCGAGGTCCGGGCCCTGCTCGCGGCCCATCCGAACGCGGCCTATCTCGTCTTTCCCGAGGACCGGACGCTCTCCATCCGCATGACGGACGACCTCCCGGAGAAATGGGCGGCGGCCGGGCCCGCCGGCGTCTTCCGGGGCCGGGCCGCGCGCGGCGAATATTTCACCTACCAGCTCGGCCTCTGGGCCGCCCGGCGGGCCGTCACCGACCTCGACGTCCGCTTCTCGGACCTCGTCCTCGCGGCGGGCGCGGACGGGAACGGCGGCGGCGCGCCCGTGACGGTCATCCCGGCCAAGGACATGACCTGCCTCAACGAGGGCGGCATCGACTGGGACGGCTCCCCTCTCGCCAAAGCCGTGCCCGTGGGCCTGGGCAAGGTGCAAGCGCTCTGGTGCGGCCTGGCCGTCCCCCCCGGGGCCCGGCCCGGGCTCTACAAAGGGACCGCGACCGTCGCGCCCGCCGGGCTTCCCGGGACCGTCGTCGCCGTCGAGCTCGAGGTCACGGACGAGGTCCTGGCCGACCGCGGCGACGCCGATCCCTTCCGGATGACCCGCCTGCGCTGGCTCGATTCGACGCTGGCCCAGGACGACGGAGTCGTTCCGCCCTACACGCCCGTCGAGGTCGACAAGTTCACCGTGACGTGCCTGGGCCGCTCGCTGGCCATCGGACGGGACGGCTTTCCGGCCCGCGTCCGGAGCTTCTTCGCGCCCGAGATGACCCGGCTCCGCGAGGAGCCCGTCGACATCCTGTCCGCGCCTATGGCCCTGCGCGTCGTCGATACCGGCGGGACCGAGCTCGCCTGGACGCCGAGCGTGACCGGTCCTCGCGTATCGCGGCGCGGCCCCGGGGCCGTCGCCTGGGAGGCCGACAACTGCAACGGCGACTTCCTAATGCGCCTCGAGGCCCGGATGGAGTTCGACGGCTTCGTCGACTGCCGCGTGGCCATGACGGCCCGCCGCGACCTCGACGTCGCCGACATCCGCCTCGAGGTCCCCTGGTCCGAGGCCGCAGCGACCTACATGATGGGCCTGGGTTTCAAGGGCGGCCGCCGCCCGGAGTCGTTCGAGTGGGCCTGGGACCCGAAGAAGAACCAGGACGCCCTCTGGCTCGGCGCCGTCCACGCCGGGATGCAGGTCGGCCTGCGGGCCGAGAACTACTCGCGGCCCTTGAACACGAATTTCTACCTGTCCAAGCCGCTCCATATGCCGCCGTCCTGGTGGAACGAAGGCAAGGGCACGGTGACGGTGCGGACGGCGGACGCGCGGACGGGCGGGAACGGGCGCGCGGCGCGGGCCGTGGTCCTTCGGGCGGCCTCGGGGCCGCGGCGGGTCCGGACGGGCGAGACGCTCCACTTCGACTTCACCCTGCTCATCACCCCGTTCAAGCCCATCGAGCCGGGGCGGCACTTCCGGGAGCGCTATTTCCACGCTTTCGAGCCGCTGGAGACGATCGCGGCGACGGGGGCCAACGTCGTCAACGTCCACCACGCCAACGCCGTCAATCCCTACATCAACTACCCCTTCCTGCGCGTGCCGGAGATGAAGGCCTACGTCGACGAGGCCCACGGCCGGGGCATGAAGGTCAAGATCTACGACACGGTGCGGGAGCTCTCGAACCGGGCGCCCGAGCTGTTCGCCCTGAGGAGCCTCGGCCACGAGATCTTCACGCCGGGGCCGGGCGGCGGCTACTCCTGGCTCCAGGAGCACCTCGGCGGCGACTACATCGCGGCCTGGTTCGTGCCCGAGCTCAAGGACGCCGCGGTCATCAACAGCGGCATGTCGCGCTGGCACAACTATTACATCGAGGGCCTCGATTGGCTGGCCAGGAACGTCGGCATCGACGGCCTCTACCTCGACGACGTCGCCTTCGACCGGACGACCATGAAGCGCGTCCGCAAGGTCCTCGACCGGAACCGGCCCGGGGCCCTCATCGACCTCCACAGCGCCAACCAGTACAACGTGCGCGACGGCTACGCCTCGAGCGCCAACCTCTACCTCGAGCACTTCCCCTACCTCAACCGGCTCTGGTTCGGGGAGTATTTCGACTACGCCGGCAGCGGCCCGGACTACTGGCTGGTCGAGACCTCGGGCCTGCCCTTCGGGCTGATGGGCGAGATGCTCCAGGACGGCGGCAATCCGTGGCGGGGCATGGTCTTCGGCATGACGGCCCGGCTGCCCTGGGCGGGCGACCCGCGGCCGTTGTGGAAGGCTTGGGACGCGTTCGGCATCGCCGAGAGCGAGATGATCGGCTGGTGGGTCGGGAAGAACCCGGTCCGGACGGGGCGCGAGGACGTGCTGGCGACGAGCTATATCAAGCGCGCCGGGCGCGGCGTCGGGAACGCCGCGATGGTCGCCGTCGCGTCCTGGGCCAAGGAGCCCGTGGACGTGCGATTGATCATCGACTGGAAGGCCCTCGGCCTCGACCCGAAGAAGGCTAGGCTGCGGGCCCCGGCCATCGACAAGTTCCAGGACGCCGCGGAGTTCAAGCCAGGCGATCCCATCCGCGTCGACCCCGGCAAGGGCCTCATCCTCGTCCTCCGCTGATCCAGACGGTACCTGGTCTTAACAAACGCCCATTCTCCCCTGGAGATGTGAAGACCTGGCACCTATAAATAGGAAATAGGTATCATGTCCCCCATTTTTCGGGGACCAGGCGGAAGCGCTTGACGACCAGGAACTCGTCCTCCTGGCGGATAATGCTGTAGGCCGCGTCGCCGCGGACGAGGTGGAGCGTCTCGGGCACGCGGACCTGCTTGAGGTAGATGCCCTCGGGGGTGAAGACGTCGTAGACCTTGTCCTCGACGCCCTCCTCGACGTACTGCTCCAGCCACAGGTTCCCCTCGCCGTCGAAGAACGAGTGCCAGTCCGAGAAGGCCGGGTAGAACTCGGGATGGGGACCGCCCGCCTTGTACTGCGGATGGCGGACGGGCGTCGTCTCGCGGCCGAACCGGAACAGGAGCTTCCAATCGGCATCGTACACGTCCAGCCGGTAATCCCTGTTGTAACCGAGGTAGACCCGCCCGTCCGGGCCGACGCGCCAGAAGGTCGTGTAGGCCTCGCGCGAGGTCATGCTCGAGATCATCTGCCCCTGGGTCTTCCTCATCATGGTGACGTCGAGGAACTCGCCCAGCCGGGTTTTCTCCCGCCCCGTCCGGTCGGTCCGGAACAGGGCCATGCGGTTCTGGACGAGCTTGTACTCCTCGCCGCCGCCGCCGGCCTCGTCCGGGGTCAGGAACTGGCTGTAGTAGATCCGGCCGCGACCGTCCAGAGCCAGTTGATCGCAGAACCCGTCGACCCGAAAGCTCGAGACGTACTTGCCATCGGCGTCGAGGAAAATGACCTGGTGCTGGCGGCCCGACAGCAGGACGATGCCGCCGTCGTCGTCCACGGCGAAGCGGACCGGGATGTCGAACTCGCCCGGCCCCTGGCCCTGCTTGCCGAACTTGCGCAGCAGCCGCCCGTCCGGGGCGAAGACCTTGATGTCGACGTCGCCCCAATCCAGGACATAGAGGTTGCCCTGGGCGTCGACGTCGAGATACTGCGGACGGTTGAGGACGGCCTCCGCGCCGCCGCTCTCCCCGCCGACCGACAGCTCCTCGCGGAGGGCGTACCTGACGACGCCCTCCTTCGGGAAGGCCGGATCGAGGACGGTCCGGACGCCGTCCACGGTCTCGACCTTGACCGGGTAGGCCGGCTCGGAAGGCCCGGGCTTGCTCTTGCAGGCGGGGAGAAAAGCGACGACGGGGATAAGAGCGAGGGCGAGGACCGCGGAGGCTTTGTTCATGAGCTATCCTTTCAAGCCCGGCCCCGACGCGCGGAAGCCACGCGCTCGCTCGCGGGGCCGGCGGGCTTCAGCAGAGTATACTCCGGACGCCGCCGGAATATTCCCTGAGATCAGGACCTGTCGACCGCGCGGCGCGCCCGGACGCGCTCCAAGATCTCGCGGAATCCGGCGCTCTCCCGGACGGCGTCGAGGTCCCGGTCGGATTCGAGCAGACCGAGGTCGGCGAATCCCTTGTCCACGGCCAGCCCGAGGTGCCGCAGCGCGAGCTCCCGGTCGCCGGCCCGCGCGGCCACGCAGGCCCGGTCGTAATGGAGCGCGGGCGCCATCGGCAGGTCCTCCTCGCAGGCCGCCAGGGCCAGGTCGAGATAGGCGCCGGCGCGCCCGAGATCGCCTTTGCCGACGAGCTCGGCCGCCCGGGTCCGGGCCGCGAAGGCGAAGTCGAAGAGCCCGCGGGAGGCCGCGGCGCGCTCCTCGGCCGTCCCTCTCCCCGCCGCCTCCTTTCTCAGGAAGGCGATCCCCGTCGCCCGCAGTACGGCGGGGACGGCCGCCGGGCCTCCGGTCGCGGCGTCCTCGACGGCGCCGAAGGCGTCGCCGAAGGCCTGCCGGAACTCGGCCGCCCGGCGGTCGCGCTTTTTCTCGGCTTCGACGAAGCGGGCGTACTCCTTGCGCCCCTCGAGCGCCGCGACGCGCCCGGCGAGGCCGGACAGGGCGGGTAGGACGTCCTCGAGCCCCAGGCCCTCGGCCAGGCGGGCGGCGGCCGCGAGGCGCTCGGCCGCCCAGTACATCCGGCCGTCCGCCTCGAGCGCCTCCGCTTCCTCGAGCTCGCGGCGCAGGTAGGCGGCCGCCATCTCCCGGTCGACGGGCCGCAACCCCCGTTTCATGGCCTCGATCTCCATCCAGCCGACGGCCCGGCCGCAGGAGCGGGGGTCTGGCCAGGCGTGGAAGCCGTCGAAATAAAGGAACCGGTGCGGCAGGCCGGCCGGGTCCATGGCCCGGTCGAGGGCCGTCATCTCCGGGTAGTTGAAGTCGCGCAGCCCGGCCAATCCGAAATACGCCGCCGCCCCCAGCGCGGCCGGCTCGATCCCGGCGGCCAGGCCGGCGCCGCAGCCGATGACGCCGGCGGGCGCGAGGCCCGCGACCCGCGGAAAGACCGAGGCGACGCGCGAGCCGCCCGAAAAGCCCGAGGCGTAGACCCGGCGCTCGTCGACGGGCAGCCGGGCCCGGAGGTCCCGCCACATGGCTTGGGCGGCCAGGACGCTCTCCCGGAGCGGCCCGTTGCGCGAGTCGTTCGAGGCCGCCAGGACCCAGCCATACGCTTCCGCGGCCTCGCGGAAGGCCTCGACGGCGAGTGGCCCCCGCCCCCCCGGATCGAAGAGGACGAGCGCGGGCCACGGGCGCGAGGCCTCGAACGCGGCCGGCAAGTAGAGCGCGTAGCTGAAGCCGGGGGAAGCGGCGCAGGGGACGCTCTCGATGACGCGGCCGGGGACGAGGTCCTGCGACCGGGCCGGGCGCAGGGCCGCGTCGAGAGCGGCGGCCGACACGGCGATCGCCGCGATGGCGGCCGCGAGAACGGGCAGGCGCGTCGACGGCGTCATGGCGGTCCTTTTATCCATTCTAGGCCCTCTGCGCCGCTCCGTCCACCCGTCCCTCAAAGGACCAGGTCTTCGCAGAGATGCCCCTGCGCCTCACCCGGCCCCCGGTCCCCCTGGCCGTGCGGACCTTGCCTTCCGGGTGGGCGGGGCCTATGATGGGTAGGAGGTGAGTCCCGTGGCCTCTCGCCGACTGTGCTTCGTCGCGGCCGTCGCCGCCGTCCTCTCTGCCGCCCCCATCGCCTTCGCTTCCCCCGCTCCTCCTCCGCCGCAAGCGCGCGTCGACAACCCCGCCCGCCCGACGGCCAAGGACGCCGGCCGGGTCGTCAGGCTCGAAGAGATCGGACGCATCCGGGACGACGGCGACGCCCTCGTCTTCCGCTCGCCACGGTTCTTCTCGCTCGGGCCCGACGGCTCGCTGTTCTTCTTCGATTTCGCCGAGGGCGACCGGCTGTACCGCTTCGACGCCGGCGGCCGGCTCGTCTACAAGCTCCTGAAGAGCGGCCAAGGGCCCGGGGAAAGCCAGCGCTCCTCCGGGTACATCGTGGCCGGCGACCGCGTCCGGGTCCTCTCGTGGGTGCCGCCCAAGATCATGGATTTCGACCTCCGCTCGGGCCGGTATCTGCAGGAAGCACGGGTCGAAGAGGATACGCACGGCCTCTGGTTCCTCGGCGCCGCCGGCGGCCGGATCTACGGCATCCGGGACGAGGTCTTCCGGCTGGCGGCGTTCGAGAGCACGGGCGTCTTCGCCGTCCCCAACGTCGTCTACGAGATCTCCCCGGACTTCAGGGTCTGGAAGAAGCTCTACGAGTTCCCCGTCCGCATGATGATCAAGAATAGGAGCGCCTTCCGTCTGGACCCGATCGACGCCGCCCCGCGGGGGACGACCCTCTATATCAATCATACCGCCGAGTACCGCGTCACCCAAGTCGACCTCGTCTCGGGCGCCGCGGTCAGGCACATCTCCCGGGCTTACGACCGCGTCCGGTCGAAGCCGGCCAAAGGGGAGGACGCCGAACCCGAACTGAGGGGAGTCGAGCTGCCCGAGGACCCCTACGTCTGGGACGTCGACCGGATCCACGCCGCCGCGGGCCGGCTCTGGGTGTTCACGTCGGCGATGAAACCCGACGGGGACGATCAGCAGGTCGACGTGTTCGACGCCGAGGGCCGGTACATCGACATGTTCGTCCTCCGCTATCCGGCCGGGAAGCGGAACCACCGCGCCGTGTCCCGCTGGACCCTGCTTGCCGACGACGGGCGTTTCGTCATCCCCGAGCAGGAGGCCGACGGGCTGGTGACGATCGGCGTCTACCGCGTCCCCGACGCCGCGCTCTTCCCACCGCGAACGGTCGTTCCTCGCGCGCCCTAGGCGCGTCGCATTCTCGTCAAGGGGGCCTTTCCATGGAACAGAAGCACGTCGTCCTCGGGGGACTTCTGGCTCTTTGCGCGCTCGCCCTAGCCGGTTCGGCGGACCGCCCAGCGGGACAAGCTCCGCCGCTGTCGCTCAAGCCCGACCTGGCCATCGGCGTCGAGGAGGGAGACGAGAACCTGATGCTGGGCCAGGTCAGCCGCGTCGATCTCGACGCGGAGGGGAACATCTATGTCCTCGACGTCAAGTTCCGCAAGATCGTCGTCTGCGACCGCGACGGCCGGCTCATCCGCGCTATCGCCGTGACGGCCGGCCAGGGCCCCCGCGAAGCGTCGAACCTGGGCGGCATCGCCGTGTCTCCTAGCGGGACGCTCTTCGTCAACGACGGCCAGAAGGTCATCGTCTACGGCCCCGACGGCGAGTATCGGCGGACTTTCCTGACCGGCTTCCTGATCTCTTCGATCGGTTGCGCGGGGGCCGAGGAGATCGTCGCCATCGGCCCGAACGGCGGCCGGATCCTCCATGTCTTCGATCCCGAGGGAAAGCTCCTGGCCTCGTTCGGGGACACCTTCACGCCGCCGGACGAGTTCGCGCCGATGAAGGACATGCCGATGTTCGGCGCTCCCCTCATCTTCGATTGCGCCAAGGACGGCCGGATCTTCGTCCTCAACCCCCACATGTACGAGGTTTCCGTCTTCAAGGACCGGAAGCTCGAAGGGACGTTGGCCGGGCAGAACGGTCTCTTCCACCCCCTTCAGAAGATGGGCCGAGGGATCATTTCCACGGCCGCCCACATCGTCGCCAGCGAAGACGTCGTCCTCGTCGCGTTCCGGGATCCCGATCCGCGCGCCAAAAAGGCCGCCGACATCTTCCGGGGCGGGAAGCCGACCGGCACGGTGGACATTCCCGGTATTCCGCACGCGGTCGACTCCCGGGGGCGCATCTACTTCGCCGAGACCGATCCGTTCCCCCGGGTCGTCCGCTGCGCCGTCGTCAAGAACTGACCGGTCAGCGCCGCCCCCCTGCGGCCGGGGCGGTCGAGTGTCCCGGTCTCGCGAGGTGAGACATCCGGGGCCCGGCGAGCGTCTCTTAGGGCAGTGAAATACCTTGACAGGCCGGACGACGAAGTATATATTCATAATATATACTTTGGGAGCCCTATCGTGAAGATCGCCCGGCTTTTCCGCAACGGCCAGAGCCAGGCCGTCCGCCTGCCCAAGGAGTTCCGCTTCGAAGGGGACCTCGTCTATATCAAGAAGTCCGGCAACGGCGTGGTCCTCCTCCCTGTCAAGGGAGTCTGGTCGGCGCTCGTCGACAGCCTGGACGATTTCTCCGACGATTTCATGACCGAACGGGGGCAGCCCCCCGGCCCCCAGAAGCGCGAGGCCCTCTGATGCGCTTCATGCTCGATACGGACACCTGCATCGCCTTGATCAAAAGGAAGCCCGCCCCTGTCCTTCGGCGGCTCTCGGCCCTGGCCCCCGGCGAGGCCGGCATCTCCGCGGTCACGCTGGCCGAGCTGCGCTACGGCGTGGAGAAGAGCGCCGCGCGCGACAGGAACGACCGGGCCCTCGACGCCTTCGTCCTGCCGCTCGAGGTCGCCGCTTTCGACGAGGCGGCCGCGGCCGCGTACGGCGCGGTCAGGTCCGCGCTCGAAAAGGCGGGCACGCCGGTCGGGCCCCTCGACACCCAGATCGGCGCCCATGCCCTCAGCCTGGGCGCGGCGCTGGTCACGCACAACGTCCGGGAATTCCGCCGCGTCCCAGGGCTCACCGTCGTCGATTGGCTATAGACCGGCCAGGCGGTCGAGCTCGGCGAGCTTGAGGCGGACGCTCATGATGTAGGGCTCCTCCCCTTCCGTCCAGTGGCCGTAGGTCGTCACGACGAAAGTCCCGTCGGGCATGACCTCGACGCCCGGGTAGGCGCAATCGGCGCTCTTGGTGTTGTCCATGAGCCGGACGCGGTACTGTCCCTCCCGTCCCCGGACGATGTCGTCGAACGTCCCGACCCAGGCCACCCAGTCGCCGCGCGTCGGGCTCTCGGGAGTCAGGTCCCGGAACGAGATCAGGAGCCGGCCGTCGGGGGCGTATTTCCCCGTGTGCCGGTCGCCGGTGAGAGCGCCGGGGAGCTCGCGCGGCGCCGTCCAGGTCCGGCCCTCGTCGGCGGAGAAGATGACGTGGGAATTGAGCTTCCGGCTGTTCTCGCGAAGCAGCGCGGCTAAGGTCTTCCCGTCCGGCGATCTGATGATCCCCGGCTCGCAGAGGTGGACCTCGCTCGAACGGCACACGGCCTCGGGGAAGGACCAGGTCAGCCCGCCGTCCTCGGACAGCGTTTTGTAGAGGGTGAACACGACCCGGCTCTCGGGACGCGGCTCCTTGGCGAAGAAGCGGCCGTCGTCGTGGAACATGGCCATGTAACGGCCGCTTCCGAACGGCTTCCGCTCGACCAGGGCCGACATGACGACGATGCCGCCCCACTCCCCCGCCGGGGCGAGCGGCGTCCAGGACGCTCCGTCGTCCTCGGAGACCGCCAGCCGCGCCGGGTAGAGTCCCGACCAGACGATGAGGCGCTTGGTGCCATCCTTCCCGACGACGCGGTGGATGGTCGGCGTCTCGAGCGAGGTGGCCCAGTTCTCCGGCACGGGCAGGCGCCCGCTCCAGGTCAGGCCGCCGTCGCCGCTGCGCTTCATGACGATGGGGCCGCGGCCGTGGCCCTGGGGATAGACCGCGATCATGGTCCGGCCGTCCTCCAGGAGCACGGTCGTCGGATGGCCCAGGTATTGGCCCGGCTCGCGGTCGACGACGACCTGCCGGCCCGTGTCCGCGGCCAGGTCGACGAGCGGGATGGCATAGCCGCGAGAGACGGGCGCGGGAGGCGCCGTCTTCCGGGCGCAGGCGGCCCCGAATGCCAGGGCCGCCGCGATCAACAACAAATGGGGCAAAAAATGGGGGACATGATACCTATTTCCCATTTATTCGGACTCCTCCCTCAGCCGGGCATGGGCAGAGAAAACGGAAATAGGTATCATGTCCCCCATTTTCTAAAAAAGCTTCATCAGCCAGCGGTGGAGCGGGACGACCGGCGCGAACCGCTCGAAGCAGAAGTCCACGAAGGCGGCCGAGTAGAACTCGTCCGGCACCTTCATCTCGAAGCCCGCGTAGAGCCCCTTGTGCTTGAGGAGCTCGGCGTTGGGATGGGCGGCGTCGAACCCGGCCGGCACGCGCTTGTAGTGGACCCCCTCCACGGCGCACCCCGGGACGGCCCGCAGGGCGGCCACGATGCGGCCCAGTTCGGCGCCCTTCTTCGGATCGACCACGGCCTGCCGGTAGCGGCCGAGCAGGTTGTCCGGGATCACGTACAGCCCGCCGCCCAGCATGATGTCCGGCGGCTCGAGCCCGACGTAGAAGCCGGCCGACTCCATGCGCGACCGCGCCCCGTCCCAGAAATAGATCCCCAGGTTCGTCTTGTAGGGCGCCGGGTCGAGCGAGAAGCGCGTGTCGCGGTAGATCCGGAAGATGGACTTGTTGACCGCCGGCACGGCCACGATGCCGGGGACGATGGTCCTCAGCCGCTCCCCCATGGCCGTGATGAACAGCTTGGCCGGCGCGATGACCCGCCGCTCGTAGGTCTCCTTGTTCGCGGCGAACCAGTCGCGGTCGTTGTTCTTGCGCAGGGCCGTGAAGAAGCGCACGGTCTCCTTCGAGAAGCCGGTGAACTCGTTCGCGTCGCTCATGCCGCCCTCCCGGACGTTATTCTAGCAGATTGCCAGGGCCGAAGTCGCTATGGTATAGAGGAGCGCAGGAGGGCGCGCATGAAGGTCGTCCGGGCCATCGTTTCCCTGGTCCTGGCCGTCGCGGCGTTCTGGGCGCTCGACACGCGCCACGGCCTGTTCCCGCCGCTCGGTCGGCTCCTCGACCCGTTCTCGGGCTTCTGGCGCAACGGCGAGAGCGCCGACGTCCTGCCCGCCGAACTGCGCCTGCCCGGCCTGCGCGAGGAGGTCCGCGTCGTCTGGGACGACCGCCGCGTGCCCCACATCTTCGCCGCCAACGACCACGACCTGTTCATGGCCCAGGGCTACGTCGCGGCCACCCTCCGTCTCTGGCAGATGGACTTCCAATCGCTCTACACGGCCGGCCGGGTCTCCGAGGTCGTCGGTCCGGCCACGGTCCGCCAGGACCTCTTCACCCGCCGCTTCGGCCTGCCTTGGGCGGCGGCGCGGGCGGTCGAGGCGCTGAGCGGCGACGCCCGGACCCGGGAGGCCCTGGCGGCCTTCTCCGCCGGCGTCAACGCCCGCATCGCCTATCTCGGCCGCAGGCGGCTCCCGGTCGAGTTCAAGCTCCTCGACTACCGTCCCGAGCCCTGGTCGAGCTACAAGTGCGCTCTCCTGATCAAGGCCATGGCCAACGTGCTGACCTCCTACAATCAGGACGCGGCCATGACCCGCATGCGGGACTGGGGCGGGCACTGGAACGAGGCCATCGCCGCCCTCTTCCCGGACCATCCGCCCCTCGTCGATCCGGTCATCCCGCCGGGGACGCCGCTCGACTTCGCGCCTCTGCCGCTGCCCGCCGCGCCCAGCCCGGCCGCGCCCGGACGCGGAGCGGGGCCGGGCTCGCCGGAAGACGCCTCTCTCGCCGGCCGCGCGGACGTCGGACCGCCCCCCGCGCCCGGTCCCTTCGAACCTCCCTCCTATCGCGCCCAACCCGGTGTCGGCAGCAACAACTGGGCCGTCGCCGGCCGCTTGACCAAGGCCGGCTACCCCATCCTCTGCAACGACATGCACCTCGAGCTTTCGCTCCCCGCAGTCTGGTACGAGGTCCAGCTCACGGCGCCGGGCATCAACGTCCGCGGCGTCTCCTTCCCGGCCGCGCCCCTCGTCGTGGCCGGCTACAACGAGGACATCGCTTGGGGCTTCACCAACGGCACGGACGACGTCCTCGACTGGTACGCCGTCGAGTTCAAGGACGACAGCCGGGCCGAGTACCGCGCCGCCGGCGGCTGGCGGAAAGCCGAAACACGCGAAGAGCGCATCGAGGTCCGGGGCGGCCCGGCGGTCGTCGACCGCGTCGTCACGACCCACCACGGGCCCATCGTGCGCTGGCCGGGAGAGCCGGCCTTCGCCGGCATGGACGTGCCGGCCGGGGCGGCCCTGCGCTGGCTCGGCCACGACCCGTCCAACGAGTTCGCCGTCCTCGACGCCCTCGACCGGGCCCGCGGCTACGGCGACTTCGTCGCCGCCCTGGCCGGTTGGACCTGCCCGGGCCAGAACTTCGTCTACGCCGACCGCGGCGGGACGATCGCCCTCTGGCACAACGGGCGCTTCCCTCTGCGTTGGGAGGGCCAGGGCCGGTTCGTCATGGACGGGGCCGACCCGGCCAACGAGTGGCGCGCCTGGCTGCCGCACGGCCACGTCCCGCATGTCCGGGACCCGGAGCGGGGCTTCGTCAGTTCGGCCAATCAGGCCGCGGTCGACGCCTCCTATCCCTATTACCTCGGCTGGGACTACGCCTCCTACGAGCGCGGCGCCCGCATCAACGAGATCCTGCGCGGGGCGGCCGGCGTCGGGCCCGAGGACATGGTCCGCATGCAGGCCGACGTCCTCGACATCCGGGCCCGGGCCGTCGTGCCGCGCCTCCTCGCGATCGTCGGCCCGAAGGCCGCGACGGAGACGGAGAGGCGGTGCGTCGAATCGCTCCGGGACTGGAACTTCGAGGCCCGGGCCGCGCTCTTAGCGCCGACCATCTGGCGAGAGCTCTGGGACGGGCTGGAGCGACTGACCTGGGACGACGAGACGACGGCGGAGATGGGCCGGATGCCGCGGCCGGGGAGCCAGGTCCTGGTCGACCTCGTCCTCGAGCGGCCCAACAGCGAATGGTTCGACGACCGGACGACGCCGGCCCGCGAGACGCTCGACGACGTCGCCGTCGCCGCCTTCCGCGCGACCACGGCCGCCCTCGAGGAGCGCTTCGGCCCATTCGGCGAGGCCTGGCGCTGGGGCAAGGCCAAAGGCACCCGGCTGCGGCACTTGGCCCGTGTCCCCGCTTTCGGGCTGGAGATCGAGGCGGACGGCGGCGCCCAGGTCATCGACGCCATCGGCGCGGTCTGGGCGCCCTCCTGGCGCCTGGTCGTCGAGATGGGCCCCGAGGTCCGGGCCTGGGGCAACTATCCCGGCGGGCAATCGGGTAATCCCGGCTCGAGCGCCTATGCGGACCGCGTCGTTGACTGGGCGGCCGGCCGGCCGTACGAGCTGGTGTTCCTGAAGTCGGCCGACGAGCCGCACCCGCGCGTCGCGGGGCGGACGGTCCTGAGGGGGAAGAGATGATCGCCGCGCTCGCCTGTCTCGCCGTCATCCTGGTCCTCGAGCTCCTGACGCCCTACTGGTGGTGGATCATGGCCGTGCCCTTCGTCTACGGGGCGGGGGCGGCCCGGTCGGGCTGGCGGGCTTTCCGGACGGGCCTGCTGGCGGCCGGGATCCTGTGGCTCGGCGCGAGCCTGTGGCTGTATCTGAACGGGAGCCGGCTCATCGCCTCGCGAATGGCGACGGTGATCGGACTGGGGAGCGGGGTCCTGATGGTCGCGCTGACCGGCCTGGCTGGGGCGGTCGCGGCCGGGCTGGCCGGCTATGCGGGATACGCGACAGGGGCGCTCTTCGGGAACAAGGGAAAGGCGGCGGGGCCGTCGGGCAAGGAGAGGACATGAACGGATACGATTGGATCAGGAGCTTCGCCGGGGCGGTCACGGTCTGCGACACCGAGGGCCGCATCCTGGAGATGAACGACAAGTCCCGGGAGGTCTTCGCCGCCCACGGCGGGGCCGCCCTCATCGGAACGAACGTCCTCGACTGCCACCCCGAGCCGAGCCGCTCGAAGCTGGCGGCGATGATGCGCGAGCGGCGCGAGAACGTTTACACCATCAAAAAGAACGGCCGCAAAAAGCTCATCCACCAGACGCCCTGGTACCGCGACGGCGTCTACGCCGGCTTCGTCGAGCTCTCGCTCGAGATCCCCTGGGACATGCCCCACTTCGACCGCGATTAAGAAGGGGTCAAACCTACTTTTTATCACTTTCCGACAATAACGTCGGACTCGTGATCATCCGACGCTGCGCAGAGGGCGGGGTGTCCGACAAAAATGTTGGAAAGTGATAAAAAGTAGGTTTGACCCCTTCTTCTAAAGCAAAGCCGTGGTCAGGAGCGGCACGTAGGTAATGAGCAGGACCGCGGCCAGCCCCAGCAGCAGGAAGACGAGCACGTCTTTGTAGACTCGTGTGATCGGCTCGTCGAACCGGTAGGAGGCCAGGTACAGGTTCAGCCCGACCGGCGGCGTCAGGTATCCCAGCTCCAGATTGGCCAGGAAGATGATGCCGAGGTGGACCGGATGGATACCGAAGAGCTGGCCCAGGGGGATGATGAGCGGCACGACGACCAGGATGGCCGAATAGATGTCCATGAAGCAGCCGACGAGGAGCAGGGCCACGTTGAGCAGGAGCAGGAAGACGTATTTGGACGAGATGGAGGCGGCCACCCATGCGCTCAATTTCTGGGGGATCTGGGCGTCGATGACGTAGTAGGACAGGCCGTTGGCCAGGGCCAGGATGATGAGGACGCCGCCGATGATGGGCACGGCGCTCAGGAAGATGCGCGGCAGGTCGCGGATCCTCAGGTCCTTCTTGACGAAGGTCTCGACGACGAAGGCGTAGAGCAGGGCGATGGCCGCGCTCTCCTGGAGGCTGGCCACGCCGCCGAAGTAGAGGACGAAGACGAGGACCGGCAACAGGAGCTCCCAGAACGAGTCCCGCAGCGCCCGCAGCGCCTCGCCCGGCCGGAACGGGTGCCTCGGGATGCCCTTCTTCACCGAGTACGCGACGCCCAGGGCCATGACCGAGACGACCAGGAAGATCCCCGGCAGCAGCCCGCCAACGAACATGTCCTTGATGCTCGTCTGGGAGATGACGCCGTAGATGATGACCGGCAGGCTGGGCGGGAAGAGCAGCCCGACCGAGCCCGCCGCCGTCAACAGCCCGACCGTGAAGCGCTTGGGATAGCCGGCCTTCTCCAGGATGACGGCCAGCAGGCCGCCCAGGCAGAGGATGGTCACGCCCGAAGCGCCCGTGAAGGTCGTGAAGAAAGCGCAGACGAGCACGGCCATGACCGTCAGCCCGCCCGGGAACCAGCCGAAGACGGCCTGGAAGAAGCGGACCATGCGCTCCCCCGCCTTGCTCTCGGACAGGAAGAAGCCGACCGCCGCGAAGAGCGGGATGGCCGGGATGGCGTTGCCCGTCAGGACGCTGTAGGCCTGGTTGGGGACGATCTCGAGCGGCAGGCCGGCCTTGGCGAAGAGCAGATAGCCGACGCCGCCGAGGACGGTGAAGATGGGCAGCCCGAGCACGGCGGCGACGACGAGCAGGGCGATCATCGGCCCGGCCGCCGCCGCGACGGCCGGCGCCAAGACGCCCTGGACCGCCGCGAGCGCCGGCACGGGGTGGGCCCCGCCCGCCGTCACGAGCTGGACGAGCGGCTCGAAGCCGAGGGCGAGCCCGAGCGCGGCCGCCGCGATCGCCGCCCCGATCCGCGCCCTCTTCCGCTCGAGCGCGCCGATGAAACGGACGCTCATGGCCAGGAACCCCGCGGTCATGACCAATACCAGCAGCCGCTTCGGCACGAAGCTGATGCGGTCGGTCGCCGCGAACGCGGTCCAAGTGAAGGACAGCGCGCTCAGGGCGAACGCCAGCGTCAGCCCGGAGGCCAGCGCGGCCGTCAGGACCTCGGCCGGCCCCTTGAGCCGTTTGGGGAGGAACAGCCCCGTGGCCAGGGCGATGTGCTTCTTTTGGCGCGAGGTCACGGCCGCGGCGACGAAGGTCGCCGCCAGGACCAGGTGCTCGACCCATACGGTCGAGTTCCGCAAGCCCGTATTGAGGACCCGGCGCGTCACGACCTCGACGAGGAGCAGGACGGCCAGAACGAAGATCGACAGGAAGGCCAGGGCGTCCTCGACGCCCCGGACGGCGCGGACGGCCTTACCGGCCACGGGCCTTCCGATATTCCTGGACATAGCCGGCGATGCGGTCGTAGACCTCCTTCGAGAACACGGGGCCGATGAGCTGCCCGATGGCCCGGTCGGCGGCCTCGTGCCATTGAGGAAGGCTGCCGGGCGCGGGATCGTGGACGACGAGGCCGTTGTCCTTCATCATCTTGACCGCGTCGGCCTCGAGCCGCATGGTCTCCTCGTACAGGCCCCGCGCGGCCGCGGCCACGGCGTCGAGGAAGGGCTGGCGGTACTCGGCCGGTACGGCGGCCCAGGCCCGGTCGCTGAGGAGCAGGCCGCCGACGAGCGGGGCCAGCGAAGGCGCGAACATGTGCGGGATGAGGGCGAAGTACTGGCCCGAGGCGGCCACCAGGGGCGGCAGGTAGGCGGCCGAGACGGCGCCGCTCTGGAGCTGGATCATGAGCTCGTTGGCGTCCCCGGTCAGGGTCTCGTAACCCATGCGCTTCCAGACTTGCTCGAGCTCGGGAAAATCGGCCGTGACGCAGAACTTGAGCTTCTTCATGTCGTCGGGCGCGGCGATGGGCGACTTGGTGAAGAAATTGACCCAACCGGCGAGCGTCCAGAGCACGACCTTGAAGCCCTTCTCCTCGAGGGCCCCCTCGAAGGACGGCTTGACCCGGTCGAAGACGGCGTCGAACTCCTCCCGGGAGTGGAAGAGGAGCGGCAGGCTCAGGACCATCAGGGAGTGGTCGATCTTGGCCAGGCCGATGTTGGAGAAGACGCCGCCCTGGACGACGCCCAGGCGCATCTTACGGATCATGTCCTGCTCGCTGCCGGCGATGCCCCCGGGATAGATCTTGACCTGGACCGCGCCGTTGGAGATGCGCTCCCAGTCGCGGGCGACCTGCTCGAGGGCCTTGTCCCAGGGCGAGCGGGCCGGGGCGATGCTGGCGATCTTGATGACCACGGCGCCACCGGCGGCGGGAACGGGCGCGGGCGAGGAGAGGAGAGGGACGGCCATGACGAAGGCGAGGGCGGCGAGAGCGGTGAGAGCCGTAACGGAGAATTTCTTGGTCCTCATGGCTGTTCCAGTTCGATGAAGAGATCGTCGATGTGGTCGAGGTACCAGCGGGCCTTGCGCTGGTTGAGGATGTTGACCAGCCGCGTCGACGGGCTCGAGGCCGGATCGAAGGCCAGGACCTCCTCGAGCAGGCGCTTGAACTCGGCGGCGTTCTGCTCCTTGACGCAGACGGTCGTGGCCAGGGCCACGAGGGGCGAGGTGTCGGTCTTGGCCGAGGCCGCCCGGGCCCGGGCGAAGTGCTCGCGGGCCTTGGCCGCGTCGCCGCCGAGGTAGCCGGGCAGGGAGCCGTAGTAGCCGACGTAAAAGCCGTCCAGGGCGCCCCGGCCGTAGCCGGGATCGAAAGCGGCGACCCGCTCGATCATGGCCCGGGTCTGAGGCACGGTCTGGCCCAGGCTCATGTCGAGGGGATCGACGGAGAAAGCGGCCAGCCAGCCGAGGGCCGTCCAATAGAGGAGGTCGGCGTCGGCCTTGCGGAACGGGGCCATGGCCTCGTCGTAGCGGCGCTCTTTGAGCTGCCGGCGGATGCGGGGATTGCGCTTCTCGACGGACTTGAACAGGATGTCGCGGCCGCGGAGGTACAGGTTCTTGGCCCGGGCCAAGAGATATTCTTTCCGGTCGAGGTCGGCCCGCGGCGTCATGTCGGCCGGCGTCTCGACGAAGGCGTTGGCGTACATGATGTAGAGGCTGCCGGTGCGCAGGCGCAGCCCGTCGTGTTCCGGGAGGGAGGCGAGGAGCGTCTCGTAGAGCTTGATGGCGAAGGGCAGGGCCTCGCCGACGAAGTCGGGATCGTTGTCCGAGGTGAAGACGTCGCCCGAGCCGGAGGAACCGGAGGGGCCGGCCAGGAAGCCGGCGGCCTTCTTCAGGGCCAGCTTCTCGATGGAACAGGAGGCCAGGGCGAGCGCGAGGACGGGGACCAGCAGGGTCGCGGCGGCGCGTGCGGTCGTCGTTCTCATGCGCGTCCTCCAGGCCCAGTCCTAGAACGTCGTCCCACGTCCGACAGGCTCCCCTTCCCTTCTCACACCAGGATAGGACGGGCCGCCCGATTAGTCAAATCGACGGGAGCGGCGGCGGGTCGGACGGCCGGGCCGGATCAGGACTCGCGGGCGGAACGGCGCTTGAAATAGAGATAGACGGGGACGCCGACGGCCGCCGTGGCCAGGGCGACGAGGGACTCTCTGGGCCGCTGGAGGAAGGACAGGACGAGGATGGCCGTACCGGCCAGCAGATAGACGGCCGAGGCCACGGGGTAGCCGGGCAGCTTGACGGCGCTGCGGCCGGCCCGGCGGAGCTTGAAGACCCCGACGACGGCCAGGAGCGGGAAGATGCCGAGCGAGAAGCTCATGTAGGTCAGGAGCTGGTCGAAGGTGCCCAGGAAGACCATGACGGCGGCGATCCCGCCCTGCAGGACGATCGAGCGAGTCGGCACGGCCGAGCGCGGGTCGACGAAGGCGATGGACTTGAAGAAGATGCCGTCGCGGGCCATCGAGTAGTAGACGCGCGGGCCTAGGATGAGGTAGGCGCTGAGCGAGGAGAACAGGGCGAACGAGACGAGGAGCGACAGGACCGTTTCGGCGGCCGGACCGAAGAGATTGCCGGCGGCCAGCCCGGCGACGGAGATGACGCCCTCCATGGCGCCGGGGGCGATGGCGTAGACGTAGAAGACGTTGAGGGCGGCGTAGAGGAGGGTGACGACGGCCGTGCCGAGCAAGAGCGAGCGGGGCAGGTTGCGCAGGGGGTCGCGGACCTCGGAGCCGACGTAGGCCGAGGCATTCCAGCCGCTGTAGGCGAACATGATCCACATCAGCGACAGGCCCATGGTCTTGAGGCCGGCGAAGTCGAAGCGGAAGGGGGCGGCCGCGGCGAAGTGGGCGAACGTGCCCTTGCCGACGGCGAAGCCGGCCGCGACCAGGCCGACGATGAGCAGGACCTTGAGGCCGGTCAGGACGTTCTGGACGCGGGCCCCGGTCTTGAGGCCGCGGGTGTGGAGGAAGGTGAAGGCGGCGATGATGAGGATGGCGAAGAGCTTCTTCATGAGCTTGGCTTCGACCGGTTCGGGGAACAGGCCGAGGCGGAGGAGGCCGGGGAAGGCCCGGGTCAGGTACTCGGAGAAGCCGATGGCCGAGGCGGCGATGGGCGCGGAGAAGCCGACGAAGAACGAGACCCAGCCGGAGAGGAAGCCCAGGACCGGGTGGTAGAGGCGCGACAGGAAGGCGTACTCGCCGCCGGCCTGGGGGAAGGCGGCGCCGAGCTCGCCGTAGCTGAGGGCGCCGCAGAGGGCGATGAGGCCGCCGAAGAGCCACAGGCCGATCATGACGCCGGGGTGGTGGAGGTCCCGCATCAGCAGGCCCGAGGTCGTGAAGATGCCGGCGCCGATCATGTTGGCGACGACGATATTGGTCAGCGGGAAGAGGCCGAGCTTGCGCTCGAGACCGTTGGCGGGGGCCGGAGCGGGAGAGGGGGGCGGAGGAGCGGCGGAGGTGGCGGGTTCTTTTCTCTGCATGTTCAATCTTGGCGCGGCGCCAGGGCGGATGCCGTTACCCGCCGCGGTCCGAGGCTCTACTCTAGCCGCCGCCAATCAACCTGTCAATCCGGAGGATTCTGGTCTTCGCAAAGGGGGACA
>CAZFZU010000025.1:0-6670 GCA_964523615.1 uncultured Eubacteriales bacterium | reverse complement strand
GTCCCTGTGGTACGTGTCCCCGGGGTCAGCGAAGACCTGGCCCCTTCTTTTTAAAGCGCTTGGCCAGAATGGTCAGCACGAGGAGCGGGCCGTAGAGGGCGGCGGCCGCGGAGGCGAAGCCGACGTTCGAGCCTTTGAGGAGCCCGACGCCCCAGCTGAGCTGGTCGTCGTCGACGAGATAGGTCCAGGTCGAGGACGGCCCTTTGAGCCCCTCGGCCTCGATATCGACCGGGCCCTCTCGCCGGACGAGGCCGTCGATCGTCGCGGCCGTCGCCTCGCCGAAGCGGCGCTCCAGATCGAGGAAGGCGTCGGTGGCCTCCTTCTGGAACTCGGTGAGCGGCTCCTTGCGGCCGAGCGCGACGAGGTGGATGCCCTCGCGCAGGTCGGCCAGCCAGGCCAGGTGGTCGGCCCAGAGGCGGTCGATGTGGAAAAGCGCGGCCCGGCGGGCCAGGCGGCCGAAGCCCTCGCGGCCGAAACGGGCCTCGCCGGCCGCGGCGAGATCCGGGGCCGGAGCGAACGGCGCCCCCTCCCCCGCCGCGGGCGCGAACACGGCGTCGCGCCAGCCGGCGACGATGCGCCGCTGGGTGTCGACGAGCGTCGTATAGTTCCACAGGGCCCGGCGCAGGTCGAGGTTGCGGCCCTCGATGACGCGCTGGCCGTGGACGATCTCACGGCGGAGGAGGACGTCGCCGACTTCGCCAGCCTGCCGTTCGAGCCTGTGGCGGGCGAAAAGACGGGGGCCAAGCCCGTAGCGCTCGAAGACGTCGTCCTCGAGGCTGATGAAGAAGCGCGACGCGCCGGGATCGCCCTGGCGCCCGGCCCGGCCCCGGAGCTGGTCGTCGACGCGCCGGCTCTCGTGGCGGTTGGTGCCGATGACGTAGAGCCCGCCCAGGGCGGCGACGCGGGACCGCTCCGCCTCGTCGGGCCCGCCGAGACGGATATCCGTGCCGCGGCCGGCCATGTTGGTCGAGATGGTCACGGCGCCGGGGGCGCCGGCCCGGGCGATAACGGCCGCCTCGAGCTCGTCGTTCTTGGCGTTGAGGACCTCGAGGGGGACGCCAACCCGCCCGAGGGCCGCGGCCAGCTCCTCGGACTCGCGGACGCTGGCCGTGCCGACGAGGACGGGCCGGCCGGCGGCGTGGGCGCGGGCGACCTCGCGGACCAGGGCCTCGAGCTTGGCGGCCTTGTGGGTGAAGACGGCGTCGGCGTGGTCCGTCCGGACGCACGGCCGGTGGGGCGGGACGACGACGACCCCGAGTCCGTAGAACTCGGCGAGCTCGCGGGCCGACGGCGCGGCCGTGGCCGTCATGCCGCAGAGCGCCGGGTAGAGCCGGAAGAAGTGCTGGAGGGTGATCTGGCCGAGGACGCGGCCCTCGGAGCCGCGCCGGACGCCCTCCTTGGCCTCGACGGCGGCCTGCAGGCCGTCGGGCCAGTGGCGCCTGTCCATGACCCGGCCGGTGAACTCGTCGACGATCGCGACGCGGCCGTCGCGGACGATGTAGTCGACGTCCCGCTCGAGGAGGGCCCGGGCGTGGAGGGCGCAGTGGACGGCGGCCAGGAGCGGCTCGTTGGCGGCGTCGAACAAGCCGCCGCGGCCGAGCGCCGCCTCGACGCGGCGGATGCCCGCGTCGGTGGGAAAGACGTTGGCCCGGTCGGCGTCGACGGTGAAATCGCGGCCGGGCTCGAGGCCGGCGACGATCGCGGCTAAACGCGGCGCGGCGGTCTCGTTGGCGCCTATCTCGCCGGAGATGACGAGCGGGACGCGGGCCTCGTCGATGAGGATGGAGTCGGCCTCGTCGACCAGGGCCACGCCGAACGGCCGGTGGACGAGCTCGGCGGGCTCGTAGGCGAGGCGGTCCCGCAGATAGTCGAAACCGGCCTCCTTGGCCGTGGCGTAGACGACGCCGGCGGCATAGGCGGCGCGCTTGGCCGCCCGGTCCTGCCCCTCCTGGACGACGCCGACCGACAGCCCCAGGAGGCGGTAGGCCGGGCCCATCCAGGCCGCGTCGCGCCGGGCCAGGTAGTCGTTGAAGGTCAGGACGTGGACGGGGCGGCCGGAGACGGCGAAGAGCGAGGCCGCGAGGACGGCCGAGAGCGTCTTGCCCTCGCCCGTCGGCAGCTCGGCGATCTTGCCGTCGGCCATGGCCAGGGCGGCGACGATCTGGACGTCGTGGGCGGCGAGCCCGACGCCGCGGCGGGCAGCCTCGACGGCCAGAGCGACGGCCTCGACGCGGGCGGCGCCGCCTTCGCGAGCGGTGGCCGCGCGGGCCGCGAGCTCGGCGTCGCTCATTCGCTCGAGAGCGGCGCGCTCATGGAACTCCCTCACCCGGAAGACTTCTGCGAGATAGGCGGTCAGGTCGTCTTCTACCGGGTGGCCGCGAAAGCGGTTGAACATCGTCCGAAGCTTGCCCATGCGGATCCTCCTCTCGGGAACGGGCGGGACGGCCGGCGCCGGAGGGGCCGGCGCGAACGGGGAGGCCTGAGGGGGTCAGCGAGGCGGGCTTCGGAGGAGAGGAAGGCCCGCGGGACGGGCGAACGGCGTTCCGGCGGGCGCGGGTTCGCCGCGCGGCCGGACCGAGAGAGAGACGGCGAACAGGAACAGGGCCAAGACGAACGGCAGCGGCAGGAAGACCACGGCCAGGATGAGGAACGGAACGGCGAACCGGTCGATCATGGTCTCTCGTCTTCTCCCCCATTCTAGGCCTCCCGCCCGGCCCCGTCAACGCCGCCCGACGGGGCCAGGTCTTTACACTTCTCGGGGGGATTTAGCGTTTGTAAAGACCAGGTCCCTCCTGGCCTTGAATTGGCGGGGGGATTTTTCCATAATGGAGCGGCTTTGAGCACAGACTTCCTGGAATTCCGCGGCGTTTTCAAGCGCTTCGGCGCCGTCCGGGCCGTCGACGGCGTCTCCCTCGGGCTGCGCAAGGGCGAGTTCTTCTCGCTCCTCGGCCCGAGCGGCTGCGGCAAGACGACCATGCTGCGCCTGGCCGCGGGCTTCGAGGAGCCCGACGCCGGCCGCGTCCTGCTCGACGGCCGCGACATCACCGACCTGCCGCCCGACAAGCGCAAGGTCAACACGATCTTCCAGAGCTATGCCCTCTTCCCCCACCTGACCGTCCGCGACAACATCGCCTTCGGCCTGACCGTCGCCAAGCGCCCCAAGGCCGAGATCCGGGCCGAGGTCGACCGCATGCTCGAGCTCATCCGCATGGCCGATCAGGCCGCCAAGAAGCCGGACCAGCTCTCCGGCGGCCAGAAGCAGCGCGTCGCCGTGGCCCGGGCCCTGGTCAACCGGCCCGACGTCCTCCTGCTCGACGAGCCCCTGGCCGCGCTCGACCTCAAGCTCCGCCAGACCATGCTCATGGAACTCGACCTCATCCACGACCAGGTCGGCATCACCTTCCTCTACGTCACCCACGACCAGGCCGAGGCCATGAGCCTGAGCGACCGCATCGCCGTCATGGAGGGCGGCCGCGTCGCCCAGATCGGCACGCCGGCCGAGATCTACGAGTCGCCCCGGACGTCCTTCGTGGCCGCCTTCATCGGCGACACCAACTTCCTCGAGGGCCGGGTCGTCGATCGCCCCGAGCGCGACTACTGCCGCGTCGCCGTCGAGAGCTGGCCCCTCCTCGTCTGCTTCAACGACAAGGACATCCCGGCCGGCCAGCCCGTCACCCTCAGTGTCCGACCGGAGAAGGTCCACATCTCGCACGACCGGCCCGCCGACAAGCCGCTGCACAACGTCCTCGAGGCCGTCGTCGAGGACATCATCTACCTCGGGGCCAACACGAAGTACTGGGTCAGGGCCGGCGGCGTCCGCGTCCAGGTCCTGCGCCAGCACGACCGCTACTTCCTCGACGAGAAGCCCATCCGCTGGAACGACCCCTGCTGGATCCGCTGGCACGCCGACGACGGCTTCATGCTCGACCGCGTCCGCGGGAACGGGGATTAGCGGGTTGGACGCGGCGCACGGCTCCCGCCGCCGGCGCGACCGCCGGGCCGAGTGGCTCCTGTCCCTGCCGACGCTCGCCGGGCTGACCCTCCTCGTCGTCCTGCCCACTCTGCTCGTCTTCGGCATCGCCCTCCGGCCGGCGACGCCCTACGGCGGCATCGGCCCGGGCTGGACGCTCGACAACGTCCGCGCCCTGGCCACGCCGGGCACGCTCGAGGTGGCCTGGCGGACGCTCTGGATGAGCGTCCTGACGACCGTCTTCTGCCTGGCCCTGGCCCTGCCCGCCGGCTACACCATCGCCCGGGCCCCGGCGCGCTGGCGCGACCGCCTGCTGCTGCTGGTCATCGTCCCCTTCTGGACGAGCTTCCTCGTCCGCGTGTTCGCCTGGAAGTCCCTCCTCCACCCCGAGGGGCCGCTCAAGAAAGCGCTCGAGGCCGTCGGGCTCGTCGATCCCGCCGCGACACTCCTTTACCACCCCTCGGCCGTCGTCCTGGTCATGGTCTACACCTTCCTACCGTTCACCATCCTGCCCATCTACGCCGCGGCCGAGAAGTTCGACTTCCGGCTGGTCGAGGCCGCCCGCGACCTCGGGGCCCGGCCCTTCGCCGCCTTCCGCCGGGTCTTCCTGCCGGGCATCAAGCGCGGCGTCCTGACGGCCGTCCTCGTCGTCCTCATCCCGGCCCTGGGCTCCTACATCATCCCCGACCTCGTCGGCGGCCCGGGCAGCGAGATGCTCGGCAACAAGATCGCCCAGCGCGTCTTCACCGACCGCAACCTGCCCCAGGCCGCGGCCCTGTCGGCCGTGCTCATCCTGGCCGTCATGGCCCCGCTCCTGGCTGTTCTGGCCCTGCAGCGGAAGAACCGCCGCTCCGACATCGTCATCGGGGAGGCGCCGTGAGACGGAGCCGCCTGCCCATCGTGGTCACCGGGCTCGTCCTGGCCTTTTTCTATCTGCCCATCCTCATCCTGGTCGCCAACTCCTTCAACCCGGCCCGCTTCTCCGGCGGCTGGCAGGGCTTCTCGCTCGTCTGGTACGAACGGCTGTTCGCCTCGCCCGAGATCTGGCAGGCCCTGCGGACGACGCTCGTCATCGCCGTGTCGGTCACGGCCGTCTCGGTCGTCCTGGGCACGGCGGCGGCCTTCGCCCTCCACCGCTACGCCGCGAGCCGGCTCCAGCGCGTCCACTACGCTCTCGTCTACACGCCCCTCGTCGTGCCCGAGATCCTCATGGGCATCAGCCTGCTCATGGCCTTCGTCGCCGCCGGCGTGCCGCTCGGCCTGTTCACGATCTTCCTGGCCCACGTCACCTTCTGCGTCAGCTACGTGGCCATGACCGTCCTCGGCCGCCTGCAGGACTTCGACTTCACGGTCCTCGAGGCCGCCCGAGACCTCGGGGCGGGCCCGTGGCAGAGCGTCCGCCGGGTCCTCCTGCCTCTGCTCATGCCCGGCATCGTCGCCGGCGGCCTGCTGGCCTTCACCCTGTCGGTCGACGACTTCGTCATCACCTTCTTCGTCGCCGGACCGGGCTCGACGACGCTGCCCCTGCGCATCTACAGCATGATCAAGTTCGGGGCCCCGCCGCTCGTCAACGCCCTATCGACGCTCCTGTTGGCGGTCACGCTGACGGCCGTCGTCGTCAGCCGGCGGTTGACCGAGCGGCGGGTCGGATCGGGGCCGTCGCTCCCGTAAGAGGGCCGGCCGCCGCCGCCCCATCGCCACCTCGCCCCGACTCCCCTCCCTTGCGCCGGTTGAAAAGCCAGCCGAACTGGATTATAAGGGGTCCTTCAGGAGCCGCCCGATGACACGACGAACGACCGCCCGGACGCCGCTCGCCGCCGGCGTTGCCGGCGCTCTCGTCCTCTGCGCCGCGGCCGCGGCCCTCGCCGGAGCCGCCGCCTGCGGCCGGGCCAAGCCCGTCCTGCGCGTCTACACCTGGTCCGATTACATCAAGCCGGCCCTCGTCGCGCGGTTCGAGCGCGAGCGCGGCTGCCGCGTCGTCATGGATACCTTCGAATCGAACGAGGCCATGTACGCCAAGCTCAAGGCCGGGGCCTCGGGCTACGACCTCCTGACGCCCTCGAGCTACATGGTCAGCCTGATGCACGCCCAGGGCATGCTGCGGCCACTCGACCACGCCCTGCTCCCCAACCTCGTCCACGTCGATCCCGAGTGGCTGGCCCTGGCCGTCGACCGGGGCATGGACCATTCGGTCCCCTACATGCTGGTCGTCAGCGGCATCGCCTACCTCGAGGGCCGGGTCGCCGGCGTCGTCCCGTCCTGGCGCATGTTCGGCCGCGATGACCTGCGCGGCCGGGTGACGATGTTCAACGACATGCGCGAGACGATCGGAGCGGCGCTCAAGACACTGGGCTACAGCATCAACTCGATCCGCGCCGCCGAGCTGGCCGAGGCCGAGACGCTTCTCCTCGAGTGGAAGAAGAACCTGGCCAAGTACGATAACGAGCAGTACAAGATCGGCCTGGCCTCGGGCGAGTTCCTCCTCGTCCACGCCTGGAACGGCGACGTCTTCCAGGTCCGCCGGGAGAGGCCCGAGGTCCGCTTCTTCGTGCCCGAGGAGGGGACGATCATCTCCTGCGACGACCTGGTCGTCCCGGCCGACGCCCGCGAGCCGGAGCTGGCCCACGCCTTCATCGACTTTCTCCACGACCCGGCCGTGGCGGCCGAGAACACGGAGTTCATCTGGTATCTCTGCCCCAA
>CAZFZU010000024.1:0-42564 GCA_964523615.1 uncultured Eubacteriales bacterium | reverse complement strand
CTCGGCAGACGGTCCTTCCTGAAGACGAGCCTGACCGGCCTGGCGGCCGTCGGCGCCGTGCCGGCCGCGGTCAAGGCCGCCGCCCTGGGCACGGAAGCTCCGGCCGCGGCCAAGCCGATCGTCCGCACCATCGGCCGCACCGGCCTCAAGGTCCCTGTCGTCAGCATGGGCGTCATGAACGCCGACAATCCGGCCGTCGTCCAGGCCGCCCTGGAGACGGGCATCGTCATGTTCGACACGGCCCACGGCTACCAGCGCGGCCGCAACGAGCAGATGATCGGCGAGGTCGTCAAGGGCCGGCCCCGCGACTCCTACATGATCGCCACCAAGGTCCCCGGCCCCCAGCGGGACCGGACCATGCAGGGGCTCGACGCCGCCGCCCTGGAGAAGGCCTTCCTGGAGAAGTTCGACCTCAGCCTGCAGCGTCTGGGCCTCGACCACGTCGAGATCCTCTATCTCCACAACAACACGACCCGCGAGGACGTCCTCAACCCGGCCATCCTGGCCGCCTTGGACAAGGCCAAGAAGTCGGGCAAGGCCCGCTTCATCGGCACGACCACTCACTCCAACGAGCCGGCCGTCATCCGGGCCACCGTCGAGGCCAAGGTCTACGACGTCGTCCTGACCGCCTACAACTTCCGCCAGGACCACCGCGAGGAGATCCGCAAGGCCGCGGCCGAGGCCGCCGCTGCCGGCGTCGGCGTCGTGGCCATGAAGACCCAGGCCGGCGCCTATTGGGACAAGGAAAAGCTCCAGCCCATCAACATGCGGGCCGCCCTGAAGTGGGTCCTCAACGACCCCAACGTGGCCACGGCCATCCCGGGCTTCACGACCTTCGATCAGCTCAAGGAGGATTGGTCCGTGGTGGCCGATATCGCCCTCACCCCGCAGGAGCTCAAGGACCTCCACTTCGGCGAGCAGCTCGCCGGGCTCTACTGCCAGCAGTGCGGCCAGTGCTTGGCCGGCTGTCCCAAGGGAGTGCCCCTTCCCGACCTGATGCGGGGCTACATGTACGCCTACGGTTACCGCAATCTCCAGGCCGCCCACGAGCTCGTCGGCTCGCTCGACATGCCGGGCGACGCCTGCGGTTCGTGCGCCTCCTGCACGGCCGTCTGCGCCAAGGGCTTCAACCTGGCCGACCGGGTCAGGGACATCGGCCGGCTGCGGGCCGTGCCCGGCGATTTCTTCGCTTAAGCCGTTCATTCCAAAGGGTCACCAGGGCTCCCGGAGGTCGCTCCGGGGAACGGGGAGCGAAACCCGGTGAGCGGACCGGGCAGGGTCGGGACGGAGCATCCGAAGTCCCGACCCTGCGAAATATCTTCAGAAATTTCTCTTTTCTGATATTTCCCGCTGAGATTTCGCTTGACATGTGATATCATTGTGCTATTATAGCGCTATCACAGGAGGACAAGATGAAAGATATCCAGGAAAAGAAGGTCCTGAGCGTCAACGGTTGGGTCGTGGTCGCCATCGATGCGGCGGTTCTCTTCTTCAGCGGCCGCTATCTCGTCACCCACGCCGACATGGTCCGGCCCGGCCCCGGGATGTTCGTCGCCGTGCTGGCGGCCATCCTCGCCTTCATGACCTTCGGCGGCTTCTTCCTCATCCACCCCAACGAATCGAAGGTCTTCACCTTCCTGGGCAAGTATGTCGGCTCGGCCCGGACGGCCGGCTTCTTCTGGACCAATCCCTTCGTCGTCAAGAAGAAGGTGACCCTGCGCATCTTCAACTTCAACAGCGAGACGCTCAAGGTCAACGACGCCCTGGGCAATCCCATCGAGATCGCCGCCGTCGTCGTCTGGCATGTCGTCGACTCGGCCAAGGCCCTGTTCAACGTCGAGAGCTACCAGAACTTCGTGGCCATCCAGAGCGAGACGGCCATCCGGCAGCTGGCCACCCACTACCCCTACGACGCCCACGACAAGGACACCGAGTCCCTGCGGGCCAACCCCGACGAGATCGCCGGCAAGCTCACGACCCAGGTCCAGAACCGGCTCGAGGTCGCCGGCCTCCGCGTCGTCGAGGCCCGCCTGTCGCACCTGGCCTACGCCCAGGAGATCGCCCAGGCCATGCTCCGGCGCCAGCAGGCCGAGGCCATCATCGCGGCCCGGGCCAAGATCGTCGACGGCGCCGTCGGCATGGTCGAGATGGCCCTGCGGAGCCTCGAGGCCCAGGGCGTCGTCAAGCTCGACGAGGAGAAGAAGGCGGCCATGGTCAACAACCTCCTCGTGGCCCTGGTCTCGGAAGCCGAGATGCATCCCATCGTCAACACGGGGACTCTCTATTCCTGAGGCGGCCTGAACAGTGACCGACAAGAAGAAATTCCTTCTGAGGCTCGACGCCTCCGTCTACGACGCCCTCGAGAAGTGGGCGGCCGACGAGCTGCGGAGCGTCAACGCCCAGATGGAATACGTCCTCAAGGAGGCGGTCCGCAGGGCGGGCCGCCTCCGCGACGGACAGGAGGACCGCAAATGAAGACCGTCGTCCGGGTGACGCTCTGGGTCCTGGTAGCCCTGATGACCGCGTTGCTCGTGCTGTTCTGACCGCTCACGCCCCCGTTGACTTCGCCCGCCCGGTGTCCTAAGAATAGGGGCATGAGCGGCGCGGTCGGAACGGGGACGGACCGATGAGCCGGGCCGTCCGCATCGCGCTCGCCGTCGCCGTGGCCGGCCTGGCGGCGCTGGCCCTCTTCACCGGCCGGCGGCCGAGCGGAGAGGAGAACCGGGTCGAGCTGGCCCTCCGGCCGCCCACGGCGGCCGCCTTCCGCCCCGACGCCACCCTGCGCAATGTCACCCGCGCCCCCGTAGAGTACACGATCCAGCCGGGCCCCGGGGCCCGCGGCCCCCGCCGCCGGACCCTCGGGGTCGGGGCCGTCGACCGCCTGGTCATCGACCAGCCGGTCGAGATCTCCTTCGACAATGGGCGGCGGGCGACGACCTACCTCGTCCATCCCGAGAAGCCGTACGTGTTCCGCTACGACGAGAACGACATCATCCGCGTCTATCCCGGTTCTCACGGCCGGGCCGACGCCGCCGACCTGGCCCCGTTCGTCCCCACGCCGCCGGAGGTCGTCGACCGCATGCTCGAGCTCGCGGCCGTGGGGCCCGGGGACGTCGTCTACGACCTCGGCTGCGGCGACGGCCGGATGGTCATCGCCGCCGCCAAGCGCGGGGCCCGCGGCGTCGGCGTCGAGCTCGACGCCGCCCTGCTCGCGGAGTGCCGGGCCGGGGCCGAGCGCGAGGGCGTCGAGCACCTGGTCCGGTTCGTGGAGGAGGACGCCCTGTCCGTGCGGCTGTCCGGGGCCACGGTCCTGGCGCTCTACCTCCTGCCCGAGTCCCTGGAGGCCCTGGCGCCGCGCTTCGAGCGCGAGCTCCCGCCCGGCGCCCGCGTCGTGTCCCACGACTACGCCATCCCGGGCTGGGAGGGAAGGCTGGTCTCGAAAGAGGTCCTGGACGCGGCCGACGGGGGCCGCGAGCACAGGATCCTCCTCTACCGGATGCCGGGCGGACGATGACGGCCAACGCCACTATCCGTTTCCTGGCCCGCTTCTGCCGGGAGCACCCCCTCGACGATAAGGTCTTCCTCTGCCCGTCCTTCGTCGTCGGACGGCAGGTGGGGGAGAGCCTGGCCCGCGAGGCCGGTTCGTGGATCAACCTCCGCTTCGTCACGCCGTGGACGCTCGCGGGCGAGGTCCTCGAGCGGAGCGGGCGGTCGGGCGTAGGCCGGCCGATGACCGCGGCGGCGGAGCTCACCTTGGTGGACCGCCTGTTCCGGGATCTGTGGGCGGATGGCCGGATCTCCTATTTCGCGGCGCAGGATCGGCCGCCCTCGCCGGGCCTCGCCCGGGCCCTCCATCGGGCCATCCGCGATCTGCGGCTCGCCGGCCTCGGTGCCGGCGACGTCCGGCCCGAGCTCTTCCTCGTCGCGCGCAAGGGAGAAGAGCTGGTCTCGCTCATTGGACGCTATGAGGAATCGTTGCGGAAGGACGGGCTGCTCGATGCCGCGGCCTTCCTTCGGGCGGCGGCCCTCGCGGCCGGCGAAGGGCGCTACGCCGCGCCTTGGACCCTATGCCCGGCCGATTCGCGACCGAGCCGGCTCGAGCGCGACCTCATCCGGGCCGCCGCCGGCGAACGCCTCGTCCTCGTCCCCGGCGATCCGGTCCACGGGCTGGACCGGCCCCGGGCCTGCTGGCCGGAACCGGCCCGTCCCTTTGGGGAGAAGGCAGGACGGCTGTCTTGGCTCTTCGATCCGTCCGGCGCGCCCGCCGCCGGGGAGGGCGACGCGCCGGTCGCCCTCTTCCGGGCTCTCGGCCCGGGCAACGAGTGCCGCGAGGTCGTGCGCCGCCTGTACGAGGAGAAGGTTCCCTTCGACCGGGTGGAGGTGCTGATCCCGCCCGGTTCGGGCCACGCCACGGTCTTCCACCTGATGGCCTCCCGGACCCGGCTGCCGGTGACCTTCGGCGACGGCGTGCCCGTCTCCTTCACCCCGCCCGGCCGTCTCTACTTCGGGCTCCTCGACTGGATCGCGAACGACTTCGCGGCCGACCGCCTCGGCCGCCTACTCGAGAACGCCGACCTGGCATTGACGCCGGGGCCGTCCGGCGAGGTCATCGCCGGGCGGACGGCTTGCCGCCTCCTCCGGGCCGCCATGATCGGTTGGGACCGGAAGCGCTACCTGCCCCGGCTGAAGGCCCTGCGCTCGGCCAAGGAGGAGAGCTTGGCGCGCGCGGCGACGGCTGGAGGCGAGGATGGGGAGGAGGCGGCCGAAGCCCGTCGGGACGCCCTTCGCACCTCCATCGCGGCCGTCGACGCCCTCGCCGCCGACGTCGGCCGCCTGATCGATGCCCTCCCGGAGGCCGATGACGAGGGCCGGTACGACGTCGGCGCGCTCTGCGAAGCCTTGGCCCGCATCGTTGGCGAACGGGCCCGGGTCGACGACGAGACGGCGCACGCCGCCCGGGACACGATCCGAGACCGCTTGGACGAGGTTCGCCGGGAGGTCGGATCCCCGGCCATGGCGGCCGGTCAGGCCCTCGACCTGCTGCGGACGATGGGCGCGTCGCTCCGGGTCGGCGCCTCGCCGCCCCTGCCCGGGCACCTCCACGTCTCCGGCATCCCGGCCGGCGGGCACTCCGGCCGCCCCGTGACATTCGTCGTTGGGCTCGACGAAGCCGCCTTTCCGGGGCGCGGCCTCCAGGACCCGGTCCTGCTCGACGAAGAGAGGACCGCCCTGTCCCCCGATCTGCCGACCGCGGCGGACGGGCTCCGGGCCAACCTCTTCGGTCTGGCCGCCGTCCTGGCCTCCGTCCGTGGCCGTCTCTTTCTCGGATATCCGTCCTTCGACGCGGTCGAAGGCCGCGAATCCTTCCCCTCCTCGGCCGTCCTGCAGGCCTTCCGGCTCCTCCGCGGCGACGCCGGCCTCGATTACCGGGCCCTCGAGAGCGGCCTGGAAGAGGCCGCCGGATATCTGCCCGGAGCGGCCTCCCGGGCTTTCGACGAGACCGAATGGTGGCTCGAGAGGCTGGCTGGCCGGGACGCCGTCGCCGACGGGCCGGGCACGGTCCCCGTCCATTTCCCCGACCTCGCCGCGGGCCTGTCCGCCGCCGCCGCCCGGACCGGGAACGCGCTGACAGCCTACGACGGGCTCGTCGACATCGCGCCCGTCCGGGCCGACGTCGATCCGACCGCCGGAGGCCGGGCCGTCATGTCGGCCTCGCGGCTCGAGCTCCTGGCCCGCTGTCCCTTCGCCTACTTCCTGAAGCACGTCCTCGGGATCGAGGCCCCCGAGGAGGTCGCCTTCGACCGTTCGCGCTGGCTCGATCCGCTGCAGCGGGGGAGCCTCGTCCACGAGGTCCTCTGCGCCTTCATGACCCGGATCCGGGAGGCGGGCGAGGCGGTCGCCGCGGACCGCCACGCCGGCCTCCTGAACGGGATCGCTGACGGCGTCGTCGCCCGCTGGCGGGAGGAGGTCCCGCCGCCGTCCACGCCCATCTTCGAGAGCGAACGGCGCGAGATCCTCGAGACGCTCAGGGTTTTCCTGGCCGCGGAAACGGCGCGTGAGGAGAAGGGCGAACCGTTCGCCTTCGAGCTGGAGATCGTCCGCCAGCCCATCGCCCTCGACGATGGCCGCTCGTTCCCCCTGCGCGGCTTCATCGACAGGGTCGACCGCCTGACGGCGGATACCTACCGGGTCCTCGATTACAAGACGGGGAGCGCCGCGGCCTACGAGAACCTGGTCGAGTTCGGCCGCGGCCGCAACATCCAGCACGCCTTGTACGCCGTGGCCTTGGAGGCCATGCTGGCCGGACGGCCGGGCGGCGGCCGTCCCCGGGTCACGCGGAGCGGATATTTCTTCCCCTCCCGCCGCGGCGAGGGGCTGGAGATCGTAGTCAAGGACTTCGACCGCGGCCGGCTGCGCCGGCTCCTCGGCGACCTGCTGGCCCTGCTGACCAAGGGCTATTTCATCGCCGGCCCCGAGGCCAAGTGCGGGTACTGCGACTATGGCCCGGTCTGCGGGGCCGAGGCGCCCCAACGCTCCGGCCGGAAGCGCGAGGGGAGCCCAGAGGTCTTCGAGGCCTACGACCGGCTCGACGAGTACAAGTGATGGGCGCCCGAACGAACGTCCCGTCCGACCGCGAGGCCCGCGAGAGCATCGTCAACGACCTCGACACGACCTTCCTGGTCGAGGCCGGCGCCGGCTCGGGCAAGACGACGAGCCTGGTCGAGCGGATGGTCGCCCTGCTGAGGTCGGGCCGGACCGGCATCGACACCCTGGCCGCCGTCACCTTCACCCGGAAGGCCGCGGCCCAGCTTCGGGGCCGGTTCCAGGTGTCCCTGGAGCGGGCCCGGCTCGCGGAAGAGGACGCCGCGGCGAGGGCCCGGCTCGATGCGGCCCTGACCGGTCTCGAGCGGTCCTTCATCGGTACCATCCACTCCTTTTGCGCCCGTCTCCTCCGGGAACGGCCGGTCGAGGCCGGCGTCGATCCCGATTTCCGCGAGCTCGAGGAGCACGAAGACCGGGTCCTGCTGCGGGCGGCGTGGGACGAGTACCAGGCCAAGGCCCGGCTCGAGAACGAGGCCGCCCTGCGCGGGCTCGACGAGGCCGGGCTCGAACCGGCCGACCTCGAGCCGGCTTTCGAGACCCTCTGCGCCTACCCCGAGGTCGAGCCGGAGCCCGGGCGGGCCGATCCCCCCGACCTCGGGCCGGCCCGGCGGGCCCTGGAGAAGCTCCTCGGGCTGGCCCGCGCCCTCGTGCCGGAGGAGCGGCCGGAGAAGGGCCGCGACTCGCTCCAGTCGGTCCTCGTCCGCTCCTTCCGCCGGCAGCGCAACCTCGGTCTCACCGACACGCGCCGGCTCGCCGAGACCCTCGAGCTCTACGAGAAGGAGCCGGCCGTCACCAAGAACCGCTGGGCGTCCAAGGTCGACGCGGAGCGGATGTGGGAAGCCGCCGAGGACTTCCGGGAGGGCTATGTCCTGCCGGCCCTTCGCGAGTGGCGCGAGTTCCGCCATACCCGGGCCCTGGCCTTCCTCGTTCCGGCCGTCCGCTTCTACGCCCGCATGCGCCGGGCCGAGGGCCGGCTCAACTTCCAGGACCAGCTCATGCTCACGGCCGAATTGCTGCGCGAGAATCCCGAGGTCCGGGAGTACTTCCGCAAGCGCTTCCATCCCATCCTCGTCGACGAGTTCCAGGACACCGATCCCATCCAGGCCGAGATCCTGTTCCTGCTCACGGGCCGCGCGGGCGGTCCGGAGCGCGACCGGACCGAGAAGGACTGGACGCGGTTCCGCCCCGCGCCCGGCTCCCTCTTCCTGGTGGGCGATCCCAAACAGTCCATCTACCGGTTCCGCCGGGCCGATATCGACATCTACAACCTGGTCAAGGACCGTATCCAGGCTTCGGGCGGGCGCGTCCTCGAGCTCAGCGCCAACTATCGGTCCCTGGTCCCCATCGCCGACTGGGTCAATCCGCTCTTCGATCCCGGCGCGGGCGGGCTCTTCCCGCCTCGCGCGGACGCCTACCAGGCCGGTTTCATACCCCTCGACGCCAAGCGCGGGCCCGGGCCGCGGGCCCTCGCGGGGGTCCGTAAGGCCACGATGGCCGCCGTGCCGCGCCACGCCAAGGAACCTATCGCCGAAGCGGACTCGCGCCGCCTGGCCGGCTTCGTCGCCTGGGCCCTCGACGGGAACCTGACCCTGTCCGACGACGAGGGCCGCCCCCGGCCGGCCGGTCCGGGGGATTTCCTGGTCCTGTTCCGCTACAAGGACCGCATGGACCGGTACGCCCGCCGCCTGGAAGAGCGCGGTATCCCCTACGAGATCGCCGGCAGCGACGCCTTCGCCGAGAACGGCGAGATCGCCGAGGTCGTCCATCTCCTGAAAGCGCTCGACGATCCCGACGATCCTGTGGCCGCGGCGGCCGTCCTGCGAGGGCTGTTCTTCGGTCTGAGCGACCAGGAGCTCCTGGCCCACCGCGCGGCCGGTGGCGGCTTCTGCTTCCTCGACCCGGACGACCGTCGCGGCACGGACCGGGTCCGGCGGGCCTTCGGCGTCCTGCGCGGCTGGCGCGGGCTCACGGAGACCCTGCCCCCGTCGGCGGCGGTCGAAGCCGTCCTGCAGTCTTCGGGACTGCTCGGCTATTTGGCCACGGCCGAGATGGGCCGCAGCCGGGCCGGCAACGTCCTCAAGCTCGTCGAGGTCCTGCGCGGCCGCGAGAGCGAGGACATGGCTTCCTTCGCCGCCGCGGTGGCCTTCATGGAGGAATGGGTGGGGGCCCAGCCGGTCGAGGAGATGAGCCTGACGCCCGGCCGGCGGGACGCCGTCCGGCTGATGAACCTGCACAAGGCCAAGGGCCTCGAGGCCCCCGTCGTCTGGCTGGCCAATCCGGCCGGGGTCCGCGACTTCGAGCCGGACAAGCACGTCCGGCGGACGGGCGGGTCGCCCCGGGGCTGGTTCCGCTTCACCCGGTCCTTCGGTTTCGCCACCAAGACCGTCTCCCAGCCCCTCGGCTGGGAGGAGAGCGCCGGGGAGGAACGGAAGTACGAGAAGGCCGAGGAAGACCGGCTGATGTACGTCGCCGCCACGCGGGCCCGCGACCTTCTCGTCGTCAGCGCCTACGCCGGCGGCTTGGGCGACAGGCGGTCCTGGGGCCCGCTCGAAGACGGCCTCGCGGACGTCCCCGAGCTCGACGGAGAGGCTCCGGCGCCGGAAGGGGAGGCCCGCCCCCGGCCCCGGCGCGGCCGACGCTCCGGCATCGTCGGCCGGGAGGAGGCGCGGGAGGCCAGGGTGGCCCTGCAAAAGAAGATGGCCGAGGCCTCGCTGGCCGGGGCCATCCACGAGACCGTCACCTCCGTCGCCCGGCGCGACCTCGAGCCGCCGGCCTGGGCCAAGGGCGGCCTGGGCCGCTGGGGCTCCGAGGTCCACGTCATGCTCAGGGCCCTGGGCGAACGGCGGGCGGAGCCGGGTGTCGGGCAGGTTCCCGAGGCCGCCGCGCTCGTCCGGATGGCCCGCGACGTCTTGGTCGCCGCGGAGCGCAACCCCGCCGACGCGCCGGACCTGGCCGCGCACGTCGCCGCCATCGTCCGCTCGGAGTTCTGGGGCCGGGCCATGAAGGCGCCCCGGCGGCTGTTCGAGGTGCCTTTCGCGGTCAGGGTGGCGCCGGGCGATCCCGGTTACGACGAGCTCGTCCCGGGCCCGGGCGCCGTGGCCGCGGCGGGCGGCCGCCCGGTCGTCGCCGCGCCGGGCGCGCCCGTGTTCCTATCCGGGGCGGTCGACCTGGTGTTCGAGGAGGAGGACGGCTGGGTCATCGCCGACTATAAGACCGACCGCCTGCCGGCCGCCCTTGCGGGCGCCGGCGCCGCCGACCGCGAGGCGGCTCTGGACGGCCTGGTAGCGCTCCACGCCCCCCAGGTCCGGCTGTACGCCCGGTTCTGGCGCGGCCTCACCGGCGAGCCGGTCAAGGAGACCGGGCTCTACTTCACCGCCCTCGACCGCTGGGTCGCCCTCACGGACTAGAGGCTGGTGTAGCCGAAGCGGCGCTTGAGGGCGTCGACCTTGTCCGTCCGCTCCCAGGTGAACTCGGGCAACTCCCGGCCGAAGTGGCCGTAGGCCGCCGTGGCCTTGTAGATCGGCCGGCGCAGGTCGAGCATCTTGATCATGCCCGCCGGCGTCAGCTGGAAGATCTCGCGGACGGCCGCTTCGATGTCGGACTCGCGGACCTTGGCCCCGCTGTGGACGTTGACCATCAGGGAGAAAGGCTCGACGACCCCGATGACGTAGGCCAGTTGGACCGTGCAGTGGCCGGCCAGGCCGGCGGCGACGATGTTCTTGGCGATGTAGCGGGCGGCGTAGGCGGCCGAGCGGTCGACCTTGGTCGGGTCCTTGCCCGAGAAGGCGCCGCCGCCGTGGGGGCAGCTGCCGCCGTAGGTGTCGACGATGATCTTGCGGCCGGTCAAGCCGGTGTCGCCGACGGGCCCGCCGATGACGAAGCGGCCGGTCGGGTTGACGAGGTACTGGATGGAGGGGGAGCGCAGGGCGGCCGGGATGATCGGCTCGACGATCTCGGCGACGACGGCGTCGCGCAGGACCTTGTCGTCGACGTCGGCGGCGTGCTGGGTCGACAGGACGACCTTCTCGACGGCCACGGGGCGCTTGTCCACGTAGCGCACGGAGACCTGGGACTTGGCGTCGGGCTTGAGCCAGGGCAGGCGGCCGCTCTTGCGGACCTCGGCCTGTCTCTGGACGAGCCGGTGGGCCAGGCGGATGGGCAGGGGCATGAGCTCGGGCGTCTCGTCGGTCGCGTAGCCGAACATCAGGCCCTGGTCGCCCGCCCCGACCTCTCCGTTGGCCTGGCTGACGCCCATGTCGATGTCGGCCGACTGCTGGCCGAGGTAGGTGTGGACCTCGCAGGTCGCGGCGTCGAAGCCGATCCGCGGGTCGTCGTATCCGATCTCGCGCGCGGTCTGGCGGACGATGGAGACGGGGTCGAGCTTCGCCGTCGTCCGGAACTCGCCGGCGATGACGGCGACGTTCTTGGTGACGAGGGTCTCGCAGGCCACGCGTCCGTGGGGGTCCTTGGCCAGGACCGCGTCGAGGAAAGCGTCGGAGATGAGGTCGGCCATCTTGTCGGGATGGCCCTCGGAAACGGATTCCGAGGTGAACACGAAGTCTTTGGCCATCGAAGCCTCCTTTCCGGGCACGCGCGGTTGTTCGGCTCGCTCAGGGGCTGGGATGGGGTCGTGACGGGGCTTTCGCCCTGGACACTTGGTTGCCGCTTGCGCGATCGCGACCACATCCCCGCCGGTGGCGGGTGAGCACCTCGGGTGTCCGTCCCAGGTTGCCGGGCCCGTTCCGTTACGACCGGGCCTCTCCTGATGTACCGCGCCATGATACGCCCCCCCTGGGGCGATTTCAAGTGGCTGGCCGATATTTTTATCGGTTCTCGCGTTTCAGAAAAGGCCCTCTCTCAGCTTTCTGCTCGGGGATATCCTCTGGCTCCCCGGCCGCCCCTCCTCCAGCAACGGGGATCTGCGAGGATAATCCCCTTCGCTGCTTCGAGAGGACATTAAAGCGCCGGATAGGATTTCGCTGGCTCAGCGGATGACGGGGTCGGGGTCCTGGGCGTCGATGAGGACGATCTCGGCGAAGGCCGAGAACGAGAAGGGGAACTCGGCCAGCCGGTCCTCGCCCTTCTTCATGACGAAGGCGGCGTCGGACTTGAAGTCGATGCGGTACTCCGTGAACCAGCCTTTGTCGACCCGGAACTGGAGGGTGCCGGCGCCGCCGCCCTCGCCCTCGAAGACGCCCCTGGCCTCGCCGAGGTCCTTGCCGCCCGAGACCTTGACCTTGTAGACGGCCGAGACGTAGGCCATCTGTCCGCCCTCGAAGGGCAGCAGGTCGTCGAGCGTATAGGTGGCGGCCAGGTCGACGCGGACCTCGAGACCCTGGAAGGGGATGATCAGCCGGCGCTCCTCGGTCCAGAAATCGCCGCGGGCGACCGGGTCGACCGGCAGGGTCGGGAAGTAGTCGCGGAGGATCTGGGGCAGGGAGATGTTGAAGGGATTGCCGCCGCCGACGGCCTGGGGATTGCGGATGGACTCGACCCGGCCGGTCCGGTTGAAGACGACATCGAGAGGCTCGCCCTCGGTCGCGCCGAGCTTCTGGTTGAGGACCCGGTCGGGCAGGCGGGCGCTGACGTCGAGGCCGGGCGAGGTCAGGTCGGCCCGGACGGTGTCCCGGGCCGCCGCCCGGGACAGGAGCCGGATCTCGCCGCGGGTGTCGGCGTTGAGGGCCAGGTCCTTGCCGAGGAAGCTCTTGCCGTCGGCGTTGACGACGCTCGAGACGCTGTAGGTCAGCCGGGCGCCCTGGGCCGGGCCGAAGCGCAGGGCGACCTTGTCCTGGCCGGAGAGGCCGGCCGCCGCGCCGGCGGCCAAGCCGAGGGCCAGGGCGGCCGCCGCTGAAGCTCGTCTCATGGTTCCTCCCTTCGGCCCCGCATCAGAACCCGGGATCGGAGATCGCCTTCTCCCGCCATTCGCCGTACTTGGCCAGGAGGGGCCGGATCTCGGACGCCTTGCCGACGACGACGAGGACCAGGTCGTCCTGGGGCAGGAGCTTCACGGCGGCGGCCTTGAGGGCCGCCGGATCGAGCCGGCCGATCTCGGCGAGATAGCGGTCGTACTCGTCGAAGCCGCGCTTGTAGTAGGCCAGCCGGACGTAGGCCGACGCCTTGCTGGCGTTCGTCTCCAGGCTCCGGGGGAATTGGCCGAGGATGTAGTTCCGGCCGCTCTCCGTCTCCTCGCCCGGAAAGCCTTCCCGGGCGCCTTTGCCGAGGAGGTCGAAGACGATGTCGAGCATCTCCCCGATCTTGTCGTTCTTGGTGTAGGAGCCGACCGTGAACAGGCCGCCGCCGGCCCAGGACCGGAACGAGCTCGAGGCGCCGTAGGTCAGGCCCCGCTTGATGCGCAGCTCCGAGTTGAGCCAGGAGGTGAAGCGGCCCCCGAACAGGGTGTTCATGGCCGACGCGGCCGCCGTGACCGGGTCGCCCATGGCGTAGCCCGGGGCGCCGAGCGAGAAGTAAGCCTGGGTCGCGTCGGGCTTGTCGACGAGCAGCAGCCGGCGGCCCTTGGGCCGGGGCAGGGCGGGCAGGTCCGCGGCCGGGGCCGGGCCCGGCGGCCGGGTCATGCGGCCGAGCGTCCGTTCGAGGAGCGGACGGAGCTTGGCCTTGTCGACGTCCCCGACGACGGCCGCCACCGCCCGGTCGGGGCGATAGCGCCCGCGGTGGAAGTCCCGGACGGTCTTCACGGTCATTCCGGCGAGCGACGCTTCCGTGCCGGAGGCCAGGTGGCCCATGGGGTGGTCGCCGAAATAGGCCTTCTGGAAGTAATAGCGCACGGCCGCCCCGGGATTGTCCTTGGCCGACTTGATGGCGTCGATCCTCAGGGACCGCTCCTTGTCGAACTCCACTGGGGCGAAGGCGGGTGCGATCAGGCAGGCGGCCGCGATCTCGAGAAGGCGGGGGAAGTGCCCGGCCAGGGAATCCCCGGCGAGCTGGGCGTACTCCTCGGCCGCGCTGAAGCCGAGGGAGGCGCCCATGAAATCGAGGGCTTCGGCGAGGCCGTCGGCGTCGAGGTCGCCGGCCCCTTTCGTCAATAGGGCTGCGGCCAGGCCGGCCGTCCCCTCGGAACCGGCCGGGTCGAAAGCCGTCCCGGCGCCGCCGAAAAGGACGCGGACGCTGACGAGAGGCTGGTCGGCGTTGCGCAGGAAGTAGACGGTCAGGCCGTTCTTGAGGACGATCTTCTCCGGCGCGGGGAGCTGGCCGGCGGCCGCCAAGGGCAGGGCGGCGGCGAGGGCCAGGGTCAGGACGCCGGAGAGGAGCCTGCGGGCGGGGCTGTTCACTTGACGCCTCCTTCGGGGATGAGCATCCCGACGGTCTTGTTGTCGGCCGTGAAGACCTTGCGGGCGGCCTCCCGGACCCGGTCGGTCCCGACGGCCGCGTAGTCGTCCATGACGGTGAACAGGCGGGAGAAATCGCCCGCGACGAGCTCGGCTTGGCCGAGCTGGTTGGCCTTCCCGGCGACCGTCTGGAGGCCGCGGTAGAAGTCGTTGCGGACGATGTTCAGGGCCTTCTCGAGCTCCCGGGCGGTGATGCCCTCCTCCCGGACCTTGGCCAGCTCCTCATCGACGATCTTGTCGATGCGCTCGAGGTCGGCCCCGGGCCGGGGCTTGACGAAGATCTGGAAGAGCTGGGGATCGATGGTCTCATTGATGCCGCCGCCGACGTCGATGGCCAGCTCCTCGTCGCGGACGAGCCGCCGGTAGAGACGGCTGCTCTCGCCCTCGAGGAGCGGCTTGGCCAGCACGGACAGGGGGAAGAAGTCCGGGTCCTTGTAAGCGGGGCCGTGCCAGACGGCGAGATAGGACGGCGCCTGGGCCTCCTTGCGGATGACGACGGTCTTGGTCCCCATCTGGGGCGGCTCGACCGTCGAGACGGGCGGCGGAGGCGGGGAGGCCTTGATGGGCCCGTAGTGCTTGCGGACGAGCTCCATGGTCCGGACCGGATCGATGTCGCCGGCGACGACGAGGACGGCGTTGTTCGGGGCGTAGTAGGTCCGGTAGTAGGCCGCGACCTCGTCCCGGCGCCAGCTCAGGATGTCGCTCATCCAGCCGATGACGTCCCAGTGGTAGGGGTGGGCCATGATGGCCGTGGCCCGGACGTTCTCGGCCAGGATGGCGTCGTTGTCGTTGTCGACGCCGAGCCGGCGCTCCGAGGCGATGACCCCTCGCTCGGACTCGAAGACCTCGGGGACGAAGGACAGGCCCTGCATGCGGTCGGCCTCCATCTCGATCATGGCCTCGAGGGCGGCCGGCGGGAACCAGTCCGTGTAGGCCGTCAGGTCGTCGCCGGTATAGGCGTTGTTGCTGCCGCCGGCGAACTCCATCCGGCGGTCGAACTCGCCGGGCCCGATCTGGGGGGTCCCGTTGAACATCATGTGCTCGATGAAGTGGGACACGCCCGTCAGACCGGGCCGTTCGTTGCGCGAGCCGACCCGGAAGAACGTGTACAGGGACACGCTCGGGACGTTATGGTCCTCGACGAGCAGGACCTTGAGCCCGTTGTCGAGGGTGTGGACCTTGACGTCCTCTTTCCGGAAGGACGCCGACAGGGACAGGGCCAGGGCCATGACCAGGCTGGCGACGGCCGGGACCAGGAACCGGGAGTTCTTCCTCATTCGGTCACCTCCGCAAGGACCGATTATAACAGGAATCGGGCCGGCGCGCCCGCCTTGACCCCGACGGCGGTTATAGGATATATAAACCCGGAAGGCCGAGGCCCCTCATGAGCACTCCCGACAGCTCGTTCGATTACGGCCGGTCGCTCAAGACCGTCCGGTCCTACCCCTTCCTCCATAAATACGTCCCCGTCGACCGGCTCATCGTCCGCCCCCTGGCCTCTCTGATCGTCCGTCTGGTGTACAGGACGAGGATCACGCCGAACCACCTGACCTACGCTTCGTTCCTGCTGTCCCTGGCCGCGGCCGTCGTCTATTCGGCCGGCCGGCGGCTGCCCGTGGCCGCCGGAGGCGTGCTGGCCCTCCTCTCGGACATCTTCGACAACTCCGACGGCATGCTGGCCAGGGCCAAGGGCCAAACCAGCCGATACGGGGCCTTCCTGGACCTGTTCTTCGACCGCATCTGCGACTTCGCCGTGCTGACCGGCGTCACTTTCGGCATATTCCGGGTCTCGGGCGATCCCCGGGTCCTCATGCTCGGCCTGCTGACGATCGGCTTCTACCTGCTCCAGGTGGGGCTCTACTATCTCAACAACATCTACATGGGCGTGTCCAACAACGGGGAAGGGGCCGAGGCCAAGAACCTGGCCGTGTTCGTCATCTTCGTCTGCTCCGTCGCCGGCTGGCCCCTGGGGATCCTCCTCGGCGTCTTCGTGATGGGCTCCCTGGGGACCTTCATCAAGCTGGTCACCTTCCTCAGGAAGGGCCGGGACGCTCAGGCGGCGGCGACCCGCTGACCGGTGCGCCGCCCCGCCTCTTCATCAGGGGAACCACCCCGATCCCGGCCCAGACCAATCCGACGACCCGGCGGATGAGGATGACGGCCATGCCCGAGGACATCTCGATGCGGAGCAGGGCGAACAGCGACACGTAGGTCAGCTCGTAAACCCCCACCGAGCCCGGCACGGGCAAGAACGAGTAGAACGATCCCAATGTGACGATGAGGAAGCACTTGAAGAAGGTCGGCGTCTCGCCGCCGAGGAACCGGAACGTGAAGTAGATCTCGGCGGCCCAGAGCCAGGCCTGGGCGAAGTAGGAGGCGAACAGGGCCAGGAAGAGCCGGGGATGGCGGCCGTAGAAGTCCGAGATGTGGGCGTCGGTCTCGAGGATCTTATCGCGCCGGTTCTCGAGGAAGGGGACGCGGATCCTGAGCTTCCGGAGCGTGTCCAGGCCCCAGCCGAACAGGCCCTGGCGCTGCTTGAGGATGAGAAAGACGAGAAGCAGGACCAGGACGGCGATGGCCGCGAAGAGCTCGATCTTCTGGCGCCGCGGCAGGGCGAACTCGGTGATGAGAAAGACGACCGACAGAGCCACCGTGGCCAGGCCGGCCAGGAACTCGACGGTCTTGTCGACGACGACCGTGGCCAGGCACTTGTTCCGGCCGACCCGGTCCAGGCAGAAGATGCGGACGGTCTCGCCGCCGATGTTGCCCGCCGGCGTGAGATAGCTGACGGCGTAGCCGGCGATACGGGCCCCCAGGATGTGGCCGAAGGGGACGCGCTCCCCCGAGGCCACGAGCAGGGCCCGCCAGTTGAAGGCCCGGATGAGCCAATAGAGGAGACGCAGGCCCATGAGGGCGGCGATCTCGAGAAGGCTCAGGCGGCCGATGGCCCGCAGGATCTCCCGCGGCCCCGTCCGGACGATGAGGTAGATGAACAGGGCCACGCCGGCCCACCCGATGAGCCTGAGGACGAGCGTCCCGGCCTTGGACCCGGACGACGGGGCACCGCCGCTCTCCCGTCCGACCCGGCCCAGCCTGAACATGCTTGACTCTCCTCGAGGGTTGGCCTATTTTAGTCCCCTGTACCCGGAAAAGCAAAGAACGTGATCGACCTCTTCCCTTCCCCGAGACGAGCCGCCGCCCTCGGCCTGGCCGTCCTTACGGGCCTGGCCGCGTTGGCCGTCCCCCCCGCGATCCGGGCCGACGGCGTCTCCTTCTCTCTGGCCGCTCCCCGGTCAGCCGGGCCCCGGCCGGCCGCCTTCTCCTTGGCCGCTCCGGCTCCGGAGACGTCCGAGGCCGCCGAGAAGCCGGTCCCGGACGCGGCCGTCATGCCCAAGCGGACCAAACGGGCCCTGCTCGAGCTCGGGGTCGTGGCCGTCTACTCCACGGTCCGCTACTGGGCCGACTACCACCGCTGGGTCGAGGACTGGCAGTACGAGCTGACCTGCGAGGACCAGTACCGGCGATTCCTGACGACCGAGGCCATCCGCTTCGACTCCAACAATTACGTCACGAATTGGACGCACGTCATCGCCGGGGCCTTCTATTATCAGATGGCCCGGACGAACTACCTGGACTGGAAGGAGTCCCTGCTGGCCGCCTTCGTGTCGTCCCTCGCCTACGAGTACGTCTCGGAGTGGCGAGAAGTCGTCTCCATCAACGACATGTTCATGACGACCTTCGGGGCCGTTTCGCTCGGGGAGGCCTGGTTCCAGCTGTCCGACCTCTTCCACCACAGCCGCTCGCCGTTCCGCCGGGTCCTGGCCTTCATGAACCCGGTCAACGAGATCAACCAGTTCCTCGACCGCCGCCGTCCGGCCTCCCGCGCCTATGACGCGCCGGGCTGGTCGGCCTTTTCGCTCTCGGCCGGCTGGCGTCACGTCTCCGAGACCGGCCGGACCGACTTCGACGCGGCCTGGGTCGGCGTCGAGACCGAGATCATCCGGGTCCCCGAATACGGCCGGCCCGGCTCCTTCCACCGGGTCCTCAAGGACGTCTCCCTGAGCCAGCTCGACATCGACGTCGTCCTGCGGCGGCGCCGGCCCGAGGACGCCCACCTGCGCGGCGGCGCCTCCGAGGAAGTGGACCTCTACGCCCGGGTCGTCCCCCTGGCCTGGTACCGTCAGGCCGTCGACGAGGCGGGACGGGGCTACGCCCTGTCGCTCGGCCTGGGCTCGGCCTTCTCCTACGTCCGTAAGCGTCCGACGGTGTACGACGCGACGAGCGTCCAGGTCCACATCGACCCCCTGCCGGCGACGCCGACGGATTTCCGCGACAAGATGTCCGTGACCCACCTCTTCGGGCCGGTCCTCGACTGGACCCGGTTCGGGCGGGGCGTCAAGGTCCGCGTCGTCGCCGACGCCTACGCCGACTTCGCCATGATGAGCGCCTACGCCTTCAACGCCTACTCGGCGTCCCACTCGATCGAGGGCATGAAGACGACGCTGGCCTACTTCGGGTACCACTACGCGCTGGGGGCCAGCGTCTCGGCCCGGGTCGATCTCGACTGGCGCGGCTTCCGCCTCCGCGGCCTGGCCAGCGCCCACGCCTACGGGTCGTGGGAGGACCGGGACCGCTTCCAGTCGGAACTGACCAACGACGTCCACGCCGCCGACGGCCGGACCCGGCTGCAGCTCCGAGCGGGTTGGGGACCTTCCGGCTCGCCCCTGAGCGTGTTCGGGGCCGTCGAGTCCATCCACCGGCGGGGCCGGATCGGGGACTTCCGGGCGAGCGGCACCGAGACGCGGACGTTCGCCGGATTGAGCTGCCTGTTCTGAGCCCGGGGCGGCCGCCCCGGCGCCTTCTCGCCCCCCTAGCGCTTGCCGACGGTCTCCCAGCCCCGGTCGCGAGCCAGCCGCCTCAGCCGCCGGTCGCCGTGGACGACGACCGGATGGCCGACGAGCTCGAAGACGGGCAGGTCCGAGATGCGGTCGGCCAGGGCCCAGGACCCCGCCCAGTCGATGCCCTCGGGATCGACGCGCTTGTAGAGGGCGACGATCTTGCCCGGCCCGTAGGCGAAGACGCCCGTCTTCCGGCCGGTGAGCCGCCCGCCGGCGACCTCGAGCTCGGTGCCGATGAGGACCTCGGCCTCGAGCCGGTCCTTGAGCTGGTCGACGAGGATCTGGAGGGAGCCGGACAGCAGGACGACGCGGCAGCCCTGTCCCTTGAGGTCGAGGATCTTCCGGCGCAGGTCGTCGGGGACGGCTTTCCTGAGGAAGGCCCGGCCGTAGGCCTGGGCCCATTCCTTGACCTCCTCGGGAGCGCGGTCCTTGAGGATGCGGGCGTTGGCCCCCAGGGCGGGGCGGAAGCCCAGCCGGAGGGTGTCGCGGGCGAGCGACAGGAGGAACCCGGCCAGGCGCAGAAAGCCGGCGTGGCCGTGGGCCAAGAGGTGGAGATAGAACATGCGCTCGGCGTTCATCCCCTGCAGCAGGGTGCCGTCGAGGTCGATGACGGCCAGACGCGTGCCGCGGGGGAAGGAGACGCGGGCGTTCGGGGTCGTCGTCATGTCCGGAGACGCGGGCGGGAGGACCGGGCCGCCCGTCGCGACGGCAGATATAGCACAGCCGCCGGGGCGAGTCAAAACGCCGTCAGCGGGCCCGCGGCTTGACGTCCTTGGCGATGAGCAGGGTCGTCGGGTCGAGCTTCAGGCGCAGGTCCTTCGGGGCCAGGCGGCCGTGGTCCTGGACCAGGTTGAAGTGGACGTGGTCCCCGTGGTGCTGGAGGGAGATGAGGACGTCGACGACCCCCAGGTAGGCCTGGAGCTCGCGGGGGATGCCGCGGTCGTCGAAGAGGGGCTCCTCGCCCTTGAGCGAGGCGCTGAACCAGACCTCGAGGCCGAGGCGGGCGGCGAAGTCCTTGAACTTCCGCAGCTCCTCCGGGCCGGCCGCGGCGAAGTCGAGGCCGTCGACGATGACCGTCTCGGCCCGGAAGTTGGCGTGGACGATCATGGCTTCGAGGCTGCGCAGGACCTGCTCCGTCCGGGCGCCGTCCTGCTTGAAGTTCATGATGACCCGGTGGCGGATGAGCTCGTCGACCTCGGCGAGGGCGGCCCGCATGCGGGGCTTCTTGGCGATCTCCTTGAAGATGTCCTCGTACCACGTGATGATGTGGTCGACCCGGCTGGCGTAGGAGACGTGGATGACCGGCTTCTCCTGGAGGAGCTTGTCGGCGGCGATGTGGACGAGACAGGCCGTCTTGCCGACGCCCTTGCGGCTGGCCAGGACGCCGATGTTCCCCCGGCCGAGGCCGCCGGAGATCGACTTCTCGAGGATGCGGAGGGGGCTCCGCTTGATGAGTTCTTCCTTGACCGTGAGCGTCATGATGGTCCTCTCCGTTATCTCTGGGATTCTTGGCGCTGCTTCTCGAGGTGCGCGGCCGTCAGCTCCTCGGCGATGAAGGACGGCACCCGGCCGTACTTCAGGAACTCCATGGTGAACTCGGCCTTGCCCTGGGTCAGGGAGCGCAGGACGGTCGAGTAGCCGAACATCTCGGCCAGGGGGACCTCGGCGTCGACGCGCGAGAACTGGCCGTCCTCGACGGAGCTGACGATCGTGCCCCGCCGCTGGCTGATCGTGGCGAAGACGTTGCCGGCGAACTCCGTCGGGCCCTCGACCGAGACCTTCATGACGGGCTCGAGGATCTGGGGCTTGGCCTTCGGGTAGACCTGGCGGAAGGCGCCCTGGGCGGCCGTCTGGAAGGCGATGTCCGAGGAGTCGACGGGGTGGTACTGGCCGTCGGCGACGACGACCCTGACGCCGACGACGGGGAAGCCGATGAGCGAGCCCTTCTTCATGGCCGCCCGGAAGCCCTTGTCGCAGGAGGGGATGAACTCGCGCGGGATGCGGCCGCCCTTGACCTCGTTGGCGAACTCGTAGCCGCCCTTGGCCAGGGGCTCGAGACGGCCGCTGACCCGGGCGTACTGGCCCGAGCCGCCGGTCTGCTTCTTGTGGGTGTAGTCGAACTCGACGGCCTGGCCGATGGCCTCGCGGTAGGCGACCTGGGGCATGCCGGTCCGGACCTCGGCCCGGTACTCGCGCTTCATGCGCTCGATGTAGACGTCGAGGTGGAGCTCGCCCATGCCCTGGATGATGGTCTGGTTGGACTCGGGGTCGACATGGGTCCGGAAGGTCGGGTCCTCCTTGGTGAACCGGTTGAGGGCCTTGGCCATGCGGTCGGCGGCGTTCTTGTCGACCGGCTCGATGGCCAGCGAGATGACCGGCTCGGGGACGTAGATGGCCGTCATGGCCAGGTTGAGCCCGGGGGCGCAGAAGGTGTCGCCCGAGGCGCACTCGACACCGAACAGAGCCACGATGTCGCCGGGGCCGGCCTCGGCGATCTCGGACATGGTGTCGGCGTGCATGCGGACCAGCCGGCCGACCTTGATCTTCTGGCCGGAGCGGGTGTTGACGAGCTCGTCGCCCTTGCGCAGGCCGCCCTGGTAGATACGGATGTAGGTCAGCTGGCCGTAGGGGCCGTCCTCGAGCTTGAAGGCCAGGGCCACGGTCTTGGCGGCCGGGTCCGACGACAGGGCCAGCTCGGCCCCATCCCGGTCGAGGTCGATGGCCCGGTTCTCGACCTGGGATGGATCGGGGAGGTAGTCGACGACGGCGTCGAGGAGGGGCTGGATGCCCTTGTTGCGGTAGGCCGAGCCGACGAAGACGGGGACGATCTCGCGGGCCACGGTGGCCCGGCGGACGGCGGCCTTGACCAGGGCCTCCGTGGCGCGCCCCTCGAGGGCCGCCTCCATGAGCTCGTCGCAGTGCATGGACACGGCGTCGAGCATCTCCTCGCGCCGCCGGGCGGCCTCTTCGGCATAGGCGGCGGGGATGTCCTCGACCCGGATGATCTCGCCGTCCGGACCGTCGAAGTAGAGGGCCTTCATGGCCACCAGGTCGATGATGCCCTCGAAGGCGCTCTCGAGGCCGATGGGCAGCTGCATGAGGACGGCCTTGCGGCCGAGCTTCTCGACGAGCTGGTCCCGGACCTTGACCGGGTTGGCCCCGACGCGGTCGACCTTGTTGACGAAGGCGATGAAGGGGACGTTGTACCGGCGCAGCTGGCGGTCGACCGTGATCGTCTGGGATTGGACGCCGCCGACCGAGCAGAGGACCAGGATGGCCGAGTCGAGGACCCGCAGGGACCGCTCGACCTCGATGGTGAAGTCGACGTGGCCCGGGGTGTCGATGATGTTGACCGGATGGCCGGCCCATTCGACGTTGGTCGTGGCCGAGGCGATGGTGATGCCCCGCTCGCGCTCGAGGTCCATGGAATCCATGGTCGCGCCGACGCCGTCCTTGCCCTTGACCTCGTGGATCTTATGGATCTTCTTGCAATAGAAGAGGATCCGCTCCGTCAGGGTCGTCTTGCCGGAGTCGATGTGGGCGCTGATGCCGATGTTGCGCATTCTGGCGATGTCGCTCGTCATGGACCTATGCCTTTTTAAGATTCACGCCTGCCGGGTCTGTCGGGTGTCGCGGGTTTCTTCCGGTGAGGGATCGACGGACGTACCGATCACGAACAGGTGAGCCGCCATTATAGCCGAAACCGGGCCCGGGCTCAAGAGGGCGGCCGGCCGGGTTGTCCCCGGGGCGCCCCTTGACAACGCGGGCGCGGAAGGCGCATATATCCGAGCAAGAATGGGAATGCCCCGCCGGCCCGGGGAGGAGAGGGAACATGATGAACTCGCGCGCGCGTCAAGGGATCGGCATGTCAGCCTTCTGGCTGGTCGTTCTGGCCCTGGCCGCCTGTTCCGCTTCGGACGGAGGGGACGGCGGAGACGGCGTCGAGGCCAAGGCCATCCCGGCGGCCTCCATGGATTACGTGGCGTTCGCCTGGAACGACCTCGGCATGCACTGCCTCAATCCCACTTATGACAAGGCGGTCATCCTGCCTCCCTACAACACTCTCTGGGTCCAGGTCGTCAAGCGGGGCGATCCGCCCGAGATCGTGACCGCTGGCCTCACCGTCGAGTACGCCATCCGGGGCAACACCTACTCCTACGGCAAGCGCAGCTACGGCCAGTTCTGGGACACCAGCGCGGCCCTTTTCGGGATCGCCCTGCTCCACGATACGGGCCTCAACCTGGAGGACCCGGGCGTCCACAACGGCCTCTCGGGCGCGATGGTCGTCAAGGGCGACCACTTCCAGGCCAACGGCATTCCCGTCGTTCCCGTCGACGACACGCTGGCCTGGGACCCCTACCAAGTGGCCGACATCGTCGTCCGCGACTCCGGAACGAACGCCGTGCTCGTCCAGACCCGGGCGACCGTGCCGACCTCCGATGAGATCAACTGCGGGCGATGCCACGGCGCGGACCCGCTCCTCGACGTCCTCCAGGAGCACGACGATGAAATGGGGACGTCCCTGGCCGCCGGCCGGCCCGTGCTCTGCGCTTCCTGCCACGGTAGTCCCGGGCTCGGCCAGTCCGGGCCAGGGTCGTCCGGCAAGTACTTGTCGCAGGTCATCCATGGCTCCCATTCCTCGCGGGGAGCGGCCTGTTACGACTGCCACCCCGGTCCGGTCACGCGGTGCAGCCGGAGCACGGCCCACACATCCTCGAACGGCAATTGTGTGACCTGCCACGGGACGATGGCCGACGTCGCCGGCTCCGTCGCCTCCGGCGGCCGCGTCCCTTGGTTAGGGGAGCCCCTCTGCGCGACCTGTCACGCCGGAATCGCCGAGGTCAATACGGGCCCGACGCTCTACCGCAACGCTTCGGGCCATAACGGTGTCTCCTGCCCGGCCTGCCACGGCAGCCCCCACGCCCAGGTCCCGACGAGCCTGGCCGCGGACGGCTATCAGTCGGCGCAATACCAGACCGCCGTCCAGCCGATCGGGACCTGCAAGGTGTGCCATTCCAGCTCCAAGGGAGAGGGCATAGAGGAGTTCGGCGAGGCCCACGGCGGCTCGCGGGCGACGGCCTGCCGGGTCTGCCATACGGCGGGCCCGTCCCCGACGGCTTCGCGCTGGCCGCACCAGTTCCAGTGGAAGAGCCGCTGACCCGCAGGAGCGGCGGCCGGCCGGGTTGTCCCCGGGGCGCCCGGGCCTTATAATGGCAGGGACGATCCCAGGAGGCCCTCATGCGCAAGACCGTCCTCGCCCTGTCCCTGTTCGCCCTGTGTTTCGCCCTCCCGGCCCCGGCCGGGCCGGGCCCCTCGGCCGCCGGGCAGGCCCCGCCCGCGTTCGACGATCACTTCGTCGACCGGGCCCTGAGGATCGACCTCTACCAGGCCGGCGACGCCAAGGACGAGCGCATCACCGTCCACCGGATCGTCGCCGAAGGGGCCTGGCCGGAGCCTACGACCGGTCTCCTGCCACCCTTCGATCAGGGCCGCTACGTCCTCAAGGTCGTCGACGCCGCCTCCAACCGCCTCATCTTCCGTCGCGGCTTCGACACGATGTACGCCGAGTACAAGACGACCTCCCCGGCCCTGGCCGGCGAGGTCCGGGTCTTCGAAAGGTCCGTCCGCATCCCGGAGCCCAAGCGGCCCGTCCTGTTCACGGTCGAGGCCAGGGACCGGCGGAACCTTCTCCGCCCCGTCTTCGACCGGCTCATCGACCCCGCCGACTACCACATCGTCCGCGAGAGCCCGGCGGCCGGGGACGAGATCTTCACGCTTCAGGACAAGGGTGATCCCCGCGACAAGGTCGACTTCGTCTTCGTGGCCGAGGGCTACACGGCCGCGGCCCGGGACAAGTTCCGAGCCGACGCCGGGCGGATGACCGAATTCCTGTTCAGCCTCGAGCCCTACAAGTCCCTCCGGGACCGTTTCAACGTCCGGGCCGTCTTCCGGCCCTCGCCCGAGGCGGGCCCGGACGAGCCGCGCCAGCGGGCCTACCGCAAGACCGTCCTGGACGCCTCTTTCAACGCCTTCGACCTCGACCGCTACATGCTCATCGAGGCGGACCACCGGATGCACGAGATCGCCGGCCAGGTCCCCTACGACGCCCTCATCGTCCTCGTCGACAGCAAGCGCTACGGCGGCGGCTCCATCGCCTTCGACTACTGCGTGACGACCGTCGACCACCCCCGCAGCCCCGAGGTCTTCGTCCACGAGCTCGGCCACTCCTTCGGCGGCCTGGCCGACGAGTACTACCAGTCCGAGGTCTCCTACAACGAGTTCTACCCCAAGGGAGTCGAGCCCCTCGAGCCCAACATCACGGCCTTGCTCGACCCGGCGGACGTCAAGTGGAAGGACCTGCTCTCGCCGGGCATCGGCGTCCCGACCGAGTACGGCAAGGACCGGACCGAGGCCCTCCAGGCCGAAATGAGGGAAGCGAGGGCGGCCCGGGACAAGGACCTCGCCGCGGCCAAGGCCCGGGGCGCCTCGGCCGGGGAGGTCAAGAAGATCGAGGACAGGCACAAGGCCGTCGAGGCCGCCCTGCGGGCCAAGATCGAGGCCGTCCGGGCGGAGTATGCCGGCCTCGTCGACAAGGTCGGCGTCTTCGAAGGCGCCGGCTACGCGTCCAAGGGCCTCTACCGGCCGCAGATCTATTGCGTCATGATCGGCGATCCGAAGAACGAGTTCTGCAAGGTCTGCCAGGCGGCCATCGCCCGGATGATCGGCTTCTACGGCAAGTAGGACGGCCGCCCCGCCGCGGGCGCCTACTTCTGCGGGCCGGTCATGTTCTTGAAGTCGATGACCGGGATGACCTTGTCCGGCATGATGCCCCACTGGACGTTGGGGGCCAGCTTCTGGACGAACTCCCACTGGATGATGGTCGGGTTCTTGGTCAGGGCGGCCTGGCGGATCTCGATGCTCTTGGCGTCGCCCTCGGCCTCGACGATCTTCTGTTCCTTGCGGATCTTCTCCTGCTCGAGCTTGTTCTTCTCGGTGGTGATGTTCTCCAGGGCGATCTGCTTCTCCTCGAGCGTCTTGGCGTACTCGGGCGTGAAGGTGATGTTGCGGATGACGATCTCGTCGAGGATAAGGCCGTTGGCCTGGAACTTGGGCGCGATCTCGTCGAACAGGGCCTGCTGGGCGTCGTAGCTGCGCCTGGTGTAGAGGTCGTAGGCGGCGAACTTGGTCGGGACGCGGCGGCCCGAGCCGCGGATCTCGGTCTTGACGACCTTTTCCACGAACTCCCGCTCGGACCCGAGGTTCTGGAGGATCCAGGCGGCTTTGCCGGGCTGGATCATGAAGCGCGCGGTCAGGCCGACCCGGATCTGCTGGCCGTCCGAGGTCAGGGCCGAGACGATGATGTCGGGGTAGTCGGCTTCGCTCGACTGGGGGGTGTCGGAGGCCTCGTAGGTCTTCTTCAGGGTCGGGAAGATGACGACCTTGTCGATGAAGGGGATGATGGCGTGAAGGCCCGGGGCCAGCTCCTGTCGCACGGCGCCCAGCCGCTTGACGACCCCGACCGTCCCGGCCTGGACCGTGACCAGGGCCTGGACGAGGAGGGCGACGGCGACGACGACGAGGAGGGCCGTCACGGCCAGGCTCTTCTTGCCGCGGAGCCAGGCGTTGAAGCCGCCGCTGCCGAGCTTGTCGCGCTGGGCGATCAGGGCGCCCATGATGAAGATGCCGAACACGAAAGCGATGAAGTAACCGGCCATAGTGGTCCTCCTGTCGGGGATGGGGTTCCGGCCGATTATAACCCGGACGGGCGGCGGAGGGAAGGGCCGCTACGCGGCCGAGACGATGATGCCTCCGCCCACCAACGTGCCTCCGTCGTAGAGGACGGCCGATTGGCCCGGGGCGATCGCGGCGACGGACTCGGCGAAGGCGACGCGGGCCCGGCCCCCGGGAAGCGGGGAGACCTCGGCCGCGACGGCGCGCCCGGCCGAACGGACCTTGACCCGCCCTTGGACCGGGGCCTCGAGCGTCGCGAACGGGCCCCAGACGCAGTCGCCGATGACCGCCTCGCGGCGGAAGGTCTCGGCCTCAGGCCCGACCACGAGCCGGTCGGCCGCGGCGTCGATGGCCAGGACGTAGAGCGGCACGGGCGAGGAGAGGCCGAGCCCTTTGCGCTGGCCCACGGTGTAGCCGCCGACGCCGCGGTGGCGGCCGAGAACGCGGCCGTCGCGGTCGACGATGTCGCCGGCGGGGCCGGGGCCGCCGAGGAGGTCGGCGATATCGCCGTCGTAGAAGTCCTGGCTCTCGCGACGATCGTGGACGGGCAGCCCGGCCTCGCGGGCCAGGGCCCGGACCCGGTCCTTGTCTATGCCGCCGAGCGGGAATAGGGTGGCCGCGAGCTGGTCCTGGCTCAGGCGATAAAGGAAATAGGACTGGTCCTTGCGGTCGTCGGCGGCCCGCTCGAGGACCAGGCGCCCGGAGGCGGGATGGCGGGCGATCCGGGCATAGTGGCCGGTCGCGAAGCGGTCGAAGGCGATCCCCGCGGCCCGGGCCGCCTCCGGCAGGACGCCGAACTTGACGGCGGGATTGCAGCGGACGCAGGGGTTCGGCGTGGTCCCGGCCGCGTAGGCCTCGCGGACGTAGCGGAGGACGGCGTCTTCGTAGGCGTCCGCGCAGTCGAGGACGCGGAAGGGGATGCCCAAGCGGGCGCAGACGCTTTCGGCGGCCCGGATGTCCGCGGCTTCGTCGCGGCCGAAACAGGCGCTCCGGGCGGCGGCCGCGGCCGGGAGGTCCGGGCCGGGCCAGGTCTTCATTTGGACGCCGCAGACCTCGTGCCCCTCGCGCAGGAGGAGGAGCGCGGCGACGGAGGAATCCACCCCGCCGCTCAGGCCGACGGCGACCTTCATCTCGGCTTCTTGGCCGGGGCCGGGGCGCCGGGGACGGCCCGGTTGAGGCTGCCGGTCCGGAAGCCTTCGACGTCGACCGCGATCCAGTGATAGCCGAGGGCACGGAGCTTGCGGACGACGCGGCGGGTCGTCGCGGGCTTCACGAGGCGGGCCAGGTCGGCCGCCGGGACCTCGATGCGGGCCAGGCGGTCGTGGTGGCGGAGCCGGACGACGGGGAAGCCCAGGCCCCGGACATACTTCTCACCGGCCCGGATCCTGTCGAGGGTCTCCGTCGTGATGGGCGTGCCGTAGGGGACGCGGCTGGCCAGGCAGGGATTGGCCGGCTTGTCCCAGGTGGCCAGTCCGAGCCGGCGCGACAGGGCGCGGACGTCCTTCTTGGCGAACCCGGCCAGGATGAGGGGACTGACGACGCCGCGCTCCTCGGTGGCCCGCCGCCCCGGGCGGTAGTCGGCGAGGTCGTCCGTGTTGGCCGCGTCGTAGACGGCGTCGATGCCGCGGCTCTTGGCCAGGTCGAGGATGCGGTCGAACAGCTCGCCCTTGCAGTGGTAGCAGCGGTCGGCCGGGTTGGCGGCGAACGCGGCGCAGGCCAGCTCGTCGGTCTCCAGGAGGACGTGCTCGACGCCGAGGGCCCGGGCGGCCCGGCGGGCGCCGGCCAGCTCCTCGGCCGTATAGGTCTGCGAGACCCCGGTCACGGCCACGACGTTGTCGCGGCCGAGGACGTCCCGGCAGACCCGGAGGAGGAGCGTGGAGTCCACGCCGCCGGAGAAAGCGACGACGGCCTTCGGACGGCGGCGGACGACGGCTTCGAGGCGGGCCGCCTTCGAGGGGGTTCTCGCCATCTACGCCTGCCCCAGGGCCCATTCCTTGAGCTTATCGTACTCGATCTCGCCGCAGAGGGCGTCCTTGGTCTCGGGGTTGAGGAAGGCCGGGACGCGCAGCTGGCCGCCGCATTTGGGCTTGAGGACGTCCTGGTAGCCGCGCATGAGGTCCTGGTTGGCCTCGTCGTGCCAGACCTCGCGCTTGTCGAACCGGACGCCGGTCTCGGCCTCGAGTTTCTCGACCCGGGGCATCATGCGGTGGCAGTGGGGGCATTCCCGCCCGTGGAACATGAGCAGCTTGGCCATCAGGTCCTCCTGACGAAGAGGCCGCACCAGCACTCCCCGTCCTCGATCCCTTTGTACGTCTCGTGGACCGTGAAATTGCAGGGGCAGACGATCCGCAGGTCCTCGTCCCAGTCCTTGGTCCGGACCCGGCAGGGGCAGAACTTGAGGCCGTACTTGGCCTCGTTCTCCGAGATGCCCTTGAGGAGCAGATCGACCCGCTCGCGGTCCGGGTTGACCCGGAACTCGTTCCCCGCGGCGAAGCGCTCGATCGCGGCCGGGAAGTCGTCGGGCGTCACGGCCGTGTCGGGCCCCAGGCCCAAGAACTTGCGGGCTTCGGCGGCCGAGATCTCGACGTAGGCGTTGAGCACCTTACAGGTCGGGCAGAGCTCCGGGGGGGCGATCCCGTAGTGGATGTCGTTGCAGACGAAACACCGCCAATAGCGTTTCTTCACGGTCCCTCCGCCCCTATACTCTACTATATTCATCGGAAATCCGGAAGGGGGCGGACAAGAAGGGGGTCAAACCGACTTCTTACGCTCATCGATTCGGTCCGGCGTAAAAAGTCGGTTTGACCCCCTTCTTGTCCTCAGAAGTTGATGACGATGGAGGTCGTCAGGAACGTGTCGAGCTTCTTCAGGGGCACGAAGACGGTCAGCCCGGTCGGGTCGCCGACGAGGTCGAAGAGCGGCAGGCCCTGGAGCGCCGGCTGGTGCGTGTAGAGGGTCCGCAGGCTGACCTTGAGGGCCAGGGACTTGGACAGGGAGGCCGTGACCGAGTTGGCCCAGTCGAATCGCCAGTCCGGGGTGTCCTTGAGGTTCTCGTCCAGGATGAAGGCCGACGAGAAGGACGAGTTCTCGAAGAGCTTCTTGTCCGCGGTCACGCTGAAGCGCAAGCCGCCGAACGATTCCCAGTCCTGGCCGACGAACTGCCGCAGCGTGTAGGTCACGCCGGCCGAGGTCTTGATCTGGGTCCGGGGCTTCTCGATCCAGGCGTAGCCGAAGCCCAGCGTGGCGATGAGCCGGTCGTCGATGCCGGCGAACCGGTTGCGGTCCCAGCTCGCGCCGGCCTGGCCGAGGAGCTTCTTGGAGATGCGCCGGTCGTACTGTCCGGCCAGGATGTAATTCTCGGCCACTTTGCGGGTGACCGACTGCTCGAGGACGTCGAAGTCGGTCTCCGTGCCCCGGGCCGTCCGGGTCGTCGTCGTCGCGTTGCTCTTGAGGACGTAGCTCTTGAACAAGAGGGTGTCGTTGGTCCACTTGCGGCTGAACGAGGTCCCGAAGCTGAGGGCCGAGGTCGAGGTGTTGCCGCCCGTGACGACGTAGCTCAATTCGGCCGTGGCCACCCAGGGGCCGAACAGGCCGGGCTTCTTGCCTTCCTGGCCGAGGGCGGCCCCGGTCAGGATCAGGATCGTCAGGCCGAGGGCCGCGAGGGCGCCGGTCCCGCGGCGAGTCGTCTGTGTCTGCGCCATGTCGGTCTCTCCTTGCGCGTGCGTCCCAGTCCGATATTAAAGCCACTGGAAAAAACACTGTCAAGGGATTTTCTGTTCCTCGGGGGGTGAAAAGGCCCCGGCCGGGGCTAGCCGCGGCGGGCGTCGAAGTAAAGGGCGGCCGCGCCGAGGACGGCGATGTTCTCGGTCTCCGAGACCTCGATCTTCAAGCGGTCCTTGGCGATCGAGTAGGCGTACGAAGCGAAGGCCTCCCAAAGGGCCTCGCGGTAGAAGGCGTAGGATTTGCTGACCGAGCCGCCGAGGACGACGATCTCCGGGTCGACGGCGTAGCAGACGGCCTTGACGGCCTCGCCCAGGTGGCGGCCGAACTCGGCGAAGATGCCGAGGGCCTCGGCCTCCCCGGCCGCGGCCCGGACGGCCAGCTCCTTGCCCGTGACGCCGTGGACGCGCTCGAAGAACTGGCCGCTGGCGTAGGCCTCGAAGTTGCGGTCGAGATAGGGGAGCATGCCGAACTCGCCGGCCCCGCAGTTGACCCCGGAATAGAGACGGCCGTTGGCGATGATCCCCGAGCCCAGCCCGGTCCCGACGATGAGCCCGACGGCGCTGTCGTAGGGCCGGAGCTTGCCGTAGACCTTCTCGCCGGCGGCGAACGAGTTGGCGTCGTTGTTGACGAAGGCCGGGCGCCGGTAGCGCTCCTCGAGGCGTGCCCTGAGAGGCACTTTCTTCCAGGAAGGGATGTTCTGGACGTCGTAGACCGTCCCGGTCGCCAGGTCGATGACCGAAGGCACGCCGGCCCCGATCCCGGCCACGTCGTCGCGCATGACGGCGTCGACGGCGCTATAGATGTCCGCGAGGACCTCTTCGACCGAGCCGCGGCCGCGGACGGGGACCGACCGGGCCTCCTCCAGACGCCCGTCCACGACCCGGCCGGCCCGGACGTTGGTGCCGCCGAGATCGACGCCGACGACGGCCGGACCGCTCACGCCGCCTCCGCCTTGCTCTTTCTCAAGCTGACCGTCTTGTTCGTGATGAGGGGCTTGGCCCACAGCCCGATGGACAGGATGTAACCCAGCGTCACATAGAGGAGGAGCAGGCCCAGGCGCAGGCCGAAGGCGTCACCCAGGCGGCCGATGGCGAGCGGCACGAGGGCGCCGCCGACGATTCCGGTGCAGAGGATGCCCGAGAACGAGCCGTGGTGGCTGGGGACCGAGTTCAGGGCCAGCGAGAAGATGACCGGCCACATGACCGCCGCGGCGAAGCCGACGAGAGGGAAGGCGATCTTGGCCAGCGGGCCCGGGCCGAACAGGCCCAGGGTCAGGAAGACCAGGGCCGAGACGGTGAAGCCGACCAGGACGCGGCGGCTGTCGACGAACTTGAGCAGGAACAGGCCGTGGATGCCGCCGATCGTCATCAGCCCCCAGAACGCGGCCACACGGGCCGCGCCGACCGTCTGCGGGTCGTAGCCGTGATAGGTGGCCAGGAACTGGGACATCCAGTTGGCCACGCCCTGCTCGGTCCCGACGTAGGCGAAGATGCCCAGAAAGTACAGGACGACGGTCCTGTTCTTGAACAGGGACTTGTGCGTCGCCCAGGCCCCGGCCCGCTCGTCCTCCTGGCGGACGACGACGGGGAAGCGGACGGCGGCCAGGACGGCGACCATGGCGATGGCCAGGGCGGCGAAGACCCAGTAGACGGAAACCCAGGGCAGGGCCGGCGGGACGAGCCGCGTCATGAGGCCGACGAGGGGCTTGGCTTCGGCCCCCGGCCGGCCGATGTTGCGGACGAAGTACGTGTAGATGAGCGGGCTCAGGAACGAGGCCCCGCCGAAGATGAGCTGGGCCAGGACGGAGTTGAAGGCGTAGTGTTCCTCGCCGCCGGCCGTCCGCAGCAGGGGATTGATGGCCACCTGGAGCGCGGCCATTCCGGCCCCGATGAGGAAGAGCGAGACGATGGCCGTGGGGTAGCTGGGGCGGGCGGCGAACAGGAGCGCCCCGCCGAAGGCCAGGACGAAGGCCCCGACCATGACCGGCTTCTCCCGGGTGCGCTCGAGGAGCATCCCGGCCGGGATGGACATGACGCCGTAGGCGATGAAGAAGGCGAAGGGGAGCAGGGCCACGAGCGTCAGCGAGAGGTCGAAGCTTTTGATGATGTCGGGCACGAGCGGGCCGATGATGTTCGTCAGCAGGGAGATGACGAAGAAGGTCAGCATGATCAGGACGACCATGCCGGTCGAGCGTCGCGGGGCGTTGTCGTTCATGGGACCTCCCGTCGTTCGCCCCCTGTTGTAACCCAAATCGCCGCGAAAAAAAAGGGGCCCGCGGGGGCCCCTGTCCGGTCTCGGGGAAGCGCCGGGGCGCTATTTGCCGCCTTTCTGCTCCTTCTCGCGCTGGAGTTCGACGAGGTCGACCGTCTGGGAGAAGTCCCCCAGGAGCCACTTGGCGAAGTAGTCGGCCCGGAGCCAGAACCAGTAGTCGCCCATGTCGCCGTAGCCGTGGCGCTGGCCCGGGAAGATGAAGAAGTCGAAGCGCTTGTTGGCCTTGATGAGGGCCGCGGCCAGGCGCAGGGTGTTGGCCGGATGGACGTTGTTGTCGATGTCGCCGGTCGTGATGAGGAGGCGCCCCTTGAGGTTCTTGGCGATCTCGGAGTTCTTCTCGATGGCGTACTCGAACTTGACGGCGCCGTCCTTGTCCGTGATCTCCTTGACGCCGTGGTGCTTCTCGCTCCACCAGCGGTTGTAGACGTTGTTCTCGTGGTTGCCCGACGAGGATACGGCGACCTTGAAGAAGTCGGGGTAGACGAGCATGGCCGCCGTGGACATGAAGCCGCCGCCGGAGTGGCCGTAGATGCCGACGCGGTCGATGTCGATGTAGGGATGGAGGGCGGCCAGTTGCTCGATGGCCCGCTTCTTGTCGGCCAGGCCGTAATCGCGGAGGTTGCCGTAGCCGTAGTTGTGGTACCACTTCGACCGCGAGGGGTGGCCGCCGCGGTTGCCGACCTCGATGACGACGAAGCCGAGCTGGGCCAGGTTCTGGCTCTGGCTGCGGGGCACGAACGTCTTGGAGACGCTCTCGGTCTGGGGGCCCGGGTAGACGTAGGCGATGACGGGGTACCGGACGCCCGGGTCGAAGTCGAAGGGCTTGTACATGACGCCGTAGAGGTCGGTGACGCCGTCGTCGGCCTTGACCTTGAACGGCTCGGGGTACTTGAAGCCGGCCGCCAGGAGCGCCGAGACGTCGGTCGCCTCGAGCTCGAGGAGGAGGTTCCCGGCCGCGTCCCGGAGCTCCGACCTGGGAGCCGCGTCGACGCGGGAGAAGGTGTCGACGAAGAAGCGGGCCGAGTCGTTCATGGAAGGCTGGTGCGAGGCGTCGCCTTTGTCGATCGGACGCAGCCCCGACCCGTCCAAACCGACCCGGTAGAGGTGCGTGTAGTAGGGGTCCTCGCCCGGCTCCCGGCCGCAGGCCAGGAAGTACAGGACCCGGGCCTTCTCGTCGACCCGGGCGATGCCCTGCCCGACGAACTCGCCCGAGGTCAGCTGGGCCTTGAGCTTGCCGTCGCCGTCGTAGAGGTAGTAGTGGCCCCAACCGTCGCGCTCGGACCACCAGACGATCTCTTTGCCGCCGCCGAGGAGCCACGGGTCCTGGGCCTCGACGTAGGTGTTGAGGCGCTCCTCGATCAGGACCTTGACCTCGCCCGTGGCCGTGTCGGCGACGCAGACGTCGTAGCCGTGGAGGTCGCGCGACTGGCGGCCGAAGTAGAGCTTGTCGGACCCGTCGGCCAGCCACTGGGCCGGCGGCGGGAACTCCTTTTCCCGGTCGAGGGCCTGGCGCGGGGCGGTGAAGATGTCGAAGGTCGGGTCCTTGAACTTGTCGGCCTTGACCTTGACCTTGGCCTTGCTGGCCAGGTCGAAGACGAGGATCTCGGGCTGGGGCTGGTTCTCCTCCCCTGGCATCTCGTAGCGGTAGGTCTCGAGCGTCGGCCGGGGATCGGCCAGGGAGTTGATGACCCAGAGGTCGGCGACCTTGCGCTCGTCGCTGCGGACGAGGGCGATCTTCTTGGAATCCTTGGACCAGACGACCATCCCGGCCGGGGCCCGGAAGTCCTTGCGGTCCTTCTCGTCCTTCTGGAACTCCTTCTTGTCCTCGTCGGTGAGCGTCCGGGCGTAGGAGTAGTGCTCCTCGCCGTCGGTCGTCAGCTGGACCTCCTTGACGGCCTTGTCGTCGGCCTTCTTCTGGGCCAGCTTGAAGCTCTCGGCGTCCATCAGGAACAGGTTCTCGCCGCGGGCGAAGACGACCGTCTTCTCGTCCGGCGAGACCGAGGCCCAGCGAGGCCGCTTGTCGGGGACCTTGTAGTCCTCGATGAGGGCCAACTTGCCGGAAGCCAGCTCGTAGCTGAAGCCCAGGACCTTGGTCTTCTTCTCCGGCTCCTTGGGCTTGTCGGCCTCCTTGCCCTTGTCCTTCTGGGTGTCCTGCTCCTTTTCCTTCTCCTTTTCCTTGTCGGCGTCGAGGTCCTTCTTCTCTTCTTCCTTGGCGATCTCGGAGGCCTTGACGATCTTGCCGCCGACCAGGATGTCGTTGTCCTTGGGAACCTCGATCTCGAATTGGATGGCGGTGTCCTTGTTGACGAATTTGATGGTCTTGATGGGCAGATGTTGGGCGTCGTAGGGGACGAGGAGGATGCGGGTCAGCTGGGCGGCCATCTTGGCGTTGTCGAAGAGGGGCTTCTTCGACCGGGCCGCGGGGTCGACGATATACCACTTGCGTCCCTGGGCCGTCTCATAGGCGTACCAGAAGCGGTCCCCCGTCTCGAGCCAGTGGGGCGCGACGGACGTATCGAAGACGAGCTTGCCGACCTTGGCCGGCGTCCAGCGCGAGGCCAGGTCGTAGTTGGCCTTGCGCGCCTCGGGCGGCGCGGCGGCGAGCAGGGCGGCGAAGACGAGGACGGCGGCCGCGAGGGCGGCGGCCCGGGTGCGGAAACGCGGGCTCGACATGGATGGGACCTCCGGGATAGGGGATCGGACGTCGTTCGGATGAACGTTAGGGAAGACCATGGCAAGGCCGGGATTATAGCACGTTCCCGGCCGGGAGGGGACAGTCCTTTCGTCCCCCGGCCGCTTCACTCGCCGCTGAACAGCTGGATGCCGACGCTGACGGCGATCCTGAAGCCGCCGAGCCGGGCCGATTGCCGTCCCGAGATCGTGGGATCGAGGTCCTCGACGCGGGCCGACACATACCCGGCCTTCACGCTCATGAAGATCCGTTCGTCCTCGGGGGCCACGAGGATCCCCCCCTCGGCGGATAGCCCGAGCTTGCGGCCGTCGATGGAGGTCCCCAGGGCCTCCTCCCGGAAACTGAGGCCGGCCACCCCGCCGCCGGCCTGGAGGCAGAGGAGGCCCGAGATCCGCTGAAGGTAGGTCAGGCCCGCCGTGAAGTAGCTCTGCGTGGCCCGGGCTTCGAGCTCCAGGACCGGGGTCAGGCCGTCCTTGGCGAACCGCCCGTAGCTCCCCGACAGACAAAGCCCGGCGACCAGGCGGACGGCCCCCCAGATCTCGGGATAGATGGCCTGGCCGCCGTAAGCGGTCCGGTAGTTCTCGTCGGCCGGCCGGATGTAATTCGCCCCGGCCCCGAGGAAGAGCCGGCTCTCCGCGGCGGCGGCCGAACAGAGCAGGAGCACGGCGGGGACGACCGACAGGAGGGGTTTGTTCTTCATGGTCTCCCCCTTCAAATGGCCGCGTCGTTCGACACGCTGACGACGGCGCCGAGCGTGTCGTAAGCGACGATCCGGTAGGTGTAGCTCGACCCGGGCTCCACGAACGCGTCGTTGTAGATCCACGACGACGGGTCGACGGCCGAGGCCGCGATCTCCCGCAGGACCTCGAAGCTCCCCGTCCCCGTCCGCCGGAGGATCTCGTATCGGGCGATCGGGATGGCGGCCGGATTGATCACGGTGACCGAGAGCCGGGCGTACTGCCGGCGGATGAGCCAGGCGCTCTCGTAGAGCCGGGCCGCGTCGAGGGCCAGGCCGAACGCGCCGGGCGCCTGGGTCACGGTCACGTCCCTCGGACTGCCGGCCGCTCCGGCCGCCGTGACCCGGATGATCCCCACCCGCTCCGACGACAGCTGATTGACGGTGAAGGCGACGCTGATCGTGCCGTCGCCCGTGCCGCCCGATCCGGAGGCGATGGAGAGCCAGCTGCCGCCCGCGACGACGGCGGCGGTCCAGGTCAGGCTTCCTCCGCCCGCGTTGGACACCTCGAAGGTCGCGGTTCCCGCCGAGTACGGCATGTCCCGGCCGGACGGCGACACGGCCAGGATGGGCCCGGCCGAGACGGCCAGGGAGACCGGCCGGGTCGTGCTGCCCGCGCCGCCGGTCGTGTTGACGAACGAGACCGTGTCGGCGTAATCGCCGGGTGTGAGGGTGTTAGCCGCGGCCGTGATCGAGACGGTGACCGTCGCCGTCTCCCCGGGCGCCAGGGTCCCGGCCGTCGCCGAGAGCGCCGTCCAGGTCTGGGTCTTGGCGGCCGTCCAATCGATGGACGTGCCGCCCGTGTTCTCCAGCGTGAAGGCTTGGCTCGCGGGCGTGAACGGCCCGCCCGCCGGGCCCGAGGAGGCCAGGCCGCCGGCCGGGGTCACGGTGAGCGCGCCCGCGGCCGCGGAGACCGTCAGAGTAACGGACCGGGTCGTGCTGCCTGCGCCGCCGGTCGTGTTGACGAACGAGACCGTGTCGGCGTAATCGCCGGGTGTGAGGGTGTTAGCCGCGGCCGTGATCGAGACGGTGACCGTCGCCGTCTCCCCGGGCGCCAGGGTCCCGGCCGTCGCCGAGAGCGCCGTCCAGGTCTGGGTCTTGGCGGCCGTCCAATCGATGGACGTGCCGCCCGTGTTCTCCAGCGTGAAGGCTTGGCTCGCGGGCGTGAACGGCCCGCCCGCCGGGCCCGAGGAGGCCAGGCCGCCGGCCGGGGTCACGGCGAGCGCGCCTGCGGTCGCGGAGACCGTCAGGGTGACGGACCGGGTCGTGCTGCCCGTTCCGTCGGTCGTGTTGACGAACGAGACCGTGTCGACGTAGGTCCCGGCGGCCAGGTCGCTGCCCGCGGCGTCGATCGAGACGGTGACGACAGCGGTTTCTCCGGGGGCCAGCGTACCGGCCGTCGCCGAAAGCGCCGTCCAGGTCTGGGTCGTGGAGGCCGTCCAATCGATGGCTGTCCCGCCCGTGTTCTCGAGCGTATAGGCCTGGCTCTCGGGCGTGAACGGCCCGCCCTCGGGGCCGGAAGAGACCAAGCCGTAGGCCGGTGTCACGGTCAGCGCGGGCCGGCCGGCCTGGGTCACGGTGACGGTGACGGGGGGAACGGAGATATCGGGCGAGCTGACCTGGATCGAACCGATCCGCGCGAGGGAGCCGGTATTCTCCCGATAGGCCGCGACGACCGTCCCGTTGTTGTTGCCGGAGGAGCCCGAGATGATGGAGAGCCAGTCGCCTCCCACGATGACCGCCGCGTTCCAGGCGACCGAACCCTCTCCTGTTTTCACGACCGCGAAGCTCGTCGTCCCCGCAGGGGAGGCAGGCACGTCCTGGTTCGCCGGCGTCACGTCGAGAGCGGCCAGGCTCAACGGGACGACCGCCGAGCCGAAGTAGATGTCGGGATCGCCGGACCCATCGGTCCAGAAAGCCCCGACGGCCCCGGCCCCTTCCGGGCCGTCCATGGCGACGAGGGCCGTCGGCCCGGCCGCCGCGTCGACCCGTTCCCTCTCGATCACGGCCGCCGTCGTCCACGACGAAGGTCCGGCCGCCTCGCTGCGGAGGATGACCACGCGGCCGTCCCCCTCGAGGTAGGAGGCGAAGAATCCGGCCGTGGGGGAGACCCCCGCGGCCCGGACGTCGGGAGCGCCTTCGGCGGCCGCCGTCGCGGCCAGGCTCTCGCCTTTGATCCAGGACCGTCCCGAGTCGGGCGACCGGGCCAGCCCGATATCCCGCCCGCTTCCGGTCCCGCGCTCGAAGACGACGACGACCTCGCCGTCCCGGGCCGCGATCCGCGGGCGATCGCAAGAGCCCGCCCCAGCGGGCGTCACGGAGACCGGACGAGACCATGAGGCCCCGAAATCCCGGGAGGTCGAGACGACGATGCCGGAAGAGCCGGTCCACGGACGGGCATAAGCGACGTGGAGGGCGTTCCGGCCGGGATCGTAGGCCAGAGCCGTCCCCGCGGCCTCCGCCGGGGCGGCGAAGGCGTCGATGGCCGTCGCCCGGCTCCAGGACGATCCGAGGTCCGGGCTGACCCGGAACATGATCGAGCGGACGCCATCCCTCTCCTGGGCATAGACGAGATAGCCGTAGGCGTCGGGGTAGGACCCGCGGTCCGTCGCCAGGGACGGGGCCCTTTCGTCGGCGAGACTGAGGGCGACCGGGATCTCCTCGTCCTCCGCCAGGTCCGCCGACAGCCGGAGGAAGCGGATGTCGCCGTCCCTGTCGGACCAATCCTCGACGTAGGCCACGCCGACGGTGTCGTCGGCGAGCAGGACCAGCGAGGGCTGGGTCCGGGGAAGGCCGCCTCCGAAGACGACCGTTCCGTCCCAAGTCACACCGCCCGCGGCGCTCTTCCGGACGCAGATGTTCCCGGGCCTATTCCCCGACCATCGCTCCGCCGCGGTGAAGACGGCGCCGGTCCCGTCGCCGGAGCGCCGGACGTCGGCCGTCGGGCGCGTTTCGGGATCCGCGGTCGCGAAGACGGGGTCCGCGTTCGTCCCCGCGGGGACGTCCTTGTCGGCCGCGGCGGCGCCGATGAGCCGGCCCGACTGGGCGGCCGCGGCGGTCTTGAGGGAGGTCACGGGATCGCCGGCGGGATCGAAGTCGAAGAGCCGGGCGAAAACGCGGGCCGCGCCTGCCTTGTCCCCGGCCAGCCGGAGACGCGCGAGCTCTCGGGCCAGCCGCCGGGCCTCGCCGGCCTCGCGGGGGAGGCCGGCTTCCCCTTTCGCGAGGGACGGGCGTTGGCGACCCGGGGGGGGCTGGCCGGGTTCAGAGGCCCGGACCATGACGAGGACGGCCGCGATGAGAACGGCCGCGACCAGCTGCTTTTTCAGAAAACGGTCCCCCATGACGACATCTCCTCGCTATGGTTGTGACGGCCTGCGCGTCACGTCGCCGGGCGTGCGGCCACCGACTCAAGGGCCCCCCGGCCGTTTGTCTAAGAATCATATCACAAGCCCTGGGCCTGTCAAACCGGGCTCTGCCGGGCCCGGCGGGCCGACCGCCCGGCCCCCTTCAGAACAGGGCCAGCGAATACTCGCGCAGGCGGGCCCGGCAGCCGGCCAGATCGGGGACGAAGCGGCCGAGCTCCGCCCAGAAGTCCCGGCCGTGTCCCCGGACCCGGGTGTGGACGAGCTCGTGAAGGATGACGTAATCGGCGAGATCGGGCGGCAGGACCGCCAGGAGGAGGTTGAGCTGGATGCGCCCCGCGCGGGTCGCGCTGCCCCAGATCGTTCCCTGGCGCCGGACGCATAACCGTCCGGGCGCGAAGCCGTGCTCGCGGGCCAGGGCTTCGAGCCGTCCGGCGAGCGAGTCGCGGGCGGATCGCCGGTCGATCCGGGCGGCCGCTTCGACGGCCTCGCGGCACCGCTCGCGGGCCAGATCGACGCGGGCCTGGGCCCGCCGGATCCAGGCCCGCTTGCCGAGGGTGAAGAGACGGGCTTGTTCGAACGAAGCCCCGGCCGGCAGGACCACCCGGACGCCGCGCAAGGCGCGGACCGTCAGGCCGATCCGCCGGGCCCGCCGGCTCTTGACGAACAGGACGGGCCCGACGCCTTCGAGCGTGACCGTTCGCTCGGTCAATCCTCGTAAGAGAATCGCCGCCGGGCCGACTTGGCGTTGACCTTGTCGGCGTCCAGGGCCCACATGCCGCGGCCGTGCGTGGCGATGACGATGATATTGTCGCGCGGGTGGATGACCAGGTCGTGGACGTAGACGGTCGGCAGATTGCCGCCGAGGACCGTCCAGGTCTTGCCGCCGTCGGCCGTGACATAGACGCCCATGTCGGTGCCGAGGTAGAGGATGTCCTTGTTGACGGGGTCCTCGCGGACGACGTTGACCGGTCCGACGGGGACGCCCTTGGCGAGCGACGTCCAGGTCTTGCCGTAGTCGGTCGACTTCCAGACGTAGGGCGTGAAGTCGTCGTCGCGCTTGCCGTTCTGGGTCAGGTAAACGGTGCCCAGGTCGTAGGCCGAGGCCACGACCCGCGACATCCACTTGCCGGGGGCCAGGCCGGCCGTGATCTCGGTCCAGGCCTTGCCGCCGTCCTTGGTCACCCAGAGCCGGCCGTCGTCGGTCCCGGCGTAGAGGAGCCCGGCCTTGATGGGCGACTCGGAGATGGTGAAGAGGGTCTGGTAGCGGATGTCGCCGCGCGTGGCCGGGTCGTTGGTCGTCAGGTCGGGGGAGATGCGCTCCCAGGTGTCGCCGCGGTCGAGGGACCGGAAGACGTACTGCATGCCGTGGTAGAGGATGTTGGGATTGTGCGGGGACAGGATGAAGGGCGCCAGCCACTGTCCGCGCAGGGGCGGCTCGTTCTCGTAGAGGACGGGCAGGAGCTCCTTCTGGTCGGGGGCCCCGGGGTAGGGGCCGGGCTTGCCGTAATCGGCCCGGGAGATGGTGCCGTAGAAGCCGGCCGAATAGACGATGTTCGGGTCGGTCGGGTCGATGGCGTGGTTCGAGCCCTCGCCGCCGGGGGCGTTCTCGAACGCCACGGCCGGGATGCGGTCGCGGCCGCGGCTGAGGTCGACCGGGCCGCGGAAGCTGCCGTGGTCCTGCATCGAGCCGTAGACCTTGAACGGCGTGGCCATGTCGTAGTTGAGGTTGAAGAACTGGCAGAGGTTGAGATCGCTCCGGAAGTAGCGCCAGTTCCGGCCCTTGTCGTAGGAGACGGCGACGCCCTGGTCGAAGCCCTTGATGAGGTAGTTCGAGTTGGCCGGGTCGATCCACAGGGCGTGGTTGTCGCCGCCGGGGCTGCGGACGTTCTTGTAGGTCTTGCCGCCGTCGGTCGAGGCGCTGAAGGGGACGCCCATGATGTAGGACGTCTCCGGGTCGTTGGGATCGACCCGGATCTGGCCGAAGACCCAGCCGTAGGTGCCGGAGTGCTGCTGCATGTAGGACTTCTGCTGGGGCGTCAGGCCGCTCGTCTGGGCCCAGGTGGCCCCGGCGTCGTCCGAGCGGTAGACCGTGGCGCCCTTGATGAAGCCCTTGCCGGGGTCGTAGTAGCCGCGGACCGAGTCCAGCTCGGCCTGGGACGTCTCGCGCAGCTCGTAGTTGTCGACCAGGGCGTAGAGGGTGTCGGGCTTGGCCAGGCAGAGGTCCAGGCCGATCCGGCCCCGGAACTCGACCGGCGGAAGCCCGGTGTTGATGGGCGCCCAGGTCTTGCCGCCGTCGGTCGTCTTGAACAGGCCGCTCCCGGTGTGGCCCGGGAAGGTCCGGGGGTCGTTCCATTTCTGGCGGGTCCTCTGCCACATCGCGGCGTAGAGGGTGTCGCTCGAGCGCGGGTCCATGACCAGGTCGTAGGCCCCGGTCTCGTCGTTGACGTAGAGGACCTTGGCCCAGGTCTTTCCGCCGTCGGTCGTCTTGTAGACGCCGCGGTCGGCGTTCTTCGTCCACTCGTGGCCGCCGGCCGCGACGTAGACGACGTCGGGGTTGGTCGGGTGGACGACGATGCGGGCGATCGTGTTCGTGTCGGTGAGGCCCATGTGGGCCCATGTCTTGCCGCCGTCGGCCGACTTGAAGACACCGATGCCGGCCTGGGAGCTGCGGAAGATGTTGTGCTCGCCGGTGCCGACCCAGACGATGTCGGGATCGGAGGGGGCCAAGGCGATGTCGCCGACGGCCGCCGTGACCATGTTATCGAAGATGGGCGTCCAGGTCGTGCCCTCGTTGTCCGTCTTCCAGACGCCGCCGGAGGCCGAGGCCACGTAGATGGTATAGCTCTGGCCCTTGGGGGCGACGACGGCGACGTCGGTCACCCGGCCGCTGATGTTGGTCGGGCCGACGAACTGCCACTTGAGGTCCTTGAACTTGGAGGACGCCTGCAGGGCCTTGTACTCTTCGAAGCCCTTGAGCCGGAGCTCGGGGCTCGTCGACTGGAGGACCTTGGGCTTGGCCGCCTTCGTCTGGGCCAGGCTCAGGGCGGTCAGGACGACCAGAGCGGCGCAGACGAGAAGGACGGCGGTCTTGACGGGGGAACGGCGGAAGCGCGACATCGGACACCTCCTGGGGGGATGGCGAAATCACACTATAGATAAAGAGATTCATCCCTGTCAATCGCCTTGGCCGGTTTATGGCTCT
>CAZFZU010000023.1:39750-44233 GCA_964523615.1 uncultured Eubacteriales bacterium | reverse complement strand
CGCGCGGTTGACAGGTCTTCGGGTCTTCGGGTAGTGTCTAGGGGAACGCGCATGATCCCGAAGAAGGACCTCGTCCTCGGCCACTATCGTCTCGTCGAGAAGCTCGGCGAGGGCGGCATGGGGGTCGTCTGGAAGGCCCGCGACCTCAAGCTCGAGCGGGACGTGGCCGTCAAGTTCCTGCCCGAGGGCGCCGTCGACGACCCGGAGAGGCGGGCCTTCTTCGAGCGCGAGGCCAAGGCCGTCGCCGCCCTGAGCCACCCCCACATCGTCACCATCTACGCCGTCGACGAGGCCGAGGGCGCGACCTTCTTCACCATGGAGCTCGTCGAAGGCCAGCCCCTGTCGAAGCTCATCGAGCCCGGCGGCGTCGGCCTCGACCGCTTCCTCGAAGTGGCCCTGCCGCTCGCCGGGGCCGTGGCCGCCGCCCACGCCCGGGGCATCATCCACCGCGACCTCAAGCCCCAGAACATCATGATCGACGCGGCGGGCACGCTCAAGATCCTCGACTTCGGCCTGGCCCGCATCCTTCTCCCCCTCAGCCGGATGCTGTCCCGGGACGACGGCTCCACGGACACCCTCGACGCCGATTTCGCCGGCACCATCGCCTACATGTCCCCGGAACAGCTCCGCAGCCAGCCCGTCGACCACCGCACCGACCTGTTCTCGCTCGGGGTCGTCCTGTTCGAGTGGGCCACCGGCCGGCTGCCCTTCGGCGGCGCGACCGGCCCCGAGAGGATCGCCGGCGTCCTCAAGGAGGAGCCCCTCTCGGCCGTCGACCTCAACCCCCGCCTGCCCCGCTCGCTCGACCGCATCCTGCGCCACTGCCTGGAGAAGGAGCCACGCTACCGCATGGCTTCGGCCCGCGACCTGCGAGACGAGCTCGAGACCTTGCGCCAGGCCGGCGGCGAGGGCCGCGACATCGGCATCCCGTCGATCGCCGTCCTGCCCTTCGCCGATATGAGCCGGGAGCGCGACCAGGGTTACTTCTGCGACGGCATCGCCGAGGAGATCATCAACGCCCTCTGCCGCATCCGCGGCCTGCGGGTGGCCTCCCGCACGGGCTCCTTCCAGTTCAAGGGCACGGCCGCCGACCTGCGCGAGATCGCCAACAAGCTCCGGGTCGAGACGGTCCTCGAGGGCAGCGTCCGCAAGTCGGACCACCGCCTGCGCATCACGGTCCAGCTCATCGACTCCGCCCGGGGGTTCCACCTCTGGTCGGAATCGTACGACCGCGAGCTGCGCGACATCTTCGGGATCCAGCAGGAGATCGCCCACAACGTCGTCCGGGCCCTGCGGGTCACCCTGACGCCCCGCGAGAAGGGGGCCCTGGCCGAGATCCCGACCAGCCAGGTCCAGGCCTACGACTACTACCTCAAGGGCCGCAGCTTCTACTACCGCTACGGCCGGCACGACATCGAGTTCGCCCTGCAGCTGTTCTCGCGGGCCATCGAGCTCGACCCGGGCTACGCCCTGGCCCACGCCGGGTCGGCCGACTGCTGGTCCTACATCTATCTCTACGCCGAGCGCAAGGACTCCGTCCGCCGGCAGGCCGAGGCCGCCGGCCGGCGGGCCGTCGAGCTGGCCCCCGAGTCGGCCCAGGCCCAGGCTTCCCTGGCCGTGGCCCTGTCGCTCGGCGACGCCAAGGACGAGGCCCGGACGGCCTTCGAACGGGCCATCGAGCTCGATCCGACCCTGTTCGAGGCCTGGTACTTCTACGCCCGGCAGGCCTTCGCCGCCGGCGACCTGCCCAAGGCCGCCTCCCTCTACGAGGAGGCCATGCGCGTCCGGCCCGAAGACTTCTATTCCCCCCTGCTCATCGGCCCCGTCTACGACAAGCTGGGCCGCCCGGAGGACGCCCGGGCCGCCCGCGAGCGCGGCCTGGCCCTGGCCGAACGGCACATCGACCTCCACCCCGACGACGCCCGGGCCCTCTACATGGGCGCCAACGGCTTCGTCGCCCTCGGAGAGACCGGGAAGGGCCGCGACTGGGCCCGCCGGGCCCGCCGCATCGACCCCGACGACCCCATGCTCCTCTACAACCTGGGCTGTTTCCACTCCCTCGCGGGGGACACCGAGGAGGCCATCGACTGCCTGGAACGGGCCGCCGCCGGCGGGCTCCTCCAGAAGGGCTGGTACGAGAACGACGGCGACCTCGACCCCCTGCGCGGCCACCCCCGCTTCAAGGCCCTGCTCGAAAGGATGTGACCGAACGCCATGCCCGCCCTCGTGACCGCCTCCGGGCTGACCAAGAACTACGGCGACCTCGTCGCCGTCGCCGGCATCGACTTCGAGATCCGGGAGGGGGAATGCTTCGGCTTCCTCGGCCCCAACGGCGCCGGCAAGACGACGACCGTGCGCATGATCCACTGCGTCTCGCCCCTGACCTCGGGCACGCTGACCGTCGCCGGCCACCCGGCGGCCATCGACAACCGGGCCCTCAAGAAGATCACCGGGGTCATCCCCCAGGAGATCGACCTCGACAACGACCTGACCGTCTTCGAGAACCTGGTCGTCTTCGCCCGCTTCTTCGACATCGGGCGGCGCGAGGCCAAGCCGCGCATCGCCGAGCTCCTCTCCTTCGTCGAGCTCGAGGCCAAGCGGGACAGCAAGATCTCGGAGCTGTCGACGGGCATGAAGCGCCGCCTGCTCATCGCCCGGGCCCTCATCAACCGGCCCCGGCTCATCGTCGCCGACGAGCCGACGACCGGGCTCGACCCCCAGGCCCGCCATCTCATCTGGCAGCGCCTGCGCGGCCTCAAGAGCCAGGGCACGACCCTGGTCCTGACGACCCAGTACATGGAAGAGGCCCAGCAGCTCTGCGACCGGCTCGTCGTCATGTACCAGGGCCGGATCCTCAAGGAAGGGACGCCCGCGCGCCTGGTCGAGGAGGAGATCGGCCGGGAGGTCGTCGAGGTCCGCCTGCCCCCCGAAGAGGACGCCCGCCTCCTGGCCCAGCTGGCCGGCTTCCCCTGCCCGCACGAGCGCGTCGGCGACACCCTCTACTTCTACTGCCGCGACGGCCACCCCCTGATGCGCCGCCTGCTCGAGCTCGACCTGCCCAACACCCTCAACCGGCCGGCCACCCTCGAGGACGTCTTCCTGAAGCTGACCGGACGGAGCCTCCACGAATGAGCCTGTCCTACCGCGTCGCCTACGTCTTCCTCCGCAACCTCTATTCCTACAAGCGCTTCATCGTGCCGACCTTCCTGGTCAGCCTCATCGAGCCGCTCTTCTACCTCATCACCTTCGGCATCGGCATGGGCGCCTATATGGGCGCCTTCGGCGGCAAGCCCTACCTCCACTTCCTCGTCCCCGGCGTCCTGGCCACGGCCGTGATGATGTCCTCGTCCTTCGAGTGCCTCTACGGCACCTACGTCAAGATCGTCCACGAGAAGGTCTACGACTCCCTCATCGCCACGCCGGTCTCGGCCGACGAGGCCGTGGCCGGGGACATCCTGTGGGGCTCGTTCCGCGGCCTGGTCAGCGGCACCCTGATGATGACCGTGGCCCTGGCCATGGGCGTGGCCCCGGCCGCCGCCTGGCGCTTCGCCCTGCTCCTCGTTTTCATGGTCTTCGTCGGCGTCCTGTTCGGCTCCATGGCCATGATCGTCACCTCGGTCGCCCCGAGCTTCGACTTCTTCAGCTACTACACCGAGCTCGTCATCACCCCGATGATGTTTTTCTCCGGCGTCTTCTTCCCGCTCGACAATTTCCCCGGCTGGATGCGGACGCTGGCCGAGTTCATGCCCCTGACCCACGCCGTGCGCGTCTCCCGGTCGCTCTTCACGGGCCAGCCGGCGGCGGGGATCGGCGGAAGCCTGCTGGGGCTGGCCGCCCTGGCGGCCGCCGTCTTCACGGTCTCGACGCGCATGATGAGGAAACGCCTGATCAAATAGGAGCGTCCCATGGCCCCACGGACCCCGCGCGCCGTTCTCGGCGCGGCCGCCGCCGCCCTGATCCTGGCCCTGGCCGCCCCGGCCCCCGGCCGGGACCCGGCCCTGTCTCAGGACAAGGAGACCATCGGCCCCAAAGGCAAGGGACGGACCGTCCTGCCGGTCAACCAGGTCGTCACGCCGTTCGGCCTCCACCTGACCCTGCCGGGGATGAGGCCACAGGACCTGGCCCTGTCGCCCGACGGCCGCGTTCTCGCCGTGGCCGGCAAGACCCACAGCCTCCTGGTCGTCGAGCCCGCCTCCGGGAAGATCCTGCAGCAGGTCCCCCTGCCGGCCGAGGCCCAGGAAGCGCAGGACCCCCGGGTCGTGTCGCCCCAGATCCTCCAGCCGGACGAGGAGGGCCAACTGAGCTACACGGGCCTGGCCTTCGCCCCCGACGGCCGCCGCCTCTACATGAGCAACGTCGAAGGCAGCGTCAAGGTCTTCACCGTCGACGCGGCCGGCGCGGTCGAGCCGTCCCACTCCATCCCCCTTCCGCCGGCCGGCGCCCCGCGGCGGGCCGAGGAGATCCCCTCGGGGCTGGCCGTCTC
>CAZFZU010000023.1:0-39650 GCA_964523615.1 uncultured Eubacteriales bacterium | reverse complement strand
CGCCGGCCGGCGCCCCGCGGCGGGCCGAGGAGATCCCCTCGGGGCTGGCCGTCTCCGCCGACGGCGCCCGGCTCTTCGTCTGCGGCAACCTCTCCAACCGCCTGTACGAGCTCGACGCCGACTCGGGCGGCGTGCTGCGGTCCTTCGACGTCGGCGTGGCGCCCTTCGACGTCGTCCTGGCCGGCGGCAAGGCCTACGTCAGCAACTGGGGCGGCCGCCGGCCCGGCCCCGGCGACCTCGTCGGGCCGGCCGGTCAGGGCACCGAGGTCCGGGTCGATCCCGTGCGCCACATCGCCTCCGAGGGCTCCGTCACGGTCGTCGACCTGGCCGCGGGCCGGGTCAAGGCCGAGATCGCCGCCGGCCTCCACGCTTCGGCCCTGGCCCTGTCCCCGGACGGGCGCTACCTCGTCTGCGCCAACGCCGCCGCGGATACGCTCAGCGTCATCGACACGGCCAAGGACGCCGTCGTCGAGACCATCTGGGCCAAGGCCTCGCCGGCCGACCTGTTCGGGGCCTCGCCCAACGCCCTGGCCTTCGCACCGAACGGCAAGACCCTCTACGCCGCCAACGGCACCCAGAACGCCGTGGCCGCCATCAAGTTCAGCCCCAAGAAAAGGAAGTCCCGCCTCAAAGGGCTCATCCCCGTCGGTTGGTTCCCGGGCGCCCTCGCCTACGACGCCAAGCGAGGCGCCCTGTGCGTCGCCAACGTCAAGGGCCACGCCGCGGAGCCGGCCGAATCGAAGCCGTCGGGCGCCCCGGGCTTCAACTCCCACCAGTACACCGGCTCGGTGTCGATCTTCCGCGAGCCCCGGCAGAAAGAGCTCTGGGAGATGACCGACATCGTCTACGCCAACTTCCGCCGGGAGCGCATCGCCGAGGCCCTGCGCAAGCCCCGGCCCGGCCAGCCGGCCCGGCCCGTGCCGGAGCGCATCGGCGAGCCCAGCGTCTTCAAGCACGTCGTCTACGTCATCAAGGAGAACCGGACTTACGACCAGGTCCTCGGCGACGTGGCCGCCGGCAACGGCGACCCCGCCCTGTGCGTCTTCGGCGAGGAGGTCACGCCCAACCAGCACAAGCTCGTCCGCGACTTCGTCCTCCTCGACAACACCTACTGCAGCGGCATCCTCAGCGCCGACGGCCATCAGTGGTCGACGACGGCCTTCGGCACGGACTACCTCGAGCGCTCTTTCGCCGGCTGGCCCCGCAGCTACCCCGACGGCATGGGCCCCGACGAGGTCGACGCCCTGGCCTACGCGCCGAGCGGCTTCATCTGGGACAACGCCCTCAAGCACGGGGTCACGCTCTGGAACTTCGGCGAGTTCACCATGCAGGCCTGCGGCTGGACCGACCCGGCCCGCGAGGGCGCGCCGCAGTGGGCCGACTACTGGGACGAGTACCGGCACGGCCGGGGCCTCGTCCGCGTCGCCTCGGTCCCGGCCATCCCCACGGTGGCCCCGTTCTCGCCCACCGACACCGTCGGCTGGAACATGGCCGTCCCCGACCAGTGGCGGGCCCGCTACATCGAGGGCCAGATCGCCAAATGGGAAGCGGAGGGCCGCATGCCCGGGCTCATCCTGGTCTGCCTGCCGGACGACCACACCAGCGGCGCGAGCGAGGGCTCGCCGACGCCCGAGGCCTGCGTCGCCGACAACGACCTGGCCTTCGGCCGCATCGTCCAGGCTTTCGGCCGGAGCTCGTTCTGGAAGGAGACGGTCGTCTTCGGCATCGAGGACGACCCCCAGAACGGCTGGGACCACGTCAGCGGCTACCGGACCACGGCCTACTGCGCCAGCCCCTACACCAAGCGCGGCGCGGTCGTCTCGACCCAGTACAACACGACCAGTCTGCTGCGGACGATCGAGCAGATCCTGGGCCTGCCGCCGATGAACCAGTTCGACGCCACGGCCACGCCGATGTTCGACTGCTTCACGGACACGCCCGACTTCACGCCCTTCGAGACCGTCCCCAACCGGGTCCCTCTCGACACCATGAACCCGCCCAAGGACCAGATCGCCGATCCCCTGCTCCGGCGCCACGCCGCGATCTCCGCACGGCTGGACTTCCGGCGGATCGACGCCTGCCCCGAGGACACCCTCAACCGCATCATCTGGCACTCCGTCAAGGGCTCCGCCGCGCCCTACCCCTCCTGGGCCGTCACCCTGGTCGACGATGACTGATGGGTTTCATAGAAGAGAGTTGCCTATTTGACATGCGCTACAGCCGAGCCTCCCGTCAAGATGCGAGATATGTCCCTGTGGCGAAGTTCAGGTCTTGACAAAGCGCATTTTCCTGCGTAGATATAATTATGGGGATATGATTGATGAAAAGAACGACGTTCTTGTTATCAACCTTAGTAATATGGGTCGTCGCTGCCGGCTCCTTGGTCGTTGTCAGACATTTTGTCAGGAAGGCCCCCCGCGCTTCAGAGTTCGCCCGCGGAGCCAGCACGCTTTTTGACAGTCTTGATTCAGATACAAAAAGAAATATCTCCGTTTGTGAAGCCGCGATAATGAGATTTAAAGATGGCACCATCAGAGTGATAGGGGCCGGATATGAGCCCGAGATACAGGCGCTGATTTCAAAGCGACAACTATTAACAAGAACGATTGATTTCGTTGTCCCGAATCCTTTAGAAATTGAAAGAAAGATGATGTCCGGTGAGGCCTTTAAGATCCTCAATGATGCTGAAAAGAGATGCCTGGCCGATGGTTTCGGGGCGATCATTTTCCAGAACGGGTCATATTATTTCTGCTGTGACGAGGCCATCTACGGCGAGTATGTATTGAAATACGGAACGGACTGCAAACCGTGTGAAGAACAAAAGCGAGCGAGCCAGGATGCGAAGTGAGGAAAGCATGAAAAACAGCACTGCGATTATTCTTCTTGTGATTATGGCTTTGCTGGGCATTTTTTTAATTTATGAAGAATTATACGCCGCGCCCACGATGTGTTTGGTTGCTGAAGACTGGTGCATACATCAGTGTTGGGGTGATTTCTCTTATGATTACTGTTGGGAAGATGGTGGACAAACCTACTGTTGGTTCTGGTGCTCTGGCTATGGACGAACCTGTGGATGGGTGGATCCGAAGTATGCCATATGCCTAGACCCCGTAAAATAGTTTGGATCTTCAGATTGGAAGGCCAGGCTGCGTCTTTTATGAACGCTTACGATCGCCATAGCAAATCTGGACTGACTAGCATGAGATGGGGTGCATTAGGTCCTTCATTGGTGTTGGCAGGCGCCTTTTTCGCCTCCTTCGCCTCAGGAGACACATCAAGACAGAATCCTCCCCATCATGAGATTTCGGTGACAATGAAGCTTGTGCAGGTTTATGTTACGGATAAGAATGGGAGGCCGCTCACCGACCTGACAAGAGACGAATTCTTGCTCTCCGACAACGGAAAGCCAGTCGCCATTACTGAATTCGAAATGCACGAGGCTGTTCGGGAATCCTCCGCAAAGCCCCTTGATCAGGCCTCGGTCCAGTCGCCGAATAGGCCGATGCCAGCTAACCGGAAGTTCGTCCTCTTCTTCGATTTCGCCTTCAATTCGGCAAAGGGCGTTGGGGCCGGAGTCAGAGCCGCCCTTGATTTCCTTAAGACCAAAGTCAATCCACAAGACGAAGTCGCCCTGTTCTCTTTTTCCATGATGAAGGGACTTCGGATCCACGAATTCTTCACTTCGGAGGCATCGAAGGTCAGCAAGGCTGTATCGGCGATCACCGCAAAGGAGATTTCGGGAAGAGCCGATGAAATCGAGAGAGCCTACTGGATCTTGACCGAAAATGCGGCGGGGAGCTCTGGTCAAGCCTCGGCTGAGCTTGCCAGGATGGAAATGCAGCGCCAGGATTCGACGCGACAAGCTCAGAACTACCTGTTATCCCTTACTTCCTTGGCTCGTGCGCTCCGCCTTGTCCAAGGGCAAAAGCACATCCTGTTCTTTTCGAGCGGTGTCCCGAGCTCGCTTATTAATGTCAGCGGCCAGGTAGGAACGGATGCAAAGATAAGCCAGCCTCGGGGTAGCGGGGCGGGCGGGGCTTATTCTACAGCACCCTCTAGCGGTTCGATGTTCCAAGTCGGCAACTCCGTGCTGCGCTCTCTACAAGACACTATGATGAAGGAGTTTAGCGCTTCGAACTGCATGTTCTTCTGTTTTGATACGCGCGAGTCGGCCCTGTTGCCCTCGCTTTTCGCGTACGATGAAATGGCCTTTGCTGCGAGAGTCGGCGGGATGTTCACTGCCGACGGGGTCCATCAGTCCTCGAATAAGCCGTTCCAGGATGACAAAACTACCGGAATGGACACGCTGAAATCTCTCTCCAAAAAATCCGGGGGGAAATACTATTCAAATATCGGGCTCTACGGGGAGAATCTCGAGGATATGGTCGAGCTCACGAAGACATACTATGTTCTCGGCTACACAATCCCCTCGGTTGAAGATGGGAAGCATCACGAAGTCCGGGTCGCGGTGACCAGAAAAGGATCCCTGGTCCGGGCCCAGCGCGGTTATTTCAATCCAAAGCCCTTCCGGGAATATACGCGACTCGAGAAGGATCTCCACCTTATCGAAATCGCGCTGAACAACAGCCAAGGTCCGGCGCCTCCCGTCCATCTGCCTGTCCAGGCGCTCGCCTATGACTCCGGGCAAGGAGACCGTATCACGGTCCTGGCCCGCGTCCCTAGAACTATCCGGACGGAGTTCGGAGGGGAATCGGCCGAGTTCGTCGTCCTCCTATTCAGCGAACAGGATGATCTCCTAAGCCTTCAACGATCGGTGATCTCTAGCTCTCAATACTTCGGGGTGGATCCCATTCTTACGGCAGGAGCCATAACGAAGCCGGGGCGCGTTAGATGCCGAGTCGTCCTAAGAGATTTGAAAACGGGGAAAAGCGTCGTGGCTTCAACGGAAGTCCATGCGGGCCGCATGGGCCAATCGGGCATAAAGGTATTTACCCCGCTAGCGTTCATCCGTGGGAGCGGAGCGACCCTCATCGATGGTGTCGTCAAGGATGATCCAGAAAGTGTCGACTGGAAAAGGATCTACGCTCTTGATCCGGCGACCGCGAATCCGATCCTGAGCAATGAACCGATCTCAGGAAAGAAGTTCATACTGGCGGTTCCATACACGACTGGTGACCGGACAGGTGAGAACTTCGAATTCAAACTTAATCTCGTTGATTCCGAAACCGGCGAGAATATCAGCATTGTTGGAGTTCCACTGGAGCCTATTCGGGCTGAAAGGCACGCCGTTCAGCATTTCGAGATCCAAACGAGTTCTATCCGGCCCGGAAGGTATTTTCTCTACGTTCACATCGGCGTGGGGAGCTCAGCGACATCGGCCAGTGCGTTCGTTCCATTGACCTTTGACACCAGGTGACGCTTCGCATAGGCTCGCGTCCCAAAGCATCGCGAGGCCCGCCGCCGGACGGATCGTCATGGCTCTAGCGGCGTCGGGGGCTGAAGGGTTGGCTCCACAAAAAAGGCCTTTCTCAGATCCGTCGACCTGAGGTAAAATCGGCCCCGGCCGCGCAACCTGCGCCCAAGGAGCGGACATGAGCGTGCTGAAACCCCTCGACTGGATCATCATCGCCGCCTATTTCGGGATCATCCTCGGCCTGGCCTGGAAGGTCATGCGCCAGAAGCAGAACACCTCCGACGAGTACTTCCTGGCCGGCCGCAACCTGGGCTGGCTCATCGTCGGGGCCTCCATCTTCGCCTCGAACATCGGGGCCGAGCACCTCGTGGGCCTGGCCGGATCGGGCGCGACCGACGGCGTGGCCATGGCCCACTACGAGCTGCACGCCTGGTGCCTCCTCGTCCTGGGCTGGGTCATGGTGCCGTTCTACATGCGCTCGCGGGTCTTCACCATGCCCGAGTTCCTGGAGCGGCGCTTCTCGCCGGCCGCCCGGACGGTCCTGTCGGTCATCTCGCTCGTGGCCTACGTCCTGACCAAGCTGGCCGTCGGCATCTTCGCCGGCGGCATCGTCTTCAGCGTCCTGCTGCCCGAGCTGAACTGGTTCGGCCTCGACAGCTTCTGGATCGGCTCCATCCTGGTCATCGTCATCACCGGGCTCTACACGGTCATGGGCGGGCTCAAGGCCGTGGCCTACACCGAAGCCCTGCAGACCTTCATCCTCATCGTCGGCGCGGGCCTGGTGACCTTCTTCGGCCTCAAGGCCCTCGGCGGCTGGGGGGCCCTGCGCGACATCGCCGGCGGCGAGATGTTCAACCTCTGGAAGCCCCTCGTCCCGGCCGGGGTCCAGGGGACATGGGCGCCCGTCCACGAAGCCGGCCGGATGGCCTGGTACTTCAACGACAACTACCCCTGGATCGGCATGCTCTTCTGCGCCCCTATCATCGGGCTGTGGTACTGGTGCACGGACCAGTACATCGTCCAGCGCGTCCTCGGCGCCCCGGACCAGCGCCAGGCCCGGCGGGGCTCGATCGCGGCCGCCTTCTTCAAGCTCCTGCCCGTCTTCATCTTCATCATCCCGGGCATGATCGCCTTCGCCCTGGCCAAGAGCGGCCAGAGCGCCGCCCTCCAGCAGGAGCTCTTCCAGGGCGGGACCGAGCTCGTCCGGGCCAACGCCCAGAAGGCCTTCCCCATGCTCGTCGCCACCGTCCTGCCGATCGGGGTCCGGGGCATGGTCGTGGCCGGGCTCCTGGCCGCCCTGATGAGCTCTTTGGCCGGGGCCTTCAACGCCGCGGCCACCCTCTTCACCATGGACTTCTACCAGCGCCTGCGGCCCAAGGTGACCCAGGAGCGCCTGGTCTGGATCGGCCGGGTGGCCACCGGCGTCATGGTCCTCATCGGCCTGCTCTGGATCCCGGTCATCCGCGGCGGCCGCGGCCTCTACGATTACCTCCAGGGCGTCCAGTCCTACCTGGCCCCGCCCATCTTCGTCGTCTTCTTCTTCGGCGTCTTCTGGAAGCGCCTCAACGCCAAGGGCTGCCTGGCCGCCCTCGGCACGGGCTTCGCCATGGGCCTGTTCCGCCTGGCCGTCGACACCCCGGTCAAGCTCGGGAGCGGTTTCGCCTACGCCCAGGGCTCGTTCCTGTGGGTCGTCAACCACATCTTCTTCCAGTACTACAGCCTGCTCATCTTCATCGTCAGCGCCCTGGTCATGGTCGTCGTCAGCCTCCTGACCGAGAAACCGGCCTACGAGAAGCTGGCCGGGCTGACCTACGGCACGGTCACGGCCGAGCACAGGAAGGAGTCGCGGGCCAGCTGGACCGCGGCCGACGTCGTCGCCTCGGCCATCGTCCTGGCCCTGATCCTCGGCGCCTACCTCTACTTCACGGGGTGATCCGCGAAAGGCCGACCGGGATGATCCTCTCGCCGCCGGGCCCCCGCCGGGGCCGGCCGCGCCCGGAGGGCGTTGCCGCCCTGGCCGTCCTGGCCGGGATGGCCCTCCTTGGCGCCGCCGCCCCGCCCCCCTCTCCCGGCGCCGCCGGGCCGGAGAAGCCGGCCGAGACCCGCCGCTCCGAGATCGTCGCCCCGGGCCTCGAGCACATCGAGATCCGCCGCGGCGATTTCGGCGTCGGCCTGGGCCCGGGCCGCTGGACCGTCCACGTCCTCGTCGCCGACCCGGCCCGGACCCGGCTCGTCCTGGGCCGGGCCCGCGACCGCGGCACGGGGACGGAGACGACGAGCTCGATGGCCCGCCGGCTGGGCGCCCTGGCCGGCGTCAACGGCGGCTATTTCCGGACCGACGGACCGTACAAGGGCGAGCCCGGGGGCATCGTCATCTCGGCCGGCCGAGTCCTCAGCGAGCCCACCCGCCGCCGCCCGGGCCTGGCCGTGTCCAACCGCGGCGCCCGGACCCGGATCGCCGTCGTCGACGTCGCGCTGCGGGCCGAGGTCGCGGCGGGGCGGACGGCCAAGCGCCCCATCGACGGCTTCAACCGGCCGCGGCTCGACGACGAGCTCATCCTGTTCACGCCCGAGTTCGGGACGACCACCCTGACCGGGCCCAACGGGGCCGAGGCCGTCCTCGAGAAAGGCCGGGTCACGGCCGTCCGGGACGGCCGGGGCGACGCGGCCATCCCCCGCGGCGGGTCCGTTCTGTCCGGCCACGGGGCCGCCGCCGCCTGGCTCCGCGACCGTCTGCCGCGCGGGGCCAGGGCCGAGGTCCGGACGGACGTCCGGCTCTCGCCCAAGCCGGGCTTCCCGCCCGATTTCGTCCTCGGCGGCGGGCCGCGTCTGCTGGCCGGCGGGCGCCCGCCGGCCGCCGACCCGGGCGTTTACGCCGCGGGTTTCGCCGAGGCCCGCCACCCCCGGACCGCGGCCGGCGTCCGGGCCGACGGCCGCCTTCTCCTGGTCACGGTCGACGGCCGCCAGCCCGAGCGGAGCGTCGGCATGAGCATCGCCGAGCTGGCCGCGCTCCTCCGCGAGCTCGGCGCCGTCGAGGCCCTCAACATGGACGGCGGCGGGTCCACGACCATGGTCGTCGGCGGCCGGGTCGTCAACGGCCCTTCCGACCTCACGGGCGAGCGACCCGTCGGCGACGCCCTGCTCCTCGTCCGCCGCTGAAGCCGCGTTGACGCGGCCGGGACCCGCCTGTATACTCGACGTCTCATGGCCCACGGCCCGAGCATTCCACTCCGCGGGGTAACATCATGACGCTTTCGTCCGCGACCTCGAAGTCCGTCCTCGCCGCCCTCGTCTTCGCCCTGGCCCTGTCCCTGACGGGCGGCGCGTCGGCGGGGACCAAGAAGCCCTTGAGCTACGACGCCTACGACGGCTGGCGCTCCATCCAGGGGACCCAGCTCTCGCGCGACGGGCGCTGGCTCGCCTACGCCCTCGTCCCCCAGGACGGCGACGGCGAGCTCGTCGTCCGGGACCTGAAGACGGACAAGGAGCACCGGGCCGCGCGCGGCCGCGGGGCCGTGCTCACGGCCGACGGAAAGTTCGCCGTCTTCACGGTCGCCCCGGTCAAGGCCGAGGTCGACAAGGCCAAGAAGGACAAGAAGAAGCCCGAGGAGCAGCCCAAGAGCGGCCTCGGGATCATGGACCTGGCCACGGGCCAGGTGACGACGGTGGAGCGGGTCAAGAGCTTCAAGGTCGCGGAGGACTCCGGCGCCTTCGTCGCCTATCTCCTCGAGCCGCCGCTGAAGAAACCGGACGAGAAGAAGGACGAGGCCAAGGCGGAGGAGGCCAAGAAGGAGCCGCCCGCCAAGCCGGAGGCCAAGCCCGAGGTCAAGGCCGGTCCCGGCCCGGAGGCGCCCAAGGCCGACGAGCCCAAGAAAGAGGAGAAGAAGAAGGAGCCCGGCACCGAGCTCGTCGTCCGCGAGCTGGCCACCGGCAAGGAGACCCGGATCGCCGAGGCCGTCGAATACGCCTGGAACAAGCCGGGCACCTGGCTGGCCTACGGCGTGTCCTCGAAGGCGCCCGAGAACGACGGCGCCTTCGCCTTCGAGGCCGCCGCGGGCCGGACCGTGGCCCTGCTCAAGGGCCTCGGCAACTACAAGAACCTGACCTTCGACGAGAAGGGCGGCCAGCTGGCCTTCGTCAGCGACCGCGACGACTACAAGGCCGACAAGCCCGCCTTCAAGCTCTACCACTGGTCGACGGCCGAAGGCACGGGCAAGGTCGTGGCCAAGGCCCACAAGGCCTCTTCGGCCGCCGTCGAGCTGGTCGCCGTCTCGGCCGCGTCCGAGCTCGTCCCCGCCCAAGCCAAGGGCTTCCCGGCCGGCCTGGCCGTCAGCGAGAACGGCCGGCTGCTGTTCTCCAAGGACGGCGGCCGCCTCTTTTTCGGCATCGCCGCCGTCCCCGAGCCCGAGCCCAAGGACGCGCCCGAGCCGGTCAAGGTCGACATCTGGAACTGGCGGGACCCCTACCTCCAGCCGATGCAGAAGGTCAATGCGGAGGAGGACAAGAAACGGTCCCTGATGTGCGTCATGCACTTCCTGCCGAAGGAAAAGAAGTTCGTCCAACTGGCGACGCCCGACATGCCGGACATCGAGCTCTCCGAGGACGCCAAGGTCGCCCTGGGTGCGTCCGACCTGCCGTACCGCCAGCTCGTCTCCTGGGACACGGGCTATGGGGACTTCTACGTCGTCGACGTCAACACGGGGGCCAGGAAGAAGATCCTCGAGAAGACCTCCGGCGGGGCCAGCCTCTCCCCCGGCGGCGCCTGGGTCTATTATTATAGCCAGGCCGACCAGGCCTATTTCACCTACCGTCTCGCGGACGCCCGGACCTTCAACCTGACCGGCCGGCTCGGGGTCCGCTTCACCGACGAAGAGGACGACATGCCGGCCGAGGACAGGCCGTACGGCGCGGCCGGCTGGACGGACGGCGACAAGGCCATCCTCCTCTACGACCGCTACGACATCTGGGAGTTCGCGCCGGACGGCGCGAAGAGCCGCATGGTCACGAACGGGATGGGCCGCCGCGACAAGCTCGTCTTCGACTTCGTCCTCGACGGCGCGGCCCGCTTCCGCAACACTCCGAACGATCGCGATAAACCGGCCGTTTCCGCGAGCGGCCCGCTCGTCCTCATGGCGACGGACGACAGGACCCTGGCCACGGGCGCCTATCGTATCGACCTGGCCTCCCCGGCGGCCGACCCGGTCCGCGTCGTCATGAAGGACAAACAGCTCGGCGGCCTGCTGAAGGCCAAGAACGCCGACGTCTACGTTCACACCGAGCAGCGCTTCGACGAATTCCCGGACCTCTGGGTGAGCGGCCCCGACTTCGCCGCGGCCCGGAAGGTCTCGAACGCCAACCCCCAGCAGGCCGAGTACAACTGGGGCAAGGCCGAGCTCATCGAGTACAGGAACACGGACGGCAAGGTCCTGCCGGCCGTCCTCATCAAGCCCGAAGATTTCGACCCTTCGAAGAAGTACCCGCTCATGGTCTACATCTATGAGACCCGGGCCCTCGGCCTGCACCGCTATTACGCGCCCTCGCCGGGCACGTCCGTCAACTTCACCCGTTACGCCAGCAACGGCTACGTCATCCTCAGCCCGGACATCGTCTACGAGGTCGGCTACCCCGGCGCGAGCTCGCAGAAATGCGTCCTGCCGGCCGTGCAGAAGGTCGTCGACATGGGTTTCATCGACCCGGAACGGATCGGCATCCAGGGCCACAGCTGGGGCGGCTACCAGATCACCTACCTCGTCACCCGGACCGACATGTTCGCGGCCGTCCAGGCCGGGGCCTCGGTCTCCAACATGACCAGCGCCTACGGCGGCATCCGCTGGGGCTCGGGCATGGTCCGCGAGTTCCAGTACGAGAAGACCCAGAGCCGGATCGGGGCCCCGCTGTTCGAGCGGGTCCTCCAGTACCTCGAGAACTCGCCGGTCTTCTGGGCCGAGCGGGTCCGCACGCCCTACCTCAGCATCCACAACGACGAGGACGACGCCGTGCCCTGGTACCAGGGCATCGAGTTCTTCACCGCTCTCCGCCGGCTGGGCAAGGAAGCCTACATGTTCAACTACAACGGCGAGAAGCACGGTCTGCGCGAGCGCGAGAACCAAAAGCACTGGACCGTCCACCAGGACGAGTTCTTCGACCACTTCCTGCTGGGCAGGCCCCGGCCGGAGTGGATGGAGAAGGGCGTCCCCTACCTCGAGCGGGGCAAGCGCGACGTCACCCCGCTCTACAAGAAAGCGGAGGAGGTCAAGAAATGACCGTCCGGCAATCGGCGCTGCTCTACCTCGTCACCTGGGTCGTCTTCTTCGCCATCGACATGGTCTGGCTGGGGGCGGTAGCCAAGGGCTTCTACCGCAAGCACCTGGGCTACTTGATGGCCCCCAAGGTCGGCTGGCCGGCGGCCATCCTGTTCTACCTGCTGTTCATCGCCGGCCTGGTCGTCTTCGCCGTTCGGCCCGGGGTCCTGGCCGGGTCGCCGCTCAAGGGGCTCCTTCTCGGGGCCTTCCTGGGATTGGTGTCCTACGCCACCTACGACCTGACCAACCAGGCCACCGTCAGGGACTGGCCGGTCGTCGTCACGGTCGTCGACCTCGTCTGGGGCACGGTCCTCGGCGGCTCGGTCTCGGCCGTAAGCGTCCTTCTCGGCCGGGCCCTGCTCAAGCTCTGACGGCTCAGCGGAGGTCGAAACCGGCGATGGAAAGGCCGGGCAGGACGAACCGGGCCCGGCCCGATTCGAGCCGCACGGCCAGCGCGACCGGGCCCGTCCCGGCGGCGTAGGAGACGCCGTCGAGGACCCGGCCGGTGACGGCCCGCGGCGTCGCGGGCGGCGCCAGGGAGACGTCGATCCCGGCGTCGGTCTTATTGATCAGCACGATCCCCACGCTCCCGTCCGCCTTGCGCGCGGCGTACCCGGTCAAGCCCGCGGCCCCGGCCCCGAAGCGGACCGTGAGGACCTCGACCGGCGCCGCGGCATCGGCCCCGGCCAGGGTCTGGGCGGCCAGATAGACCGGCCAATAGTTCTTCGTCGGCACGGGCGGGGCGGCGCCGCTGTCGATGAGGCTGTGCGGGTCCGCCCCCGGGTGGAGGTGGATCCAGACATTGGCGGCGTCGGCGCGGACGAGGGAGACGCCCAGGGCGTCGGCCAGCCAGATGGCCTGCTTGATCGTGAATTGGTCCCGCGTGCAGCCTTCGTCCCAGATGGCCGCGTTGATCTCGGTCACGGCGATCCCGACCCGCTCCAGGCCGCGGGCGTCGAGCGCGGCCCGCAGGGCCTCGAGGCCGTCGCCGTAGGCCTGGGGGTCGTCGAGGTCGATGCCGGCGGCGTTGCCGTTCGAGATCCAACCGCCGTAGCGGTGGTAGCTGATCATGTCCAGCAGGCCCGTGCCGCCGACGAGGTCCAGGCGGTCGAGGAACTCGCCGAGCTTCGCGTAGTCCATGACCGGGCCCAGGAGCCGCGCCGCCGGATCGGCCGTTTTGACGGCCCCGGCCAGGAGGACGAAGCGGTCCGTGTATTCCGGCACGGTGAGCATGGGGTTCCAGGACCCGTCGTTCTCGTTGCCGACCTCGAAGAGGCCGCCGGCCAGGCCCTCGGCCGCGAGCTTGGCGGCCAGGGCGCCGGCCTCGTCCGCGGCGATGTGGGTCTCGCCGTCGATCGTATGGTCGAAGGGGTTGAGCGTGAACATCGGCGCGCAGCCGGCCGCTTTCAGGAAAGCGATGTAGTCGTCGACGTCCGTGCCCCAGCTCCAGTCCTGCCAGACGAGATGGTCGTTGCCGCTGACCTTCTGCTCGATCCAGCAGTAATTGTTGGAGATGTTGCCGCCGGGAAAGCGGGCCACCGATGGGCGCAGGGCCCGGAGCAGGCTCCGGGTCCCGGCGTCGAGCTTGTCCGGCCCGACCCAGGCCCCGAGATTGGCCCCGAAGACGAGCCCCGGCTCGACGGTCCGCAGGACCGTCGTCCCGGAGACCTCGATCTCCATGTCGGCGCCCGGCTCGGGAGCGGTGTCGGCCGTGCAGGCGGCCCCGGCCCAGGTGATGGTCAGGGCGGCGGCCAAGGCGAGAACGGAACGGAGCGGCAAGTCCCTCATCGCGGTCTCCCGTCTCCGTGAAGGATAGACCCGGGAGGCCGAAATGTCCAGAGGGGGGTCAGGCCCGGAAAGCTCTCGCGATCATCTGGTCGTCCGGGGCGCGCAGGGGCCGGCCGTCGAAGCCGCCGAGGATGTCCCAGCGGGCGAAGCCGGCCGCCGCGAACAAGAGCTCGAGCTCGAAGGGGTAGACCCAGCGCTGGACGGTCGAGAACCGGTGCGCGGCCCTGGGGCGGCCGTCCGGGCCGAGCTCCCAGATCTCCACGTCGGACTCCTGTCTCTGGGCGACGGGGTCCTTGCGGCGGTTGTCCCACAGCTGGACCTTGCCGCCGCCGGGAGAGGGCGCCTCGTGCTCGAGCACGGCCTTCCCCTCCGGCTCGGACCAGTAGGCCGGACCTGGATAGGACATGTGCAAGGCCAGGACGCCGCCCGGCGCGAGGTGCCGGAAGGCGGCCCGGAGGAAGGCCAGCTGGTCGGGGGGCGTCTCGCAGTGGGCGAAGCCGTTGAAGCCGCAAAAGACGAGGGCGTAGCGGCGCCCCATGTCGAACGACCGCATGTCGGCCGCCTCGGCGCGGACCGCGAGCCCGGCCGCGGCGGCCTTCTCCCGCAGGCGCCGGACCATCGGCCCGCTGGCGTCGAAGCCCTCGGCCTCGACCCCCGCCCGGAGGATGGGCAGCAGCAGCCGGCCGGTGCCGCAGGCGGCCTCGAGGACCGGGCCGCCGGCCGACCGGGCCGCCTCCGTCCAGAAGGGGACGTCGAAATCGAGGGAGTCGAAGAGGAGATCGTAGAGCTCGGGGGCGTCGTAGGGAGAGGGCTTCGTCGGTGCGTTCATGTCGATCCTTCCTGAAAGGCGACTATCATAAGCCGGATGAGCGGGCTTGGCAATTGTGCTATCCTGGGGGTCCGATCGAAACGAGGAGAGAACCCCCATGGCCATCCCCATCTTCCAAGTCGACGCCTTCGCCGACGAGCCGTTCAAGGGCAATCCGGCCGGCGTGTGCCTGCTCCGCGAGCCGGCCGAAGCGCCCTGGATGCAGCGCGTCGCCGCCGAGATGAACCTGGCCGAGACGGCCTTCCCTCTGCCCGAGGGCGACGGCTACCGGCTGCGCTGGTTCACCCCCGCGGTCGAGGTCCGGCTCTGCGGCCACGCCACGCTGGCCACGGCCCACATCCTCTGGGAGCGGGGCCTGCTCGCCCCGGACCGGCAGGCCCGCTTCGAGACCTTGAGCGGCCTCCTGACGGCCCGGCGCGACGGCGAGCTCATCGAGCTCGACTTCCCGGCCCGGCCGCCCCTGCCGCGGCCGCCCGATTGGACCGAGGCCGTCGTCGGCGCGCTCGGCGTCAAGCCGGTCTACGTCGGGATGAGCGCCGAGGACGTCATCTTCGAGGCCGCCGACGAAGAAGCCGTGCGCGGGCTCCGGCCGGACTTGGCCGCGCTGCGCGCGCTGCCGGCCCGGGGCGTCATCGTCACGGCCCGCTCGACCGGCGGCCGCTTCGACTTCGTCTCCCGCTTCTTCGCCCCGGCCGTCGGCGTCGACGAGGACCCCGTGACGGGCTCGTCGCACACGGTCCTCGTCCCCTACTGGGCCGGGAAGCTGGGGAAGACGTCGCTCACCGCCTACCAGGCCTCGGCCCGCGGCGGCACGCTCCACTTGAAGCTCGCCGGCGACCGGGTCAAGATCGCCGGCCGGGCCGTGACCGTCGTCGCCGGAGAACTCCTGGCCTAGCCCGGCTCAGGGGACGGCGACGCGGACGGGCGTCGGCCGCAGGAGCCGGACCAGCTCCTTCGGGTCGAGCCCGACGATGAAGCCCCGCCGGCCGCCGTTGATGTAGATCACCGGCAAGGCCAGGACGGACTCTTCGACGTAAACGGGCAGCGGCTTGCGCAGGCCGAAGGGCGAGGTGCCGCCGACCTGGTAGCCCGAGTGCCGCTCGGCCGTCTCCGGCGCGCAGGGATGGACCGACTTCACGCCGAGGGCCCGGGCCAGCTCCTTGGTCGAGACCTCGCGGTCGCCGTGCATGAGGACGACGAGGGGCCGGCGGGCGTCGTCCTCCATGACCAGGGTCTTGACGACGGCGTGCTCGTCGACGCCGGCCGCCGCGGCGAAGGCCGCCGTGCCGCCATGCGCGACGTAGGCGTAAGGGTGCTCGCTGAAACTCGCGCCGGCCGCCCGCAGGGCCCGGACCGCGGCGGTCGCCGGCGCCCTATCGCGCCCCATCCGGGCTCCGCTCCGGCTCGGTGTGGACCAACACGTGCTCGATGGCCGGCATGTCCGCCTTGAGGGCTTCCTCGATCCGCGAAGACAAGCGGTGGGCCTCGATGACCGGCAAGTTGCGGTCGAAACCGCAGTGCAGGGACACCGCCAGACGTTCGCCCTGCCGCCGGATGAGGATGTTGTGGCAACATTCCCGGCCGGCGACGGCGTCCGTGACCGCCCTGATCCGGTCGACGAGGGCCCCCTCTTCGGCCGTGACGTCCCGGCCGCTCCCGATCCCGGTGCCGCGGGACTCGATGTGGGTGTTGATGCGCGTGACCCGCGGCAGCTCGGCCCGCAGGTCCTGCTCGATGTGGCTGGCCAGGTCGTGGGCCTGATGGAGCAGGAGGTGGTCGTCGACCTCGAGGTGGAGGTCGACGTGGATCCCGCCGTCGTCCTCGTGCACGCTGATGTTGTGGACCGGGATCTGGTTCCGCTCGGCGATGGCCCGGATGCGCCGGGCCATGGACTCGCGCTCGACCTCGCGGGGATCGGTGTGGATAACGACGTCGGCGCCCGGGACGATGGACTGGACGCGGGCCTCGACGCTCTCGGCGATGGCATGGGTCCGCTCGAGGGTCAGGTTGCGGTCGACCTCGATGGTCATGTCGACGAAGGTCTGGGGGCCGGACTGGCGGAGGCGGACCTGGCCGGCGCGGATGACGCCTTCGATCTCGGCCGCCGCGGCGGCGATAGCCCCCTTCAGGCCTTCGGGGGCCCGGTCGAGGAGGACGTCGATCGTCCGCTTGCCGAGCCGGTAGCTGACGAACAGGACGATGAAGGCGACGGCCAGGGCGGCCACGGCGTCGGCCCGGTTGAGCAGGGCCGCCCGGCCGGGCAGGAGCTTCTGGCCGGCCAGGACCAGGGCCAACCCGCCCAGGACCACGGCCGAGCTCCAGACGTCGGTCGAGAAGTGGAGGGCGTCGGCCTCGAGGGCCTGGCTGCGGTGCTTCTTGGCCGCGCGGGAGAGCATGCGGGACCGGCTGACGTCGATGACGATCGAGACGATGACGACCAGGAAGGCCCAGGCGTTGGGCTCGACGGGGACGTCGCGGAAGAAGATGCGGTGCACGGCCTCGTAGATGATCCAGGCGCAGGTGGCGAAGAGGAGGAGCGTCTCGATGAGGGCCGAGATGTTCTCGACCTTGCCGTGGCCGTAGGGGTGGGCCTCGTCGGCCGGCCGGTCGGAGACGCTGACCGCGATCAGGGTGACCAGCGCCGCGACCAGGTCCAGCCCCGAATGGGCGGCCTCGGCCAGGATGCCCAGCGAGCCGCTGAGGATCCCGACGACGAGCTTCATCGCCGTCAGTCCGAAGGCGGCCACGACGGAATTGAGGGCGGCCTTCTTCTTCTCGTTCCGGGTCAGGTCGATGGTCGAAGCGTCTTCGTGGGACATGGGCGGCTCGGCGGACCTCCGAGCCCTCATCCTACCACGGTCCTGCGGCGGGGGCAACGACAGGAGGGGGACGTTGACAGGGAGAAGACGGCTGGTCTATAGTGCGCCCGCCGGACCAAGGAGGGAGACCATGGACGCCGTGTTCCTCGCCCGACTCCAATTCGGGATCATCGCCGGATTCCATTTCCTGTTCCCGCCGACGACGCTGGGCCTGTCCTTCGTCGTCGTCGTCCTGGAGACGCTCTACCACCGGACCAAGAACGAGGCCTATCAGCGCCTGTCCGCCTACATGGTCAAGGTCCTGGGCACGGTCTTCGTCATGGGCGTGGCCACGGGCATCTCGCTCGAGTTCGCCTTCGGCAACAACTGGGCCTCCTACTCGCGGGCCGTCGGCGACATCTTCGGCGCGCCGTTGGCCGCCGAGGCCGTCTTCTCGTTCTTCCTCGAGTCCGTCTTCCTGGGCATCCTGGTCTTCGGCCGCGGCCGGGTCAAGCCCAGGACCTACCGGCTGTCGGCCTTCCTGGTCTTCCTCGGGGCCCACCTGTCCGGCCTGTGGATCATCATCGCCAACTCCTGGATGCAGACCCCGGCCGGCTTCCGCATGGAAGGGGGGCGGGCCGTACTGACGGACTTCTTCGCCGCCGCCTTCAATCCCTCGACCGTCGTCCGCTACGTCCACACCATCCTCGGCGGCTGGATGACGGGCGCCCTCGTCGCCGCGGCCGTCGCGGCTTGGCTCATGCTCAAGGGCCGCTCGACCGAAAAGGCCGCGCTCCTGATGAAGCCGGCCCTGGCCCTGTTCACGGTCGCGGCCGTTCTCCAACTCGGTTCGGGCCACGCCCACTCGATCCAGGTGACCCGGACGCAGCCGGAGAAGATGGCCGCCTTCGAGGCCCTTTGGGAGACGGCGGACGGGGCCCCGTTCACGGTCTTCGGCATCCCCGACGCCAAGAACGAGCGGACGCACTTGGCCGTCCGCGTCCCCAAGATGCTCAGCTTCCTGGTCCACTTCGATCCCGACGGCCGGGTCCTGGGGCTCGACGAGTTCCCCAAGGAGGTCCGGCCGCCCGTCCTCCTGCCCTTCGCCAGCTACCACCTCATGATCCTCCTCGGCCTGGCCTTCATCGCCCTGGGCGCGGCCGGCTGGGCCCTGGCCGCCAAGAAGAGGCTTTTATCGCATCGCGGTTTCCTCAAGCTCCTTCTTTTCGCCGTGCCCCTCCCCTATTTGGCCAACGAGCTCGGCTGGATCGCTGCCGAGGTCGGCCGCCAGCCCTGGGCCGTCCACAAGGTCCTGAGGACGGCCGACGCGGCCTCGGCCGTCGTCCCTGCCGGGAACATCCTTTTCTCGCTCGTCCTGTTCACGCTCATCTACGCCCTCATCGCCGCCGTCGGGCTCAAGGTCGTCCTGCGGACGGTCCGGAGCGGGCCCGACGGGGACCCGGCCGCCCCGGCGAAAGGAGCCCTGTGATGGAGACCGCGAGCTTCCTGCAGAACGCCTGGTTCCTGCTCATCGGCGTCCTCCTGGCCGGCTACTCGGTCCTGGACGGCTTCGACCTCGGGATCGGGGCCCTGTTCCCGTTCCTGGCCCGGACCGAGGAGGACAAAGCCGTTCTCACAGGGGCCATCGGCCCGGTCTGGGACGGCAACGAGGTCTGGCTGCTGGCCGGCGGCGGGGCCCTGTTCGCCGCCTTCCCCGCGGCCTACGCGACCGTCTTCAGCGGATTCTACCTGGCCCTGATGCTGGTCCTGTTCTCGCTCATCCTGCGGGCGGTCTCGCTCGAGTTCCTGGCCCACGACCCGGCCCGCCGCCGGTTATGGGAGGCCGCCTTCGTCGGCGGCAGCGCTCTGCCGGCCCTGCTCTTCGGCGTGGCCCTGGGCAACGTCGTCCTCGGCGTGCCGCTCGACGCCCGGGGCGAGTACGCGGGCACCTTCTTCACCCTGCTCCGGCCCTTGCCTCTGGCCTTCGGCATCCTCGGCCTGGCGGTCTTCCTGGTCCACGGCGCCGCCTACGCCGCCCTCAAGAGCGAGGGGGCCCTGCGGGACCGGGCCCGAAAAGCCGTTCGGGTCCTGGCATGGGCCGCCGGCGCGGCCTTCCTCATGTCCTTCGCCGCGGTCCTGCTCTATCGGCCGGAGGCGGTCCGCAGCGTCCCGGCCTGGGCCTTCTCGGCCCTCGTCTGGGCGGGCCTGGTCGCGGCCGCGGGGGCCGCCAAGGCCGGGCGCGACGGCCGGGCCCTGGCCTTCTCCTCGGCCGCCTTCCTCGGCCTCTGGGGGATGGTCGGGGCGATCCATTATCCCCATCTCGTCCGGGCGAGCGACCCGGCCCTGAGCCTGACCGTCGCCAACGCCTCGTCGAGCCCCCTGACCCTCAAGGTCATGCTCATTATCGCCCTCGTCGGCATGCCCGTCGTCGCGGGCTACACCGTCTTCGCCTACCGGGTCTTCAAGGGCAAGGTCCGGCCCGGCGCCGGCTATTGAAAAAGAGAGGGACCGTCCCCGCAGGGGACCGTCCTTCTCGTCTTGATTTGTCATTATGATTGCGGTATCCTGACCGGGAACGACCATCCTTCGCTATGGAGGGCCGCATGAAAAAGTTCGCCGCTATCGCCGGGCTCCTCCTCCTCGCCTCCCTCGCCGCCGCCCAGACGGCTACGGTCCTCACGGGACCGTTCGAAGAGGCGCTGGCCCAGGCCCAGAAACAGAACAAGCTCATCCTCATCGACTTCTACTCGAGTGGCTGAGGGGGCTGCAAACTGCTGGTCCAGCAGTTCTACGACAACCCCAAGTACGCCGAGTTCCTCAACGCCAACGTCGTCCTCTACCGCGCCGTCCGCGGCGACAAGAACGGCGACGCCGTCTACGAGCGGTTCAAGATCAACGCCACGCCGACCGAGCTGTTCGTCGACAAGACGGGCCGGGAGGTCGACTGGATCGTCGGCTACGGTCCGCCGGCCGACGCTTTCCTGGCCAAGGTCAAGAAGTCGCTCTCCGGCGTCGACACCTTCGGCGACCTGACCGCCCGTTACGCCAAGGATCCCAACGACGTCGAGGTCGTTTTCAAGCTGGCCCGCAAGAGCGCCAGCCGCTATTCCGACGAGCTGACGGCCAAGAGCGTCGAGCTTTTCAAAAAGATCTTGACCATGGACCTGGGCGGCCGGACGGCCTCTTTTTACGACGAGGACCTCAAGGCCAGCGTCACCTACGTCGAGGCGTCCGAGTTCCAACTGGCCCAGGAGACGGCCATGGGGCGCAAGCCCGACCCGGCTCCTCTGCGGGCCTTCATCGCCAAGTATCCCGCGAGCCCGTACGTCAAGAACGCCTACTCCTATCTCGGCTATTACTACGGGCAGATGGCCTCCAAGGAGGACGCCGGCGCGTTCTTCGAGGAGTGGACGAAGAAGTACCCCGACAACAAGAACGCCCTGTCGTCCTACGTCCAGCGCATCATCCGGGACAAGGATCCCGTCGACAAAGGCTTGAAGCTGGCCGAGAAGCTCAAGGAGCTGGCCGGCTACCCGGAGAACCCGGACTATCAGGAGGCCTTGGCCAACCTCTACATCCTCAAAGAGGAGCCGGACAAGGCCGGCGAGGAGTACGGCAAGGACTTCATCGACGGCTACCTCCAGAACGCCTTCTTCGCCCTGACCGGCTACGCCAGCTTCTGGCTCGACCAGGACAAGAACCTGGCCAGCGTCGAGGAGACGGCCGACATCGCCGCGGCTTTCCTGGCGGCCAAGAAGGACGCCAACGCCTATTTCTTCGGCCAGGTCGCCGGTCTCTACAACCGTCTCAAGAAGACGGACAAGGCCCTGGCCGTCTACGGCCCCGGATTCGCCAAGGCCCACTGGGACGAACAGGGCACCCTGGCCTCGTACGCCAGCTTCTGGAACCGCCAGGGCGCGAACCTGGACGACGCCCTCGCCGCGGCCCGGCGCTCCGTCGCCCTCAAGTCCGACTATTTCAACAATTTCGCCCTGGCCCAGATCCTGTTCAAGCTCAAGAGCTACCCCGAAGCCCTGACGGCCGCCGAGAAGGCCGTGGAGCTGGCCAAGCCCATGGCCGCGAAATACGAGGGCTTCACGACCGCGCAGTACGACAACCTCGTCAAGCAGATCAAGGAGGCCATGGCCAAGCCCCCCGAGGAACGGGGAGCGGATTCTTAGGAGCGGACCAGGCAGGATCGGGACGGAGCACCCGGAGTCCCGATCCTGCGAGATATCGGGAGAGAGCGCTCTTTCAAAAGAGCTAATAATTCGCTTTCCATAGCCTTTCGCCGGGTTGAATTGGCCCGGGGATTCCTCTATAGTGCCAATGGGCGGCCAACCATGAGACGGATCGCGGTCTTCCTCGTCCTCGGCGCGGCCCTGACCCTCGCCGCGGCCGCCCAGACCGCCGCCGATCCCGCTCAAGCCCTCGACGCCCGGGTCCGCGAGTTCCTGGCCGCCCAGAAGGACCAGTGGCGCCAGGAGAACGTCACCGAGGCCGACGGCCGGCTCCTCCACGACCTCATCCTCAAGAAACGCTACACCCGGGTCCTCGAGATCGGCACGTCCACCGGCCACTCGGGCATCTGGCAGGCCTGGGCCCTCAGCAAGACCGGCGGCCGTCTGGTCACGGTCGAGATCGACGAGTTCCGCCACCTGGCGGCCAGCCGCAACTTCAAGGCCTCCGGCCTCGACGGCCTCATCGAGGCCCGCCTGGCCGACGCCCACGCCCTCGTCGGCGAGCTCGAGGGACCGTTCGACCTCATCTTCATCGACGCCGACCAGAACTGGACGCCGAGCTACTTCAAGGCCCTCCTGCCCAAGCTCGCGCCCGGCGGCTGCTTCGCCGTCCACAACGTCCTCAGCCTGGGCTACATGAAGGGCGTCCGCGATTTCCTCGAACAGGTCCGGGCCCTCGACTTCATGGACACGACGATCGAGACCTCCTCGGGCGGCGGCATCTCGCTGAGCTTCCGCAAGAGGACGGCGTCTTGACCCGGGGCGGCTTCCGCCCCTATCATGCCCTGAGAACGCCCGCCGACAAGGAGGACCCCATGCCCCGTCCCGCCGTCCGCCGCGCCACCTTGGCCGCCTTCGTCCCGATCGTCCTGGCCGCGGCCTTGGCCGCGGCCCCGCCCGTCCGGACCTCCGCCGGGCAGACCGTCCCGGAAGGCCTGTCGCTCAAGAGCCGCGTCCTCGGCCGCGACGTCGCCTACGCCGTCTACCTGCCGCCCGACTACGCGACGTCCGGACGCCGCTACCCGGTCGTCTATCTGCTCCACGGCTACACCGACGACGAGTCCGGCTGGGTCCAGTTCGGCGAGATCGGCCAGGCCGCCGACGCGGCCATCGCCTCCCGCGAGATCCCGCCCATGATCATCGTCATGCCCGACGGCGGCGTGTCCTGGTACATCAACGACGCCGCGGGCGCGGTCCGCTGGGAGGACATGTTCGTCGAGGAGCTCATCCCCCACATCGACAAGACCTTCCGGACGCGGCCGACGCGGGAGTTCCGGGGCGTCGCCGGGCTGTCCATGGGCGGCTGGGGCACCCTCGTCCACTGCCTGCGCCATCCGGAGCTGTTCGCGGCCGGCGCCGCTTTCAGCGCCGCCGTCTGGACGGACGACGACGTCGCCGGCCAGAAGCAGGAGAACTGGGACAGGCTCTTCGGTCCCCTGTTCGGCGCGGCCGGGCTCTCCGGCAAGGACCGGCTGACGGCCCACTTCCGGGCCCACAATCCCCTCGACCTCGTCCGGGCCATGCCCGAGGAGACCCTCAAGAAGGTCCGCCTGTACATCGACTGCGGCGACGACGATTTCCTCATCGCCGGCAACTGCGCCCTCCACCTGGCCCTGGCCGCTCGCAAGGCCGCCCACGAGTTCCGGGTCCGGGACGGCGGGCACACCTGGAGCTACTGGCGAACGGGCATCGTCGACGGCCTGAAGTACATCGGCCAGGGGTTCCACCGGTGAGCGCGCCCTTCCGGGACCGGCTCCTCGCCGGCGAACGCCTCGTCGGGACGCTCATCAGCCTGCCTTCGCCCGAGCTGGCCGAGATCGCCTCGGCCGCCGGGTTCGATTGGCTCTTCCTCGACATGGAGCACGGCCCTCTCGCCCCCGGCGACGTCCTGCGCCTGGTCCAGGCCGCCCGCGAGCCCTGCGCCTGCCTCGTGCGCGTCCCCGAGACGAGCGAGACGGGAGTCAAGAAGGCCCTGGACACGGGCGCGGCCGGCATCATCGTCCCCCACGTCAACGGCGCCGCGGAAGCGGCCCGGGCCGTCCACTGGGCCAAATATCCCCCCGAAGGCGGCCGGAGCGTCGGCTTCAGCCGGGCCAACGGCTACGGGACCCGCTTCCAGGAGCACGTCGAGACGGCCAACGCCCGGACGGTCGTGGTCGCGCAGGTCGAGCACATCGACGGCGTCCGGGCCATCGGGGAGATCCTCGGCGTCCCCGGCATCGACGCCGTCTTCATCGGCCCCTACGACCTTTCGGCCAGCCTGGGCAAGCCGGGGCGACTCCAGGACGCCGATGTCCGCGAGGCCGTCTCCGCGGTGGCCGCGGCGTGCGCCGCCCGGCGCGTCCCCGTCGGCCTGTTCTGCGGCGACCTGGCCGCGTCCGTCAAGGCCCTCGACGAGGGCTATGCCCTGATCTGCTCGGGCCTCGACATCGGCTTCTACGCCCGAGCAGCGGAGGCCGTCGTCAGGGGACTAAGGCCAAGAAATCCTTGACAGGCAACAACTTATATACTAGATTTTGTGTGGAGACGCATGGAGTCGTACAAAACTTGGTGGGGTGGTCTGGCCGCGACTCGGCCATTTTTCAGGCCAAGACCCCGCCCCGCCCGACTAAAAGAGTTCGGGCCGTCCCCGGAGAAGACCTCATAGCATGGCCAGAGAGCAGATCGAGAAGACCGCGGCGGGCGGCCTGCCCGTCGTCCTGGTCGTCGACGACGACCTGGCCTATCTCGACAAGCTCCAGCGCGCCCTGAGGGACATCTACGCCGTCCACACGACGACGAGCGGCGTCGAGGCCATCCACCTCATCAAGGCCCTGCCCGAGGTCAACGTCCTGGTCGTCAACGACGATCTGCCCCGGATGAAGGGCACGGAGCTGCTGCGCTTCCTCAACGAGATCTTCAAGAACTCCGAATCGATCATCAAGATCCTGCTGACGGCCTGCCCCGGCAACGGCGCGACGATCGACCTGGCCAGCTACGGCCGCATCGACTGCTGCCTGGCCAAGCCCGACGACCCGGCCGCCCTGAGGCGCAAGATCAGCTTCCTCATCGCCCAGCGCTCGCGCGAGAAGCGCTCCTCGATGCGCATCACCATCGACGGCTCGCGCGACGTCCGCATCGAGACCGGGCCGCTCGGCGAGGCCAAACTGGTCAACCTCAGCGAGAACGGCATGTTCCTCAAGACCCTTTCGGGCTTCCCCGAGGGCGCCGCCGTGCCCCTGAGCATCACCCTGCCCGACGGGAGGCAGTACACCGTGAACGGCCGCGTCGTCCGGCGCGACAGCGACCACGGCGGCGTGGCCGTCGAGTTCGAGTCGCTCGACGACGCCGACCGGCTGTCGCTCCTCCAGTTCATGTCGGACTACGTCGCCATCCGCGACCTGGCCGAGCTCAAGGTCCGCTACCCCTTCCTGCGCACGGACGAGATGGTCCTGTTCACGGACTCGGTCAAGATCGAGTCGCTCATGCGCGAGGCCTTCGTCCGCAGGGTCGAGGTGGCGGCCGTCCCGGCCCGCTCGGGCAATCCCGAGATCCTGGCCTTCGCCGACATCCGCCCGCCGTCGGTGTGCGTCCTGGCGGGCGAGAAGCTCGACGTCAAGTTCAAGACCTCGGACCTCCTGTTCGTCTCCTACCAGGTCGGCTACGCGACCTATAACTTCGAGACCATGATCGCCCGCATCGCGGCCGACGGCCGGTCGCTCGTCTGCCTCTACCCGCGGGTCATGTTCTACTCGGAGAAGCGGGCCGACCGGCGCATCAGCCCGGCCGGCGACCTGCGGGTCGAGATCCCCCTGCCGGCCCCGTTCGACCGCGTCGTCCGGGGCCGCGTCACGGACATCAGCCCGAACGGCCTGAGCTTCGTGGCCGAGCCCGATGCCCCGGTCCTTCTCAAGGGGACGCCCCTCGAGGCGGTGGCCGTCTGCGACGGCGAGAAACGCCTCTGGGAGGAGACCGGCGAGGTCCGCCACGTCGTCCGGACCGGCGGCGGGGAGGGCCACGGGCTGAAGTACGGCGTCCAGTTCGGCATCAGCCGCCAGAGCATCCCTTCGTTCCAGCCCCCCGATCCGGACTTCGCCCGCCCCGACAAGGTCCCGGGCCGGGCCACGGCCGGCCCGACGCCCGATTTCGTCCGCCAGAGCCTGATGACCCCGCACGTCGTTCGCCTGGAGGACCGCCGCGGCGAGGAGATCGTCGGCCTCCTCAACACCTCCCTGCCGCTCGACGACCGGCCGGTCCCGGTCGTCGTCATCCCGCCGGCCTTCGGCAAGACCAAGGAGGTCCTGTTCGGCCTGGCCCTGACGCTCTGCGAGAACTTCCGCCTCATGGGCCAGCCCCTGGCCGTCATCCGCTACGACGGCATCCGCAAGAAGGGCGAGAGCCACAACGATCCCGAGGCCCACGAGCCCCCCTACGAGATGCTCAACACGAACTTCAGCCAGGGGGCCTCGGACATCGTCACCGTCCTCGACTGGCTCCAGACCAACCCCAAGGTCCGGGCCTCCTCGGTCGTCCTGCTGACCTTCTCCTTCTCGGCCCTCGAGGCCCGCATCGTCCTGCGGAGCGAGAAGGAGCGCCGCCGGATCGACTACTGGATCGCCTGCATGGGCACGCCGGAATTCCGCGACCTCATGGTCCGGGTCAACTGCGGCCTGGACTTCCTCGAGCACTACCAGCTCGGCATCAAGCTCGGCGTCATGCCGGTCCTCGGCAACCTCGTCAACGTCGACGCCTACGTCGCCGACGGGGTGGCCAACGCCGTGGCCACCCTGGAGCAGGCCCGCGAGGACATGCGCCACCTCGACCTGCCCATCACCTGGATCTACGGCCAGTTCGACAACTGGGTCAAGTCCGAGTTCATCCGCGACGTCATGAGCGTCCAGTCCGACGCCCCCCGCGAGGTCATCCCCGTGCCCATCGGCCACAACGCCCGGACCTCCAAGGAGGGCCTGCGGCTGTTCGGGACCATCACCTCGCTCATCTACCGCTTCCTCCACAAGCGGCTCATCCAGCCGGTCATGCCCGGCCGCAAGGACATGGAGGTCATGCGCCGGGCCGAGAAGGACCGCCTGCCGCCGCGCAACCTCAAGAACCGGACCGGCTACTGGCAGCGCTACCTCATCGGGGACGACAAGCTCCTCGGCTTCGACGTCATGGCCCTGTCGGACGACTACCAGCAGCTCATGCGCGACCAGCTCCGGGCCCTCGAGCTCAGGCCCGGGGACCGGCTCCTCGACCTCGGCGGCGGCACCGGCAACTTCGTCGAGCACCTCCTCGCGGCCGGCGGCGAGCTGCCGTCGCAGATCACCGTGGCCGACCTCATCCCCGAGGCCATGAAGAGGGCGGCCCGCAAGCTGACCTCCCGCTTCCCGGTCCTGCGCGAGACGGGCCGGTTCGACCTCCTGGCCCTGGACCTCGAGATGAGCCGGTACCTGGCCGTGCGGCGGTTCCTCGACGGCGAGGTCGGCACGTTCGAGGAGATGGCCGAGCGGGTCGAGAACCTGACCCTCGAGAGCGCCATCAAGGTCCGGGAGGACTACTCGCCGCGGCTCCACCGCATCCTGCGCGGCGAGCGCATCACCCCGGCCCACGACGATTGGCTCAAGACCCGCTTCGACCTCCAGGAGTACCGCATCATCACCGACTTCAACCGGGCCGCCCGCTTCGTCCGCGGCCTGGCCGAGGGCCGGCCGGACTACCGTCGCCTCATCCTGCCCGGCACGATCGACGGCACCTTCCATCTGCCGGTCAAGGCCGGCTGGTACAACAAGGTCCTCATGAGCCTGGTCCTGTCCTACATCTTCGATCCCCTCGAGACCCTCAAGGAGGTCCGCCGGATCATCATGCCGGGCGGCCTCCTCGTCCTGTCGAGCATGCGGCCCGACACGGACGCCTCCGGGCCGTTCACCCGCCTGCTCGAGAAGATCGAGGCCACGCCCGAGGAAGCCCTGCCGCCGGAGCGGCCGAAGGCCCTGCTCATCGAGTCCCTGCGCGTCTTCCTCAACGACGCCCAGGAGCTCGTCGACCTCGAGGAGGCCGGGACGTTCGACTTCTTCGACCCCGAGAAGCTCGAGGGCCTGCTCGAGGAGACGGGCTGGGACATCCTCCGCTTCCAGCCGTCCTACGGCACGCCGCCCCAGGGCTACGTCTACGTCGCCAAAGCGAGGGACACGAATGGAAAAATATGACCCGCAGTTCGAGGACCGCCTGAACCAGGAGTACGACCTGCGGGGCCGGACCCGGATGGCCGCCTTCCTCAGCCTGGCCCTCTACGCCGGCTTTATCGGGCTGGACGCGGTCTACGCGCCCAAGTACTTCCTGCCCTTCCTCCTCCTCCGGCTGACGGTCATGGCCGCCGTCGGGGCCATCCTGCTCATCCTGAACCGCATCAAGACCAGCCACGGCGTCATGAACCTGGCCCTCGTCCTGGCCCTCGTCGACGCCGCCGGCATCGCCATCATGATCTTCTTCCTGGGCGGGTTCCTGACCAGCTATTACCAGGGCTTGAACATCATCGTCATGGGCATGATCGTGCTCATCCCCCTGGCCTTCCGCTACACGATCTACCTCTACGTCTCGGTCTGGCTCATGTACGCCGTGCCCAGCGTCCTGCGCTACTTCTTCGGCCCCAAGGCCCAGGGCATCGCCGAGATGCTCAAGGCCATGGGCGGCACGGAGATCCAGGTCTGGCGCTTCATCATCAACAACCTGACCTTCCTGTCGTCGATCATCGTCGTCGGGGCCATCGGCTCGTCCTACATGGAGAGCATCCGGCGCCGCGAGCTCCGCAGCCGCCTCCAGCTCGAGGAGACCACGGCCCAGCTCAAGGAGTCCAACGAGAAGCTCAAGAGCCTCGACGAGCTCAAGACGCAGTTCTTCGCCAACGTCAACCACGAGCTGCGGACGCCGCTGACGCTCATGCTGGCGCCCATGAAATCCCTGCTCGAGGGCCGCATGGGCAAGCTCTCGCCGTCCCTCCAGGACACCCTGGCCACCATGCAGCGCAACGGCTACAAGCTCCTCAAGCTCATCAACAACCTGCTCGACCTCAACAAGCTCGAGGAAGGCCGGATGCGCCTCAAGGTCCGGCCGGTCAACCTGGTCGAGTTCGTGCCGCCCCTGCTGGCCTCGGTCAAGCCCCTGGCCGACCAGAAGCAGCTCCGGCTCTACTTCCAGCACCCGCCCCACCCGGTCGACCTGACCATCGACCCCGACCAGTTCGAGAAGGTCGTCTTCAACCTGCTGTCCAACGCCCTCAAGTTCACCCCCAAGGGCGGCAAGGTCACGCTCTACATCGAGGACCGGGACCACACGATCACATTGACCGTCGAGGACACCGGCATCGGCATCCCGGACAACATGCTGGAGGACATCTTCAACCGCTTCTCCCAGGTCGACGGCTCCAAGTCCCGGGCCCAGGAGGGCACGGGCATCGGCCTGGCCCTGGCCCGGGAGATCGTCAACGTCCACAAGGGCTCCATCCGGGCCGAGAGCGAGCTCGGCAAGGGCTCCCGGTTCATCGTCGAGATGCGCAAGGGCGAGGAGCATTTCGACGAGGAGGTCCTCGACCGGCGGTCCGAGGACCTGCCCATCGGCCTCCGTCGGCGGACGACCGACACGGAGGAGCCCCGGGTCCAGGACATCGTCACGGACTACCGCCGCCTCCAGCTCGTCGACCTGGAGAAGGTCGACATCACCGGCGGCCGCGTCGACGAGGCCAAGGTCCACGACGCCCTCATCCTGTGCATCGACGACAATCCCGAGGTCCTCAAGCTCATGAAGATGCTCCTGGCCGACGAGTTCGACCTCGAGCTGGTGACCTCGGCCGAGCAGGGCCTGGCCTACCTCCGGGCCAAGAGCCCCGACCTCGTCCTCTGCGACGTCATGATGCCGGGCATGGACGGCCACGCCTTCTCGCGCCTGGTCAAGAACGACGAAGCCCTCAAGCACACCCCCATCATCCTGGTCACGGCCCGGACCGGGGCCGAGATGCTGGACGAGGGCATCAAGGCTGGCGCCGACGACTACATCACCAAGCCCTTCGACTCGACCGAGCTCAAGGCCCGCATCCGGGCCCAGCTGCGCCTGCGCCAGATGGAGGCCGAGCTGGCCCTGGTCAACACGAACCTGCGGCGGCGGACCTCGGACCTGGTCGACCAGCAGCGGTCGCTGTTCCTGTCGACGGTCAAGTCGCTGGCCTCGGCCATCGACGCCAAGGACGAGTACACGCGCCACCACTCGACCCGGGTGACGGAGTTCTCGATGAAGATCGCCGCCAAGATGGGCTTCAGCGAGAAGGAGCTCGGCGACCTCGAGTTGGCCGCCCTCCTCCACGACGTCGGCAAGATCGCCGTGCCCGAGAGCATCCTCAACAAGCCGGGCAAGCTGACCAAGCAGGAGTTCGAGCTCATCAAGGAGCACCCCGTCCGGGGCGAGGCCATCCTCAGCCCGGTCGTCGAGCTCAAGGAGATCGCCCGGGTCGTCCGGGCCCACCACGAGCGGTACGACGGCACGGGCTACCCCGACCGGCTCAAGGGCCGGGAGATCCCCCTCGGCGCCCGCATCATGGCCATCGCCGACACCTACGACTCCATCACCTCGGAACGGCCCTACCGCAAGCCCGCCTCCCACCGGTACGCGGTCAGGGAGATCATCGGCTGCTCGGGGACCCAGTTCGACCCGGAGGTCGTCGAGAACTTTCTCGAGATCGCCGGCACCTTCGTGCCCGAGCACGAGAGGGAGAGCGCCGCCTAGGAGGGGCCATGGGCCTGCAGGTCGGATACTACGCCCTCAGCCTCTTCGCCGGGGCCTTCGTCGCCGGCGTCGTGGCGGCCATCGCTTGGAAGCGGGCCGTGACCTCGGTCGGCCGGCGGCTGGCCCTGCTCATGGCGGCCGTCTTCGTCTGGTCCCTGGCCGCGGCCTTCGAAGCCGCCGTCCCGGCGGAAGCGACCAAGGTCCTGCTATCCAAGATCGAATATCTCGGCATCGCGTCCGTTCCCGTCCTGATGTTCCTCTTCGCCCTCCGCTTCCTCCGCTCCGGCGAGGCCATCGGGGCGCTCCGGACGGCCGCTCTCTGGGTCGTCCCGCTGGCGACCGTGGTCCTGGCGGCCACCAACGAGCGGCACCATCTCATCTGGTCGGGCCATCGGGCGGCCGAGGGGATCCGGGACCAGCTCCTCGTCTACGAGCACGGCGCGTTCTTCTGGGTCCATGCCGGCTACTCGTACCTCCTCCTCGCCGCCACGACGATCTTCCTCGTCCTGGCCTTCTTCCGCTTCAAGGGCATCCACCGCCGGCAGGCCTTGACCCTGCTCGTAGCCTTCCCCCTGCCCTGGGTGGGCAACGCCGTCTACTTGTCGGGCCTGGCCGGGGCGGAGCACGGCTACGATTTCACGCCCGTCGGCTTCGCCGTGGCCGGGTTCTTCCTTCTCTGGGCCATGTTCCGGCTCCAGCTCGTGGACATCCTGCCGGTGGCCCGCGAGCGGGTCATCGACAGCATGGGCGAGTCCTTGATCATCCTCGACGAAAAGGGCCGCCTCGCCGCCACCAACCCGGCCGCCCGGCGCCTCATCGCCGAGGCCGGCGGCCCGGCCGAGGACCTGCCCGAACCGAAGATCTTGGGCCGGCCGGCCACCGAGCTCTTCGCCGGCTGGCCGGCGATGCGGGCCGGGCTCGAGCAGCCGTCCCCCTCCGAGCGCGAGGTCGTCCTGGAGGAGAACGGCCGGACCCGGGTCTTCGACCTCCGGCTGTCCCCCCTCCTCGGGCACGGCTCGTTCGTCACCGGCTGGGTGGCCGTCGTCTACGATATCACCCGGGTCAAGCGCGCCGAGGCCGAGGCCGTCGAGGCCCGCCGGGTCGCCGACACGCTCCGGGAGGCGGGCCTGACCCTGAGCTCGAAGCTCGACTTCCGGCAGATCTCCTCCCTCATCCTCGAGCTCTTGAAGCGCGTCATCGCCTACGACATCGGCGCTTTCCTGACGGTCGAGGGCCCGGAGCTGAAGCTGGCCGGCCTGCTCCGCCCCAAGGATTCTCTCGACCTCATCGGCGAGTCCTACCCCCTGGCCGGCGCGCGGCTCTGCCAGAAGGCCGTCCAGCGCATGCGGCCCCTCATCGGGGCCATCGCCGAGCCCGAGGACATCCTGCTGCCCCTGCGCCCGGACCTCGACCTGCGCTCTTTCCTCGGCGTCCCCGTCGTCTTCGGCGACCGGGCCATCGGGCTCATCGCCCTCTACAACCGCGGCGAGCGGCGCTTCGCCGAGCAGGACGCCCGGGTCGCCGAGCTCTTCGCCAGCCAGGTGGCCATCGCCCTCGACAACGCCCGGCGCGTCGAGCTTTTCGAGAAGCAGGCCGTGACCGACGAGCTGACCGGCCACTACAACCGGCGGGCCTTCCTCAAGATGGGCGAGAAGGAGGTCGGCCGGGCCCGGCGCTACCAGCGTCCCTTGGCCCTCATCTTCTTCGACATCGACCACTTCAAGGACGTCAACGATAAGTACGGCCATCTCATCGGCGACCACGTCCTCAGGGTCATGGCCGAGCTCGTCACCCGGACGACCCGGGCGACGGACATCGTCTGCCGCTACGGAGGCGAGGAGTTCATCGTCCTCATGCCCGAGGCCGGGCGCGACGAGGCCCTGGCCATGGCCGAGCGCCTGCGCCAGGAGATCTCCCACATGACCGTCGTGACGGCCGGCGGCACGCTGACGCTGACCATCAGCCTGGGCGTGGCCGAGCTGGCCCGCGACGGGGACGAGGACCTCGAAGGCCTCATCAGCCGGGCCGACCGGGCCATGTACCAGGCCAAGGCCGCCGGGCGCAACGCCGCCCGCGGCTGAGCCTTCTCCGGCGGGCCGCCCGCTGTGCTATAATGCTCCCTTTGCCAACGCTTTTCCGGAGGATGTCATGGCCCGCATCGAACCCTTCCGCGGCGTCCGGCCCCGCCGCGACCTCGCCCCCCTCGTCGCCGCCCCTCCCTACGACGTCCTGTCGTCCGAGGAGGCCCGGGACCTGGCGGCCGGGAACCCCTACTCGTTCCTGCACGTCGGCAAGCCCGAGATCGACCTGCCGCCCGGGACCGACCTGTACGCCGACGCCGTCTACGCCAAGGGCAAGGAGAACTACGACCGCTTCCTGCGGGAGGGCGTCATCGCGCCCGACCCGACCCGCAACTTCTACGTCTACAAGCAGGTCTGGGGCGAGCACGTCCAGGTCGGCCTGGTCGCCGCCGCCTCCTGCCGGGACTACCTCGACGACGTCATCAAGAAGCACGAGCTGACCCGGGTCGACAAGGAGAACGACCGGATGCGCCACATCGAGACGCTGGGCGCCCAGACCGGCCCCGTTTTCCTGACCTACCGGCGCTCGGACACCGTCGACGCCCTCGTCGCCGAGGCCACGGGCCGGGCGCCCGAGGTCGACATCACGACCTACGACGGCGTCCGCCACATCCTGACCGTCGTCGACGAACCGGGGCTCGTGGCCCGCGTCCGGGACGCCTTCGCGGCCCTGCCCGCGCTCTACGTCGCCGACGGCCACCACCGCTCCGCGGCCGCGACCCGGATCAAGGTCAAGCGCGACGCCGAGCGGCCCGGACGGACGGGCGACGAGGAGGACAACTTCTTCCTGGCCGTCGTCTTCCCCCACAGCCAGATGAAGATCCTGGCCTACAACCGCGTCGTCCGGGACCTCAACGGCCTCGAGCCGGCGGCCTTCCTGGCCAAGGTCGGCGAGTCGTTCGTCGTCCGGCCCGGCGGGCCCAAGGTCCCGGCCCGCAGCCGGGACTTCGCCATGCTCCTCGACGGCGTCTGGTACGCCCTGGAGACCAAGCCCGGCGCCTTCGACCCGGCCGATCCCATCGCGTCGCTCGACGTGTCCATCCTCCAGCGCAACCTCCTGGCCCCCGTGCTCGGCATCGCCGACCCCCGGACGGACAAGCGCATCGACTTCGTCGGCGGCATCCGCGGCACGGACGGGCTCGAGAAGAAGCTGGCCGGCGGCTTCCGCGTCGCCTTCTCCCTCTTCCCCACGACGATCGAGCAGCTCTTCGCCGTCGCCGACGCCGGCAAGATCATGCCCCCCAAGTCGACCTGGTTCGAGCCCAAGCTCAAGGACGGCCTGGTCGTCCACGCCATCGACCCATGAGCCCCGCCGTCCCCGCCGCGCTCGTCGCCCGCGTCCGGAAGGAGGCCGCGGCCTTCTTCCGCGGCGCCCGCGGCAGCCACGACGGGGACCACACGGAGCGCGTCCTCCGGCTCTGCCTACGCATCGGCCGCAAGGAGAAGGCCGATCTGGGCGTCCTCGAGCTGGCCGCCCTGCTCCACGACATCGGCCGGGGCGAGGAGGACCGCTCGCGCGGCCGCGTCTGCCACGCCGAGAGCGGCGCCCGCCTGGCCAAGGACATCCTCGAGCGCTGCGGCTGCGACCCGGCCACGGTCCGGGCCGTCGTCCCCTGCATCCGGACCCACCGCTTCCGCCGCGGCGGCGCGCCGCGCTCGCTCGAGGCCCGGGTCCTGTTCGACGCCGACAAGCTCGACTCGATCGGGGCCGTGGGCATCGGCCGGGCCTTCCTGTTCGCCGGCGAGGTCGGGGCCCGGCTCCACGACAAGGACATCGTCGTCGAACGGACCAAGCCCTACACGCGCGAGGACACGGCCTACCGCGAGTACCTGGTCAAGCTCCGCCGGGTCAAGGACCGCATGACGACCCGCGAAGGCCGGCGCCTGGCGGCCGGGCGGCACCGCTTCATGGCCGCCTTCTTCGAGCGCCTCCACAAGGAGACGGACGGGAGGCTCTGACGATGGGCTGGGACCAGGTCTACGATCCCCTCGGCGCGGCCTGGCTGTCGACGGCCGCGGCCGCCCTGCCCATCGTCCTGCTCCTCGGCGGCCTGGCCGTCCTGCGCCTGCGGGCCCACGTCGCGGCCCTCCTCGGCCTCGGCGCGGCCGCCGGGGTCGCCGTCCTCGTCTTCGGCATGCCGGCCGGGATGGCCGCGCGCACGGCCGGCCTCGGCGCCGCCTACGGCCTCTTCCCCATCGGTTGGATCATCCTCAACGTCATCTTCCTCTACGACCTGACCGTGGCCAAGGGCTCGTTCGCGGTCATGCGCGACAGCCTGACCGGCGTCACCCGGGACCGCCGCCTCCAGCTCCTGCTCATCGCCTTCTCGTTCGGGGCCTTCTTCGAGGGCGCGGCCGGCTTCGGCACGCCGGTCGCGGTGACGGCGGCCATCCTCATCGGCCTGGGCTTCGAGCCCCTGGCCGCGTCGGGCCTGTCGCTCGTCGCCAACACAGCCCCGGTGGCCTTCGGCGCCCTGGGCACGCCCATCGTCGCCCTGGCCGGCGTGACCGGATTGGACGTCCGGGACCTCGGGGCCATGGTCGGCCGCCAGCTGCCGTTCTTCTCCGTGCTCATCCCCTTCTGGCTGGTCGCGGCCTACTGCGGGTTCAAGAAGATGAGGGAGGTCTGGCCGGCCCTGCTCGTCGCCGGAGTGTCGTTCGCCGTGCCGCAGTTCCTCATCTCGAACCTGCACGGCCCCTGGCTCGCGGGGGTCGGCGCGGCCGTCGTCTCGATGGCCGCCCTGGTCTTGTTCCTGTTGAGATGGAAGCCGCGGACGGTCCTCGATAACGAAGGGACCGACGCGGCTCGCGGGACGCCCGGGCCCCCGGCGGAGGGACACGATCGGGGACATGTACCCTTGGTACGTGTCCCCGATCACCGCCTGCCGACCGGCGACATCGTCCGGGCCTGGATGCCCTGGCTTGTCCTGAGCGCCTTCGTCTTCCTCTGGGGCATCCCCCAGGTAAAGGCCTTCCTCGACGGGCTCTGGGCCGCCCGTTTCCCCGTCGCCGGGCTGGACCGGCTCGTCTTCCGGGTCCCCCCGGTCGTGACCATCCGGGCGGCCGAACCGGCGGTGTTCGTTCTCAGCGGGCTGTCTTTCACCGGCACCGGCATCTTCGCCGCCGCCGTCGTCTCGGGCCTGCTCATGGGCTTTTCGCCGGCCCAGCTCGCCAAGGCCTACGGCCGGACGCTCAAACGGGTCCGGTTCTCCCTGCTGACCGTGGCGGCGATGCTGTCGCTGGGGTATGTCACCCGCTATTCGGGACTCGACGCGACGCTGGGGCTGGCCTTCGCCCGAACGGGCGTCCTCTACCCGTTCTTCGGGACCCTGCTCGGCTGGCTGGGCGTCGCCCTGACGGGGTCGGACACGTCGTCCAACGTCCTCTTCGGCAGCTTACAGCGGATCTCGGCCGAGCAGCTCGGCCTGAGCCCCGTGCTCATGGCCTCGGCCAACAGCGCCGGCGGGGTCATGGGCAAGATGATCGACGCCCAGTCCATCGTCGTGGCCTCGACGGCCACGCGCTGGTACGGCCACGAGGGGGAGATCCTGCGCTATGTCTTCGTCCATAGCGTGGCCCTGGCCGCCCTGATGGGGCTCTTCGTCCTCCTCCAGGCCTACGTCTTCCCCTTCACCCAGCTGGTCGTGAAATAGAAGTCGAGGCGCTGAACATCAAGGCCCCGGAGCCCGAGAACGACCCCCCTATCCTCCATTAGCCGCCGCCCGCTCGCGCCTGCCGGCTTGACACCGAGAGGAAAACCCGACTAAACTCGTCCATGAACTCGAAAGGGACAAGGAACCCCCGGTTCTCCATGGCCAAGGCTTCTCTCGCGCGGTCGATGCGTCCGCTTCTCCCGGTCCTGTCGATGCTGCTGTCCTTGGTGCCGTGGTTCTCCTGCGGAACTCAGGAAAATGCCGGGCCACCGCCTCCGCCTCCGCCCGCGAGCATCGACGGCTGGACCTGGATGTCCGGCACCGACATCGCAGGTCAGCCTGGTGTCTTCGGGATCAAGGGCCAGGCGGACCCGGCTAATAGGCCGCCCGGAAAATACTACGTCACCTCCTGGGTCGATTCCCATGGAGTCTTCTGGCTCTTCGGCGGCGATTCGATCGGAACTCCCCGGCCCCTGCAAGGGTCCCAGAACGATCTGTGGAAATACGACCCCGGGACGAAGACCTGGACCTGGGTTTCGGGCGAAGAGACCATCAGCCACTCCGGGGTCTACGGGACCAAGGGCGTCGCCTCGCCGTCGAACACCCCGGGAGCGCGGGAATGGGCCGCGTCCTGGTCCGATGACCACGACGGGCTCTGGCTCTTCGGTGGACGAGGCGCCGATGCCACGGGCAATTGGGGACACATCAACGATCTCTGGCGGTTCGACACCTCGACCGGCCAATGGACGTGGGTGTCCGGCGATGAGATCGCCTTCCGTCCCGGGGTCTACGGGACCAAGGGCGTCGCCGCTTCCGCCAACGTGCCCGGCGCGAGGCAAAAGGCCGCCGCGTGGATCGACTCCAGCGGCAAGCTGTGGCTATACGGCGGCACCGGCTGGGACGCGTTCGCAGAGCGCTCGGGGCCGCTCACCGACCTATGGAAGTTCGATCCGAGGACCCTCGAATGGACCTGGGTCGCGGGCGACAACGTTTCGGGCCGCCCGGGCTTCTTCGGGACGATGGGCCAGCCCGGGCTGTCGAACAGCCCCGGGGGGATCGTCGACGCAGCGACCTGGACGGACGCCGACGACAACCTTTGGCTCTTCGGTGGCCAGAAGTTGGGCGGCCTCCAGAACGCCCTGTGGAAATTCGACACGACGAGCCTCGAATGGACCTGGATTTCGGGCAGCGACGCCGGGAACCAGGCCGGAAGTTATGGGACCATGGGCGTTGCTTCGGCCTCCAACGTGCCCGGTGCGAGACGGAACGCCTTGTGCTGGCCTGGCGACGACGGCGAGCTCCTGGTCTTCGGGGGATACGGTTACGCGGCCTCGGCGAGCGGTCATCTGAACGACCTGTGGCGGTTCAACCCGGACACGCTCGAGTGGACTTGTCTCGCCGGCGCCTCGGTGCCCGATGTGCCCGGCGTCTACGGATCGAAGGGCGACGCGGATATCCTCTACTATCCCGGGAGCCGATTCGGGGGGGCGGCCTGGAAGACCGCCTCAGGCGAACTGTGGCTGTTCGGCGGTTATGGATTCGACAGGACCGGGAGAGAGGGGAACCTCAACGATCTCTGGAGATTCCACAGCCTGGAACCTACGACGCTTCCGCCGGCCGGCGTTCGCGTGACCGTGGCCCCCGCCGTCGTCAGCGTCGACCGAACGGAGTCCGCCCAATTTAGGGCCAAGGTCCACAACGCCCCGAACGACGGCGTCGTCTGGAGCCTGGACGGCGCCGGCTGCGACGGCGCCGCGTGCGGGACGCTCAGCGACACCGGCCTCTATTCCGCGCCGGAGACGGTGCCCGGCCCGGCCGTCGTGACGGTCACGGCCACCTCCGTCGCCGATCCGTCCAAGTCGGCTAGCGCGACGGTCACCATCCTGGACCCGCCCGTCGCCGTTACGCTGGGACCTGAGGAGACCGATGTTTACGCCGGCGAATCGGTCCTGTTCAGGGCCGAGGTCGAGCACGCCACGGACCGCGGTCTGACGTGGAGCCTGTCCGGCGAGGGCTGCGCGGGGGCCACGTGCGGGACGATCAGCGACGCCGGACTCTACACCGCGCCGGCGGGTCTCCCCGCCCCGCCGCTCGTGACGGTCACGGCCACCTCCGTCGCCGACCCGTCCAAGTCGGCCAGCGCGACGGTCAGGATCCTCGAAGCCGTCAGCGACGCTTGGGCCTGGGTATCCGGCAGCAACGTGGCTAACGAGGGGAGCGTCCGCGGCGAAAAGGGCGTCGCCGGTCCGTTCAACGTCCCGGGGTCGAGGGAAGGCGCGGCGTCCTGGACCGACCTCTCGGGCCGGCTCTGGCTGTTCGGAGGAGCGTCGGATACGCCGCCCAATCAGGGATATTACAACGACCTCTGGATGTACGACCCTGTGACCCGGGAGTGGACCTGGCTCGCCGGGAACGACCGGGTCAACCAGCCCAGTTCGTACGGCACGATGGGCGTCCCCGATCCGTCGAACGTCCCCGGGGCCCGCACCGATGCCATGACCTGGACGGGACCCGGGGGGGATCTCTGGCTTTACGGCGGACACGGATACGGGATCATGCGCGACACCGCGGGCGATCTGAGCGACCTGTGGCGCTATGACATCGCGACCAACGATTGGACCTGGGTTTCCGGCAATGTCGGGCTCAATTGTCCCGGCTTCTACGGGACGCAGGGGGACCCCGATCCGGCCAACATGCCCGGGGCCAGGCACGGAGCCGTCTCGTGGACGGATGCGGCCGGTGGCCTGTGGCTTTTCGGAGGTGAGGGGTATGCGGCCCATCAACCGGGCTGGCTGAACGACCTTTGGAGATACGATCTGACGAGCCGCCTTTGGACCTGGGAATCCGGCAGCGATAGGGAATCCCCACCCGGCTCTTACGGCGTCAAGGGTGTGGCCGATCCGGCCAACGTCCCGGGCGGGAGGACCGGCGCTGTGTCGTGGACGGATTCGCAGGATCGCCTCTGGCTTTTCGGCGGCACCGGCCGGATCTCGGCGGCGAACAGCGGCCGCCTCAATGACCTCTGGAGGTACGATCCCGTTTCCCGGCAATGGATCTGGATGGCCGGCAGCGATATTCGGGACCAGTTGGGGACATACGGGATCCGGCGCATCCCCGATCCCGCGAATGCGCCCGGAGGACGGTACCGGGCCGTATCCTGGAGCGACGGCACAGACCGGCTGTGGCTCTTTGGCGGAATGGGGCTCGATTCGCTGATCCCCGGCGACGGGATGCTCAACGATCTCTGGGTTTTCGACATCGCGACCCTGCAGTGGACCTGGGTCACCGGGAGCGATCGGGCGAATCAGGGCGGTTTTTACGGGACCAGGGGCGTGGCCGAGGCCGGGAATACTCCCGGCGCGAGAGAAGAGGCTGTGTCCTGGGTCGACCTCCATGGCGACATCTGGCTTTTCGGGGGCAACGGGCTGACGTCCTTCGCCATCGGCGGAATGTTGAACGATCTCTGGAGATTTTACAGGCCTTCGTCGACGGGCGTCGGCGAGAAACCGCTCACCAGAGGAACCACCACGAGTCGTTGAGATAGCCTTCCCGGCCCTCCGAGTCGCTACGGGGACTCCGCTCCCTGCCGTCGCCTCCCTCACGGGGTCCTCAGGGCGGTCATGGCACCGGCACGAGCCATCTCCGGGATCCTTGGCTGGGGGTGAATGATCGGCATCGAGAGAGTTGATTCGGGAACGTAGGGCTGGAGGTAATTTAGCTCAAAGATAGAAAAGGGGGACATGTACCCATGGTCCATGTCCCCCTTGGGAACTGTTCGACGCGGCCTTCAGCCGACGATCTTTTTGACGCCTTTGTACTTGGCGGCGACGCGC
>CAZFZU010000022.1:0-45478 GCA_964523615.1 uncultured Eubacteriales bacterium | reverse complement strand
GACAAGCTCGCCGTCGAGCAGCTAACCGTCTAAAAAGGGGCCGTTTCTATTTTATTTTTTCATCTTATTTTCATCTTGCAGCGAAGATGAAAAAAATAAATAGAAACGGCCCCATTTAACGGGCGTTGGCGACCATCTCGCGGACCTCGCGCATGAGCCGCGGCGTCTCGTAGACGATGCCGTCCTTGATCGTCCACTTGATGCCGCCGCGCGTGACCGCCTTGCCGTCCTCGATGTCGAGGACGCCCGTCGGGTAGAGATATTTGAGGTTGGCCAGCGGGTTCTCGTCGATGAGGATGAGATCGGCCAGGTACCCGGCCCGGACCCGTCCCAGCTCGTTATCGAGTCCCATGAGCTCGGCGTTGTTGCCCGTGGCGCACTGGATGACGTCGATCGGATGGAAGCCCGCCTCCTGCAGCAGCTCGAGCTCGCTGAGGTAGGTAAAGCCGTACAGGGTGTAGATGAATCCCGCGTCGTCGCCCGCGCCCACCACGCCGCCCATGTCGGCGAAGTCGCGCACGGCCTTCATCCAGATGCGGTAGTTCTCCTTCCAGGCGATCTCGTCCTCGGTCGACCAGCCCCATGAGAAGGCCCCGTGCCGCTCCGGGCTCGGCGCGAAGTAAGCCTCCAGCGCCGGATGCAGGTACTCCTTGAACCAGGGCAGGTTGCGGGCCCGGGTCATGTCGCGGCAAGCCTCGTAGGTGCTGAAGGTCGGGATCCAGCCGACGCCCTTCTCGACCATCTCCTCGAGGACGTCCTCGAGCTTGTCGGGGTCGGCCTCCCGCCACAGGCGCCCGGCCCAGCGGAACCGGTCGCTCTCGTTGTTGTAGTTGTAGGACGGCGGGAAGTTCTGGGAGCCTTTGAGCGCGGCGTCGGGGATGCCGTACCAGTGCTCGATCGTGTCCACGCCGAACTCGGCCGCGTCGCGGGCGTCGATCTCCTCGACGCCGATGTGATGGGCCACTTTGAGCCCGAGCTTCGTCGCCTCGTCGGTGACCGCCGCCATGATGTCGCGGTCCATGCCGAAGAGCTTGACCCCGTCGGCGCCCTGTTCCTTGATGGCCCGCACGCTCTTGCGGGCCTCCTCCGGCGTCCGCCCGCCGGCGACCATGTACACGTAGATCCTCGGGGCGACGATCGATCCCTCCTGGCTCTTGCGGCGCTCGGCCAGGGCCTTTTTCGGGTCGGTGCCGACGTCCCGGACCGTGGTGACGCCGCACGAGAGATAGATCTTGTGCTCGTACTCGAACGGCTGCGGCTGGCCGGCCCGCTCGTCGTGGAGATGGATGTGGCTGTCGATGAGCCCGGGCAGAAGATACATGCCCGTTCCGTCGAGAACGTGGGCCTCTTTAGCGTAAGCGTCCAGACGCCTGATGGCGCCCATGACCGCGGCGATCCTGTTGCCCTCGACGACGACGTCGACCGGCCCTCGCGCCGGCGTACCCTTGCCATCGATGAGCACGACGTTCCGGATGACCAGCCGGTCGTAGCGCTTGCCGTGCTCGACGCCCTTGCTCTCGGCGCGGGCGGCGAACGGGGCGGCCAGGATCACGGCCAAGAAGAACAGGAGGACGACGGTGTTCTTGAGCGGTTTCATGCCCGGAGTATAGCACAGCCGGGCGCGCCGGCCATCCCCGCGACGGGCCCCGCCCCATCGCTCGACGGGACCCTTACCGGTCTCCCCCGGGACCGAGCTGGACCCGTATCCAGACGAGCTCCCGCATCGCTTCGGGCGCGAGGACGACCGTCCGGACGCCGTCGCCCCGGTCCTCACCCCCGGCCGACTTCCGCAGCGTCACGGTGAGCTCTTTCGGCCACAGGTCGTAGATGCCCCCCTGAGCGGCGTCGAGCAGCACGAACAGGCCGATGAAGCCCAATGCGTTCAGCCCGAACGTCGCGTGATGGTCCGAAAGCGACTGATAGGCCGTGAGCGGGAGCGAGCAGACGAAGCCCATGACAAGGTCCCCCAAGAAGGCGGTCCCGGACGGCTCCCGCGACGTGCGGATCTCGACCGGCCCGTATCCCGGGTATTCCACGCGGACGACATGGACCTTGGCCTTTCGCGTCAGCCAGATGAGGGCCGGCGTCTGGCCCATCGGCCGTCCGTCGACCGTGATCGCGGCCCCCGGCGGCGTCGACGTCACCGGGATCTTGTGCATGTGGTTCCGGAGGCCGCCGCAGGCCGCGGACAAGAGGACCGTCAACGCCAACAACCACCGGACCGATCTCCGGGCCTTCACCCAGTCCATGAGAAGCTCCACGTCAAAGATACTCTCCTTGCCCCACGGGTTGTCAAGGCGGTCGAAGGAAATCGATCGTGCGCTGAATTTTTTTCTGATTTTTTCTTGAGCCCGCGCGCGCCGTTTGTGTTAATCTATGTTCAGATCATGCTCGAAAGCCGCCGGCGCGATCTTCCGGTCCTTCTCCTCCACAACGTCGATCCGTCGTGGACCGCGGACGAGACGAAGGAAGCGCGCGCCGACGTCCAGACGCTCGTCGACGCCCTGGCCGGCCTCGGCCACCGCGTCGATCCGGTCGCCGTCGAGGACGCCGCGCTGGCCGCGCGCCTGGCCGCCTACGATCCGCTCGACCACGTCGTCTTCAACTGGATCGAGGAGCTGCCCGGACGCCGCCACAGCGAACCGGAAGCGGCCGCGGTCCTGGAGCGTCAGGGTTTCGCCTTCACAGGCTCCTCGTCCACGGTGCTGGCCCTGTCGCACGACAAGCCGCGGGTCAAGCGCGTCCTCGATGCCCTGAGGGTGCCGACTCCGCCCTGGGCCGTCTTCGACGCGCCGCGGGCCGGCGGCTGGTCCATCTTTCCGGCCATCGTCAAGACGGCCCACGAGCACTGCAGCATCGGCATCACGCCCGAGTCGGTCGTCACCTCCACGGCCGAGCTCGAGCGCCGCGTCGCCTACATCCTCGACGTCCACCGCCAGCCGGCCCTGGTCGAGGAGTTCATCGACGGCCGCGAGTTCCACGTCGCGGCCTGGGGCAACGGCACGGTGACGGTCCTGCCGGCAGCCGAGATGGATTACGGCGCCTTCACGGACATCCGCGACCGGCTCTTCACCTACGAAGGCAAGTACGTCCCCGGCAGCCGCATCTACGAGGGGGTCGAGATGCGCGTCCCGGCCGCGCTCGACGCCGCGGCCCGGGCCGAGCTCGAGCGCATCGTCCTGGCCACCTACCGGGCCGCGGGCTGCCGCGATTACGGCCGCATCGACCTGCGCCTCCGCGACGGCGTCTTCTACGTCATCGACGTCAACCCCAACCCCGACATCAATCCCGAGACGTCGCTGACCTACGCCGCGGCGGAAGTGGGGTATTCCTACGGTGAGATGGGCAGCCGCATCGTCAATCTGGCGGCCGCCCGCCACCCCGTGTTCGGGGCCCCGGCCTGACCGGCCGCCGGCCCCGTCCGAGCCGGCTATCTCCGGTAGCGGATGGCGATGCCGACGATCTGCCGCTCGTAGACCGGCCGAGGCCCGTGCCAGTAGCTGTAGACGACCCCCTCGCGGTAGAAGCGGTCGCGGACGATGACCAGGGCGTCGGCGCCCATGGCCGCGGCCTTCTCCCGGAGCACGCTCTCGACGTAGAAGCGGTCCATGCGGTAGCTCGGCCGGATCCAGACCTCGCCCAGGGCGATGTGGTCGCGGCGCGGCTCGCGCCGCAGCAGTTCGACCGACGGCGGAGCCGTCGGCGCGAAGCGGGGCACGTCGGGATAGAAGCGGGCCCCGTAGGGGCGGTAACAGGCCACCCCGCTCGCGAGGATCAGGGCCAGAAGGGCTATCGCCAGGCTCGTTCTTTTCATCTCGGTCCTCCGTGTCATCCTTCTGTTTAGTCGCTCCGCATCTCTGTTATACAAGAACCGTGCCAAGGCGGGACGGAGACGCCGTGTGGCTATTATGTTATTTATTATGTATCATTTATAAAAATATTGAAAGAGTATTCCGGTCCCCTTCCGCCCACCGTGACCCGCGGAGACCGGCCTGGGCTGTCCGTTGTCGAGGACATCTCGCTGGATCTCGGACGGTTGGACAGAGGCCGGTAACGCCCCGACGAGTTCCCGCCGGCCGGGGGCCCGGCCCGGTCCCCGGCTATCCCGCTTTACGCGAGACGTGGACGGCGGCGGCGCCGAAGAGGAGGCGACGGAACGACACGTCCGCGAAGCCGGCCTCCTTCAGGATCGCGGCCAGCTCCTCCGCCCCGTAGAACTTGGGGATGGTCGTCGAGAGGTAGGCGTAGCCGGCCGGCGAGCCCGAGAGCCGCGTCCCGACCCGCTTGACGAGGAGCGCCACGTAGGCGTGGAAGAGCCGCCGGACGACGCCGCAGCGCGGCTGGCTCGTCTCCAGGTTGACGAAGCGGCCGCCCGGCTTGAGGACGCGGTGGAACTCGGCGAAGGTGGCGACGAGGACCGGCCGCGACAGGTTGATGTTGCGCGTGGCGAACGAGATCGTGACCAGATCGAACGCGGCGCCCGGGAACGGCAGGCTTTTGACGTCGCCGAGGACGAAGTCCACCGGCCGGGCCATGGCTTTGCCGCGGGCCCGGGCCAGCATGGGCAGCGAGAAATCGAGGGCCGTGATCGCGGTCCCCTCGTCCGCCCGCTTCGCCAGGCCCTCGGCCATCTCGCCCGTCCCGGAGCAGACGTCGAGCCAGCGCCCGCCGCTCTCTCTCGCCGCGATCCGGGCCGCCGCGCGCCGCCAGCGCCGGTCGAAGCCGAGCGTCAGGACGCGGTTGACCCTCTCGTAGGTCGCCGCGACCTCGCCGAAGATCTCGCGCAGGGGCCGGTTGGCGCGGGCCGGATCGTCCATCGGTCCATCCTCTAGTAATAGAGCTTGGGGTCTTTCTTCCAGTCCTTGTCGCGGTCGTGGGCCATGGCCGCGACCCGGGGCCGCCGCTCGAGGAGCCGGACCGCGTCGACGGCGCAGCCGTAGCCCTCGCTCGCGGCGCTCTTGCCGACCCCCGCGAGGCGCAGGACGTGCGGACCCGGCTCGGGCCAGAAATCGAGGAGCGGAAAGACGGCCGCCGTCCCGGCCGGGCCGTGGAAGTCGAGCGGCTCGCCGATCTTGACGCCGTCGAGATAGGCCTGAAAGAGCCCGCCGTCCGGCGCCGTCATCCCGGCCACCTCGAGCCGCAGCGGCTCCTTGACCGCGACCTCGACCGGGAACTCGATCCAGGCGCCGAGGACCTGACCGGGCTTATAAGAGAGGATGTCCCGGCCCGTCGTCCCGTCCACGTCCCGGACCGCGTCGCCCGCGCCGTGCCGCCGCGGCGCGGCCGGGTCCCAGGCCCGGACGCTCATCCTGGCCAGGTCCGGCAGCCGCCGCTCGGCCCCGCCCGGGGCCCGGGCCGCGAACGTCGACGGACCGGTCTGGTACCAGAAGGCCACGCTGGCGTAATCGTCCTCGCGCTCGTTCCAGCTCGTGGCCTTGTAGTCGGGATTCTCGTCCTCGGACATCCAGCCCATGTGCTCGAGCGTCACTTTGATGGACGTGTTGAAGACGACCGGGTCGTGGAGGTGCCAGCGGTAGGAGCTGACGTGGCCGCCGATCGTCCGGTAGTCGAAGAAGGGCACGCCGAAGTAGGGCGTCCGCGACCGCTCCAGCCCCCAAGCCGCCAGGAAGTAGTCCTCCGTGCCCGTGCCCCAGATCGAGGGCCTGGCCTCGCCGTCGATGAAGATCTTCTCGTCGCCCTCGCCGAACCAGGCCGGGCTGCGCATGCGCACGCCGAGGACGGCGCCGACGAAGTGGCCCTTGCCCTCGGTCTCGAGCAGGACGTAGTCGCGGCCGTTCGCCGCCGGGTATTCCTGGCGGTACTGGGCGTGGAAGTACGGCGTGTCGTCCGCCAGGCGGTCGAGTTTGATCCAGTCGATGTTGTAGTAGAGCAGGCTCAAAGGCTTGTCGCTCTGGTTGACGATCTCGATCCGGGCCGACTTGCGGAAAGGCATGCGCCAGAAGCAGTTGTAGGAGTCGCCGCCCTCGACGACGACCGGCTCGCTGACGACCTCGCTGCGGACGCCGAAGCAGTTGGCGAAGAAGTCCCCGACCGGGGCCTCGACCGCGGGCTTGTCGGCCCCGTCCCAATACATCCGGAGCAGGAGCTCCTGATGGCCGGCCGAGCCCTGGGCCGCCCAGCCCTGGGGCTCGGGCCCGAGGAAGGTCAGCCAAATGTGGGTGATGGCGCCCGGGCCCTCGGCGTCCATGAGGACGTGGGTCGCGCCCGCCGGCACGTTGAAGTTGTCCCAGTTGCTCTTGACGTCGGCGTCGCCGCGCGGCTCGGCCGCCGGATCGTAGCGGCGCTCGCCCGCATCGCGGTCCCCGTCGGGGCCGCGCCGCAGCTCGCCCACCCGCATGGTCGAGGTGGCCCGCATGGACCTCCCCTGCTGCGGCCGGGCCAGGCCGTCGAGGACCCCGGCTCCTGTCGTCGCCCCTTCGTCGTCGTCGCGGCAGCCGGCCAGGACAACGCACCCGGCCACGATGAGGACCGCCGCGGCCGCTATCCGCCATCCGGTCTTGGTCATGAGCGCCCTCGCTTTCATCGGGCGGGATTATAGCCCCGACGGAGGGCGCGGACAAGGACAGGCGCGGCCGGTCCGGCTACTTGGCGAAGAAAGGATTGGCCCGCTTCTCCTCGCCGATCGTCGAGACGGCCCCGTGGCCGGGGCAGACGAGGACGGCGTCGTCGAGGGTCAGGAGCTTCTCGCCGAGCATGCGGACGAAGCGGCGCCGGGTCTCGGCCGCCTTCCCCGGGGCCTCCTCCGGCAGGCGGCAGATGTCGTTCTTGAACAGCGTGTCGCCGGTGAAGAGGTAGCCGCCCGCGAGGAACGAGGCGCTGCCCGGGGTGTGGCCGGGGGTGGCGATGACCCGGACCTCGAAGCCCTCGAAGCGGAGCGTCTCCCCGTCGGCGACCGTCCGGCCGGGCGGAGGCGTCATGTCCTTGGCATCGAGCGCGGGGGCGACGACGGGGGCCCCGAAGAGCGCGGCGTAACGGGCGTTGGCCGCCGTGTGGTCGGGGTGGCTGTGGGTGTCGAGGACGGCCTTGACCGCGAGGCCGTTGGCCGCGACGAAGGCCCCGATCCGGGGGTCGTCGACGCCGGCGTCGACGAGGACGGCCTGTTTCGTCGAGCGGCTGAAGACGACATAGGCGTTGACGTAGAGGGGCGGCAGGAGCGGGTGGGAGAATTTATAGGCCAGGGCGAAGCGCTTCACGCCGAGATCCGCCTCCGGCCCCGCGGCCAGGTCCTCCTCGAGGATGCCCGCCGTCGGCCGGCCCAGGGCCTCGAAGACGAGGTGCTTGAGCTTGAGGTTGATGTTGTCGCCCAGGCCCTCCCGTTCGGCCCGCTCCAGGAGGTCGAGGGCGCCGGCGTGATCGCGCGCCAGGTAATGGATGGCCGCCGCGTTGTTGTAGGCGTTGACGTGCCGCGGGTCGAGGGCGATGGCCTCCGCGTAGTATTTGGCGGCGTCGGCCGGCCGCTCGAGCTGGAAGAGGATGTTGCCCAGGAAGTAGCGGTAGTGGGCCTCCTGCTTGGCCCGCGCCGCCCGCTCCTTGCCGGCCTCCAACTCCATCTTGCTCGCCCGGGTCAGGATCTCGTCGTCGAGGGCCTCGAGCTCGCGCGACTCCCGGCAGGAGGTCGTGGCCTCGCGCTGGCTGGTCAGCGCCTGCTGGTAGGACTCCAAGGACCGGCTTTTCCGCTTGAGGGCGTACTCGTTGAGCTCGCCCATGAAGGCCAGGTCGGGCAGGGCCCGTTCCATGCGGGCCAGAGCGCCCGCGAGGTCGCCGCGGATATAGGCGATGTTGGCCAGGTAGTACCCGGCGTAGGCGTGGCGCGGCATCTGGCCGAGGCATTTCTCGAACGCGGCGACGGCTTGGTCGTACCGCCCGGCCGTGAACTCTTTCAGTCCGGTCTGATAGTGCTTTTCGGCCGCCGGCAGACGGTCGAAAGCCGCCTCGACGGAGGCGTCCTCGGCCGCCGGGACGGCGGGCGCCAGGGCGAGAGTCGCTAAGAGCAGCAGGAAGGCCGGTGCCAGGGTTTTGTTCATGTCGTATCCCCTTGTCCTTACGCCCTTTATAGTGCAAGCCGCGTGCCAGAAGGTCCGACGAAACGCCATTGGGGCGGCTCCAGGGGGAAACCGGGGCCCGGGACCCGCCCGGCCTTGGCAGAAGCGAAAAATCGGTCAGCTGATGTAAAGAAACTAGCCGGCGGCGGCCGCTATACCTTATCTTTCGAGGCGTCGAGGCCGTCGAGCTTCCCCTGGTCGACCAGGCGGATGAACTCCTCGACCTTGGCCTTGATGGCCTCGCGCAGGGCGATCGTCTTCAATAGGCGCGCTTCCCCCGGCCCGTCGAACGTCGCCGGGTCGGGGAAGCTCCAGACGAGCGTCCGGGTGATGCCCGGGAAGATGGGACAGCGCTGGGCGGCCTCGGCGTCGCAGACGGCGACGACGTAGCCGAAAATGGCCCCGCTCCTAAAGATGTCGAAGACGCTCTTGGTCTTGTGGCCCGAGATGTCGATGCCGGCGTCGGCCATGGCCTCGACGGCTAACGGATTGAGCGTCCCGGGCTCGAGCCCGGCGCTCGAAGCTTCGAAACGGTCGCCGGCCAGGGTGTTCAGGAATGCCTCGGCCATCTGGCTCCGGGCGCTGTTGTGGACGCAGACGAACAGGACCCGGGTCTTGCTGAGGGTGGCGATCATGATCTTGCTCCCTTTGATGGTGACGGACTCCGAAAGCATTATAAGGCCGGTCTGTTAGGATTTGATAAAGGCCCGAAGGGGGCCCGCGGTCAGGCCTTGGACTAGGCCTTGTCCTTGGGGGCCGCTTCGGGTTTGGGGCCTTCGGCCTTGGGCTTGGCCGGCTTCTCGGCCTTGGGCTTCTTGGCCTTGCCCTCTTCGGCGCCCTTCTTCGCCTTCTCGGCCTTGGGGGCCTCTTCCTTGGGAGCGGCGGCCTTCTCGGCCTTGCGGCGGGCCAGGCTTTCGGTCAGCTTCTCGCTGGCCTCGATGGCGGCGATCCGCTTGCCGATGGCCTTGACTTGGGCTTGGAGCTTGCGGACGATGGTGTCCTTCTCGGGCTTGGCGGCCTTGTCCTTCTTCGCGGCCAGGGCGGCCAGCCGTTCCTTCAGCGTCTGCTCAAAGGACGCCTTCTGTTGAATGAGCATCTGTTTGCGCATGTGACCCATGTCTGACTCCTTAAGAACTCGGTGCCTTATATTAGCAAGGTTCGGCCGAAAAAGCCACCCCTTTCTTGCCCGGTTCCCGCCGGCGCCGCCCATCCCCCGCTCCCGCCCGTCCCCCCCGAGACGCTCCGGCCCCGGTTGGGCTATAATGCGGGGCATGAAGCACACGGCCCTCCTCACCGTCCTCGTCCTGGCCTCGGCCGCCGCCTGCGCGGGCAGCCGCCCCGCGGCCGACACCATCGTCACCAACGCCCGCGTCTACACGGTGGACCCGGCCCGGCCCTGGGCCGAGGCCGTGGCCGTCAAGGACGGGCGGGTCCTCTTCGTCGGCCCGGCCAAGGCGGCCCTCCGCCACAAGGGCGCGGCGACGGCCGTCGTCGACGCCGGCGGCCGGCTGGTCCTGCCCGGCTTCATGGACAGCCACGTCCACTTCGTCAGCGGCTCGCTCAACCTGGCCCGGATCGACCTGGCCGGGACGAAGACCGTGGCCGAGGTCCAGGACCGCATCCGGGCCTACGTCGCGGCGAATCCGGGAGCGGGCTGGGTCCAGGGCCGCGGCTGGATGTATCCCGCCTTCCCCGGCAACATGCCGCACAAGGCCCTCCTCGACGCCGTCGTCCCGGACCGGCCGGCCTTCATGCGCTGCGCCGACGGCCATTCGAGCTGGGTCAACTCCAAGGCCCTCGCGCTGGCCGGCATCGACCGCGCCACCCAGGACCCGGCCAACGGCCGCGTCGTCCGCGACGCGAACGGCGAGCCGACCGGGGCCCTGCTCGAGGAGGCCTCGGCGCTCGTGGCCAAGTTCATTCCCGAGCCGACGCCCGAGGAGACGTTGGCGGCGCTCCGCGTCGGGCTCGAGGCGGCGGCCCGCCGCGGCGTGACGCGTGTCCACGGCCTCGGCGGCGAGTTCGAGGCCCTCGACCTTTTCGCCCGTCTCCGCGACGAGGGCGCTCTGACCGTCCGCATGACCGTGGCCATGTGGGTCGACGAGCCGGGCCCGGACGAAGCGGACTGGAAGGCCTACGACGAGGCCCGGGCCAAGTACCGCGACGAATGGCTGGCCGTCGACGGCGTCAAGCTCATGCTCGACGGCGTCATCGACTCCGGCACGGGGGCCATGCTCGACCCGTACGAGGGCGAGAAGGAGAACAAGGGCAAGCTCTTCTGGCGGCCGGAGGACTACGTGAAGGCCGTGGCCGCCTTCAACGCCCGCGGCGTCCAGGTCTCGACCCACTCCATCGGCGACGCGGCCATCCGGCTGTCCCTCGACGCCTACGAGGCCGGCCAGCGGGCCGAGGGCGGGCGCGACGTCCGCAACACGATCGAGCACGCCGAGGACATCGCCGCCTCCGACATCGCCCGCTTCGGCCGGCTCGGCGTCATCGGCAGCTTCCAGCCCTTCCACGCCAATCCCGAGCCCGGCTGGATCGGGAGCTGGATCGCCCACGCCGGGCCCGAGCGCGAGCAGCGGGCCTTCGCCTGGAAGGCCATCCTCGACGGCGGCGGCCGCCTGGCCTTCGGCAGCGATTGGCCGGTCGTGACCCTCAGCCCCTGGCCGGCCCTCCAGGTCGCCGTCACCCGCCGGGACCTCGACGGCAAACCCGAGGGCGGCTGGCTCCCCCAGCACAAGGTCTCCGTCGCCGAAGCCGTCCACGCCTACACCATGGGCGGGGCCTACGCCATGCACCGCGAGACGGACGAGGGCTCGCTCGCGCCCGGCAAGCTGGCCGACCTCATCGTCCTGTCGCAGGACATCTTCGCCGTCGACCCTCTCCTGATATCGAAGACCGAGGCCGTCCTGACCATGGTCGGCGGCAAGATCGTCCGCGACGCGCGGTAGGGCGCCGTTTTTCCTTGACACCCGGACGGGCCCGCGCCTATCATCGTCCCTCATCGACGATCTTTTTCGACCGGTCCTCGCGACCTGAAGGAGAAACATCATGAAACCCGCCTCTCGTTACCGTCTCGCCGCGCGCGCCTTCGCGCTCGTTTGCGTCCTGTCGCTGTCCGCGTCCCTGGCCCCGCGCCTGGCCGCGCAAACGCAGGCCGCGGTCCCCGACCCGGCCGTCGTCAAGAAGCTCGGCAACTTCGACGCCTGGATGGCCAAGGTCCTCAAGGACTGGAACGTCCCCGGCATCGGGGTCGGCATCGTCAAGGGCGACAAGCTCGTCTTCGCCAAGGGCTACGGCTTCCGGGACTACGGCCAGAAGCTGCCCTACACGCCGGCCACGCTGCAGCAGATCGCCTCGAACACGAAGCTGTTCACGGCCGTCGCGGCGGGCCTGCTCGTCGAGGAGGGCAAGCTGACCTGGGACAAGCCGGTCCGCGAGTCCGTCCCCAGCATCAAGTTCTACAACAACGAGCTCGACACGACGGTCACCCTGCGCGACATGCTGGCCCACCGGACCGGCATCACCCGGCACGACACGATCTGGTACGGCTCCGACGACACGCGCAAGGAGCTCTTCGACAAGGTCAAGTACCTCGAGCCCCAGGAGCCCCTGCGCCAGACCTTCCTTTATAACAATCTCATGTACGCCGCGGTCGGCTACATCGTCGAGCTGCAGTCGGGCCAGACCTGGGAGCGGTTCGTCCGCGAGCGCATCTTCGAACCCCTGGAAATGACCAGCACGGTCTACGCGGTGGCCGACATGCTCAAGAAGGCCGAGCCGGCCGTCCCCTACACGGAGAAGCGCGACTCGTTCGAGCTCACCAAGATCCCCTACTACGAGGACATCGGCGGCGTGGCCCCCTGCGGCGCCATCATCTCCAACATCGAGGACATGTCCCACTGGCTGTCGGCCCTGATGAACGACGGCAAGTACAAGGGCAAGCAGGTCCTGCCGCCGGCCGTCCTCAAGGCCACCATGGCGCCGGCCATCGCCCTGCCCAACACGGGCGCCGAGACGCGCGGCTTCTGGGAGATCCTCAACTCCGCGTACGGCATGGGCCGCTGGACGGCCTCCTACCGCGGGCAGCTCCTGGCCTACCACGGCGGCGACCTGCCGGGCTTCCACTCCCAGGTCTCGTTCATGCCCAAGGAGAAGGTCGGCGTCCTGGTCTTCGTCATCGGCGACCACTGCGCGTCGCTCTACAACATCGTCAGCTACAACGTCTACGAGCGGCTCCTGGGCCTGGACCAGACGCCGTGGAGCGAGCGCCAGCTCGAGACGCGGCTCAAGGGCAAAAAGGCCGGCACCGAGGCCCGGGCCAAGGCCGGCGCCGACCGCGTCGCGAACACGAAGCCGTCGCACGCCCTGGCCGATTACGTGGGCGACTTCGTCCACCCGGCCTACGGCGTCCTCAAGATCGAGATGAAGGACGGCGGGCTGGCCCTGGACTTCCACAAGATCCGCCTGCCCCTGAGCCATTTCCACTACGACCGCTTCGAGACGCCCGACGACGAGACCTACGGGCGGACGACGGTCAACTTCCAGACCAACCCCCAGGGCGACATCGACAAGGCCGTCGTCTCCCTCGACGAGGCCGAGGTCGTCTTCACGCGGCGGGCGGCGACGCTGTCGGGCGACCTGCTCAAGCGGCTGGCCGGGACCTACGAGCTGCCGAACGGCGTCAAATTCGAGGTCGTGCTCAAGGAGGGCGGGGCGCTCTTCCTGAACGTCCCCGGGCAGCTCGCGGAGGAGCTCGTCCCGTACAAGGGGCTGCAGTTCAAGATCAAGCTCTTCGCCGACGTGTTGTTCGAGTTCCTGATGGAGGGCGACCAGGTCAAGGCCCTGCGGCAGCGCGACCCCGGCGGCGAGTACGTTTTTCCGAGGAAGTGATAGCGGAAGTCATGAGGGAATAGCGAGGAGAGACCATGAAATCGAAACGCGTCGCGGGATCGGCGATCGCACTCGCGCTTTTGGTGGCCGGCGTCCTCGTCGCGGCGGCGGGGCCGGCGCCCCAGGGCATCGCAACGAATAGGGACCGGGTCCTGGTCGTCGCCGTCCAGGGACAGGTCGCGGCGGCCCAGCCGTCGCGCGGCTACGTCGTGACCTGGGACGGCCGTCCCAAGGTGGCCAACGGCACCGGCGGCATCAACTACAACCTGCGGCTCGGCGACCGCGTCTTCGGCTGGGCCGGGGACCGGGCCACCGTGGGCGTCGCGGCGGAAGCGGCGACCCAGGGCGGGGCCTGGTTGGCCCACGCCTCGATCGGCAACGAGGTCCGCCTCGTCGGCGGGGCGGGCCAGGGCGAGAAGGGCGTCGTCGTCGGCAAGTTCGGCGGCTACGTCCTCATCCAGTTCCCGGAGGCGACGACGGACAAGCTCACCGTGGGCGACCGCCTCCAGGTCAAAGCCGACGGGCTCGGGCTGGAGATCGACGGGTTCAAGGACGTCTTCGTCCACAGCCTGGCGCCCGACCTGCTGGAGAAGATGGGCGTGAGGGCGGAGGGCGGCAAGATCGAGGTGCCCGTGGTCAAGGAGATCCCGGCCGAGATCGTCGGCCAGGGCGCGGGCGGCGGGGCGCTCTCGGGGAACTGGCACATCCAGACCTGCTACCCGCCCGACATCGAGAAGTACGGCCTCGACGAGCTCCGCTTCGGAGACCTCGTCCTGCTGCGCGACACGCAGTCGGACTACGGCCGGGGCTATTACAAGGGCGGGGCCACGGTCGGCGTCGTCTGCGGCAGCCCGAGCGAGCAGAGCGGGCTGGGCATCGCCGTCACGGCCGTGCTGTCGACGCGCTTCGGCAAGCTCGCGGGGAAGATCGATCCGGCGGCCAACATCGGTCGGTACTTGGGATTGCCGCTGTCGGACAAGGGCGGGGCGGCCCCGGCGACGGTGACGGCGGGAGCGGGCAAAGGCGCGGGCGCGGCCCGCAAGCCCGTGACGGCGCTCAAGCTCAACGCGGACAGCCTCATCGTCACGGCGGTCGAGGGGGTCGTCCAGCCGACCTACGCGCCGGATTACTCGGTGACCTACGACGGCAAGCCCTGGCTCGACCTGGGCATGGCCTCCATCAACTACCGCGTGACGCTCGGCGACACCGTCTACGGCTGGGCCCAGGGCGACCACGTCGAGCCCGACGTCACCATCCAGGGGCGCGACCGGCCCTCGCCGAGCGAGTGCGCCCTGGCCGTGCTGGCCTGCATCGGCAACGAAGCCGAGGTCGTCAGCGGCGAGGCCCGCGGGGCCAAGGGCTACTACATCGGGCGGCACGCCGGGTCGGACGACAAGGTCTGGCTGCCCAAGGACGCCGTCGAGAAGCTGGCCCTGGGCGACCGCGTCCGGGTCAAGGCCAAGGGGCTGGGGCTCAAGCTCGAGGGATTCGAGGACGTCAAGCTCAACAAGATGTCGCCCGAGCTGTTCGGGAAGCTGGGGCTCACGCTGGAGGGCGGCCAGATCGTCGTCCCCGTGGTCATGGAGGTGCCGGGGCACATCATGGGCTCCGGGTTCGGCTACCAGCCGGTCGAGTCGCTCGACTACGACATCCAGACGACCTGCCCCGAGGTCATCGAGCAGTACGGGCTGAAGAAGCTCAAGCTCGGCGATGTCGTGGCCATCCGGGACCACTCGGACGTCTACTCGCCGGGGAGGCACGTCGGCGCGGTGACCATCGGCACGGTCATCCACGGCTTCAGCGAGATGGCCGGGCACGGCCCGGGGGTCAATCCCATCATCAGCGCCATGCCGGGGCGGGTCAAGGTCAAGATCGATCCGAACGCCAACATCGCCTACTACCTGGGGATCCGGCAGCGGCCGAATTGAGGTGAACTGAGATCGCGTCCGAAGGGCCTCCGCCGCGACGCGGCGGGGGCCCTTTTTTTGCCCCTAAAAACATCGAAATTCCCCGCCCGGCAAGCTGTTGGGCAGGCCCTGGCCTGGGCTATATTGCTGATTTAATTCCAGAAGCTGGGGTCTGACCCCAAAGAAAAGGGGCGGCGGGAACGCCCGCCGCCCCTTGAGAACTCACGCGTGGGGCGCGAACCTCGGCTTAGAAGATGACCCGGATGCCGACGCGCGCCTGGCGCGGCGTGGCGATGCCGTAGAGGTCGTGCCCGCTCGTCGACGGGTAGCTGCCGTCCGTGTACCAGTCGGAGGAGACGCCGTCGATGACCGTCCCCCACTGGTTGATCGTCGCGTCATTGAAGACGTTGAAGACGTCCACCATCAGGCCCAAGCGGTATTTCTTGGCCAGGGTGAAGGTCTTCTCCAACCTCAGGTCGAGCGTCTTCCGGATCGGGTAATGGTTGGAGCCGCGGTCCTCGGCGAAGATGACGATCCGGCCCTGGTTCAGCCGCTGGGTCTCGAACTGGGTCGTCCAGGCGTCGCCCGTGATGGCCCGGAAGTAGAAGTTGAAGTTGATGTCGAGGGGCAGGACGTAAGTGCCCTGGACCTTGATCATGTGGGTCGGGTCGCTGGTCAGATTGCCTTCGGCGTTGATCCAGACGTTGGGATCGCTGCGGTCGCCGCTCCAGCCGATGTCGCTGCCGAAGCTGTTGTCGACCGTGCCCTTGGCCCGGCCGTAGACGTAGGAGGCCAGGAGCTGCCAGCGGTTGGAGAAACGCTTGTTGAACAGGACCTCGAGTCCCTGGTAGCTGCGGTAGGGCTTGGCCAGGATCCAGGGGAAGCGCTCGGCGTCCATCTTCTGGTTGGTGATGAGCATGGCCACCGTCTCGAGGGTGTCCTCGGTCCGCTCGTAGACCGTGAAGGTCCGGTCGAGGACGGACGAATAGGCCTCGACGGCCGTGTAGTCGGCGGCCATGTCGTACCGCCCGATGAGGTCCTTCCACTTGCGGTTGATGTAGGTCACGCCGAACGACGTGTCCTTGAACAGCTCGCGCTCGATGCCGATCGTGAACTGGTCCATGTACGGGTGCTTGATGTTCGGGTCCATCTGATACGGCGTCGGCGTGATGCGGAACATCTCGACCCATTCCTCGGCGCCGGGATCGTAGTAGTATCCGACGTAGTCGCTGAAGTTGCCGATGGGGTTCATGCGGTCGTGGTAGGCCGTCAGCATGGCCTCGGTGAACTGACCGTAATGGCCCTTGAGGATGGTCGACTTGTCGCCCAGGACGTCGAAGGTGAAGCCGAGGCGCGGGGCGATGCGGTTGGTCCGGTAGACGGTGCCGCTGACGCCCTTGACGTCGCCCCAGTTCTGGCTGAGGCGCGCGCCGAGGCTGAGGTTGAGGCGCTTGGAGACCTGCCAGTTGTCCTGGATGAAGGCCTCGAGCCGGGTGTACCGGGTGTTCGTGTCGTAACCGGCGTACTGGTAGGCCAGGTAGGGGCCGGTGTAGGGGCCGCCGGTGTAGTCCCAGTACTTGACGTTGTCGCCGAGCTCGCCGCCCGTGCCGGTGTAGCCGTAGCGGCTGCGGGCGAAGGACCGCTCGAACTCGGCCCCGAACTTGAACTCGTGGGAGCCGGCCAGGAAGTCCTCGGCGTAGTGGGTCAGGCTGACGTTGGTCCCGAAGCGGGCCCGGTCGGCCCAGAAGAAGTAGCCCGAGCTGAAGTACCTCATGTTGTCGTTGAGGTCGAAGTGCCGGAAGGCGTCGAAGCCGGCCTCGGGGTCGAGGTAGTAGATGCCCTCGAAGTAGTTCGTCTTCATATCGAAGAAGGTCTTGGAGCTGAAGATCTTGGTCAGGTTGAAGCCGATGAGCCAGTCGGGCGAGTCCTGGGTGACCGTGGCCTCCGGCGAGACCGTGGAGCTGGCGCCGCGGTTGGTGCCCTGGTACTTCGTCCGCTGGAACATGGCGCTCATGTTCAGGGTCGGCGTCAGCTGCGAGGTCAGCTTGATGAACATGCGCGGCTGCTTGTAGTCGACGTCCTCGGGGAACCCGGTCGGACGGTTCATGGTCCGGTAGAACTGGCCGCCGCCGTAGAACCAGAGCTTGTCCTTGACGATGGGCCCGCCGACGTGGGCGTTGATGTCCATGAGCTTGGCGCTCGGGGAGGTCAGCGTCGGGAAATCGTCCGCGTAGGCCTGGTTGTTGGTGGCCTGCCAGAACTTCGAGTCGGCCCGGTAGCCCTGGAAGTTGAACTCGAAGTGGCCCGAGAACGCGTTGCCGCCCGACTTCGTCACCAGGTTGAAGATGACCCCGGTGAAGTTGCCGTACTCGGCCGGCAGCCCGATGCCCATGACCTTGGCCTCCTCGATGATGTTGTGGTCCGAGAAGACCCAGGCCGAGCCGGCCTCGGGATCGGCGACGTTGACGCCGTCCATGGTGTAGGCGATGCCCGTGTTCTGGGAGGCGCCGTAGGCGACGTTGTCCGTGACGCCCGGGGCCAGGTTGACGATGTCGGCCGTGAACTGGTTGTAAGGAATATTGCGCAGGATCTCGTTCGACAGGGTGACCGAGGCCGTCTCGGTCGATTTGACGTCGACGGTCGGCGTCTGGGCCACGACCGTGATCTCCTCGCTGACGGTCGACGGCTTCATCTGGATGTCCACGGTCAGGGTCGACGTCGTGTTCACCCGGATCTTCTCGCGCAGCATCGGTCCGAAGCCCTGGAGTTCCGCCTTGAGCTGGTACTCGCCCGGCGGCAGGGCCGGGAAGCGGTACTCGCCGTTGGCGTCGGTGACGATGGACCGGGTCCCCATGAGGCTTCCGCCTGTCAGGGTCACGGCCACCCCGGGGAGCGGGGCGTTCTGGTCGTCCGTCACGACGCCGCGGATGGCGCCGGTCTCCCGGGACTGGGAGAAGGCGACGGGCGCGAGGAGGAGGAGAAGGATGGCGATGAATGCGATCGTTCGCGCTCTCATGAGAACCTCCTTTCCGAACATATAGAGATGTGGTGATGCCCTAGGGATGGGGTGTTAAATGCGGGTCTCGATCCTCACCTCCTTCACCGGAGTGGAACAGGACTCCCTCAATCGATCATCACGATGAAGATGAAAGCATAATCGGTGCCAACTCACGGCGAACGCGCGGACTATTCGCAACTCATTGAAAATTCAATAGGAATCAGATATTTCAGACATCTCGAGCGAGCGGCCTGTAAAAAATATTTTGGGACGCGAAATTGTTTTACACGCGCGACGACGATCGGCGCGCTCACGGCCTATTTGATGTAAATACTCCGCGCCGGGCGCGAAGGTTTACGGCATGCGTTTGGAGGGCGTGGTATAATGTTTAGGTCTGAACGGCAAAGGAAGGGGCCAGAGGCCCTGATCGGTCAACCATCTCCCTCCTTTACGACGTTCAACTATCTCTATTAACCGGGAAGGTCCGGAAGGGCCTTTCCATCGTCGAAAGGAGACGAGAATGAACATCTATGTTGGCAACCTGTCCAACACCGCCACCGAGACCGACCTGAGGGACGCCTTCCAGGCCTACGGCCAGGTGGACAAGACGGCCGTCATCAAGGACAAATTCAGCGGCGAATCCCGCGGCTTCGGATTCGTCGAGATGGCGAACCGCGAGGAGGCCACCAAGGCCATCTCCATGCTCAACGGCAAGGACCTCAAGGGCCGGGCCCTCAAGGTCAACGAAGCCAAGCCGAAGACGGAATCGTCGAGGCCCGGCGGCGGGTTCGGCGGCAACCGGCGCTACTGAGCTCCGGCGCGACAACGGCTCAACGAGGGGGGCGGCCGATCCGGCCGCTCCCCTTTTTTATTCCCCTATTTCTTTCGAACCGTGATGTCGCCGTTCGTCTTGAGACGGAGGGTGACGCCGCCCGCCCCCTCGCCGAAGCTCACGACCTGGGTCTCGAGATCGCGGCTCTGAAGGAGCGTGACCGGCAGCTCGGTCAGGACCCGGCCGAAATCCGCCTGGGCCGTGCCCCGGACCGCGGCTCCGGCGGGCAGGGTGACCTCGATCGGCCGGAACGTCGTCCGGACGTCGATCAGGCAGCCCGCGGGCGGGCACTGGACGTCCGCGATCGCCACCCCGGCCGACTCGCCGGCGACGGTGATCGGGCCGGCGGCGCGCCGCAGGACGACATCGCCGAACGAGGTCCGGACGTCCGACGCGCCGCCGATGTCCTCGGCCAGCACATTGGCCGACTCGGCCGCGACCGTGAGCCGTCCGCCGACGCGCCGGGCCTCGATGTCCTCGAAGGAGGAGCTCAGGCTCGCGTCCTTCTTGACGTCGGCGATGGCGACCTTGGCCGATTCCCCGCGGACCTCGAGGGCGCCGTCGATGCCCCGGACGTCGATCGCGGCGAAGGACGAGCTGATAAGGCAGTCACCGGCCACGCCCGAACCGGTCACCGGCGAGCTCTCCGCGGTCACGGTGAGCGGTCCGCCGATCTTCTCGAACCGGACCTCGCTGAAGCTGTTGCGGACCTCGGCCTTGCCTCCGATCCTCTCGAGCCGGACGGCGCCGCTCTCGTTCCGGATATCGACCGGCCCCTTGAAGTCGGCGACCCGGACCTCGTCGAAGCTGTTCTCGAGAGAGAGCTCCCCGCCGCAGCCCTCGATGCGGACCTTGCCGCTCTCGTTGCGGAGGTCGAGCTTGCCCGTGACGCCCGTGACCGTCAGGTCGCCGAAGGAATTGGCGGTCTCGAGCGACTGCGCCGCGGGCACGCGCACGGCCAGCCGGGCGGCGAAGGAGAGGCTGCGGCCGCCGGACCGGCCGCCGCGGTCGAGCGGCGTGCGGAGCCGCAGGACCAAGCCGCCGGCCGCCGCGGGCTCGAGCGTCAGGGTCGTCTCGTCGAGGAACTTCTTGATGTACGCGGCGTCCGCGTCGCCGACCTCGACCGTGGCCTCTGCCGAGACCTCGGGCTTGTCCCAGGCCGTGACGGTCAGGTGGCCCATAGCGGACTCGACGCGGAGCGTGCCGCGGGGCGCGGCCGCGCCGCCCGCGACGAGGGTCTTGGACTGGACGTTTTTGGCCCCCCTCCCCAATAGGGTCACGGAGGGGGCGGCCGACGCGGCCTGGGCGACCGCGGCCGCGAGGAAGGCGGTGACGGCCGCCGCCATCAGGATCCGAAGGGTTCTATTGGTCATGGTCATCTCCTATGCTTCCGTATTTCACTCCGTCGGTCCCATCGCGTCAGCCAGGGTCTGCCTCTTGTCTTGGAGCGCGGCCAGGAGATAGCGGCGGACATGGGCGTTGCCCGGATTCGAGGCCAGGACCAGCCGGCAGCGATCGATCTGGGCGTCGATGACGGCCAGCCGGTCCTCGTAGAGGGCCGTCTCTTCGGTCATGGAAGCCGCGAGCTTCGGCCGGACCTGGCGCTCGAGGGACTCGATGGCCGCGAGGTAGTCCTTTTCGGCCCGTTCGACCTCGGCCAGGGCCCGCCCCGCCAGGAGGCCGGAGGGCGCGGCCGGGCGCCTCGTTACGGCGATCCCCACGGCCACCGCGAGGATCAGGGCCGCTCCGGCCGGCACGAGGACCGGCCAGCGGCGGCGGAAAAAAGCGCTCATGGCCTCGAGCCGGGACCGTCCGGGCGCGCGCGTCCCGGCGGCCGCGACGGCATCCGCCGCCGCCTCGGCCGCCCGCTCCTTTTCGCGGACGAGGGCGGCCTCGATCCTCGTCCACAGGCCGTCGTCGGCGACCGGGCTCCTCATGGCGGCGATCTCCTCGTCCAAGCGCTCGTCGAGCGCTTTCTGCTCGCGGTTCATGTCATCCCTCCCGCCGGAACGGCGCTCAGCCAGGCCCGGAGCTTCCGCCGGGCCCGATGGACGGAGGTCTTGACGGTGCCGACGCTGACGCCGAGCATCGCGGCGACCTCCTCCTGGGAATATTCCTCGACGGCGAAAAGCACGAAACAGGACTTCATCTGGCCTGGCAGGCCGTCGACGGCCTCGGCCAGGCTATGGGCCAGCTCGCTCGACGACCGGGCGCCCAGGGCGGCCATGTCCTCGACGTCCGCGGCCGGCAGCCGGCGCTTGCGCAGCAGGTCCAGGCAGGTATTGTGGAGGATCTGGAAGAGGTAGGTGCTGAAGCGGGCCCCGCTGCGGAACCCGCCGATGCCCCGGAAGAGCTTGAGGAAGGTCTCCTGGACGGCGTCCTCGGCCTCTTCCCGGTTGCCGAGGAACCGCATGGCGGTCCGGAGGAGCGGCTGGCCGTACCGTTCGTAGACCTGACGGTAGGCCGCCAGGTCGCCCTTCCGGCACCGCTCGATCGTCTCGCTCTCGTCGGGTTGGTCCATGGCCTGATGCTATCGCCTTTCCACCCCGTTAGACGGGGGACGAAGTCGATCCGTTGACCGAGGGAAAAATTATCCCTTGGCCGCGGTGCCGACCGCCAGGAGAGACGGGACGGCCCCGAGAGTAACGCCTTCGCCGCGGACCATTCGTAAGGACGCCTTCGGGCTCGCGGCGAAGCCGAGACCGGAGACGAGCGCGACGGCGCCGGCGTTGGCCTCGAGGACGCCCAGGCGGACTTCGGCTTCCCCCGCTCCGGAGGCGAAAGCGGCCAGGAGCGCGCCCGGACGGACGTCGTCCGGGTCCGCCCACCAGGGCCCGGCCCAGACGAAACCCTGCCGGCGGCGGCCGAAGACATAGCCGGTCATGCGGCCCGCCGACGATTTGAGCCAGGCCAGCTCAGGGGACAGGGCCGCCCGGCGTTCCAAGAAGAACGAACGGTCGCCGCCGAAAACGCGCCGGTCGATCTCGCGAATGGCCGGAAGGTCGGCGGCCGTGACCGGGCGGATGCCTTCCCCGACCGCGCCGGCCGGGGCGCCGCGGAGCCGGAGCGAGCGGCAGACCGGCCGGAAGCCGCGCGACTCGTAGAAGGCAACGGCCCGCGGCACCGAATCGAGGGAGACGGTCCGGCAGCCGCGCCCGTCGAGATAGGCCACGGCCCGGTCGAAGAGCGCCGGCCCCGCTCCCCCGCCGCGGAAGGCGGGATCGACCAGGAGCTCCCCGATGAACCCCTTGTCGCCGTACGAGGTGGCCACGCAGACGCCCGCGGGGCGGCCGCGGGACTCCGCGAGAAAGCAGCCGGCCGCCTCATACTCGAGGAAGAGCTCGAACTCCTCGGCCACTTCGGTGGCCCAGCCCTCGACCTCGGCCCAGCGGGCGGCGTGCGCGGCGTCCTCCAGCCGCATCGGACGGATTCCGATCGAAGCCGGCATCGCACGCTCCTCCCCCGGATGGTAACACCTGAGGGCGGGCCGTTGGAAGCCCCGCGCGCCGGCCGCGGCCGGCCGGACCCTCGACCGCCGCTCAGATGAGGCTTCTTTCCCGGAGATTGTGGAAGACGCCCTTCATCATGTCGTTCTGGTACTTCAGGATCGAAGCCCGAAAGCTCGGCCTCATGACGATCGCGTTCACTAGCCGCTGGACCGGCCTCTGCCAGGGATACGTGCGGCCGCGCTCGATGCCCAGGGCCAGCTTCCGTCCGAGCGCCTCGGCCTTCTTCAGGTCTCGCCCGTCGACCGGGCTTCCGGCGGGCCGCGCCTTGACGCCCAGGTTCCCCGCGACATAGGCCCGTCCGAAAACGCCGCCGGAAAAGAGCCGGCAGATCGACGCCGCGGTCTTCCGGGCCGCGCCGGGCTGCGACGCCGTCGAGATGGAGGCCATGTGCTTGCCGCCGAGGGACGCGGTGAAGAACTCGAACAGGCCGAAGCGGTCGAGGAAGTTCTTCATCCGGGCGTTCGGGGCGTATCCGAAGGTCGGCGCTCCGAAGATGATGCCGTCCGCCTGGGCCAAGACTTCCCGCAAGGCCTCGAAGTCGTCGGGCAGCGGGCATTTCCCGTCTCGCATGCATCCCAGACAGCCTCGGCAGAACTCGATCCGATGATGCGCCAGGAAGATCTCCGCCGTCCTCGCGCCTTCGGCTTCGGCTCCCTTCAGCGCGGCCCTGACCAACGTGGCGCTGTTCCCGTCGAAATGAGCGCTGCTCATGACCCCGACGATCTTCATTGAAGTCTCTCCTTTATCCTGTGTGATCTTTAGGCTTGACATCTCTCGCGCTTCCCCTCTATAATTATACTGATAGTATATCAGGTATACTAATAGTATACTTTATCGAGGTTGTCAAGTAAAATGATCAAAACAGCCGCCGACGCCGGATCGAGACGGGATAAGGAACGTCAGGCCCGCCGGGCCGGGATCATCGAGGCGGCCGAGCGGATCTTCCGGCGGAAAGGATTCGCCCGGGCCTCCATGGACGAAGTCGCGGCGGAAGCCCAGTTCACGAAGCGGACCGTCTACATGTATTTCGTCGACAAAGAGGACCTCTTGTTCGCCGTGGCGCTCGAGGGGAGCAAGCGGCTCTTCGCCCGCCAGCAGGCCATTCTGGCCGGGGACGGCACGGGCCTGGCCAAGGTCCGGCGCGCGGCCCAGGCCTATTACGAGTTCAGCCGGGATATGCCCGACCTGTTCCGGCTCATCGAGGACGCCCGCCGCCTCAAGCCCCGCAAGAAAGACAGCCCGGGCCGGGCGGCCTTCATCCACTACCGTGCGGACATGTTCGCGGCGTATGGACAAGCGCTGCGGGCCGGGATCGCCGATGGCAGCATACGCTCGGACATCGATCCTCAGCTCCTGATCTACGCCTTCGTGCTCGTTCTGACGGGCTTCTTCCAGGCCCTTTCGGAAGCAGCCTCGACGGGGACCTTCGCGCCGGCCCCCGGCAAGTTCGCCGGGCTCACGCTGGATCTCGTGACCGACGCTCTGCGTCCCCGAGAGAGAGGATAATATGATGTTTACCGAAGTCGTCGCCGCGCGGCGAACGGTTCGCGAGTTCGAGCCCCGGCCGGTCCCCGAGGACGCCGTGCGCCGGGCCCTGGAAGCGGGCTTGAAAGCGCCCTGCAACGCGCATCTCAAGAGCTGGCAGTTCTTCCTGCTGCGTGACCGCGAGAGAAGGGCGCGGACGGTCATCGAGGGCCTGAAAGCCCGGGACATGACGGACAAGGCCGAGATCGAGGCCTTCGTCTCCCGGTTCGCCGACGAAGAGCTGCGCCGGGTTTACCGCCGCTCCCTCCCCCTGCAGTTGACCATGATGCTCGAGGCCCCCGAGGTCCTGGTCGTCTGCTACAAGATGAAGCCCCTCGCAGCTTGCCGGAGCCTCTTCGAGCTGAATCCGCTGGCCTCGGTCTGGATGTGCGTCGAGAACATCATGCTGGCCCTGGCGGCAGAGGGGTTGTTCGGCTGCACCTACACCCCGTATGACTCCACCGGTCTGAGGGCGGCCCTGGGCATCCCCTCGGAATATCAGGTGGCCGCGGTCGTCCCCTTCGGCTTCCCCCGTCGGGCGCCCGACCCACAGGAGCCCGAGAACCTCGACGAACGCCTGCACATCGACACCTGGAGGAGATCATGAACCTCAAAGCGCTTGTGGGCAGCGGCGACAGGATCGGGCTCGCGGTCCTGCCGGTCCTGGCTGCCGGCCTGGCCCTGAACGTTCTCTTCCCGGAGGTTTTCCGGATCGGCGGTCCTCCGCCTTTCTTGAAGGTGGTCTCCCTCCTCCTTTTGGTTCCCGGCGTGATGATCTGGCTATGGTCGGTCGCCCTGATATTGACGAAGGTGCCCAAGAAGGAGCTGATCACGACCGGACCGTACGCCTGGGTCAAGCACCCGCTCTACACGGGCGTGGCGCTCCTCGTTCTGCCGTGGCTGGGTTTCTTGCTCGACACCTGGCTCGGAGCGGCCGTCGGATTGGTTCTCTATCTCGCCTCCCGGCGCTTCGCGCGCGCGGAGGAAGAGGCGCTGGCGAAGACGTTCGGCCCCGCCTGGGACGCCTACCTCGCCAAGGTCAAGCTGCCCGGGTTATAGGGAACGCCGGGATGCCGGGCGCCGGATTGTGGTATACTGAGTCGTCAGCCTGATCCGGGGTGCTCATCCTCCATGCAAAAAGCACACGGTCCCGCCCTATTCCGGCCATAGCGACAGCGGCCTGTAAGATCGGCCGCCTCTATGCCTCAGCGGCCCAGGCATCGGGATGACGCCAGGAAGGAGAACCAGGTCATGGAAGGCAGATCCGTCCCGCCCACGATCAAGCGTATCGCTTTTATCGGCAACTACATGCCGAGGCAATGCGGCATCGCCACGTTCACCACGGATCTCTGCGAGGCCATCGCCACCGCCTATCCCGAGGCGACCTGTATCGCCCTGCCCGTCAACGACTCCAAGGCCGGCTACGATTATCCGGCCCGCGTCCGGTTCGAGCTGACCGAGAAGGATGTCGAGTCCTACCGGCGCGCCGCTGACTTCCTGAACATCAACAACGTCGACCTGGTGTGCTTGCAGTTCGAATACGGCATCTTCGGGGGGCGGGCGGGCAGCCATATCCTGGCCCTCTTGCGGGAATTGCGCATGCCCGTCGTCACTACCCTCCATACCATCCTCAACGAACCCGACGTCGATCAGCGCCGCGTGCTGGAGCAGGTCGCCGCGCTGTCGGACCGCCTGGTCGTCATGAGCGCGCGGGGAGCCGATTTCCTGCGGACGGTCTACCACGTGCCGGCGGAGAAGATCGACCTCATCCCCCACGGGATCCCCGACGTGCCGTTCGTCGATCCGAGCTTCAACAAAGACCTCTTCGGCGTCGAGGGCAAGACCGTCCTGCTCAGCTTCGGCCTGCTCTCGGCGAACAAGGGGATCGAAACCGTCATCTCGGCCCTGCCCGCGGTCGTGGCCCGCTATCCGGACACCGTCTATATCGTCGTCGGCGCCACGCATCCCCACGTCATCCAGAACGAAGGCGAGACCTACCGGCTGTCTCTCCAATGGCTGGCCCAGGAAAAGGGCGTGGAACCCCATGTCATCTTCTACAATCGCTTCGTCAGCCTGGAGGAGCTGATCGAGTTCATCGGCGCGGCGGACATCTACATCACCCCCTACCTGAACGTGCAGCAGATCACCTCCGGCACCCTGGCCTACACGGTCGGGGCGGGCAAGGCCGTGATCTCGACGCCCTACTGGTACGCGGAAGAGCTGCTGGCCGAGGGCCGGGGCGCGCTGGTCCCGTTCCGCGATCCGGCCGCGCTGGCCGAACGGATCGTCTACCTGATGGAGAACGAGGCCGAGCGCCATGCCATGCGCAAGCGGGCCTACCTGTTCGGGCGGGAGATGATCTGGCCCGAGGTGGCGCGGCGCTACATGGAGAGCTTCGACCGCGCCCGAGCGGAGCGGCGGCACTTCACGCCGCCCGGCTTCACCGTCAAGGCGCTGGACAAGCACCCGGGGGACCTCCCCCCTCTCAAGCTCGACCACCTGCGCCGCATGACCGACGAGACCGGCATCCTGCAACACGCCATCTTCACCGTGCCCAACTATCGCGAGGGCTACTGCGCCGACGACAACGCCCGGGCGCTGATGGTCAGCGCCCTCATCGAGGCGCTGGGCATCAAAGAGCCCTTCGACCTGGCCTCGCGTTATCTCGCCTTCCTCTGGTACGCCTTCAATACCGAGTCCGGGCGCTTCCGCAACTTCATGGATTACCAGCGCAACTGGCGGGAGGACTGCGGCTCGGACGACAGCCACGGCCGCGCTCTCTGGGCGTTGGGCACCGTGCTGGGCAACGTCAACAGCCCGGCCCTCCATCATATGGCGGGCTGGTTGTTCGAACGGGCGCTGCCGGCCATTCGCGAGACCACGAGCCCGCGGGCCTGGGCCTTCGCGCTCATCGGCCTCCACGAGTATCTGAGGCGGTTCTCGGGAGACCGGAGGGCCAGCCAAGTCCGCGAGGAATTGGCCGGGCGGCTGCTGGCGCTCTATCGACACGACCGGACGGACGATTGGCGCTGGTTCGAGCCCGGACTGAGCTATTGCAACGCCGCGCTGCCGCACGCCCTCATGATGTGCGGCCGCTGGATCCCGAACTCGGCCATGGCCGAAGCCGGGCTGGAGTCGCTCCGTTGGCTGGCCGACCTGCAGCGCTCGGACAAGGGCGGGGGGCATTTCGTCCCCATCGGCTCCAACGGCTTCTACGAGCGGGGCGGCGAGCGCGCCCGGTTCGACCAGCAGCCGGTCGAAGCCCAGGCCATGGTCTCGGCCTGCCTCGAGGCCTTCCGGGTCACAGGAGACGAGCGCTGGAACAAGGAAGCCCGCCGGGCCTTCGATTGGTTCATCGGGCGTAACGACCTCAACCTCCCGGTCTACGATCCGACGACCGGGGGCTGTCGGGACGGCCTGCACCCCGACCGGCCCAACGAGAACCAAGGCGCGGAATCCACCCTGGCCTTCCTCCAGGCGCTGCTCGAGCTGCGCCTGGCCGAGAATCCGCTGTCATCCCTGGAGTCATGATCTTAATGAACAATCACCACCCCGAGCTCTTCCGCCGTCACGGGCGCAATCCCATCCTGACCGCCGCCGATTGGAGCTATCCGGTCAACAGCGTCTTCAATCCCGGCGCTACGCTGCTCGCCGACGGCACGACGCTTCTCCTGTGCCGGGTCGAGGATCGCCGCGGCCAGTCCCATCTCTGCGCGGCTCGCTCCGCCGACGGCGAGGGGGATTGGCGGATCGACACTCAGCCCACCCTGCTGCCCGACCCGAAGAACTTCCCGGAAGAGATATGGGGCATCGAGGATCCCCGCATCACCTTCATCCCCGAATTGGGCCAATACGCGGTCGTCTATACCGCCTATACGCGGGAGGGTCCCGGCGTCGCCTTGGCGTTGACGGACGATTTCCGGAGCTTCGAGCGCTACGGCGTGATCATGCCCCCGGAGGACAAGGACGCGGCCCTGTTGCCCCGCCGCATCGGCGGCAAATGGGCCCTGATCCATCGCCCGGTCAGCTCTCCCCGGGCCAACATGTGGATGGCCTACTCGCCGGACCTGCGCCATTGGGGCGGCCACAAGCTGATGCTGGATTGCCGCCGCGGGTCCTGGTGGGACGCCAATAAGATAGGCCTCTCCTCCCCGCCCATCGAGACCCCGCAGGGATGGCTGACCATCTACCACGGCGTGCGCCAAACGGCGTCGGGCTCGATCTACCGGCTGGGGCTCGCGCTCTTCGATCTGAACACGCCGGAGCGCTGCCTCAAGCGCAGCGACGAGTGGTTCTTCGGCCCGGAAGCGGCTTACGAACAGCGCGGGGACGTCGGCAACGTCGTCTTCCCCTGTGGCTCCACTCTCGCTCCCGACGGCGACACCATCAGGCTGTATTACGGAGCGGCGGATTCGAGCATCGCTCTGGCCACCGGCAGCGTGCGTTCCTTGCTGGATTGGCTGGGCTGCTGAATCCGGTCTTCGTTCTCACGGATATGCTGACTTCATCGGGAAGGTCACGCCGGCCGGCTTATCGTGCAGGATATTGGTGATCCCTTTGCTCATGGCTCCCAGGCGCGTGCCGTAGACATTGCTGAAGATGACGATGAGGACCTTCTCTTCGATCCTCCTGACGACCAGGTTGCTGAATTGGGTGATCCCGCCCCCATGGGAGCAGACCGTGACCGGCTTGGCGGGATCGGTCGTCCGGTCCTGTTCGACATACCAGCCATAACCGTAGTTTTCGCCGGCGACATGGGGCGAGAGCATGGCTTCGGTCAGCTTTTTGGAAAGAAGCTTCTCGGAACGCAGCGCCTCATCCCAGAGCAGGAAATCGTCGACGGTCGAGTAAAGGGCGCCCGCCGCGAACGGGATGGACATGTTCTGGCATCGCGCGTTGAAGAGAGCGCCGTTGTCGATCCCGTAACCGGAGGCGCGCTTCGGCAGGATCCTCTCGGGATGGTCGTACCCCGTGTTCACCATGCCGGCCGGTTTCAGGATCATCTCGTCCAAGCAGGCCTCATAGGTTTTGCCGGTCACGGATTCGATGATCGCCCCGAGAATGAAATACCCGCAATTGCTATACTGAAAGCCCGAACCGGGCTCAAAACCGAGATCGTCGCTACAAAATCCCTCCACGAATCCCCTGACAGGGTAAGGGCCGATATGGTCTTCGGGCAGCGGGTTCCTCGAGAACATCGGCAGTCCGGAGGTGTGCGTCAGCAGGTGATGGACGGTGATCTTGTTCCCGGTATCCTGCCGGTAGTAGGGAAGGTAGCGAACGAGCGTGCCGCCCAGCTCGACCTTCCCTTGTTCGACAAGCCGCATGATCAGGAACGCCGTGAACTGTTTGGTGATCGAGCCGATCCGGAACTTGGTGTCGACCGTATTGGCGACCTCCCATTCCCTGTTCGCCTGGCCGCACGCTTTCCTGAAGAGGACCTCGCCGTCCCGGGCGACGAGCACGACCCCGGAAAAGCGCTCCCGGGCCTCGAAGCTCTTCACCAGGGCGTCGAGACCGTCGACATCGATCCGAGCCGGGGCGATCCCGGAGAGGACAGCCGTACCGAGGGTCAAGAAAAGGGCCAATCCGATGCGCGGGCGGAATTCCATCTTCTCATCTCCCACTAGCGATCCCGAACTCCACTTTGTAATACCGCCGAAATCCGGAAAGGGGTACGGCATAAACATTCCCGGGGCCGGGCCGGTATTCTCTATCGAGGCCGGCCGGACAAGGCCGGGCCACAGGGAGGCCCGCATGAAAAAACTTATCTTCGCTTTCGCCGCTATATCTCTGTTCGCCGCCGCGTCCGGCCAGGAGTCGGTGACGCTCCCGGCCAAACCCGCGAATACCGGCGCCGGACGCGTCCTCTCGCTCCGCGAGGTTTTCCGTATCTCGGACGCCCAGGGCGGCTTCTACTTCAAGCGCCCCGGCATCCTCCAGCCCGTCCCGGACGGCGGTCTCCTGGTCGCCGACGAGGACGAGCTCCTGCGGTTCGACGCCGCGGGCAAGCTCGTCGCCAACATGTTCCGCCCCGGCCAGGGGCCCGGCGAGCTGCGGCACGTCACGGACGTCCTCGTCCGCGGCGGCGAGGTCCTGGCGTTCCAGGAACAGCCGCTGAAGTGCGTCGTGATGGGCCTCGACGGGAAGTTCCTGCGGGAGTTCCGGCCGGCGCCCCCGGTCTCCCGGCTCCTCGGCCTTTGCGGCGACCGCCTGCTCATGGCCGCTAACTCGCCCATCCCCTTCGACAAGGTCCAGAAGCCCGAGGGCGACATCCTGGACATCGTCTGGACGCTGGCGCTGGCGTCGGCCGAGGGCGCGGTCGAGCCGACCTCCCTCGCCTACGCCACGAAATGGTTCGCCAAGCGCCTGCCCGGGGCCATGATCGCCGACAACCTGACCTTCCTGCTCTGCGCCCCTCTCGCCGACGGGCTCTTCGCCGTAGCGAATGAGGAGGCGTACGTCGTCCACATCGTCGATCCCGGGAAGAACGCGGCTTTGCGGACCGTCCGCCGCGACTACCGGCGGGTGAAGTACGAGCCGGAAAAGCCCTCGGACGATCCCGACGCCCCGCGCCGGCTGGCCCAGCCGCGGGCTTACTTCAGCGACATCCAGCGGCTGTTCTCGGTGGACGGGAACATCTGGGCCCTCACTTCGACCGTCGTCCCGGGCAAGGGCGCCCTCGTCGACGTCATCGGCCCGCGCGGGGAATACCTCGACAGCTTCTATCTGCCCCTGCCGAAGGGCGTCGGCCCGCACGACCTGGCCCGCTATCCCTTGGCGATCGACGGACGCTCCCTCTTCGTCCTCGAGGAGCTCGCGGACGGCCGCCTCGAGGTCGTCAAATACGAGATCGCCGACCGCCTATGACCGGCCGAACGTCTTCAGTTTAGCGTCGATCTCCGCGGCCCGGGCCTCCCGTCCGGTCGCCCGCATGACTTTGGCCAGGCCCTTGAGCGCGTCGTAAGCGCCCGGCAAATAGCCGCCGTCCGGCTTGGTGGTGAGGGCCAGGCCCTGATCGAAGAGGGTCTCGGCCCCCTTGAAGTCGCCCTCCTCGAAGGCGCAATCCCCGAGCCCTATGAGGCTCTCTCCCACTTCGGGATTCTTCGGGCCGAGGGCCCTTCGCCTCAGCTCGAGCGACCGTTCGTAAACGGCCCGCGCCCCCTTGATGTCCTTCCCCGACAAAATGGCCGCGGCCTGACGGTCGAGGAAGCGGCCCAGCTCCGGGTTCCCGGGACTGGCGGCTTCCATGATGGCCACCGCCCGGTCGTAGTAGCGACGGGCCTCGCCGTTGACGCCGCTGAAATAAAGAGCGTCCCCCAGGTTCATGAGGCCCGAGGCCAAGTCGGGATGATCGGGGCCGAGGACCTTCTCCTGGATGGCCACGACCCGCTCGAGGAGCGGCACGGCCCGCCGGGGTTGGCCCGAGTAGGAGTAAAAGATGGCCAGGTTGTTGAGCGTCTGGGCCAGAAGGGGATGATCGGGACCGAGGGCCTTGTCCCGAATGGCCAGCGTCCGCTCCCAGAGCTCCCCGGCCCTTTGGAAATCGCCCTCCTTGTAGGCGATGGCCCCGAGTGAATTGAGCGTGGAGGCGACTTCGGCGCTCTCCGGCCCGAAGCGCTTCTCGCGGACGGCCAGCGACCGCTCGAAGGCCTTGCGCGCTTCGTCGTACCGGCCCGACGTCCACAGGACGTTGCCCAGGTTGTGCAGGCTTGAAGCGACCTCGGTCGCATCCGGCCCGAAGCGCCGCTCGTTGATCGCCAGGGCCCGCTCCATGAATTCCCGGGCCTTGGCCAGGTCTCCTTTGTGCCACCAGACGGTGCCCAGCAGTCCCAGGGTGTCGGCGACATCGGGATGGCCGGGTCCGAGCGCGCCCGTCCGGGTTTCCAAGGCTCTCTCGAGCAGCTGCTGGGCGGGGCCGAAGAGGCCCAGGCTGTCGTAGACCAGGCCCATCGTGCTCATCAGCTTGCCCTGGACGACCGGCTGGCCTTGGAGGTCCTTGGCGATCTTGTCGGCGCCCTTGTCCAGGATCTCGCGGGCGGTGACGCTGTTGCCCCGCGCCTCGCTCGGGTTCGAGACCTTGAACAGCCCGGTCAGGAAATCGGAGACCTGGCGCGCGGCGGCGGCTTCCTGGTTGGCCCGGTCGCGCTCGCGGGCGATTCGCCGCGATTGGAGCGCGGTCGTGACCGAGAAGGCCACCAGGAGCACGGCGATCGCCCCGGCCACGCCGACGCCGAAAGCGTGACGGCGGACGAACTTCTTCGTCTTGTAGAGAGCGCTCGGCGGACGGGCGACGACCGGCTGGTGGTGCAAGTACCTCTCGATGTCTGCGGCCAGCTCGGACGGGGAGCCGTAGCGCCGCGTCCGGTCCTTCTCCAGGGCCTTCATCGTGATCCAGTCCAGGTCGCCCCGGATCTGCCGGAGGAGAGTGGGCCGGTCGGTCCGCCGGTTCTGGGCCTGGACCGTCGAGGCGTCCCCCATCGTGCTCAGCTTGGTGCTTGGCTTGGGCGGGTCCTCTTCCCGGATCCTGCGCCGGATCTCGTCGTAGCCGGCCCGCCTCAGCTCCCTGGGATCGAACGGCAGGGTCCCGACGAGAAGCTCGTAGAGGATCGCCCCCAGCGAGTAGACGTCGGTCCGGGTATCGACGTTCTGGCCCGTCATCTCGGCCTGCTCCGGGCTCATGTACTCCGGGGTCCCGATGAGCATGCCCATCTCCGTATACATCGTCCTCTCGGTCAGGCTCCGGGCCGTCGCTTTGGCCACACCGAAGTCGATGATCTTGGGCACGGCCGCCCCGTCCCGGACGGCGACCAGGATGTTCGAGGGCTTGAGGTCGCGGTGGATGATGGCCTTCTGATGGGCGTGCTGGACCCCCTCGCAGATGCGGCGGAACAGGTCCAGCCGCTCCGCCGTCGTCAGCCGGTTCTTATCGCAATAGGCCGTGATGGGAACGCCCTGGACGTACTCCATGACGAAGAAGGGGCGCCCGTCGCTCGTCTCCCCGGCGTCGAAGACCTTGGCGATGGCCGGGTGGTCCATCAGCGCCAGGGCCTGGCGCTCGGACTCGAAGCGGGCGATGACCTGCCGGGTGTCCATGCCGGCCTTGATGAGCTTCAAGGCGACGCGCCGGTGGAGGGGCTTGTGCTGCTCGGCGACCCAGACCTCCCCCATCCCGCCCTCGCCGATCTTCTCGAGCAGACGATAGGGACCGATATCGCGGCCCGCGCCGCCGGCCGCGCCCAAGGTGATCGTCTTTTCGGGAGACTCTTTGGTGTCCATAGCTTCCCCCCGGACCCTTCTTCTTCGTCCGGCCGAAGGATAACGCCGCCCGGGAGCGAAGTCAACGGCCGGACGAGATCGCCGGGCTGTAGATCGGCTTGACTTTCGGCCTCTCCCGGCGATATTAATTAGTTACAGGAGCTCCGGGGGGAGACCGAACCTGCGAACATCCGCGTTGTATCTTCGTCCGCACCCCGCGTCTCTGAGTCCGTCATGTGGAGAGGTCCCATGAGAAGATCGGCGTTCCACATCTGGATGTGTTCCGTCATCCTGGCCCTCGTCGCGGTCCCGGCCTGGCTCACCGCGCAGCCGGCCGAGGCGCCCATGATCATGATCTGTGACATCACGGTCAAGCCATCGATGGCCGGGGAGTTCAGGGCGGGGATGAAGGCGATGGCGGAGTTCTACGCCAAGCACAAGGCCGTCTACGGCTGGTTCGCTCAGATGACCGAAGATTCCCATTGCCTCTTGCTCAGCCCGATCTCGGATTACTCGGATGTGGGGAAACTGCTCGAGGAGGACGCGGCCCTGATGGCGAAGGACAAGGCCGGCTTCGCGGCCTGGAGCGAAAAGCTCGCGGCCACCTACGAGAGCTTCACCACCTCCATCGTCTCCTACAAGCCGGAGCTCTCGCTCCTCCCTGAAAAGCCGCGGCCGGGCGAGGGTAACACCTTTGTCATCTACGACATCTGGTCCATCATTCCTGGCCGCGAGCAGGAATTCGAGGCCCTGGCTAAGGAGATCGCCGCCCTCGCCAAAGCCAAGGGCACCGTCGATGCCTGGGCTTGCCTGGCCGGGGAACTCGGGTGCGAACAGCCGGTCTATTTCTACTGCGCCGTGGACAAGGGGCCGGCCGAGTTCTGGACCCACAACGCGGAGATGTGGGCCGCCATGGGCTCGGACGCCGACATCATCATGGATAAGTCGACGAAGCTCTTGCGAAAGAGAAGGATGCAGACCGCCTGGTACCGAGCGGAGCTGTCCTACACACCGAAGAAATAGGCGCCCGGCCGCCTCGAGGTCGTCAAATACGAGATCGTCCTCTAGCCGGCGCGGGCGAGTTCCCCGCTCGGCAAGTTAAAAATGTTTTCCTGATGGAGAACAAGAAGAGTCGGGCCTTGGCACTGGCCTTAAAAACCTCCGTCATGCTCTTGGAAGCGGCGGGAGGCTTACTGAGCGGGAGCTTAGCCCTCGGCCTGTTCGCCTCCTGGGGCTCGTCCCGTCCCCGGACGCCGGCCAGGACGTTCGGCTGGCCCCTCTTCGAGATCTTCGCGGCGCTCCTCAACGGCATCACGCTCTGGGCGGTGGCCGGGCTTATCGGCTAGGAAGCTCTCACCAAGCTCAAGGCCCCGCCCGAGGTTAAGAGCGGGATGATGATCGCCGTCGACGGCCATACGAGAGGCAGGGCGCTCAGTCGGCTGCCGCGCCCATTCCGGAAGCCCGAGGCGGACTGAGCCGCAGATAGACTTCAACAGAGAACGGCCGCTTTCCATAGACCGAAGCCAACTCGTCGACGACGTGATAGATCGTGGCTTGAGCGCCGGCATGGAACTGCAGCCCCCGTTCCTCTCCCAGGCGCCAAGCGGCCCCGGCCGTCATGGCGCCGACCGGAAGGAGGCGATCAGCGAGCTCGTCGAGATCCAGATCATGGGCCTGCCGCTGAACGAACTCGATCCGGGCGTAAACCGAAGCCCGGCCGAATCGGGCCTCGGAATCGGCCAGGAGCGAATGGGTCGCCGGGCTTTCCGGAGCGGTGTTGGCCCCCCAAACCAGGATCGTCGTCCAATCATTTCCGGCGCTCAGAGGACGGCTCATCATGAGAGAGGCCGTCGTCCTCCGAACATCCGTGTCTGGCTCGAGGGCCTCGGGACTGTGGAGAAAGCCGTGCGAGACCTGGAGGGCGACGTGGTCGGAAGGATTGAGGGACAGACGGGCCGACCAGGAATCGAAACGGGGCCGGTCGAGATCAAGCCGGTTCTCGTCGGGCTCCCGGCCGGTGAAGACGGACGCGTCGAACTTGAATCGCTTGTATCGGACGCCTCCCGTAAGGACGCCGAATGTGATGTGGGTCGAATCCTGGACGTGGTGGCCGAGCGGCGCGTCGGGGTTGCTCGAGGACGAGGTCCGGTGCATGAAGGCGGGAGGGCCAAGCGCCGGCTCTCCGGGGAGGCCGAAATACAAGAAAACGCCGGCATCGGGACCCAGCGAACGGCCATAGGACACCGAGAGCTCCGAAACGAGGTCGTGGGGGTGCTGACGGTCGACCAGGGGCTCGCCTTTCCAGGATTCCCCGGTCTGAAAGAGCAGCGGGTAGCCGCCTCCCCCTTCCGTCAGCCGGTCTAAAGAGAACATCCCTCTGAACGAAAAGCCGCCCTTCTCTCCGCGGGGCGGCTGGGCCATGATCATGACCCAGTTCGGTGCGTCGAACGCATGGCCGCCCCGCGTCCCGGCCCCGCCGGCGTCTTGGCCGGTATAGCGGATAAATGCGCCGCCGTGGAACATGAGGGACCACTTTCCCGCCTCCGCGTGCCAGGCGAAGACCGGGGAGGAATCCGGCTGCCAGCTTGTCCCCGATGCCTCCCGCGACATCGGCAGGCCCGGGAAGAGAGCGCTCGTCATGGCCTTGGGCGCCATCCCCATATGCCCCAGATGCTGCGCGACCATCCCGGGCGGAGCCGCGGCCGCGACGGCCGCGAACAAGCCGATCGTCAGGACCCGGCACGACACCGCCAGCCGGAAATTCATCGCTTCGTCCGGATCAACTCGGCTTATTCCCCGCCGATCTGGAGGAGCCGGATGCGCAGGGTCGGCGCGGCCAGGGACAGGTTCGGGTCGAGGTCGTCGGCCAGCATGTCGATGCCGTTGAGGATCTCGTCGGCCGTGCCGGCGATGGTCAGGCCCTGGACCGGGAAGGCGATCTTGCCGTTCTCGATCCAGAAGCCGGCCGCTCCCCCGCTGAAGTGGCCGTTGACCGGGTTGATGCCGTAGCCGGTGACGCTCTTGACCAGCAGCCCCGTCTTGGTGGCCGCGACGATGTCGTCGAATTTCGCCGTCCCCGCGGCCATGGTGAAGTTGTGCGCTCCGATGCCCGGCAGGCCGTCGAAGCCGCCGCGCGAGGCGTTGCCCGTGCTCTTGACCCCGGCCCGCTTGGCCACAGCCGTGTTGTAGAGGAAGCCCCGCAGCACGCCCCGCTCGACGATGACGCGCCTCTGCGTCGGCACGCCCTCGCCGTCGAAGGGCGCGCTGGCCATGGCCTTCTCGCGGGTGCCGTCGTCGATAATGGTCACCGACTCCGCGGCGATGCGCTGGTCCATCATCTTGGCCAGGAAGCTGGCCCCCTGCAGGACGCGCTCGCCGTTGACCGCGCCCAGGATGCCCCCGAGCAGGGACCGGGCGACGTCGGTGTGGAAGATGACCGGCGCCTTCTGGGTCTTGACGGTCCGGGGATCGAGCATGTCGCAGGCCTCGCGGATGGCTTTGGCCGCGATGTCCTCGGCCGGCTTGAGGTCGGCGTAGAAGCGCCGGCTGCAGGATTCGCCGCCGGAGGACTTCTGCTCGCCCTTCTCGGCCACGACCGAGACGCCCACGCCGCACCCCGAGGCCTTGTAGCTCTTGGCCAGGCCGTTGGAGTTGGCGATGGCCGTCTCGCCCTCGGACTCGCGGTAGCTCGCGCCGTCGCTCTTGGTCACCCGGGGGTCGGCCAGGGCCAGCTTCTCCAGCCGCTTGGCCAGCTCGATCTTCTCCTCCATCGGCACCTGGGCGATGCGCGGATCGTAGAGACCGGCGACATCCGTCACGCCCTTGTCGTCGGGCAAGACGTTGTTGGGATCGGCCGTCGTCGCCTTGGCGAAGGCGATGGCCCGGCCGGCCGCCTCCTCGAGGGCCTTCTCGCCCAGGTCGTTGGAGCTGGCGAAGGCCATCCGCCCCTGGATGAAGACCCGGACCCCGGCCCCGGCCGAGGCCGCCTCCTGGACGGTCTCGATGTCGCCCTTGCGGACGTCGAGGCTCAGGTTCCGGCCCGATTCGATATAGACCTCGGCGGCGTCGGCCCCCTTGGCCAGGCACCGCTTGACGAGCTGTTCGGCGATCGTTCTGATGTCCATGGTGCGCGTCCTTTCTCAGGTCCGGCGGGCCCGCGAGCCGCCGACGTTGATGCCCCGGATCCTGACCGTCGGCTGGCCGGCCGTGACCTCGGCCGACTGGCCCTTGCCGCAGATGCCCGGACCGAAGTCCAGGTCGTCGCCGACGGCGTCGACGCCCTTGATGACGTCGAGGCAGTTGCCGATGAGCGTGGCCCCCTTGACCGGGACCGTCTTCTTGCCGTTCTCGATGAGGTAGGCCTCGCGGCAGGTGAAGTTGAAGACGCCGTCGGTCGGGTTGACGCTGCCGCCGCTCAGGCTCTGGACGTAGATGCCGCTCGGCGTCGAGGCCAGGATGTCCTCCGGCTTGTCCGCGCCCTTCTCGATGAAGGTGTTGGTCATGCGGACGATGGGCATGTAGCGGAAGGACTCGCGCCGGCCGTTGCCGGTCCGCTCCATGCCGATCTGCTTGGCCGACAGGATGTCGGTCATGTACTTGACGAGCGTGCCGTCCTGGATGAGGACGTTGCGCTTCATCGGCGTGCCCTCGTCGTCGTAGTTCGTCGTGCCGCGGAAGCAGGGCAGGGTGCCGTCGTCGACCATGGTGAACTTGGGGTTGGCCACGGGCTGGCCCAGCTTGCCGACGAAGACGCCGGTCTCGCGGGCGATGTTGTCGCCCTCGAGGGGGTGGCCGACGGCCTCGTGGACGAGGACGCCGCCCCAGCCGTTCTGCATGACGACGTCCATCTTGCCGGCCGGGGCGTCCTGGGCCTCGAGCATGGTCACGGCCTCGCGGGCGCAGGCGCGGGCCGCGTCCTCGGGCTTGAGGTCGTCGAACATCTCGATGCCGGCGTGGCGGCTCAGGCGCTCCCGCCCCATGTGCGAGGTGCCGTTGCCGGCGGCCAGGGCCTGGACGATGAAGAAGATGAGCGGCAGCTCGTCTTCGAGGTAGAGGCCCTCGCTGTTGGCCAGGACCCGGCCGCGGACCTCGTCGTAGTAATCGATCGAGGCCATCTTGACCTTGGGGTCGTAGGCCAGGGCCGCTTCGTGGGCCCGCGTCATGATCTCCAGGCGCTTCTCGTCGGCCACGGTCTGGAGCGGGACCTTGACCGTGACGTAGGAGGGCCGCTTCTCCTCTTTGATATCGACCGGCGCGACCGCTTTGGCACCGCGGGCGACGTACGAGGCCACGTCGGCGGCCCGAAGCAGGGCCTCCACGGTCAGGTCGTCGGTATAGGCGTAGCCGGTCTTGTCCCCGGAGATGACGCGGACGCCGGCTCCCCGCGACAGGCCGTAGACGGCGCTCTTGAACTTGCCCTCTTCGAGCAGGATCGAGCGCGAGACGCGGTTCTCGATGTAGACCTCGCCGAACTCGCCGCCCTTGGCCAGGGCCCGTTGGATGACCTTGTTCAGGTCGGCCAGGGGCAGCTTGGCGAGAGGCGGCGCCTCTCCGGCCTTCTTCAGGCAGCTCATGAGCGACGGGGCGGCCGCCAGGGCGATGCCGCCCTTGATACCCAGCTCCAGGAAACGGCGCCGGGGGATGTCGTCGACGGCGAAGACGCGATGGGCCATGGTCTCACCTCTCCGGTGGATTCGAGGACCGGTCGAGCCTCGGAACGGGATTATAACGCGGCTGTCAAGGAACGGGAAGAAAGCCGAGACTCGGTGCTGCCGGGTGATGCCTTTGCCCGCGTCGGCGACAGACTCGCCGTTCGGGCGCCCGGCGCCCGCGCCGGAACCGCGGCCGGCCCTCAGAGCAGGGCCAGGATCGCCTTGGTCAGGTCCTCGCCCGAAAGGTTGACGCCGCGCAGGATCCCGCGGCGGTCGATCAACCAGGTCGAAGGGGTCGAGTTGACGCGGTAGAGCTTGGCCGTCTCGTCCCCCCAACCCTCGAAGGTGCAGGCGATCTTCCAGGGCAGGTCGTATTTTTTGAGAAAAGCGTCGAGGAGCTTCCGGTCGGTATCGAGACTGATCCCGATGATCTCCAGACCCTGCCCGCCGTACTTCCGGTGGAGCTCCTTGAGATGGGGCATGGCTTTGCGGCAAGGCAGGCATCCGACGTCCCAGAAGTCGATCAGCACGACCTTTCCGGCCTGTCCCGAAAGAGCGAAGGGCGTGCCGTCGAGCAGGGCGATCCGAAAATCCTTCGCCGTCTGACCGATACCCAGGCTTTTCTCGATCTCGGCCACTAGCGCCCGGAACCGCGGCATTTCCCTCAAGGGCGCGAACTTCTCGCCTTGCAGCGTATCGAGCTTGGTGAAGCCCCGCTCCCTGACCGCTTTTTCGATCCAATCGAGGGCCTGGCCGTAATCCTCGAGCCCGAGGCAGGCGTCGGCGATCTTGAGACAGTCCCAGGGAGATCTCCGCTCGCCGATCTTCCGGCCCAGCTCTTCGATCCGCAATCCGGTCTGGAGCGCTTCCCGGAAGGCGCCGGTCTTCAGAAGGAGGAAATGCTCGTAATCGAGGACGTCGTAGAGGAGCCCGGGCTTGCCGGCGATTCGGCCGGCCTGTTCGGCCAGCGGCCGGACCCGCTCCAGGGCCTTGGTGTACTGGCCCGCGCCGCCGAGGCCTTGGGCCTCGCTCAGGAGCTTGCGGACCTGGTCTTCTGTCGCCTGGCCGCCGACTCCAAGATGGACGAGGCCAAGGCATAGAACGAGGACGACGGCCGAGGTCGGAAGCGCTTTCCTCATGTCGATCTCCCCTACCCCGTGAGCTGCCGCTCTGCGGGCCGAAAAAGCCCCCCAGCGGTCCGCCCGTATATACGCCGAGGAACAGAGGATGTTTCGAGGCGACTTTGCGCTATAATCCATCGGGAGGAGAGCCTCCAATGGCTGTCGGCCTGGCCTTGCTCTCGGCGGCCCTGTTCGGCGCCGCCTCCCCGTTGAGCAAACTCATCCTCGAGAGCCTCTCGCCTTTCCAACTCGCCGGACTGCTCTACCTCGGCGCGGCGATCGGCGTCGCCCCGCGGCTGGCCCTCACCAGGGGCCTCACGCCCATCGGCCGGATCCCGCTCCGAAGCCGCCGGCTCCTGATCGGCGCGATCGCCTGCGGCGGCCTGCTCGGCCCGCTGGCGCTCCTGTCCGGCCTGAGGATCGGGCAGGCCTCGTCCGTATCGCTGTGGCTGAACCTAGAGCTCATCTTCACCGCCCTGCTCGGGCACTGGCTCTTCCGCGACCGGCTCGGCCGGACGGGATGGCTCGCGCTGGGCGGGATCCTGGCGGCCTCCGTGCTGCTGACGGGCGGGGGCGGGACGGCGGCCGTCCGGTCCGGCCTGCTCGTCGCGCTGGCCTGCCTTTTCTGGGGCCTCGACAATCACTTCACGGCGCTTATCGACGGCATCACGCCCTCGGAGAGCACGTTCTGGAAGGGCCTCGTGGCCGGGTCCGTCAACCTGGGCCTGGGATTGGCCCTGGCCCCCTATCTGGCCTCCTGGCGGACGACCGCGGCGGCCCTGCTCGTGGGCGTGTTCTGCTACGGGATCAGCATCGTCCTCTACATCACGGCGGCGCAGACGCTCGGCGCGACCCGGGGGCAGATGTTCTTCGCTTCCGCGCCTTTCTTCGGGCTCGGGCTCTCGGTGCTCCTGCTGGGCGAACGGCCCCGGTCCGCCCAGCTCCTGGCGGCGCTCGTCTTCGTCGTCTCCCTGGCCGTCCTGTTCGCCGGCAAACACGCCCACCGGCACGCCCATCGGGAGACGACGCACGAGCACCGGCACCGGCACGACGACGGGCACCACGCCCATGCGCATGCCGGGCCCGAGCCGGCCGAAGGCCACGTCCACCCGCACGATCACGCCGCAGCGGAACACGCGCACCCGCATCTTCCGGACATCCACCACCGGCACGGGCACGAGGGATAAGGAGGCGCGCTCAGCCCTGTTCCAGCTTCAGAAGGCGGGCGTTGACGGCCACGATCACGGTGCTCAGGGACATGAGGACGGCGCCGAGCGCCGGGCTGAGAACGACGCCGTAGCCGTGGAGCACGCCCGCCGCGAGGGGGATGGCGAACGCGTTATAGCCGGTCGCCCAGGCGAGGTTCTGGACCATCTTCCGGTAGGTGGCCCGGGCCAGGCCGACGATGGCCACGGCGTCGCGCGGATCGCTCTTGACCAGGATGATATCGGCGGTCTCGACCGCGACGTCGGTGCCGGCGCCGATGGCGATGCCGACGTCGGCCTGCGCCAGGGCGGGCGCGTCGTTCACGCCGTCCCCGGCCATGGCCACGACGAGACCGCGGGCCTGGACCTCCTTGACCTTCTCCGCCTTCTCCCGCGGCAGCACTTCCGCGAAATAGTCGTCGAGGCCGAGCTCCTCAGCCACCCATCGGGCGACGAGACGGTTGTCGCCCGTCAGCATCAGGCACTGAATGCCCATCGCCTTGAGCCGGGCGATGGCCGTCCTCGATTCCGGCCGGATGATATCGGCCAGGGCCAAGGCCCCGACCGGCCGGCCGTCGATAAGGACGAAGACGACGGTCTTGCCCTGGGCCGAGAGGGCCTCGATCCGGCCGTCCTCGAGACCGATCCCCCGTTCTCTCAGGTACCCGGGGCTGACGACCTTGACCTCCCGGCCGTTGACGCGCCCCTCGGCGCCCTTTCCCGGGATGGCCCGGAATCCCTCGACCGGATAGGGATCTCCCGGCGCCGCGGCGGCGATCCCTTTGGCGATGGGATGCTCGGAATGCGCTTCCAAGGAAGCGGCGTATCTCAGGATCTCCGGCCCGTCCGGCCCCCCGCCGAAGGTCAGGGTGTCGGTGACGCCGAAGCGCCCCTCCGTCAAGGTCCCGGTCTTGTCGAAGATGACGGCCTGGATGTTCCGGGCCCGTTCGAACGCGACCCGGTCCCTGATGAGGAGGCCGTTCCTGGCCGAGATCGCGGTCGAGACGGCGACGACGAGAGGGACGGCCAAACCGAGGGCGTGCGGGCAGGTGATGACCATGACCGCGACCATCCGCTCGAGGGCGAAGGCGAGCCCTCGATCGGAGAACGCGAGCCAGACGAAAAGCGTCAGGGAGCCGACCCCGATGGCGATGAGCGTCAGCCACAGCGCGGCCCGGTTCGACAGGTCCTGGGTCCTCGACCGGCTCTCCTGGGCCTGCCGGACGAGCTCGATGACCTGGGCCAGATAGGACTCCCGGCCGGTCTTCTTGATATCGACGGAAAGGGAGCCCTCGCCGTTGACGGATCCGCCGATGACCTTGGACCCCGGGCCCTTGGGCACGGGCCGGGACTCTCCCGTGAGCATGGCCTCGTTGACCGAGCTTTCCCCGGCGATCACGTCCCCGTCGGCGGGGACCTTCTCTCCCGGCTTGACGAGGACCCGGTCTCCGGCCCTGAGGTCCTGGAGCGGCACGTCCCGGGCGGACCCGTCCGGACCCAGCAGATGGGCCTCGGACGGCATGAGCCGGGCCATTTCCTCCAAGGCCCGGGAAGCGCCCCGCACCGATCTCATCTCCACCCAATGGCCGAGGAGCATGATGTCGATGAGGGTCGCCAGCTCCCAAAAGAAGACCTCCCCGGCCAACCCGAAGACGACGGCGCCGCTATAGACGTAGGCCGTCGTGATGGCCAGGGCGACCAAGGTCATCATGCCCGGCCGCCTGGACCCGACCTCGGCCGCGATCCCCTTCAGAAAGGGATAGCCTCCGTAGAAAAAGACGAACGTCGAAAGGACGAAGAGGACCAGGAGGTCGCCCGGGAAACGGAGGACGCCCTCGAGACCCAGGAATTTCTGAATGACGGGCGAGAGCCCGAGGATGGGGACGGTCGCGATCAGGGAGACCCAGAACCTCTTCTTGAAGTCCCCGATCATCCGGTCATGAGGACCGGCCGGCCGCGCGTCGTGCGCCGCGCCTTCGTGACCCATGCCTTTATGGCCCAAGTGCGCTTGATGATCCACGTTCCCCTCCGCCGTATTCTACAACATCGCGCGGGGCCCCGGGAACAGGGCGGACGTTCAGGCTCCGGTTTTGGGTCTGTGAAGCTGCCCGCTTCCTTCGGGACTGCTCGGTCATTTGCCCTTTTCCCAGACGATATCCTTATAGGACAGAACGGGGAAATCGCAGGGTTTCGTGGATCTGTCGAACTCGTCGCGGAATGACTTTCCCCGGAGATCACAGGCCCCTGTCACCGAATCCCGGAACTCCTTGATCAGCACATAGGTCCCTTTCTCCACGGAAGCGGCGACAGGAGACACGGGAAGTCCCTCGTAGACAAAGACCTTCCCGGCGCTGAAGCGGAATTCCTCGATATCGCCGGACACATCCGCTCTCCGATAGCCGCGTTCCCTCTTATCGAGTTTAAGCAGGTCCTTTTCGGTGATCAGATACAGGATGCCGTTGATCCGGCCCGTCTTCTTCGGAAAGACATTGAGCTCCGCCGCGCCGATGACCCGGACGCGTTCCCCGTCCCGCAGGAAATGGGCCTCCATCTTCGGGCTTCCGGCCGCGATCGCCTGAGGTTCGTTGAACGGGCGAACGCATGTCCACACCCTCCCCCAGCCCCTGAGATGGACCTCGTGGACCGGGCCTTCGTACTTGTGTCCCAGGGTTTGTTCCATGCTCGCCAGGGAAATAAGGGAACCATAGGCGATGACCCCGGTGAGACCTTCGGGGATCTCGAGAACGCGCCTTTTGCCCGCCGAGCATCCGGACGAGAAGCACAAGAACAGTGCCGACGCGCAGAGAAACAGGCCTGGGCTTCTTCTCGCCATTGGATCACCTCGCATCCCCTTGATGAGCAGAGTATAAACTCCCCCACCTCTGTCTTCAAGCTCAAGAAAGGTACGGCTTATTTTGTCGCCGGTCCGACGAATTTGTCGGTCTTCAGGCGCCCGTGATTCCCGCATCTCCTTTTTTATCTTATAGTTAAGAATTGGCACCGAATATGCTTTTATTCGTAGTGGCTACCGAGCCAAAAATTGGCGCTAAGGAGGTCAACATGAAACGCCAAGGAACGATCGGTAAGGTTCTCATCGTCGCCGCCGCTCTGGCCGGCCTCGTCGTCGGGGCCTATGCCCAGAACACGGCCCAGCAACAGCAGACGCAGCTCCAGCAGCAGCAGATGCTCCGCATGCAGACCATGACCCAGCGGATGACGCAGATCCAGGAGCGGGCCCAGGGGCTCGTCCAGAACCTGGAGCGGAAGATGACCCAGACCCGGACCCAGGCCCAGACGCAGAGCCTGGAACGGGTCCAGGCCCAGATCCGCGCCCTCAAGCAGATGGGCGAGGGCACGGCCAAGATGGCCGGCGAGATGAAGGGCAACCTCGAGCAGTGGCGCGAGATGTACCAGAACCGGGCCCTCTTCCAGGACAAGGCCATGACCAAGGACATGAACCAGGTCCAGAACCGCCTGGAGAAGGCCGCCAACGAGCTCGACGAGATGCTCAAGGTCATGGAGCGCCTGGCCAACCGGCTCCGGATCAACGGCTGACGGACCATGAGCGCGCGCGGAGTCCATCGGGTGACTCTCGCGGCCGCGGCGGCCGGGGCCATCCTCGTGGCCCTGGCCGCCCGCCCCGCGGCGGGCGGCACCCTCTCCTACACCGGGTCCCTGCAGATGGCCCGGGGGACCTACATCTTCACCCAGCCGACGAGCGGCTATTTCCTCTTCAACGGCCTGACCTATTCCTCGGGCGCTTTCACCCTGGCGGCCACGGTCCCGCTGATCTACCAGAGCACACCCTACGTGTCCTATACGGGCATAGGCGTGCTGCCCTCCGGAGGATCGGAAAGCTCCTCGGTGAACCAGCGTCAAGGCCGCGAGCCGGTCCTCGTGCCCGAGGTCGTCGAATTCAACCAGTACGGCATCGGCGATCCCGTCCTCACGGCCGGCCTGACCCTGGTCAAGGAGGGCCGGTCGATGCCGGCCGTCCACCTCTCCGGGACGGTCAAGGCGCCTCTGGCGAACGTCGACCGGGGCTTCGGCACGGGCGAATGGGATTACAGCGCCGGCGTCGGGCTGTCCAAACGGCTCGGCCGGACCTTCCTCTTCGCCGACGTCAACTATTGGATCCTCGGCGATCTTCCCGAACTGGAGCTCGAGAACGCCTGGTCCTACGCCCTGTCGCTGGGCCACGCCCTCGCCGGCGGCAAGTTCGCCCTGATGGCCTCGTACTCCGGCATCACCGAGGTCATCGCCGGGGTCGCCCCGCCCTCGTCCCTCGGGCTGGGCCTCTCGATCAAGGCCGGCCGGGCCAGCAGCGTGATGCTCAACGCGGCTTTCGGGCTCTCGGAGGCCTCGCCGGACCTGTCGCTCTCCCTCGGCTGGTCGATCGGCCTGTGATCGAGGCGGCCGCGCGCGGCCGACGGGGAAGCGCTATTGGCCGGCGCGGTCTTTGAGATAGGCGGCGACTTCGGTCCGGTTCTGCTTCTCGGCCACGCCGAGGGGCG
>CAZFZU010000021.1:0-47827 GCA_964523615.1 uncultured Eubacteriales bacterium | reverse complement strand
GGATCGTCCGCGGCGCCGGCCGTGATGTCGAGCAGAAGCCGGTTCGTCTGCGAGCGCGTCTCCCCGACGCTGGTGACGAAGATGGCCGGGTCGTCCATGACCGGGCACTTGTTCTCGCAGATGCCGCAGCCGATGCAGAGGTCGAGGTCGACGACCGGGCCCTTCTGGACGACGGTCGTCCCGTCGGGGAGCTTGGTCTCGACGTCGACGAGCTTGATGGCCTTGGGCGAGACCGGGCAGTGCTCCTCGCAGACGATGCAGGGCTTGCCCAGGACATAGGGGATGCAGCGGCTCTTGTTGACCCAGGCCGAGCCCATCTTGACCTCGTTCTTCTCCTCGATGGTCAGCTTCGTGATGGCGCCGGTCGGACAGACCTGCGTGCAGAGCGAGCAGTAGTACTCGCAGTAGCCGATCTTGGGCACGAGCATGGGCGTATAGAGGCCCTCGGGCCCGGCTTCGGCCCGGGCCGGCTGCAGGCCGCCCGTCGGGCAGGCCCGCATGCACTGGCCGCACTTGACGCACTTGGCCAGGAACTTGGGCTCGTCGAGGGAGCCGGGCGGGCGGATGAGCTTGAGCGAGGCCCGCTTGTGGGACGGCGTCAGGCGGAAGAAGGGCACGGCGACGAGGCTGGTCAGCGTCGTGAGCAGGAGACGGCGCCGGGACAGGGCCACGTTGGAGACGTTGGTCAGCTTCTCGGGCCGGGCCGAGAGCCGGAAGCCGATGGCCGCGGTCGGGCAGATCGAGGCGCAGTCCAGGCAATAGACGCACTCGCCGCTCTTCCAGTCCTCGTTCGGGTAGGGCCGGGCCTGGGTCTCGCAGTGCTGGGTGCAGAGGCCGCACTTGATGCACTTCTCGTCGTCGATGCGGAGCTTGAGCAGGTTCCAGCGGCTGAGCAGGCCCAGCAGGGCGCCGGTCGGGCAGAGGTAACGGCACCAGAACCTCTCCTTGCGGGCGTTCAGGCCGACGGCGGCCAGGAAGAAGAGCCCGACGGTGAAGCCCTGGACGAAGGTCGTGTGGATGGTCCAGCTCGTCAGGGCCTGGGAGATCGTCCGGGCCAGGCCCGTCGCGCCGAGGCCGTAGAGGGCGCCGTTCAGGGCGGCCAGGGCCTGGGCCAGCGAAGGCAGGACGGCCAGCGAGAAGGACCGGGTCAGGAACGACAGCGGATCGAGGTAGCCGGCCAGGTCGAGGCCGAAGACGGCGCCGACGAGGACGGCGACGAGGATGTAATACTTGGGGGCCAGGCTGGCCTTGTCCTCGCGCGGCGGCTTGAGGAACTTGGCCCGCTTGAAGGCGAACGAGGCGAACTGGTGGACGGCGCCGAGGGGGCAGACCCAGCCGCAGAAGACGCGGCCGAACAGGACCGTGGCCGCGACCGTGATCAGGGCGAAGGCGAAATAGGCGTAGACGAGGCGCCCCGCGACGACCGTCACTAAGGCGAGCAGCGGATCGAAGTGGAAGAAACGCTGGACGGTCGAGCCGATGTAGTCCTCGCCCGTGTAGTGGGCGCCCATGAGGAGATAGAGGAACAGGCCGAAGAAGGCCGCCTGGCTGAGCACGCGCAGGCGCTCGAGGGCCCGGTACTTCCTAGACCGTTCTTTTTTCAAGGCGCACCTTCCCGAGATCGGTCTGGCCGAGGCCGCGGGCCTGGGCCAGGCCCAGGTAGGGGAGCTCGGCCGGGGCGACCCCGAAGAACGAGGCGCCCAGGGCGTCCACAGCCACGGGGTCCGTGCCGGCGACGACCGTCTTGCGCAGCTCGGTGTCGGAGACGCGGCCGCCCTGCGGCCCGTTGCGGACGAGGATGCGGTAGGCGTCGAGGACGGTCAGCTGCGGCTTGAAGAAGGCGGCCAGGTCGACGATGGTCTTGTCGAGGCTCTGGTGGAACTGGTTGCGGGCGCCGCCCGTCGCGCCGAGCCAGTTCTTGCCGCCCAGGGTCAGGCGGCTGAGGGAGTGGTGCTTGGCGATGGGGACGTTGATGAGCTTGTCGGCCTCGACGACGTCGAGGAGGACCTCCCACTCCTTGAGCCACTCGCCCTTGAGGGCCATCTTCTTGACCCGGTACTCGTCGACGAACAGCATGTCGCCGCCCGCCGCCTCGACCGCGGCCTGGATGCCCGAGCGGACGTAGCAGCGCTTGGCCTGGTTGGTCGTGTTGTCGATGACCACGGCCTTCTTGGCCCCGGCCTGGAGGACGAGCTCGACCAGGGTCTTGACGACCTCGGGATTGGTGCAGGCGGCCATCTCGGGGGTCCGGTCCCAGCCGACGTTGGGCTTGATGACGACCCGGTCGCCGCGGCCGACGAAGCGGCCCATGCCGCCGATCGCGGCCAGGGCCTCCTTGGTCAGGGCGGCCGGCGACTCGCCCTCGACCTGGACCAGGTCGGGGAAGCCCGCGGCGGCCCTCTGGCCGGCCAGGGAGGTCCCGCCGAAGCGCAGGGCCAGCCCGGCCACGGCGGCGTCCTTGAGGAAATCGCGTCTGTTCATGCGTGTCATCCTTTGCCGAGAGAGTGGATGTATTCCATGATCCCGTCGAAGATGCCCCGGGCGGCCAGCTCGCGGTACTTCGGCGTCCGCAGCTTGGCTTCCTCCCGGGAGTTGGAGAGATGCGAGATCTCGACCAGGACCGAGGGCATCTCGCCGCCGATGAGGACCCAGAAGGGGCCGCCCTTGACGCCGAGGTCCCTGACCGAGGGCAGGTCCTGGGACAGGGCCTTGACCAGGTTCCGCTGGACCTTCTCGGCCAGGCCCTTCGACTCCTGGACCTTGCTGTTCTGGACGATCTTCTGGAGGATGGTCTTCATCTCGCCGATGTTCTTGGTCGAGGTCGCGTTCTCGGCCGCGGCCAGCTCGACGACCGAGGGATCGGGGCTGACGTTGAGGAAGAAGGTCTCGACGCCGCCGCGGCGCCGGTCCCGGTGGGCGTTGGCGTGGATGGAGACGAACAGGTCGGCCCGCTTCTGGTTGGCGATGACCGTGCGGTCCTCGAGGCTGACGTCGACGTCCGATTCCCGCGTCAGGACGGCTTCGAGCCCGGCCTTCTCGCGCAGGAGCTTCTGGAGGGCCAGGGCCACGGCCAGGTTGACCTCCTTCTCCTGGAGGCCGCTCTTGCCGATCGTGCCGGGCCGGGGCCCGCCGTGGCCGGGGTCGATGACGACCGTCTTGACGCCGAGGCCGAGCTGGCGGGCGAGCGAGGTCGCGTTGAGGTTGGGGTCGTTGGGATCGACCTGGCGCTTGACCTGCGGGACGGCCTTGTCGGGGGGCGTCGCGGGCTTGTCGGCGGGCTTATCGGCCGGCCGGTCCGCCGCGGCCGCGCCGTTCCCCTCGCGGGGGTAGACGTCGATGACCAGGCGGAAGGGGTCGGGCAGATGGTAGACGCGATAGGACTGGACCCGGGAGAAGTCGACGTCGACGACCAGGCGGACCGTCGAGGGGGTCTTCTGGGAGATCCGGATCTGGCTGATGTAATCGGCCTTGACGGGATAGGACTGGCCCTGGAGGAGGGGATTCAGCTTGGCCTGGAGGACGTCGAGGTAGATGCGGCCGGGGTCGCGCAGCTCCCCGGAGGTGTACTCGCGGAGCGTGCCGATGTCGAGGACGACTCGGGTGAAGTTGGGATGGGTGGACCGGCGCAGGTTGACGATCTCGGCCCGTGGGTCGGTCTGGGGCGCCGCCGCGAGGGAGAGAGCGACGGCCAGGAACGGGATGCCGAGGCGCGCCGCTGCGGATTTCAATTCGAATCAATTTTATAGGACCCGGCCGGGCTTGTCCACAGCCCGATAATGGGGGACATGATACCTATTTCCCTATTCCGAGGGTCCGAAAAAATAGGAAATAGGTATCATGTCCCCCATTTTTCTCCCCGCCGGTCCCCCATTTTTACGCGCCGTATTTTTGGAGCTTCAGGGCGTGAGCCAGCATGAGGGGCATGGCCGAGATGGACCGGAAGCGCCCGAGCATGCCCTTGGCGCAGGCCCGTTCGGCGAAGGCGGCGACGTCGTCGGCGCCGGCCGTCGGCGAGACGAGCAGGAACGGGTTGGGGTGCCAGGAGTGGCCCTTGAGCGCGGCCGGCGTCGAATGGTCAGAGGTGACGACGAGGACGTCGGGCTCGAGGGCCAGGAGCCGGGGGATGAACGGGTCGAGGGCCTCGATCGCGGCCACTTTGGCGGCGAACTTGCCGTCCTCCCCGGTCGAGTCGGTCTTTTTGTAGTGGACGTAGAAGAAGTCGTGCTTGTCCCAGTTCTTCTCCAGGGCGTCGAAGAGGTCGGCCGTCTCGCCGCCGGCCTCGACGACCTCCATGCCCAGGAGCTTGGCCAGCCCTTTGTACATCGGATAGTTGGCCACGGCCGCCGGCCGGAGCTTGAACAGGGCCTGCATGGTCGGGATGGACGGGAACTTGGAGAAGCCGCGGAGCAGGGCGGCGTTGGCCTTGGGCTCGTCCGCCAGGACCCCGGCGACGTCCTCGAGGAAGCGGTTGACGACCGCCGAGGCCTTGGCCGCCTCGGGCCGCAGGGGCGTCGTCGGGATGGGCGCCTTGCCTTCCTTCTGGGGGTCGGCGTCGGACAGGGCGTCGGCCAGGCCCTCGGCCGTGAAGCGGGCCACGAAGCGGTGCTCCTTGCCCGGGAAGACCCGGACTTCGAGGCCCTCCCGCTTCGGCAGTCCGGCGCTGAGCCGTTCGCAGACGCGGACGTTCTCCTCGGTCGGGATGCGGCCGGCCCGCCGGTCGGCCACCAGGCCGTCCTTGACGGTGGCGAAGTTGCCGCGGGCCACGAGGTCGTTCCGGCCGACCTCGACCCCCGAGCCGAGGGCTTCGAGGATGCCCCGGCCGAGCTGGTACTTGAGCGGATCGTAGCCGAACAGGGCCAGGTGGGCCGGCCCGCTGCCGGGCGTGATGCCCATCAGGACGGGATCGGCGAGGCCGCAGACGCCCGTCCGGGCCAGCGCGTCGAGGTTCGGCTTGGACGCCGCTTCGAGCTCGCTCCGGCCGTCGGCGGGCAGTCCGCCGACGCCGTCCATGACCAGCAGGACGATCTTCGTATCCGTCTGTTGGCTCAGGTCGCGGGCCAGGTCTTCCCATTCCATGATGCAACTCCTGCGGGGACACGTACCCCGGGTACATGTCCCCTTTCGCGTGTCCTTTCCCCTGCGGGCCAACGTATTCTAGCACAAATTGAAACATCCCCCGGGCTCTGATAAAATCCCTCCATGCAGAAAGTCCTCATCCTCGATTTCGGGTCGCAGTACACCCAGCTCATCGCCCGCAAGGTCCGCGAGCTCGGCGTCTATTCCGAGATCCTGCCCTTCTCGACGCCGCTCGCCGCGATCCGGAAGGCCAAGCCCTCGGCCCTCATCCTGTCCGGCGGTCCGCAGAGCGTCTACGGCAAGGGCGCGCCGCACCCGGACAAGGGCGTCTTCAAGCTGGGGGTGCCCATCCTCGGCATCTGCTACGGCGTCCAGCTCATGGCCTACTTCCTCGGCGGCGAGGTCATCCCGTCCAAGGAGCGCGAGTACGGTTTCGCCGCCCTGCGCGTCCTCGACCGGTCGGGCCTCCTGGCCAAGGTCAAGGACAAGGAGCAGGTCTGGATGAGCCACGGCGACCGCCTCGAGCGCGTCCCGCCCGGCTTCCGCCTGACCGGGAGCACGGCCAACACCCGGGCCGCCGTCATCGAGGACCGGGCCCGCAAGTTCTGCGGGGTCCAGTTCCACCCCGAGGTCATCCACACCAAGGAGGGCCTCAAGGTCCTGGGCAATTTCCTGTTCCGCGAGGCCGGGCTCAAGGCCGACTGGACGATCTCCTCGTTCGTCGACCGCAAGGTCAGGGAGATCCGCGAGACGGTCGGTCCGGGCAAGGTCATCTGCGGCCTGTCCGGCGGCGTCGACTCGCTGGTCACCTCCCTCATCATCCACAAGGCCATCGGCAACAAGCTGACCTGCATCTTCATCGACAACGGCCTCCTCCGCAAGGGCCAGTACGAGGCCCTCATGGAGGCCTTCCGGCACAAGTTCGCCCTCAAGGTCATCGGCATCGACGCCTCGGACCTGTTCCTGGAGAAGCTCCGCGGCGTCGTCTCGCCCGAGCGCAAGCGCAAGACCATCGGCCGCCTGTTCATCCACCTCTTCGAGCGCGAGGCCATGCGCCTCGGCGGGGCGGCCTTCCTGGCCCAGGGCACGATCTATCCCGACGTCATCGAGTCGAACCCCGTCAAGGGCCCGTCCTCGGTCATCAAGTCGCACCACAACGTCGGCGGCCTGCCCAAGGGCCTGAAGTTCCGGCTGGTCGAGCCGCTGCGCGAGCTGTTCAAGGACGAGGTCCGGGCCCTGGCCCTCGAGCTCGGCGTCGACGCCGACTTCATCCACCAGCACCCCTTCCCCGGTCCCGGCCTGGCCGTGCGCATGATCGGGGCCGTCGACCGCGACAGCCTGGACATCCTGCGGGCGGCCGACGACATCGTCCTCCAGGAGGTCCATCGGGCCGGCATTTACAAGAAGCTCTGGCAGGCCTTCGCCGTCCTCCTGCCCGTCCGCTCGGTCGGCGTCATGGGCGACCAGCGGACCTACCACCGCGTCGTCGTCGTCCGCATGGTCCAGAGCACGGACGGCATGACGGCCAACTGGTACCCGGCGCCGGCCCGGCTCATGGCCCGCATGTCGACGCGCATCGTCAACGAGGTCCGCGGCGTCAACCGGGTCGTCTACGACGTGACGACCAAGCCGCCGGGGACCATCGAGTGGGAATAGACTAGGCCGTCCGGGCCGCCCGCCGCGGCGGCCGGCCCGGTGTCGAGAGAGACAGCCGTTCATGGAACCGATCTTCGTCCACCTGCACAACCATTCCGAGTACAGCGTCCTCGACGGCTGTCTGCGGGTGCCCCGCCTCGTCTCCGAGGCCTACGACCAGAAGATGCCGGCCGTGGCCCTGACCGACCACGGCAACATCTTCGGCGCCGTCCAGTTCTTCAAGGAGGCCAAGGCCAAGGGCGTCAAGCCCATCCTCGGCTGCGAGGCCTACGTCGCCCCCCAGAGCCGCTTCGACAAGAAGCCCGGAGGCCCCCAGGACATCCACCACTTCCACCTCGTCCTCCTGGTCAAGGACGAGACGGGCTACCGCAACCTCTGCGAGCTCGTCACCCGCGGCTACACGGAGGGCTTCTACTACCGGCCGCGCATCGACAAGGAGCTCCTGGCCGCCCACGCCGAGGGCCTCATCGGCCTGTCGGCCTGCCTCAAGGGCGAGCTGGCCACCTGGCTCTCCCGGGGCCTGCCGGAGAAGGCCGAGGCCGCCGCCAAAGAATACGCCTCCATCTTCGCCCCCGGGGATTTCTACGTCGAGCTCATGGACCACGGCCTGCCCGAGCAGAAGGCCGTCAACCCCCAGCTCGTGGCCGTGGCCCGCAAGCTCGGACTGCCGCTGGCGGCCACCAACGACATCCACTTCGCCCGCCGCGAGGACGCCGAGAGCCAGGACGTCCTGGTCTGCATCCAGACCAACCGCAAGATCTCGGACCCCGACCGGCTCAAGTTCTCGACCGACCAGTTCTACTTCAAGTCCGCCGCCGAAATGACGGAGCTGTTCAAGGACACCCCCGACGCCGTCGAGAACACGGGCAAGATCGCGGCCCGCTGCGACTTCGACTTCCCGCCCAAGAAGTACCACCTGCCCAACTTCGAGCCGCCCGCCGGCAAGGAGCTGAGCGAGTACCTCGAGGAGGTCGCCTGGGCCGGCTTCCACGCCCGCATGGAGGCCCGCGCCAAGGGCGACGGCAACGGCGACGCCCGTGGCGCCCACACCCCGGCCGAGTACGAGGACCGGCTCAAGCGGGAGCTGGCCCTGGTCAAGAAGATGGGCTTCGAGGGCTACTTCCTCATCGTCTGGGACCTGCTCAAGGCGGCCCGCGAGCGGGGCATCCCGGTCGGCCCGGGCCGCGGCTCGGCCGCCGGCAGCCTGCTGGCCTACTCCCTGCGCATCACCGAGATCGATCCGCTCGAGTACGACCTCCTGTTCGAGCGCTTCCTCAACCCCGAGCGCATCAGCCTGCCCGACATCGACATGGACTTCTGCGCCCGGCGCCGCCAGGAGATGATCGGGTACGTCACGGAGAAGTACGGTGCGGCCAACGTCTGCCAGATCATCACCTTCGGGACCATGGCCGCCCGCGGCTCCATCCGCGACGTCGGCCGCGTCCTCGAGGTGCCCCTGCCCGAGGTCGACCGCATCGCCAAGATGATCCCCTTCTCGGTCGACGCGACCATCGCCGAGGCCCTCAAGACCGTGCCCGAGCTGCGGGCCCTGCGCGACCGCAACTCCAAGGTCGCCCAGCTCCTGGCCATCGCCCAGAAGATCGAGGGCCAGGTCCGCAATCCCTCCATCCACGCCGCCGGGGTCGTCATCACGCCCAAGCCCCTGGTCGAGTTCCTGCCCCTCTACCAGTCGACCAAGGGCGAGGTCACGACCCAGTTCGCCATGAGCGACGTCGAGGCCCTGGGCCTGCTGAAGATGGACTTCCTGGGCCTGCGCAACCTGACCGTCATCGACGACGCCCTGGCCCTCATCAAGGCCGAGACGGGCCGGACCGTCGACATCGGGGCCCTGCCGCTCGACGACCCGGCCACCTTCGAGCTCTTCCGCTCGGGCAACACGGACGGCGTCTTCCAGTTCGAGAGCCCGGGAATGAAGGATCTCTTGCGCCGCTTCGGGCCGACCGAGTTCCGCGACCTCGTCGCCCTCAACGCCCTCTACCGCCCCGGCCCGCTCAAGAGCGGCATGACCGACGAGTCCATCCACCGCCGCCACCACCCCGAGCGCATCGCCTACGAGCTGCCCGAGCTCGAGCCCGTCCTCCGCGAAACGCGGGGCATCATCGTCTACCAGGAACAGGTCATGCGCATCGCCACCGACCTGGCCGGCTTCACCCTGGGCGGGGCCGACCTGCTGCGCAAGGCCATGGGCAAGAAGGACAAGGAGACGATGAAGGCCCAGAAGCAGAAGTTCGTCCAGGGGGCGCGCAAGAAGGGCATCGCCGCCGCCAAGGCCGACAAGATCTTCGAGCAGATCAAGGAGTTCGCCGAGTACGGCTTCAACAAGTCCCACGCCGCCGTCTACGCCCTCGTCGCCTACCAGACGGCCTGGCTCAAGGCCCACTATCCCGTCCATTACCTGGCCGCCCTGCTGACCTCGGAGGCCGAGCGCGGGGCCACGCCCCAGGTCGTCAAGTACATCGGCGAATGCCACGAGATGGGCATCCAGGTCCTGCCCCCGGACATCAACAAGAGCGAGTTCCGATTCACCGTCGAGGGCGGCGACATCCGCTTCGGCCTGGCCGCCGTCAAGGGCATCGGCCAGGCGGCCGTCGAGGAGATCGTGGCCGCCCGCCGCTCGGTCGGCGGCTTCAAGTCGCCCTTCGACCTGTTCCTCGAGCACGACACCAAGGTCGTCAACCGCAAGGCCGTCGAGAGCCTCATCAAGGCCGGGGCCTTCGACTCGTTGGGCTGGAAGCGCTCCCAATGCTTCCACATGCTCGACCGCATGATCGAGTTCGGGCACGAGGTCCAGAAGGCGGCCGCGGCCAAGCAGAACTCGCTCTTCGGGCCGGCCGGGGCCGAGCCGCCGGAGGTCCCGCCCGAGGTCCTGGAGATGCGGGAGTGGGACGAGTCCCACGTCCTGTCCTACGAGATGGACGCCCTCGGCCTCTACATCACGGGCCACCCGCTGGCCCGGTTCAAGGACCGCCTGCGCAAGCTCGTCTCCCACATGATCGCCGAGATCGACCCCGAGCGGGACTTCGACCGCGACGTCCGCCTGGCCGGCATCATCGGCTCCTTCAAGCCCCTCAAGACCAAGAAGGACGAGCGCATGGCCGCCTTCGTCCTGGAGGACCTGACCGGCAAGATCGACGTCGTCTCCTTCCCGGAGAGCTTCGGCCGCTTCGGGACCTACCTGCGCGAGGGCCAGCTCGTCTGGATCAAGGGCAAGTACATGGGCGAGGAGGAGAACCGGCGCATCAGCCTGAGCGCGGCCATGCCCCTGGCCGAGGCCTTCGAGAAGCAGGCCAAGAGGATCGTCGTCCGCATCTTCCTGCCCGGCCTCGAGGACGCCACCATCGCCGAGCTCAAGACCGTCCTCGACGGCTACGAGGGCAAGTGCCCGGTCCAGTTCGAGCTCGTCACGCCCCACTCCTACCGGGTCGTGGCCCAGAGCGCCGAGGTCCAGAAGGTGACGCCTTCGGAGGACCTCATCAAGAAGATCGAGGGGCTCTTGGGGGAGAACTCGGTCGCCGTCGAGTACTAGGGCTTCTGTTCACGGTCCCCTCTCTCGTGCTTTAGCTCAGGGATATCCTCTAGCTCCCCGGCCCCCCGGGGAACCAGTTCGCACGGTTCCCCCCCGCTTCGCGGGTCCCCTCCTCCAGCAACGGGGATCCGCGAGGATAATCCCTTCGCCGCCTCGAGAGGGGACAATTTAGCTTGAGAGAAAGTCGGGAGAGGCTGAAATTGACACTCCTCCGTAAAACGGGTAGAGTAAACTGACTGTTTTGTTGATTTTGTGAGGAGCGACGTGCCCTACAGGATCGTTTGCGCCGACCCCAGCCCCTCGGTCCAGAAGGCGGTCCAACTGGTCTTCGCCGAGCCGGAGTTCCGGGTCACCGTCTTCGAGGACGGGGCCTCCCTGCTCGGGGCCGTGGCCGAACTCAGGCCAGACGCCCTGCTCGTCAGCCTGACCCTGCCCGGGCGGGACGGCTACGAGGTCGGGCGGGTCCTGCGCAGCCGCAAGGATTTGGCCTCGGTGCCCCTGGTCGGCCTGCGCGGCACGTTCGAGTGCGTCGACGCCGACCGGACCCCGCCGGCCGACTACGACGAGGTCCTGCCCAAGCCGTTCGACCCCGAGCGGCTGGCCGCGACGGTCCGCGAGCTCATCGCCCGCAAGACCGGGCCGTCGTCCCTGCCCGAGGAGCCCCTCTGGCCGGGCGAGGCCGCCCCGGCCGGGCCGTCCGCCGCGGGCGCGACGGCGCCGCGGGTCCCGGCCGGCTTGTCCGAGGCCGAGGTCAAGGCCGTCGTCCGGGAGGAGATCGGGGAGATGGAGCGCGAGATCGAAAAGAGGGTCCGGGCCCGCGTCCTGGCCGACATCAAAGAATGGAACCCGAGAACATGAGCACGACCAAAGAGCTGGCCAAGGCCTACGACCCCAAGCCCGTCGAGGACAAGTGGGGCGCGTTCTGGCTCGACGAGGGCCTGTTCACCGCCGACCCCAAGTCGGATAAGCCCAAGTTCTCCATGGTCCTGCCGCCGCCGAACGTCACCGGCATCCTCCACATGGGCCACGCCCTGTGCTTCACTCTGCCCGACGTCGTCACCCGCTGGAAGCGGATGCAGGGCCACAACTGCCTGTGGCTGCCCGGCACGGACCACGCCTCGATCGCCGTCCACAACGTCATCGAGAAGAGCCTGGCCGAGAAGGGCCTGAGCCGGGAGAAGATCGGCCGCGACGAGTTCCTGCGCATCGCCTGGGAGTGGAAGGCCAAGTACGGCGGCGTCATCACCTCCCAGCTCAAGAAGCTCGGCGCCTCGCTCGACTGGTCCCGCGAGCGCTTCACCATGGACCCCGGCTTCAGCCGGGCCGTCAAGCAGGTCTTCGTCTCCCTCTACGACGAGGGCCTCATCTACCGCGATTATTTCCTGGTCAACCGCTGCCCCCACTGCCGGACCGTGCTCTCGGACATCGAGATCGAGCACAAGGACCTCAAGGGCAAGCTCTGGCACATCCGCTACGCCGTCGAGGGCTCGGACGAGTCCGTCGTCGTGGCCACGACCCGGCCCGAGACCATGCTCGGCGACACCGGCCTGGCCGTCCACCCGGACGACGAGCGCTACACTCCCCTCCACGGCAAGAAGGTCGTCCTGCCGCTCCAGGACAGGCCCATCCCGGTCATCACCGACGAGCGGGTCGAGCGCGACTTCGGCACCGGCGCCGTCAAGGTCACCCCGGCCCACGACCCGGTCGACTTCGAGCTCGGCAAGAAGCACGGCCTGGAGCAGGTCATCGTCATCGACGGCGCGGGCAAGATGACCGAGGCGGCCGGCCCGGCCTTCGCCGGCCTGGACCGCTTCGCCGCCCGGGCCAAGGTCGTCGAGGCCCTCCGCGAGCGCGGCCTGCTGGTCAAGACCGAGGATCACGACCACGCCGTCGGCCACTGCTACCGCTGCAAGAGCGTCATCGAGCCGCACCTGTCCTGGCAGTGGTTCGTCCGCATCAAGCCGCTGGCCGACGAGGCCATCCGGGTCGTCGAGTCGGGCGAGATCCAGTTCATCCCGGCCAACTGGACCAAGACCTACTACGAGTGGATGTACAACATCCACGACTGGTGCATCTCCCGCCAGCTCTGGTGGGGCCACCGCATCCCGGCCTGGTACTGCCGCGACTGCGGCCACATCGCGGTGGCCGTGGAGGCCCCGGAGCGCTGCCCGAAGTGCGGCGGCCCGGTCGACCAGGACGAGGACGTCCTCGACACCTGGTTCTCCTCCGGCCTGTGGCCCTTCGGCACGCTCGGCTGGCCCGACGAGACCGACGACCTCAAGACCTTCTACCCGACCGACCTCATGTCGACCGGCTTCGACATCATCTTCTTCTGGGTCGCCCGCATGATCATGCTGGGCCTCAAGTTCCGGGGGGAGATCCCGTTCAAGCACGTCTTCATCAACGGCCTCGTCCGCGACCTCAAGCGGCGCAAGATGAGCAAGTCGGAAGGCAACATCATCGACCCCCTGGAGATGATCGACAAGTACGGCACGGACGCCCTGCGTTTCACCCTGGCCTCCCTGGCCGTGCCCGGCATGGACCTGGCCCTGTCCGAGGAGCGCATGGCCGGCTACCAGGCCTTCGCCAACAAGATCTGGAACGCCTCGCGCTTCGTGCTCATGAACCTCAAGACCGACGGGGCCGAGGCCCGCGAGGCCGAGCTGACCCTGGCCGACCGCTGGATCCGCAGCCGGACGAGCGCCGTCGCCGCCCAGCTCGACGAGAGCCTGGCCCAGTACAAGTTCTACGAGGCCGCCGACCTTCTCTACCACTTCATCTGGCACGAGTTCTGCGACTGGTACATCGAGTTCGCCAAGGTCGGTCTGCGCGAGGGCAACCGGACGACCGAGGCCGTGCTGGCCGACACCCTGGACCGTATCCTGCGCCTCCTCCACCCGTTCATGCCCTTCATCACCGAGGAGATCTGGCAGCATCTGCCGGGCGCCGGCAAGTCCATCGTCGTCGCCCCCTATCCCAAAGCCGAGCCGGCCTGGGCCGACCCGGCCGCTGAAAAGACCATGGCCCTCGTCCAGGCCGTCGTGGTCGAGACCCGGACCATCCGCTCCGGGAACAAGATCGCCCCCAAGGACAAGGTCCGGCTGTTCGTCAAGACCGCCGGGGCCGAGGAGACGGCCGCGCTCGAGTCCCAGGCCGCCTTCGTCCGGACCCTGGCCGGCCTGGAGACGCTCGAGCTCGTCGCGGCCCTGCCCGCCGGCGAAGGCCTGCTCAAAGGCGTCGCCGGGCCGTTCGAGATCGGCCTCGTCCCGTCCCAGCCGGCCGACGTCGGCCAAGAACGGGATCGTTTGCAGAGGGACCTGGCCAAGGCCGCCGCCGAGATCGAGAAGATCGAGCGCAAGCTCGGGAACGCCGATTTCGTGGCTAAAGCCCCGGCCGCCGTGGTCGAGGAGAACCGGGCCCGGCTGGCCGAGCTTCTCGACCGGCGCGACAAGCTCGGCCGGAACCTGGCCAAGCTGGCCGCGTGAGCCGGCGCCCCGGAGGGGGAGCCATGCCCGTCGGAGAGACCGTCCACCGCCTGGCGGCCGTCGCCTCCACCAACGACGAGGCCCGCGCCCTGGCCCTGGCCGGCGCCGCTCACGGCACGGCCGTCCTGGCCGACGCCCAGACCCGCGGCCGCGGCACGAAGGGCCGGGCCTGGCACTCCGCGCCCGGACTGGGCCTGTACGTCTCGTTCGTCCTGCGCGGACCGGACGGCGGTCCCGTCCCCTTCCCCCATGTCTTGCCTCTCGCCGTCGGGCTGGCCGCGGCCGAGGCGGTCCGCGAGGCCGCGGGCCTCGCCCCAGGGCTGAAGTGGCCGAACGATCTCGTCATCGGCGGCCGCAAGCTCGGCGGCGTCCTCTGCGAGGCCGTCACCGGGCCGGCCGGGACAGGCTTCGTCGTCGCCGGCGTCGGGATCAACTCAGGCTATGGTCCGAACGACCTGCCCAGGGAGCTGGCCTCGAAGGCGACCTCGCTGCGGCTGGCCGGACGTCCCGGCGTGGCCGTCGAGGCCCTCTTCGCCGCCCTTTGCCGGGCCCTCGACACTTGGTATAATGCCCTGGTCCGGGACGGCAAGGGGCCCGTCGTCGCGGCCTTCCAGGCCGCCATGGTCCCGCCGCCCGGCGAGGCCGTGCGGGCCGCGACGGCCGCGGGGGTGGTCGCGGGCCTCTGCCGCGGCCTCGACGCCGAGGGCCGCCTGGTCGTCGAACGCGACGGCGGGGCCGGGACGGTCGCCCTCGACGCCGTCCTCGGTCTCGAGACCGCCTAGGGAGGGAGGCCATGCTCCTGGCTTTCGATGTCGGCAACACGACCATCGCCGTCGGGGTCTTCCGCGGTCGCAAGCTCGTCCGCAGCTGGAAGGTCCGGACCGACGCCGGCAAGACGGCCGACGAGTACGGGGCCGTCCTGATCAACCTCATGCAGGTCGCCGGCGTCCCGCCGGCCAAGATCGACGCGGCCGTCGTCTCCAGCGTCGTCCCGCCTCTGACCCCGGTCATCGAGGAGACTTGCCGGGCCTATTTCGGGACCGAGGCCCGCGTCGTCGGGCCCGGGCTCAAGACGGGCATGCCCATCCTCTACGAGAACCCCCTCGAGGTCGGCGCCGACCGCATCACCGCCGCCGTCGCCGCCTACGAGAAATACGGCGGGCCGCTCATCGTCCTCGACTTCGGCACGGCCACGACCTTCGACGCCGTCTCGGCCAAGGGCGAGTACCTGGGCGGGGCCATCGCCCCGGGCATCCAGATCGCCGCCGAGGCCCTGACCCTCAAGACGGCCCGCCTGCCGCGGATCGAGGTCCGCAAGCCCAAGAAGGCCATCGGCCGGACGACCGTGGCCAGCATGCAGTCCGGGCTCTATTTCGGCTATATCGGCCTGGTCACGACCATCGTCGAGGAGGTCCGCAAGGAGCTCGGCCGGGAGGCCCGGGTCGTGGCCACGGGAGGTTTCGGCAGCCAGGTCGCCTCCGAGCTGCCGCTCATCGAGGCCTACGAGCCCGACCTCGTCCTCGAGGGGCTGCGGATCATCCACGAGCGCAATCGCGGCGGCCGCGAATAGGCCGCGGCCCGGCCATCCCCCCATGGACCGCGAAGACGACCGCCGGACCGGCTATTATCAAGCCATCGCCAAGGCCTTCCTGGAGCGGAGGGGCGCCCCCTTCCTCCTCTCGCCGAAGGACCAGGCGGTCCTGGCCGGCTGGGAGGCCCGCCGCATCCCGCTCCGCATCGTCCTCGAGGGCCTGGCCCGGGCCTTCGAGGGCCTGAAGGCCCGGGGCCGCGGCCCCAAGGGCGTCTCCCTGGCCGCCTGCGAGCGGCAGGTCGACACGGCCTTCGCCCAGTACCGGGAACGCCACGCCGGCGGGCGGACCGCTGCGGCCCCGGCCGCGGCCCGGCCCGGTAAGAAGGACAGAGCCCGCCGCGAGATCGCCCAGGCCTTGGCCGGGCTCGGGCCCGGGGACGCCGGCCTGGCCGCGCCGCTCGCGGAGGCCCTCCGTCTTCTCGAGGCCGCCGCGCCCGACGAGGCCGGACTGGAGCGGGTCGAGGCCGCGCTCGAGGAGGCGCTCTGGGCCGGGACGACGGCCGCGGACAGGGCCGAGGCCGAGGCCGTCCTGCGGCGCGAGCTGGGGAACCGGAGGCCTAAGGACCTCGCCGGCGCCGTCCGCCGGCGGGCCGTCCAGGCGGCCCGGGCCGCCCGGCGCGTCCCCCACGTCTCGCTGTTCTATTATTGAAAGGAGCCCCTTTGACCTCCGCCCGCATCCTCGCTCTGCTCGGGAAGCACCCCGAGGGCCTGGACCTCGACCGCGTCCAGTCCGAGCTCGGCGTCAAGCGCCGCGACCGGGCCAAGCTCGTCGAGGCCGTCCGGGCGCTCGAGGCCCGCGGCGCCGTCAAGCTCTCCCGCGGCCGCTACCGGCTGGCCGCCGGGTCGGGCCTCATCCGCGGCCGGTTCGTCACCGCCCGGCCCGGGTTCGGCTTCGTCGCGCCCGAAGGCGGCGGCGAGGACATCTTCGTCCCGGCCCGCCACGCCCAGGGGGCCATGCCGGGCGACGAGGTCGTCGTCCTGGTCGAGGCCGAGGGCCGCTTCGGCAAGCCCGAGGGCCGGGTCGAGCGCGTCGTGCGCAAGGGCCGCAAGACCGTCCTGGGCATCTACCGCGAGCGCGCCGGGGCGCCTTTCCTGCAGCCCTTCGATTCCCTGTCGCAGGACGACCTGCCGCTCAAGTCGCGCGGCCGCCTGCGGCCCGAGCCGGGCATGATCGTCGAGGCCGACCGGGCCACCCTGGCCCTGACCTCCGTCTTCGGCCGGCCCGAGGAGCCCGGCGTGGACGCCCGGGTCGTCGTTTCCCGCTACGGCCTGCGCTCGGAGTTCCCCGAGGACGCCGCCCGCGAGGCCGAGGCCCTGCCGTCCGTGGTCCCGCCCGCGGCGGCCGCCGAAGGGCGGCGGGACTTCCGCGACTGGGCCTCGGTGACGGTCGACGGCGAGACGGCCCAGGACTTCGACGATGCCGTCGCCGTCCGCGTCCTGCCCGGCGGCGGCTGGCGCCTCGGCGTCCACATCGCCGACGTCTCCCACTACGTCCGGCCCGGGAGCGCCCTCGACCGGGAGGCCGAGGCCCGCGGCACGAGCGTCTATTTCCCCGGCCTGACCCTGCCCATGCTGCCCGAGAAGCTCTCGAACGGGCTGTGCAGCCTGCGCCCCCGCGTCGACCGGCTGGCCGTGTCCGTCCTCATGGACATCGCTCCGGACGGGCGGGTGACCGCGGCCGAGTTCACGCCCTCGGTCATCCGCACGGCCCACCGCCTGACCTACACGGCCGTCTTCGCCGTCTTCGAAGGCGACCCGGCGGCCCGGCGCGACTGCGCCGACGTCGTCCCGGACCTCCTCCTCATGCGCGAAGCGGCCGCCGCGCTGCGGGCCCGGCGCCTGGCCGAGGGCAGCCTCGACTTCGACCTGGTCGAGCCCGAGCTCGTCTACGAAAAGGACCGCCTCCTGGCCGTGGCCGCGGCCGAGCGGAACGAGGCCCACCGGCTCATCGAGGAGTTCATGGTCGCCGCCAACGTCGCCGTGGCCTCGGCCTTCACGGTCCGCCGGCTGCCGGCGATCTACCGCGTCCATCCGGCACCCGGCGTCGGCGACCTGGCCAAGCTCCGGGACATCCTGCTCGGCTTCGGCCTGTCCCTGCCCGAGCCCGACAAGGTCCGGTCCAAGGACCTCCAGCGCGTCCTGGAAAAGGCCCGGGGCCTGCCGGGCGAGAAGTTCGTCGGCGCCCAGGTCCTGCGGGCCATGAAGCTGGCCGTCTACGCGGCCAAGAACGTCGGCCACTACGGCCTGGCCAAGACCGACTACACCCACTTCACCTCGCCCATCCGGCGCTATCCCGACCTCGTCGTCCACCGCCTGCTCAAGGACCTGCTGGCCCGCGAAGGGCCGAGCCCCCTGCCGCTCGCGGCCGTCGCCGAGCGGGCCTCGGAGCGCGAGCGCAACGCCGCCGCGGCCGAGCAGAGCCTGGTCGAGTGGCGCATCTTCCGCCTGCTCCGGGAGCGGCTGGGGGAGGAGTTCGAGGGCGTCGTCGTCGACGTGATCAAAGCGGGGCTGGTCGTCGAGCTCGACGGCTGGTTCGTCTCCGGCCTCCTGCCGTTCGCCTCGCTCCGCGGCGAGCACGAGCCCCGGGCCGCCGGCCGGCGCCTGCGCCCGAAGCGCCGGCGCAAAACGTTTGACTTGGGCGACCCGGTTCGTGTAATCCTGGTGTCCTGCGATCCGGCCCTGCGCCGCATGGGCTTCGACCCCGCGCCGGACGCGGAGGAGCGTTCCCGATGAAAGCGCCCGCGTTCGACGCCGTGCTCGACTTCCCGTTCGGGGCGGACCGCCGCGAGCTCCGGGCCGAGGCCGTTTTCCTGGGCGCCCGGGCCGCCGCCCGCATCACCGACTACGCGATCCCCGGGCGCAAGTCCGCGCCCTTCGTCCGGGTCTGGACGGCCGGGCCGGCCGAGGTCCGCTGGGCCGATCCCTTCGAGGTCCGCGGGGCCGGCGGCGCCCTCATCGGCCGCGGCCGCTGCCTCTACCCGGGCGCGCCCCCGCCCGAGGAAATGAAGGCCGCCAAGCGCAAAGCCGTCCTCTCGCGCCTGGCCCTCGGCGAGAAGGACATGGTCCTGGTCATGGCCGAGCTCGGCGGGCTCAAGGGACTGAAGGGCGAGGACCTGGCCTTCTTCTGCCGCCTGTCGCGGTCCCGGATCGAGGAGCTGGCCGGGGCGCTCGAGGCCGAGGACGCCGTCCGCATCCTCCAGTTCGCGCCCTTGCGCCTGGTCTCCCAGGCCGCACTCGATTTCCTGCGGGAACGGATCGTCGCCTTCGTCGCCCAGTACCACAAGAAGCACCCCGGGCAGAGAGGCGCGCCGATCGAGAAGCTGGAGGCGCGCTTCGACGCGCCGCGGACGGTCCTGACGCTGGCCCTGCGGTTCCTGGTCAAGGAGGGGCGGGCCGTCGAGGAGGGCGGCGTCGTGCGCCTGCCCGACTTCCGCATCCCCCTCAGCGCCGCCGACGAGGAGGCCCTGGCCGCCCTCGAGGCCATGGTCCTGAACGGCGAGCTCGGCAGCGCTACCCCGGACGAGCTGCGGGCCCGGCTCGGGCTGACGCAAGGAAAGCTTCAGACGCTGCTGGACGCCTTGGCCGAGCGCAAACGCATCGTCGAGGGCTTCGACGGCTTCATCCTGCACTCGGCCTGGCTCGACGGGATCGTGGCCAAGCTGCGGGCCTCCGGCAAGCGCGAGCTGACCGTGGCCGATTTCAAAGCCCTGACCGGCCTGTCCCGCAAGTACAGCATCCCCCTGCTGGAGCTTCTGGACAGCATGGGCGTGACCCGCCGTAAGGGCTCGGTCCGCGATATCCTCTGAGTTATTGCTTTAACGCATTCCTCTCGCGGCGGCGAGGGAATTGTTCTCGCAGATCCCCGTTGCTGGAGGAGGGGCGGCGCTGGGAGATATCGGGAAAGAGCGCTTTATCTCGATATTTCGCAGGATCGGGACTCCGGGTTCTCCGTCCCGATCCTGCCTGGTCCGCTCACCGGGGTTCGCTCCCCGTTCCCCGGGGGGCCGGGGAGCCAGAGAACATTCCCGAGCAAAGCCGGAGAGAGGAATGCCTCCAGCCAGAATACTCCGTAAGCCTTATCAGGATTCGTCGCTCTCGGGCTTGTCCTCGGCCGCGGGCTCCTCGGGCGATCCTTCCCCGGCCTCGTCCTCGGGTTTCTTCTTGAGGGCCGTCTTGAGGAGGTCGGCGAAGATGCCGAACTTGGGCTCGTCCTTCTTCGGGGCCGGCTTGAACTCGTCCTTCTTCTCCCGCGCGGCCCGCTGTTCCTGGGTCTCCTCGACCTTCTCCTTGACCGCCGCCAGGGCTTCCTGGGCGGATTCCACTTCGTGGAGCTTCTCCTCGATGACGCGCCGCTCGCTCTTCTTCGGCCGGGGGCCCTTCTCCCCCTCGGTTTTGGGCTTCCTGCGCTTGAAGGTCTTGTCCTTCTTGGCCGGCGGCCCCGGCAAGGGCCCGGGCTCGATCGGGGGGGCCTGCCTGGCGGCGGGCGGCTCGGCGGCCGTGTCGGGCTCGAGACCGAGGATGTCCTCGGCCACCGCCTCAAGGGCCGCCTCTTCCGGCGTGTAGGCCTCGGCCCCGGGCTCCTCGTAGCCCTCGTAGGCCGTCTCCTCGGGGACCTCCTCGGGGATGTAGGGCTCGTGGTAGGTGAAGACGCCCTTCTTTTTGTCGGACTTGGTGAACTCGGGGGAGTTGAGGAGGGTGAACTCGACGTCCTCCTGGGTCGTCTGGCGGATGATGTCGATGAGGTGGGTGGCCCGCAGGAAGTGGAGGGACCGGGCCGATCCGGCCAGGACGGGGTCGCTGTAGACGGTGACGACGAGGTCGCGCAGGTCGTGGCCCTCGCGCAGGGGGGCCAGGGGCAGCAGGCCGGCCAGCGTCTCGCGCTCGATGTAGATGATCTTGTTGGGCTCGGCGAAGGTGTAGGCCTCCTCGCCGGAATCGACGAACTCGTCCTTCTCGGCGTCGTAGCCGATGCGGATGACCGACATCTTCTTCTTCGACTTCTTGACCCAGAATTTGAACGTCGTCGGCCCGGTCCGCTCCAGGGTCAGGCTGGCGCCCTGGGGGATGTTGTGCGTCGTGTAGAAGTCCGCCAGGCCCAGGAAGAAGTTCGGCACGGGGAAGTAATAGACGGTGTAGGCTTTGTTCTCGTCGGGGTCGGTGAAGGTGTACTCCCGGGCGTGGGACAGCGTCTTGGCCAGGCTGCGGGGGACCTTGATGCCGCCCGACAGGATCTCGCGCCAGGTCAGGTAGACCTTGATCGGGAAGTCCTGGACGATGCTCATCTCGGGCTTCTCGATCTCCTCGAGCTCGGTCAGGTCGGCCATGGGCGCGGACAGGGCCAGGCCCTCGGGCATGGCGTTGAGGATGGCCTTCAGGTGCCACTTGCCCCAGCCGGCCTCGGCCAGGAGGATGAACTCCTTCTTGTGCTTCTTGTCGAGCAGGGCGCTGAGGCTCAGGCAGGTCAGGTCGAACAGGTCCGAGGAGGCCTCGAGCCCGAAGTGAGCCTTGACGAGGTCCTCGGTCGCGGCCGACTTGCCGGTCGCGGCGAAGGCGTCGGCGATCTCCTGGACCTTCTCGGGCAGGATTTCGACCCGCTTGGCGGCCAGGTGCCAGAAGTCGTTCCAGCCGAAGAAGCGGGGGTCCTTGGCCAGCCGCAGCCGGAGGTTCTTCTCCAGGGCCCGGAGGTCGCGCTCCGTCATGGGCAGCTCGGTCAGCCGGGGGTCGTCCCCCCGGGACATGATCTCGGCCGGCTTGGCCCGGCCCTCGAAGTTCGAGGGCAGCAGGACCTGGGTCCGCGTCTTCTTCATGTAGTCGATGTACTTGCGGAAAACGCCGCCGCCGGGGTAGTCGACCTCGAGCATCTCGCAGTTGAAGTGCTTGGAAAAGGTCTTGCCGACGACCTTGAGGATGACGCGCCCCTCGAAGTGCTCGACGGACTTGCTGCCGACCGTCAGGGGCTCGTTGTAGATCTTCTCGATCGTGTCGCCCACCTCGTAGCGGACGTCGGGATCGTACTTCTTGACGTCCTGGGTCCTCTCGGTGGCCGTCTTCTCGAAGGCCAGCTTGCCGGCCAGGTCCTTGGTCGTCCGCGGCGCGGGCGTCCGCCCGAGCTCGCTTTCGACGAGGACCAAGTCCGCGTCGGCGACGCTGGTCAGCGGGGTCGGTTCTTCGGTCATGGTCATCCCTTTTCCCCCATCAGCGCGAGCAGGATGGCCTTCTGGGCGTGGAGGCGGTTCTCGGCCTCGTCGTAGACGACGGAGTTCGGCGAGTCGATGACCTCGTCCGTGACCTCGTCGCCGCGGTGGGCCGGCAGGCAGTGCATGAACAGGGCGTCCTTCTTGGCGTGGGCCATGAGCCGGGAGTTGACCTGGTAGGGGGCGAAGATCTTGGCCCGCTTCTCCTTCTCGGACTCCTGGCCCATGGAGGCCCAGACGTCCGTGTAGACCGCGTCGGCGCCGGCGACGGCCTCTTCGGCCGAGTTCGTCAGGGTCAGCGTGAAGCCGGTATCCCGGCCGTCCTCGCGGGCCCAGCGGACCATGTCGGGGTTGGGCTCGTAGCCGGCCGGGGTGCCCACGGCCATCTTGGTGCCGCCGCGGGCGGCCGCCAGCATGAGGCTGTGGCAGACGTTGTTGCCGTCGCCGACGTAGGCCAGCTTGAGGTTGGACAGGGCCCCCTTGTGCTCGCGCAGGGTCTGAAAATCGGCCATGGCCTGGCAGGGGTGGGACAGGTCGGTCAACGCGTTGATGACCGGGATGCGGCAGCTGGCGGCCAGGTCGACCGCGATCTGGTGGCCGAAGGTCCGGATCATGATGCCGTCGACCCAGCGCTCGAGGTTCTTGCCGATGTCGTAGGCGCCCTCGCGGCTGCCCAACTGGATGTCGGAGGGGGCCAGGTAGATGGCCTCGCCGCCGAGCCTGAGCATGCCCGTTTCGAAGGTCATCCGCGTGCGCAGGGAAGGCTTCTGGAAGATCATGGCCAGGATCTTGTGCTTGAGAGCCTTGCGGTACTTGTCCGGGTGCTTCTTGACCTCGTCGGCGAGATCGAGCATCTGGCCGAATTCGTAGACGCTCAGGTCCCTGACGGACAGGAAATCTTTCTGCATCGCGGTTCCTCCTCGCTAATGTGACGCGACGATCCGCGTCCCCGACCGGTTGAGCAGGGCGGCCTTGAGATGGGTGTCCTTGGTGATGAGGACCTCGCGGCCGCCGGCCTCGATGTACTCGACGGCGGCCCGGATCTTGGGCCCCATCGAACCCGGCGGGAACTGGCCGTCGGCCAGGTGCTTGCGGGCCTCCTCCACGGTCAGGACGGGGGCCTCGGCCTGGTCGGGCTTGCCGAAATTGATGAAGACGCGCTCGATGGCGGTCAGGATGACGAACAGGTCGACCTTGACCTCGCGGGCCAGCAGGCTGGCCGCGTAGTCCTTGTCGATGACGGCCTCGACGCCCTCGAAGAGGCCGTTGGCGTTGATGACGACGGGGATGCCGCCGCCGCCGGCCGCGATGACGATGCGGCCGGCCTCGACGAGCTCCCGGATGATGCCGTTGTTGACGACGTCGATGGGCTTGGGCGAGGGCACGACCTTGCGGTAGCCCCGCCCGGCGTCCTCGACCATCGTCCACTTCTTCTCCCGGGCCAGCTGCTGGCCCCGGAACTTCGAGTAGAACGGGCCGACCGGCTTGGTCGGCTTGAGGAAGGCCGGGTCGTCCTTGTCGACGACGACCTGGGTCACGAGCGAGGCGACCTCCTTGTCGATGGAGCGCCGCCTCAGCTCGTTGACGATCGCCCTCTCCAGCATGAAGCCCATGCTGCCCTCGGTCATGGCGTCGCAGACGTCGAGCGTGTAGGGCGGGATCTTGTTGGCCGCCTCTTCCATCTGGATGAGGAGGTTCCCGACCTGCGGCCCGTTGCCGTGGACGATGATGAGCTCGTAGCCCTTGCGGACGATGTGGACCATGAGCTCGGCCGCCCGCTGGGCGTTCCGCATCTGCTCGGTCTGCAGACCTCTCTGGTCCTCGGGCAGCATGGCGTTGCCGCCGAAGGCGACGAGGGCGATCTTCGGTCTCATCGGCTTCAGAACTTCTTCAGGACGTCCTTGAGAGTGGGCGTGCCGATCTCCTCGAGCTCGTAGCCGACGCGCAGGATGGGCTTGGAGACCTTGATGACCCGGGTGATGTCGATGGGCGTGGCGCTGACGACGAGGTCGCAGTCGATGGCCTCGATGGTCTTGGCCAGCTCGCGGGTCTGCTTGTCGCCGTAGCCCATGGCCGGCAGGACGACGTCGAGGTGGCCGTACTTCTCGAAGGTCTTCTTGATCGAGCCGACGGCGAAGGGCCGGGGGTCGATGATCGCGGCCGCGCCGTACTTCTTGGCCGCGACGATGCCGGCGCCGTAGGTCATGCCGCCGTGGGTCAGGGTCGGGCCGTCCTCGATGACCAGGACCCGCTTGCCGCGGATGCGCCCGCCGTCCTCGACGATGGTCGGGGAGTTGGCCCGGATGATGGTGGCCTTGGGATTGACCTTCTTGGCCGAGGCCAGGACGGTCTCGATGCCCTGCGGCGTGGCCGTGTCCATCTTGTTGACGACGATGACCTTGGCCCGGCGGAAGTTGGTCTCGCCGGGGTAGAAGGACAGCTCGTGCCCGGCCCGGTGGGGGTCGGCCACGACGATCTCGAGGTCGGACTTGTAGAAGGGGAAGTCGTTGTTGCCCCCGTCCCAGAGGATGACGTCGGCCTCCTTCTCGGCCTGGCGGAGGATGGCGCCGTAGTCGACGCCGGCGTAGACGATGATGCCCTTGTCGATGTGGGGCTCGTACTCCTCGCGCTCCTCGATCGTGCACTCGTGCTTGTCGAGGTCGGCGTAGCTGGCGAAGCGCTGGACCTTCTGCTTGACCAGGTCGCCGTAGGGCATGGGGTGCCGGATGGCGGCGACCTTGCGGCCTTTGGCCTGGAGGATCTGGGCCACGCGGCGGCTGGTCTGGCTCTTGCCCGAGCCGGTGCGAACGGCGCACACGGAGACGACGGGCTTGCGGCTCTTGATCATGGTCGCGTTCGGCCCGAGGAGGACGAAGTTGGCCCCGGCGGCCTGGACCTGGGAGGCCTTGTTCATGACGTACTGGTGGGGCAGGTCGCTGTAGGCCAGGTGGACGTCGTCGACCTTGAACTCGGCGATGAGCCGGTCGAGCTCGGCCTCGGCCTCGATGGGGATGCCCTTGGGGTAGAGCTTGCCGGCCAGTTCGGCGGGGTACTTGCGCCCCTCGATGTCCGGGATCTGGGTCGCCGTGAAAGCGACCACCCGGTAATCCTTATTGTCCCGGAAGTAGGTGTTGAAATTGTGGAAGTCGCGCCCGGCGGCGCCCATGATGAGGACCCTCTTCATCGTCTGACTCCTTTCAAGAGATAGGAAAACTTCTCCCTCCGAAAATGCGCGAACTCTTCAATTGTGCCGAAACGAACGTAAAGTATAGCCCAATAAGGGCTTTAAATCAATAAAGGAGGAAGGGGGGCTATTTGGGCCGTGCCGGCGGGGCGATCTTGCGGCCGGGAGCCCGCTTGGCCAGTCCGCCCTGGAGCTTGGGCGGGGCCGGCGGCCGGCGGGCCTGCTTCCAGCCCGGCATCTGGCGGCGGTTGACGGGGTGGGTCACGAGGAGCCTCCTTACAAGGTCACGATATCGGCGGTCCGGGCGTCCGGGTCGAGCAGGGCCGCGGTCGCCCTGCCCCGGAGCCAGCCCGAGGCCTCCCCGGGGTTGACCAGGAGGACGCCGTCCCTGAGCTCGACCAGGGGACGGTGGGTGTGGCCGGAGACGATGACGTCGCAGGTCTTGGCCACGAAGAACGGGGCGGCCACTCCCTCGAGGTGGCAGACGACGAAGCGGAGGCCTCCGTGGACGAAAGAGAACGGCTCCTCCCGGATCTCTCCGAGGCCCCGAAAGGCCCGGGCCAGGCCGGCCTTCTCCCCGTCGCAGTTCCCGAAAACCGCCTTGACGGGCGCCCGGAGGTTGCGGAGCTCGTCGGCGGTGAACGGGGCCACGAAGTCCCCGGCGTGGACGACCAGGTCGCAACCGGCGTCGTTGAACAGGCCTACGGCCGCCCGGACCCGGTCCAGGTTGTCGTGGGTATCGGACAGGATGCCGATCATGATCTGTCGTCTTATTATAATCTAAACAACGAGTTGCGCAAACGGAAGCACGACCGGGAAGATCGGGCTCGAATTCTGGGACACGATCCCTTTTCGGGAGAAGAGGGTCATGTCCCGAATTCGCCATCAGCCCGATCTTCCACGGGCTACGCCCGTATTGACTATTCGGGGCGATTTGCTTAATATAGAACGGCTTTTGATAGAGAACGTTAGGCGCGTAGCTCAGTGGGAGAGCGCTTCCCTGACACGGAAGAGGCCGTGGGTTCAATCCCCTCCGCGCCTACCACTTTCGACCCAAGCGGTCAGAATTCAAGGGGCCGTCGTCCCGGCCGGATTGGATCTCCCGCCTTTGGCAACGGCAAAAGAGCATGAGCGACGATAAACATACGCCGATCGACGTCCTGAGACACAGCGCGGCCCACCTGCTGGCCCACGCCGTCCTCGATCTCTACCCGGGGACCAAGACCGGCGTCGGCCCGGCCGTCGAGACCGGCTTCTACTACGATTTCCTCCGCGACGAGCCCTTCACCCCCGAGGACCTCGAGCGCATCGAGGCCCGGATGAAGGAGATCGCCGCCGAGGACGTCCCCGTCGAGCGCCTGGTCCTGTCGAAGGACGAGGCCGTCCGGATGTTCGAGGACATGGGCCAGCCCCTCAAGGTCGAGCTCATCCGGGAGAAGGGCGACGCCACCGTCACCGTCTACCGCCAGGGGGCCTTCGCCGACTTCTGTCTCGGCCCCCACGTCCCCTCGACCGGGCTCCTCCGGAACGTCAAGCTCCTGTCGGTCTCGGGCGCCTACTGGAAGGGCGACGAGCGCGGCGCCCAGATGCAGCGCATCTACGGGGCCGTCTTCCCGACCTCCCAGGAGCTGGCCGACCACCTCCGCCTCCTCGAGGAGGCCAAGAAACGCGACCACCGGCGCCTCGGCGTCGACCTCGACCTGTTCAGCTCCAACGACGAGCTCGGCGGCGGCCTCATCCTCTGGCACCCCAAGGGCGCCCGGGTCCGCTCGGTCATCGAGGAGCACTGGCGCGAGCGCCACCGGGCCGGCGGCTACGAGATCCTCTACACCCCCCACATCGGGCGGGCCACCCTGTGGCAGACCTCGGGTCACCTCGGCTTCTACAAGGACAGCATGTACTCGCCGATGGATATCGACGAGCAGCCCTACTACCTGAAGCCGATGAACTGCCCGTTCCACATCGAGATCTACAAGTCCCGGATGCGGTCCTACCGCGACCTGCCCCTGCGCTGGGCCGAACTCGGCACCGTCTACCGCTACGAGCGCAGCGGCACCCTGCACGGCCTGCTGCGGGTCCGCGGCTTCACCCAGGACGACGCCCACATCTTCTGCACGCCCGACCAGATCGAGGGCGAGATCCTGCGGGTCCTCGACTTCTCGGTCTCGCTCCTGGCCGATTTCGGCTTCACCGACAACGTCATCCAGCTGTCCGTCCGCGACCCCAAGGACCTCGGCAAGTACTGCGGCGCCGACGAGCGCTGGTGCCAGGCCGAGGCCTCCCTGGTCAAGGCCCTGGAGACCCGCGGCTACCCCTACGAGCGGATGGAGGGCGAGGCCGTCTTCTACGGGCCCAAGATCGACATCAAGATCAAGGACGCCATCGGCCGGCTCTGGCAGTGCACGACCATCCAGTTCGACTTCAACCTGTCCGAGCGCTTCGACATGACCTACGTCGGCGAGGACGGCAAGGAGCACCGGCCCTACATGGTCCACCGGGCCCTGCTGGGCTCGCTCGAGCGCTTCTTCGGGGTCCTCGTCGAGCATTACAACGGCGCCTTCCCGCTCTGGCTGGCCCCGGTCCAGGCCCTGGTCCTGCCCATCGCCGAGCGGCACGAGGACTACGCCAAGGCCCTCGTCGCCCGCCTGGAAGCGGCCGGCCTGCGGGCCGAGGCCGACCTCAGCCGGGAGAAGGTCGGCAAGAAGATCCGCGGGGCCGAGCTCCAGAAGGTCCCGCTCATCCTGGTCGTCGGCGACAAGGAGGTCGAGCGCGGCTCGGCCGCCCTGCGCGTCCACGGCCAGGGCGACAAGGGCGAGATCGCGCTCGACCGGCTCCTCGAGCGGGCCGCCGAGCTCGTCAAGACGAAGAGTCTCTCAGTCTCATTCTAGAGGAGGACCGACCATTTTCAAGAGACACGGTTACTATCCTGCGGTCGCCAAGGCCAAGCCCCACCGGATCAACGAGATGATCCAGTCGCGGGAGGTCCGGGTCATCGACGAGGAGCGCAACGCCCTCGGCGTCATGCCCACCGTCCAGGCCGTCCAGCTGGCCCGGGACCGGGGCCTCGACCTGGTCGAGATCGCGGCCACGGCCGACCCCCCGGTCTGCAAGATCACGGACTACGGCAAGTTCCTGTACGAGCAGCACAAGAAGGACCACGAGGCCAAGAAGCACCAGAAGCAGATCCAGATCAAGGAGATCAAGTTCCGGCCCAAGATCAGCATCCACGACTACGACTTCAAGATGAAGCACGTCAAGCGCTTCCTCGGCGAAGGCAACAAGGTCAAGATCACGGTCATGCTGCGCGGCCGCGAGAAGCAGAAGCCGGAGCTCGGCTACCAGGTCCTCGACCGCGTCCTCGGCGACGTCAAGGAGCTGGCGACCCAGGACGGGTCGGCCCGGAAGCAGGATTGGGCCGTGTCGGCCCTGTTGGTCCCCACGAAGACAGGAGGAAAAGATGCCAAAGTTAAAAACCCACAAGGGAGCCCAAAAGAGGTTCAAGGTCACGGCCAAGAAAAAGCTCCTTCACAAGAAGGCCAATAAGGGCCACATCCTGACCAAGAAGACGTCCAAGCGCAAGCGGCAGCTGGGCCGGAGCGGCGAAGCCAGCCCCGGCGACCGCAAGGTGCTGAAGACGATGCTCCCGTACGACATGTGACCGGCGCCCCGCGCCCATAGGAGACGACCATGCCACGCGTAAAACGCAGCACCAAGAGACGCGACCGGCGGAGGAAGGTCCTCGCGCTGGCCAAGGGATACTTCGGCGCCAAGAGCCGCAACTACCGCACGGCCAAGGAGGCCGTCGAGAAGTCGCTGCTCTACGCCTACCGGGACCGCCGGGCCAAAAAGCGGGACTTCCGCAGCCTGTGGATCGTCCGCATCAAGGCCGGGGCCGTCGCCAACGGGACGTCCTACAGCCGCTTCATCAGCGGCCTCAAGACCCTCGGCGTCGCGCTCGACCGCAAGATCCTGGCCGACCTGGCCGTCAACGCCCCGGAGACCTTCGCCCATCTCGTCCGGATGACCCAGAAGCCGGCGGCTTAGCTCCCGCCATGGCCAGCCTGAAGGACCGCGTCGAGGGTCTCAGGAAGGCGTTCGAGGAGGGGCTCCCCGAGGCCGGCGACGCCCGGTCCCTCGAGGAGCTCCGGACGGCGTACCTGAGCCGCAAGAAGGGCCACGTCACCCTTCTGTTCGAGGACCTGAAGTCCGTCCCGGCCGAGGACAGGCGCGAGGCCGGCCGGCTCGTCAACGAGCTCAAGGCCCTCGTCCAGGACGGCCTGTCCGCCGCCGAGGCCCGCCTCGCGGACAAGGGCGCGGCCGCCGCCAAGGCCGCCGTCCGTCCGGACCTGACCCTCCCGGGCCGCAAGCGCTACGTCGGGACGCCCCACCCCCTGACCCAGTTCCAGGAGCGCATCGAGGCCGTCTTCACGGGCATGGGCTTCACCGTCGAGGAGGGGCCGGAGATCGAGACCGACTACTACAATTTCGAGGCCCTCAACTTCCCGCCCCACCATCCGGCCCGCGACAAGTGGGACACCCTGTTCATCAAGGGCGACCTGCTCCTCCGGACGCACACCTCGCCGGTCCAGGTCCGGGTCATGGAGCGGTCCAAGCCGCCCATCCGCATCATCTGCCCCGGCCGGGTCTTCCGCCACGAGACGCCGGACCCGACCCACCTGCCGATGTTCCTGCAGGTCGAGGGCCTGGTCGTCGACGAGGGCGTCACCTTCGCCCACCTCAAGGGCACGCTCGAGCACTTCATCCGGGCCCTGCTCGGCGAGAAGCTCAAGGTCCGCTTCCGGCCGAGCTTCTTCCCCTTCACCGAGCCCTCCGCCGAGGTCGACGTCGAGTGCCTCGTCTGCGGCGGCCGGGACGCCGCCTGCCGCGTCTGCGGCGGCACGGGCTGGAAGGAGATCCTGGGCTCGGGCATGGTCCATCCCCAGGTCCTCAAGAACGTCAACATCGATCCGGAGAAGTACTCCGGCTGGGCCTTCGGCCTCGGCATCGACCGCACGGCCATGCTGGCCCTCGGCATCCCCGAGATGCGCCACTTCTACGAGAACGACCTGAGGTTCCTCAGGCAATTCGGGGCCGCATGAAGATCTCCCTGGACTGGCTCAAGGACTACGTCGACACCGGCCTCGGCCGCGACGAGACGGCCGAGCGCCTGACCATGATCGGCCTCGTGCCCGAGACCGTCGAGGACCGGGACGGCGATGCCGTGCTCGACCTCGAGACCTACGCCAACCGGCCCGACACGCTCGGCCACCTCGGCGTGGCCCGGGAGCTGGCGGCGCTGCTCGAGAAGCCCCTGCTCTCGCCGGAATGGCCGCTCGTCGAGCTCCCCGAGGCCACGGCCGACGTCGCCGACGTCCAGATCGCGGCCGAGGCCCTCTGCCCCCGGTACTGCGGACTGGTCGTCCGGGGGGTCCCCGTCGGCCCCTCGCCCGACTGGCTCCGGCGCCGGCTCGAGGCCATGGGCCTCAAGCCCATCAACACCGTCGTCGACGTCTCCAACTACGTCCTGTTCGCCACGGCCCAGCCCATCCACACCTTCGACCTCGGCCGCATCGGCGGCGGGTGCATCGTCGTCCGCAAGGCCAAGCGGGGCGAGACGCTCGTCGACCTCGACGGCCGGACCCTCGAGCTCACGCCCGACATGCTCGTCATCGCCGACGAGTCCCGGCCGGTGGCCCTGGCCGGGGTCATCGGCGGCCAGGCCTCCGGCATCACGGAGTCGACCCGCGACGTCTTCATCGAGAGCGCCCACTTCGACCCCGTCTCCATCCGGCGGACGGCCAAGGCCCTCGGCCTGTCGACCGACGCCTCCTACCGGTTCGAGCGCGGCAGCGACGTCGCGTTCGCCCCGGAGGCCGCCCGGATGGCCGCCTCGCTCCTCTGCCGCCTGGGCGGCAAGGCCACCGGCGGCCTCATCGACCGCTATCCCCGGCCCCCCAAGCCCGTCACGGTCCGCCTGCGGCCGCGCCGTGTGGCCGAGCTCCTCGGCGTCGACGTGCCCGAGGACTTCGTGGCCGGCCTGCTCGGCCGCCTGGGCTTCCGGACCGACATGTCCCCCCGGGGCGCCTGGCGCGTCCAGGTCCCGACCTTCCGCGTCGACGTGGCCGGCGAGGCCGACCTCGTCGAGGAGATCGCCCGCTTCTACGGGTACGACCGCATCCCCTCGGCCCTGACCCCCGTCGACACCTTCCCGCCGGCCGTCGACCGGCGGCGGGACCGCCGCGTCCGGGTCCGCGAGACCCTGCTCGGCCAGGGCTTCGACGAGGCCATCAACGAAAGCTTCGCCGATCCCGAGCGCGAGGCCGCGGCCCGCAGCGGGCGGACGCCCGTCGCCATCCAGAACCCCATCTCCGTCCGGCACTCCGTCCTGCGGACGACGCTCGTCCCCGGGCTCCTCGGGAACGCCGCCTGGAACCTCAACCGCGGCCTCGAGGGCGTCCACCTCTTCGAGCTGGGCCACGTCTACTATTGGGAGGACGAGGAGAGGCACCGCGAGGGTTGCCACCTCGGCCTCGTCTCGACCGGCCTCGTGCCCGGGGCCGGCTGGGCCGCCCCGGCGGCGGAGACGGATTTCTACCTCCTCAAGGGCGCCGTCGAGGCCCTCTGCGAGGCCCTGCGGGTCGAGCCCGTGGCCTTCGCCGAGACGGCCGGCGGGCCCGATTACTTCGAGCCCGGCCGGGCCCTGGACGTGCTCTACAAGGGCCAGGCCGTCGGCCGCCTGGGCACCCTGCGCCGGGACCTGGCCGCCTCGGCCTCGATCGAGCGGACCGTCTACGCGGCCGAGATCGACCTCGAGGCCCTGTTCGGGAAGACGCCGCGGCCGTTCCAGTTCGTGCCCGTGCCCAAGCTGCCGGCCGTCGTCCGCGACCTGTCCGTCCTCGTCGACGCCGGCGTCCCGTACGCCGAGGTCGCCCGCGTCCTGGGCCGCCTCAACCAGCCCCTGCTCGAGGGCTTCGATCTCGTCGACCGCTTCGCGGGCGGATCGCTGCCGGAGGGCCGGGTCAGCCTGACCGTGCGCTTCCGCTACCGCCACCCGCAGCGGACGCTGGTGGCCGAGGAGGTCGACCGCGTCGAGCAGGAGATCGTCGGCCAGCTCCGGGCCGCGCTCAACATCCAACTCCGGGAGGGAAAGAATTGACATCGGAACTCGAGCGCATTAAGATTCTGGAAGGGAAGATCGGGCAGGTCGTCGACCACATCCACAAGCTGACGGCCGAGAACGACAAGCTGCGCCAGCAGCTCAAGGAATCGAAGACCGAGAAAAAGGAGCTCGAGGACGGCGCCCGCAAGCTCGCCAAGATGGACGAGGACATGAAGCGGTACGAGGGCGAGCGCGAGGTCCTCAAGGGCAAGATCGAGGCCATCATCGGGCAGATCGACAAGCTGGGGTTATGACCGAAAAAATCCTCGAGATCGAGATCTTTGGACAGCGGTACAAGATCCGCGTCAAAGGAGAAGAGGATGAGCGATATATCGGCCACTTGACCTCGCTCGTTGACCAGAAGATGCACGAAGTGGCTGTGAAATCGAAGTCCGCGGACACGACCAAGATCGCCGTCCTGGCGGCCTTGAACATCGCGGACGAGCTGTTCCTCAGCCAGAAGAAGCTGGATCAACTGAACGAGGCCTTGGGCCACATGGAGACGGAGATCGAGAGTTTGGAGGTCCATCTGTTCTCAGATGAGCATACATACACGGACGCCGATAAATCCCCGTCGTGACGGGCCGCCGCCCCGCGCGCGGCTCGCCGGCCGGGCCTGGCCCGGCCCCACGGGCATCTGAAGCCTCCGGACACGGTCCCGCGTCTCCTCATTCCATATAGATGAGGAGGTTCGTCATGCAAGGGGTTCTCAGTTACGCCGGCCTGGCGCTCAGCGCCGTGCTGGCCGTGGTCATCGTCGTCCTCCTGCTCAAGCGCCAGGAGGGCACCCGCAAGGCCGCCGAGGCCGAGGAGCAGGCCAAGGCCGTCCTGGCCCGGGCCCGCGAAGACGGGGAGAAGATCAAGAGGGAAGCGGCCATCGAGGCCCGCGAGGAGGCCCTGGCCCGCCAGAACGAGCTGGAGGCCCAGGGCCGCGAGAAGCAGCGCAAGATCAACGAGACGGAGCGGCGGCTCCTCAGCAAGGAGGAGAACCTCGAGCGCCGCTTCCAGTCCATGGAGCGCAAGGAGCGGGACTTCACCCAGAAGGAGCGCAAGCTCACCCAGAAGGAGAAGGACCTCGAGATCGAGGAAGCCAAGATCGCCGAGGCCATCCAGAAGGGGCTCGCGGAGCTCGAGCGCATCTCCGGCCTGACCCAGGAAGAGGCCAAGGCCATGCTCATCAAGAAGATCGAGGAGGAGGCCAAGCTCGAGGCCATCGGCACGGTCCGCCGGATCGAGGAGGAAGCCCGCGAGAAGGCCGCCCAATCGGCCCGCGAGATCATGTCCAACGCCATCCAGCGGACGGCCGCCGAGCACGTCGTCGAGACGACGGTCTCGGTCGTCGACCTACCCTCGGACGACATGAAGGGCCGCATCATCGGCCGCGAGGGACGCAACATCCGGGCCCTGGAGATGGCCACGGGCGTCGACATCATCGTCGACGACACGCCCGAGGCCGTCATCCTGTCGAGCTTCGACCCCATCCGCCGCGAGCTGGCCCGGCTGTCCATCCAGAAGCTGGTCACCGACGGGCGCATCCACCCGGCCCGCATCGAGGACATCGTCGAGTCGGTCAAGAGCGACCTCGAGCAAAAGATCAAGCAGGAGGGCGAGTCGGCCGTCCTGGAACTCAAGGTCCGCGACATCCACCCCGAGCTCATCAAGCTCCTGGGCAAGCTCAAGTACCGCACGAGCTACGGCCAGAACGTCCTCCAGCACACCAAGGAAGTGGCCATGCTGGCGGCCATGATGGCCCGCGAGATCGGCCTCGACACCCACGTCGCCCTGCGGGCCGGCCTGCTCCACGACATCGGCAAGGCCGTCGACCGGGACACCGAGGGCACGCACACCGAGCTCGGCGTCGAGCTGGCCAAGAAGTACGGCGAGACGGAGAAGGTCTGCCAGGCCATCGCCTCGCACCACCGCGACATCGACTTCCCGTCCATCGAGGCCGTCCTCGTCCAGGCCGCCGACACCCTGTCGGCCGCCCGGCCCGGGGCCCGGCGCGAGCTGCTGGAGACCTACATCCAGCGGTTGGAGAAGCTCGAGGAGATCGCCGCCTCGTTCGAGGGCGTCTCCAAGGCCTTCGCCCTGCAGGCCGGCCGCGAGATCCGCATCATCGTCGAGGCCCTCAAGGTCACCGACGACCGGGCCGCCCTTCTGGCCAAGGAGACGGCGACGAAGATCAAGAACGAGCTGGACTACCCCGGCCAGATCAAGGTCACCGTCATCCGCGAGATGAGGGCGGTCGAATATGCCCGCTGAGTTCGGCATCCTGTTCCTCGGCGACATCGTCGGCCGGACCGGCCGGCGGGCCCTGGACAAGTTCCTGCCGGGCCTGGTCAAGAAGCACGCCCCGTCCCTGATCGTGGCCAACGGGGAGAACGCCGCCGGGGGCAGCGGCGTCACCGAGGACATCGGCAAGGACCTGTTCCTCCACGTCGACGTCCTGACCTCGGGCAACCACATCTGGGACAAGAAGGAGTCGTTGCCCTACCTCGAGCGGGAGCCCCGGCTCCTGCGCCCGGCCAATTACCCGGCCGTCAATCCCGGGCGGTCGTCCTACGTCTTCCAGGCGGCCGACGGGACCAAGGCGGCCGTCCTCAACCTCCAGGGGCGGGTGTTCATGGAGCCCCTGGACTGCCCCTTCCTGCGGGCCGACCAGGAGGTCGAGCGCCTGCGGGCCGAGACGCCCATCATCCTGGTCGACTTCCACGCCGAGGCGACCTCGGAGAAGCAGGCCCTCGGCTGGCATCTCGACGGGCGGGTCTCGGCCGTCGTCGGGACGCACACCCACGTCCCGACGGCCGACGAGCGGGTCCTGCCCAAGGGCACGGCCTACATCACCGACGCCGGTATGGCCGGCGGCCGGGACGCCGTCATCGGCATCGCTCGCGAGCAGGCCCTGCAGCGGTTCCTGACCTCGCGGCCGCAGCGGTTCGAGCCCTCGCGCGAGGGGCTGTTCCTCTCGGGCGTGTTCATCAAGGTCGACGCCGGGACCGGCAAGGCCCTGTCCATCGTGAGAGAGGTCCTGGCGGAGGATGGTCGCCACGAAGACTGAAGGGCTGGTGATCAAGGACCGGGTCTACTCGGTCTCCGAGGTCACCGAGATCGTCAAGACGGCCCTCGAGGTCGCCGTCCCCCAGGTCTGGGTCGAGGGCGAGGTCTCCGGCTACAAGAAGGCCGCCTCCGGACACGTCTTCTTCAGCCTCAAGGACGAGAAGAGCGTCATCAAGGCCGTCCTGTGGCAGTCGGCCGCCCGCAAGGTCGCCTTCGACCTCAAGGACGGCCTCAAGGTCGTCTGCCGGGGCAAGATCAGCGTCTACGAGCCCCGCGGCGACTACCAGCTCTACGTCGACCAGGTCGAGCCCAAGGGCAAGGGCGCCCTCCAGCTGCGCTTCGAGCAGCTCAAGGAGAAGCTCCGGGCCGAGGGCCTGTTCGACGGGGCCCGCAAGCGCCCGCTGCCGCTCCGGCCGCGGACGATCGGCGTCGTGACCTCGCCGACGGGGGCGGCCGTCCGCGACATCCTGCGCGTCCTCGAGCGCCGCTACGCCCGGCTCCACGTCGTCATCTACCCGGCCCGGGTCCAGGGCGAGGGCGCGGCGGCCGAGATCGTCGAGGGCATCGAGGCCCTGGGCGCCCGGCCCGGCATCGAGGTCCTCATCGTCGGCCGCGGTGGCGGCTCCATCGAGGACCTGTGGGCCTTCAACGAGGAGCCCGTGGCCCGGGCCATCGCCCGCTCGCCCGTGCCGGTCATCTCGGCCGTCGGCCACGAGGTCGACTTCACCATCGCCGACTTCGTCGCCGACCTCCGGGCCCCGACGCCGTCGGCCGCCGCCGAGATGGTCATCGCCACGGAGGAGGCCTTCGTCGAGCGGATCGACGGGGCGTCCCGGCGCCTGGCCGACCTCCTGCGCTACGGCCTGCGGGACCGCCGCGGCGAGGTCGACGGCCTGGCCCGCAACCGCATCTTCCAGAACTTCCAGGTCCGCCTGGCCAACCTGGCCCGCCGCGTCGACGACCTCGAGACGCGCGGCCGGAACGTCCTGCGGGCCGAGCGCCAGGCCCTGGCCGAGCAGAAGGGCGCCGCCCGCCTGGCCGCCGAGCGCCTGGCCCACGTCCTCGTCCGGACGGTCGGCGAGGGGCGCTCCGCCTGGGACCGGCTGACGGCCTCGCTCAACGCGTTGAGCCCGCTCGGCGTCGTCAAGAAGGGCTACGCCATCGTCTGGAAGGAAGGCGGCCTGCGCCTGGCCGGCCGTATCGAGGACGTCGAGCCGGGCGAGACGGTCACGGTGTCCTACTACAAGGGCGAGTTCGGCGCCCGCGTGGAGACCGTCGACCGCAAGAAGCGCCTCGAATCCCGATTCCTGAAGGAGGGACCATGACCAACCTGACCTTCGAGAGGGCCCTGGCCGAGCTGGAGCAGATCGTGGCCAAGCTCGAGAAGGGCGGCATCTCCCTCAACGAGTCCCTGGCCCTGTTCGAGAAGGGCGTCAAGATGTCGCGCTTCCTCCGGACGGAGCTCGACAAGGCCGAGCGCAAGGTCGAGATCCTGCTCAAGGACGAGAAGGGCGGCCTCAAGGCCGAGGACTTCGAGGCCGGGCCGGACGGGACCGAGGGCGAGGGCGGCGACGCCTGAGACGGGAGGAGGGACCATGGCCGACATCCTCGACCGCATCCACGGGCCGGCCGACCTGCGGACGCTCGGCGAGGACGAGCTGACGACCCTGGCCGCGGAGGTCCGCGGCCTCATCCTCGAGACCGTGGCCAGGAACGGCGGCCACCTCGGCTCGAACCTCGGCGTCGTCGAGCTGACCCTGGCCCTGCACCTGGCTTTCGACTCGCCGCGCGACAAGATCGTTTGGGACGTCGGCCACCAGTGCTACACCCACAAGATCCTGACCGGCCGGCGGGACCGCTTCGCCGGCCTGCGCCGCTGCGGCGGCCTGCTCGGCTTCCCCTGCCGCGAGGAGAGCGAGCACGACGCCTTCAATACCGGCCACGCCTCGACGGCCCTGTCGGCCGCCCTGGGCATGGCCGTGGCCCGCGACAAGGCCGGGGAGGCGCACCACGTCGTCGCCGTCGTCGGCGACGGCAGCCTGACGGGCGGCGTGGCCCTCGAGGCCCTCAACCAGATCGGCCACCTCCGCCGGCGCCTCATCATCGTCCTCAACTTCAACGAGATGTCCATCTCCATCAACGTCGGGGCCTGGTCGAAGTACTTCTCCTACCTCGTCTCGGGCCAGCGCTACATCCGCATGAAGGACCAGGCCAAGTCCATCCTGCGCAAGGTCCGTCCCGTCGGCGACGTCGTCATCAAGGCCGGCCGGGCCCTGGAGGAGACGGCCAAGAAGGTCCTCTTCCCCGGTCTCGTCTTCAAGGAGCTGGGCATCCGCTACATCGGGCCCGTCCACGGCCACAACGTCCGCTCCCTCGTCGAGGCCTTCGAGACGGCCAAGACCTACGACGGCCCCGTCCTCATCCAGTGCGTCACCCAGAAGGGCAAAGGCTACCAGCCGGCCCGGGCCCACCCCGAGAAGTTCCACGGCGCCGGCCCGTTCAAGGTCGAGACCGGCGAGCCGCTCAGCAAGGAGTGGGGCCCGTCGTACTCGGCCGTCTTCGGCGACGCCATGATCGAGATCGCCGGAAAGGACCCCAAGGTCCTGGCCATCACCGCGGCCATGGGGGAGGGCACGGGGCTCAAGGAGTTCTCCGAGAGGCTCCCCGACCGCTTCTTCGACGTCGGCATCGCCGAGCAGCACGCCGTGACCTTCGCCGCCGGCCTGGCCGCGTCCGGCTGGAAGCCCGTCGTGGCCATCTACTCGACCTTCCTGCAGCGGGCCTACGACCAGGTCTACCACGACGTCTGCCTGATGGGCCTGCCCGTCGTCTTCGTCCTCGACCGGGCCGGCATCGTCCCCGACGACGGCCCGACCCACCAGGGCGTCAACGACATGGCCTTCCTGCGGACGATGCCCGGCATGGTCGTCATGGCCCCCAAGGACGAGAACGAGCTCCGGCACATGCTTTGGTCGGCCCTGGCTTACGGCCGGCCGGCCTCGGTCCGCTTCCCCAAGGCCAAGGGCCTGGGCGTGGCGATGGACAAGGACCTCGCGGTCCTGCCGCTCGGGAAGGCCGAGGTCGTCCGCGAGGGCCGGGATGTCCTGTTCGCCTTCGGCCATATGGTCCGGCCGGCCCTCGAGGCCGCCGAGGCCCTGGACAAAGAGGGCCTGTCCTTCGCCGTGGTCAACGCCCGCTTCGTCAAGCCGCTCGACCGCGACGCGGTCCTGCGCTTCGCCGGCGAGGGCCGGACCTTCGTCACCCTCGAGGAGGGTGTCGCCGACGCCGGGGCCGGGAGCGCCGTGCGCGAGCTCCTCGACCGCGAGGGCCGCTTCGGCGTCCGCTTCCTGGCCATCGCCCTGCCGGACGAGATCTACCCCCTCGGCAAGTCCGACGAGATCCGGGCCGCCCTTGGCCTCGACGTGGCCGGCCTGGTGAGCCGGATCCGGGACTTCCACCGGACGCCCCGCGCCTGAGGCGGCCATGAAAGAGCGCGCGGACAAGCTCCTGGCCGGACGGGGCCTGGCCCCCAGCCGGGAGAAGGCCCAGGCCCTGATCATGGCCGGCCTGGTCTCGAGCGGCCCGCGGCGCGTCGAGAAACCGGGAGAACTCCTCGACGCCGAGGCCCCCCTCGAAGTCGCCCGGCCGCTGCCCTTCGTCGGCCGCGGCGGGCTCAAGCTCCAGGAGGCCCTGGACCGCTTCGCCATCGACGTCCGCGGCCTCGTCGGCCTGGACGTCGGGGCCTCCACCGGCGGCTTCGTCGACTGCCTGCTCCAGCGCGGCGCGGCCCGGGTGTACGCCGTCGACGTGGACACCAAGCAGCTCGACTGGGCGCTCACGAAGGACCCCCGGGTCGTCCCCATCGAGAAGAACGCCCGCGAATTCTCTCCCGCCGACATCCCCGAGGCGCCCGGCATCATCACCATGGACGTCTCGTTCATCTCCGTGCTCAAGGTCCTGCCGGCGCTCCTGGCCCTGCCCGGGGACTGGACCCTGGTCTCTCTCGTCAAGCCGCAGTTCGAGGCCGGGCCGAAGGACGTCGGCAAGAAGGGCGTCGTCCGCGATCCGGCCGTCCACGCCGCGGTCCTGGAGCGGGTCCTGGCGGGGGCCCGGGCCCTCGGCTTCGGCTGCCGGGGCCTCGTCCGCTGCTCGACGCGCGGCCAGAAAGGCAACGTCGAGTTCTTCGTCCGCTGGGTCAAGGGGGCGCCTGACATCGACGCCGGGCGCGTCCCCGAATGGATCAAGGAGGCCGTCAGCCATGACTAACGTGCGTAAGGCCGGCATCGTCATCAAGCCCCACGCGCCCTCGGTCGAGGGCATCCTCAAGATGGTCGTCGAATCCCTCGAGGGCCGGGGCGTCGCCTGCGTCCTCGAGGAGGCAGCGGCCCGCAAGCTCGGCCGTTCCGGCGGGACGGCCCGGGAGGATGTCGCGGCGGCCTCGGACCTCGTCGTCGTCCTCGGCGGCGACGGGACGCTCCTCAGCGTCGCCCACTACGCCGCCCGGGCCGGCGTGCCGGTCATGGGCATCAACCTGGGCCGGCTGGGCTTCCTCACGGAGATCCCCGTCAGCGAGGCCCTGTCGACGCTCGACCGCTTCTTGGCGAACGGGGGCCCCCTCGTCAGCCCCCGCTGGCTGGTCGAGGCCCGGACCGGGGACGAGACCGCCTACTGCCTGAACGACGTCGTCGTCACCAAGGGCGCCAAGTCCCGGATGATCGAGCTGGCCATCCTCGTCGACGGCCGCGACGTGGCCGTCCTCAAGGCCGACGGGCTCATCGTCTCGACCCCGACCGGCTCGACCGCCTATTCGCTCTCGGCCGGCGGGCCCATCCTCCACCCCAAGGTCCCGGCCATCCTGCTGACCCCCATCTGCCCGCACACGCTCTCGTTCCGGCCCATGGCCGTACCGGCGACCTCCACGGTCGGCGTCCGCCTGCTGACGGGCGGGGAGGAGGTCCACATGACCCTCGACGGCCAGCGCGGCGGGGCCATGGCGGCCAACGACCTGGTCGAGGTCCGCAAGGCCCCGTTCGAGCTCCAGCTCGTGGCCTCGCCGCGGCGGTCCTACTACGACCTGGTCAAAGAGAAGCTCGGCTGGGCCGAGTAGGCCCTATGTTGACAACGCGCACAAAGGTTGATAAAATACTACTAAAATACTAGTAATTGGAGATCACGCCATGTCCGACGCCATCCTCACCGGCACCGACGCCGCCTTCGACGCCGACGTCCTCAAGTCCGATCTGCCCGTCCTGGTGGACTTCTGGGCCCCCTGGTGCGGGCCCTGCCAGATGATCGCCCCTCTTGTCGAGGAGATCGCCGAGGCCCACAAGGGCAAGCTCAAGGTCGTCAAGATGAACGTCGACGACAACGGCCGGACGCCCCAGACCTACGGGGTCATGGCCATCCCGACCCTCATCCTTTACAAGGGCGGCGAGGTCAAGGAGAAGGTCGTCGGCTTCCTGCCCAAGCCCAAGCTCGTCGAGCTCATCGCCAAGCACCTTTGATCCGGCCATGGGCGAGCCCCGGGATGTCCTCATCGTCGGGGCCGGACCGGCCGGCCTGGCCGCCGCCATCTACACGGGGCGGGGCCGGCTGGCTACGACGGTCCTCGAGAAGGCCATGCCCGGCGGCCAGATCCTGCTGACCGACTGGGTCGAGAACTACCCCGGCTTCCCGACGGGCGTCACGCCCGCGGACCTCATGGCCGGCTTCCGCCGCCAGGCCGAGACCTTCGGCGCCCGCATCGAGCCCGACGAGGCCCTGTCGATCGCACGGTCGGGGAGCGGCTTCGCGGTCGCGGGCCATGCCGGCGCGTACGAGGCCCGGGCCGTCATCGTGGCCACGGGCGCGTCCCCCCGACGCTTGGGCGTCCCGGGCGAGGAGCGCCTGACGGGCGCGGGTGTCTCCTACTGCGCCGTCTGCGACGGGGCCTTCTTCAAGGACAAGGATATCGCCGTCGTCGGGGGAGGGGACCACGCCCTCAAGGAAGCCCTCTACCTGGCCCGCTTCGCCCGATCGGTGACCCTCGTCCACCGCCGCGACAGGTTCCGCGGCGAAAGGATCTATCAGGAGCGGCTGGCCGCCAACGCCAAGGTCCGCGTCCTCCTGGACACGGTCGTCTGCGCCGTCGAGGGGGACAGGGCGGTCGCGTCCGTGATTGTCCGCGACCTCAAGCGGGACGTCTCCTCGAGCCTGCCGGTCGAAGGCCTGTTCGTCTCCATCGGCACGGCCCCCCAGACCGGTTTCGCGGCCGGGTTCCTCGAGCTCAACGAATGGGGCCAGATCAAGGTCGACGCCCGCATGCGATCTTCCGTCCCCGGCGTCTTCGCCGCCGGCGACGTCTCGGACGCCTGTCCCAAGCAGGTCGCCACGGCCGTGGGCACGGGCGTCCACGCCGCCCTCTCCGCCCAGGACTACCTCGAGCGCCTCACCTGACGGCCGCCGCGGCCTTGCCCGCGGCCCCGGCCTCGTACTTCTCGTTCAGCACGGCGGCCAGCTCCGCCCCCCAGAGCATGATGACCAGCGAGGATGTGATCCACAGCAGGAAGAACAGGACCGAGGTCAGCGTGCCCTGGAGGATCTTGCTGAGGACGATGCCGACGGCCGAAAAGTGGACGACGTAGAAGGCGAAGGCCCGCTTGAAGACCTCGAAGAGCAGGGCGGCCACGGCCGCCGGGAGGAGGGCGGCCCGGGTGTGGACCTTGGTCTCGGGGATGAACTTGTAGAGCACGAAGAACATCAGCAGGCCCAGGGCGTAGGGGATGACGTACTTGAGGAAGACGTTGTTGACCAGGGCCACGATCTCGGGATTGAGGGTGGTCCGGACGAGCTCGCTCGACTCGAGCGTCCGGCCCAGGGCCGTCCAGATGGCCGTCATGGCCAGCGAGAAGAACATGAACACGCCGACGACGAGCATGAGCACGAGCTCGATGAGCCGGTTGTAGACGAAGGAGCGGTGGTAGTTCGTCCGGAAGATCTGGTTGACCGTGGCGATGAGGGTCGAGAAGAGGAAGGAGGCCGAGACGAGCGAGCCGACGATGCCGAACAGGCCCAGGTCGCCGATGCCGCCCGAGAGGTCGGCCAGCCCCTTGAAGAAGCCCGGGTCGAGCCGGGCGAAGAACTCGTCGGTGAACAGGTTCAGGCTCCGCAGGGCCATCTCCGTGTCGCCCAAGAAACGGGCCGCGACGCCGAACAGGAGGGCGACCAGGGGGACGCTGCAGAGCAGGGCGAAATAGGAGATGACGATGGCCGAGGTCCAGCACTTGTCCCCGTTGAACCGCCGGAAGGACGCGGCGACGAGCGACAGCGGCGAAGACGCCATCGGCTCCGGGTTCTCAGCGGGACCTCGGCCCCCGGGCCTCGGCCTCAGACGTATTTCCCCCACTGGACCATCAGGATGATGATGGTGATGAGCAGGGCGTAGATGACCAGGGTTTCGATGAGGACCAGGCCCAGGACGAGCAGGCCGCGGATGGCCGGCGCGCCGGCCGGATTGCGGGAGATGCCCTCGCAGGCCGAGCAGATGGCCCGGGACTGGCAGAAGGCGCCGGCGATGACGGCCAGGCTGATGACGGCCCCGCCGACGATGAGGGACAGCTTGAACAGGTCGGCCCGGGGCTTGGCCAGCTCGCCGGCGACGGCCCCTTCCTGGGCCAGGGCGGGCAGGGTCATCAGGGCGACGCCGAAGGCCATCAGGCACAGCGCTTTGAGTCTCTTGGACATGGCGGAACTCCTTTACTTTGAGTGCTCTTCTTCATGGGCGACGGCGCCCGCGATGTAGACGCAGGACAGCAGGACGAAGACGTAGGCCTGGATGGCCGAGGTGAAGATGGACAGGGCCATGAACGGCAAGGGCAGAAGGAAGGGGATGATCGAGGCCATGATCAGGATGAGCAGCTCTTCGGCGAAGATGTTGCAGAACAGCCGCATCGACAGCGAGATGGGCCGGGAGAAGTGGCTGATGAGCTCGATCGGCAGCATCAGCGGGGCCAGGGCGGGGATCTCGCCGATGAAGTGCTTGAAGTACTTGAGCCCCTGGGCCCGGACGCCCATGGCGTGGTAGTAGAAGAAGACGACCAGGGCGCAGCCGACGGTGACGTTGAGCTTGCTCGTCGGCGACATCATCCCGGGGATGAGCCCGATCATGTTGCTGGCGAAGACGAAGATGCCGACCGTGCCGACGACCGGGACGTACTTGCGGCCGGCCGGGCCGACCGCGTCGGTGACGACGCTCTCGAACATGCGGACGACGGTCTCGGCCACCGTCTGGCGGCGGGTCGGCACGAGGGCCGGCCGGCGGGCGGCCAGCTTGAGCAGGACCGGGACCAGGACGGCCACGAAGAAGACCATGACCAGGTAGTCGGGGACGGCGTGGAGAGGGTCGGCGACCCGGACGCCGAACAGGCCGAGGAGGCCGGCGATGGGCGGGCCGAAGACGCGGTTGAACGCGTCGACGATCCAGAGGCTGTGTTCTAGGCCTTCCATTGTCTCAGCTGAAGGAGCCCGCGGACGGCTTCGGCCAGGGCCACGGGGACGATCGCGGAGAAGCCCGCCCCGAAGGCGAGAACCTTCTTCGGATAGAGGAGGATTATAAGCGTAAAGACGCCGCAAATCAACACCAGCCGGAGGGCGTAGAGGAGGACACCGGAGCGCCGCGCGCCCCGGGCGCCCTTGGCCAGGAATCGGGTCAGGGACTGCCGCAGCCAGACGAAGCCGAGGGCCGAGAGGAGCCCTCCGGCGAGAAGGAACAGGCCCGTGGCCGGGTCGATGAGGACCGCCGCCGCCAGGGCCAGGACGGCCGCGAGGACGGCGATCTCGGCGGGCATCCGCCTCAGGAGGCGGTCCTCGTAAGCGCCCAGGTTCTCGGCGGCCATGGCCCCCCGATTATAGCACTTCCCGACGGGGGCCGCTAAGCTGCGTATAAGGGAGTGGGCGCCGGCCGCCGCCTTGACTTCGTCCCGGCCCTCCCCGAGAATAGGGCCGGGAGCGGCGCCGCGCCCGGGAGGGAGACAGCCCATGTCCACCGCGTTCCTGGTCGAGTTGGCCGGGCTCTTTCTGGGCGTCACGGCCCGGACCGTCCTGCCCTGGCTGCGCAAGGTCCGGGAAGGCAAGGTCCGGCGCTTCGACCGCCGCTATCTGCGCACGGCCCTGGCCTCGCTGGCCCTGGGCCTCATCTTCACCTTGGTCCTCTTCCCGCGGTTCGAGGGCGCCGCCGAGGGGCGGACGTTCGAGGCCTTCTTCCGGCTCTTCGCCCTGGCCTTCGGCTTCGGGTTCGGCGCGAACGCCCTGGTCAACGAGGGCGGCGCCTGGGCGGCGCCGGCCGCGACGGCCGGCGAGGCGGGGCCCGGCGGCGGAGGTCCGGTCCGATGAGCCGTAAGTCCCTCCGGTCCGAGATCGCCCGCATGGCCGAGCTCAGCTCGACGGCCCTCATCCTGCCCTCGTCGATCGCCGTGGGCCTGTTCTTCGGGTATTTCCTCGACCGCAAGCTGGGCACCGCGCCCTGGCTCCTGCTCATCTTCACCCTGCTCGGCGTCGCTTCGGGCCTCCTCAGCCTGTTCCGGGCCGTCCGCAAGCAGATGAAGGACGACGAGGCCCCGCCCCCGGAAGAGTGACCGCCCGGGCCGGAGCGCCCGCCCCGTCCCGGTTTGCTTCCCCCCGCCCGCTGTGCTACAAATCGGGGCGATGGAGTCCCATCCTTTCCGGCCGGCCGTTCGGGCTTTCGTCCTGGCCTTCTGCCTGGCCGCCCTGGTCCCTTCCCGCCTGGCGGCCCAGTCCGGCGGACCGGTCCAGGTCCGCATCCTGGCCCGGACCCAGGAGCGCGCCGCCGGCCGGATCTTCGCGGCGGGCGACGTCGAGGTCCGCTTCGGCGATGTCCTGCTCCTGGCCGACCGGGTCGAGTACGACCCGGAGACCAAGGATTGCCGGGCCGAGGGCAACGTCGTCATCCAGTCCGGCCGCGAGGTCATCCGCGGCGAGCGCGTCCTCTACAACCTCGATACCGGCCGCGGTTCCATCGAGGCGGCCTCCGGCCTCATCGCCCCGAACCTCCTGTTCGAAGCCGCCCGCGTCGAGCGGCGGCAGTCGGACGTCTACGCCCTGACCCGGGGCTTCCTGACGGCCTGCGCCCAGCCCAACCCGCGCTGGAGCTTCGGCCTGTCGCGGGCCGAGGTCCGGACGGACGACCGCCTCGAGCTCTGGGACGCCGTCGTCCGGGTCAAGGGCCTGCCCATCCTCTACCTGCCCTACCTCAGCTATCCCCTCCGGGAGCGGGCCACCGGTTTCCTGATGCCGAAGATCGGCTTCGGCGGCTCGAAGGGCTTCTCGTTCTCTCAGAGCTTTTTCTGGGCCCTGGCCCCGAACATGGACGCCACGGCCGGCGTCGACCTCTACGCCTCCCGCGGCCTGGGCGCCGGGCTCGAGTACCGCTATCTCTTCGCCGGCGGGACCAAGGGCGCCCTCAACCTCTATCATTTCTTCCCCAAGCGGCAGGCCGACGGCTCGCGCCCCGGCGGCGCCTCCATCGTCCGGCTCGACCACACCCAGGCCCTGCCCTTCGGCTTCAGCCTGGTCGCCAACGTCGACCACCAGACCTCCTACGGCTTCCTGCGGGACTACGACAACGACTTCCGGCGGGCCCTGTCGTTCAACCGGACCTGGCAGGTCTATTTGTCGCGGTCCTGGAGCCGCTTCAACGTCAGCGCCCGGGCCTCCCGCTTCGAGACCTACTTCTCCGAGCTCGACGACGCCAACGTGACGACGTCCCTGCCGCAGATCAACGTCAACGTCTTCAAGACCCGCCTCTTCGCTCCCGTCTACTTCTCGCTGTCCGCCTCGCTCGACCGCTGGCAGTACGGCTGGAAGTCGGACTACGTCGCCGGGACCGAACGGCGCTCGACCCGGCTCTCGGCCAGCCCGACCCTGAGCGTGCCGTTCACCTCGGTCCCCTGGCTGACGGCCACGGCCTCGGTCACGGCCAACCTCAACTGGTACGCCCAGAGCCTCGACCCGGGGACCGGGGCCGTCGTCGACGCGCCGCTGTTCACGAGGAACCTTCTGGGCTCGGTCGAGATCGTCGGCCCGGTCCTTTACCGCGTCTTCGCCGGCCGCGACGGCCGGGCCCGGCTCAAGAACGTCGTCGAGCCCTACGTCCGCTATTCCTACGACAGCCCGACCCGGAACTCGGACCGGGTCGTGACCAACTTCGGCTTCTTCCGCTACCACCAGATGAGCTACGGCCTGACCAGCCGCTTCCTGTTCCGGGACGGCGAACGGACCTTCGAGGTCTTCTCGCTCGGCCTGGGCCAGACCTATTACTTCTCGCCCGCCGACGGCCCCCTGTCGCGCTTCCCCGTCGACGGCGTCGCGCCGCGCTTCTCGGAGATCACCGGCACGCTCCGGTTCTATCCCCGGGCCCGGTTCAGCGTCGACGCCGCGGCGGCCTACAATCCCTACTACGACCGCCTCTCGAGCCTGCGGCTGGGGGCCACGGTCGGTTCCCGGGCCGGCGGCGACTACCTGACGGTCAACTGGCTGACCGCCCGGAACTCCTGGATCACCGGGGTCGACCCCGCCCTCATCGCCGTCTACCAGCGCGACCAGGTCGGGGCCTTGGCCGGCGTGCGCCTGCCGCGCCTGGCCGTCGACCTCGAGGTCGAGGCCGACTACAACATCGAGACCCGGGAGCTCCTCTACGCCGGCGGGCGTCTGACCTACCACTACCAGTGCCTCGACTTCCTGGTCGACGTGCGCTCCTACTACTACCGCGACCCGCCGGACGTCCAGGTCCGCTTCTCGCTGGGCCTGGGGACGATCGGCCGGACGCTCGACATGCTCGGGGGATTCGGATTTTGAAGCGGGGAGAACGGCCATGAGCACGGAACGGACCCTCGAGGGCAAGACGGTCCTGGTCACGGGCGGGGCCGGCTTCATCGGCAGCCACTTCGTCCGCTGGCTCCTGCGGCGCCATGCCCGGACGCGCGTCGTCGACCTGGACAAGCTGACCTACGCCGGAGACCTGGCCAACCTCGGCGAGGCCCGGGACGACCCCCGCCACGAGTTCGTGGCCGGCGACATCCGCGACAAGGCCCTGGTCCGGTCCCTGGCCGCCCGGGTCCAGGGCATCGTCCATTTCGCCGCCGAGACCCATGTCGACCGCTCCATCTACGACGCCGGCGAGTTCGTCCTGACCAACGTCCACGGCACCTACACCCTGCTCGACGCCGCGCGGGCCTGCCCCCACTTGGAGTTCTTCGTCCACATCTCGAGCGACGAGGTCTACGGCAGCCGGCCCGTCCGGGCCGCCCGGGAGAGCGATCCGCTGGCCCCGTCGTCGCCGTACGCGGCCAGCAAGGCGGCCGGCGACCATCTGGCCCGGGCCTACCACGTGACCTACGGCCTGCCGGCCATCGTCCTGCGGCCGTCGAACACGTACGGCCCGAACCAGTACCCGGAGAAGCTCATGCCCCGGTTCCTGACCCACGCCCTTGAGGGCCGGCCCCTGCCGGTCTTCGGCGACGGCCTGAACGTGAGGGAATGGCTCCACGTCGACGACCACTGCTTGGCCGTCGAGGCGGCCATCCTTCGGGGGCGGGCCGGGGCCGTCTACAACGTCGGCGGCGGGGTCGAGCGGACCAACCTCGACGTCGCCCGCCTCCTCCTCGACGCCGTGGGGGCTTCCCGCGACCTCGTCCAGTTCGTGCCCGACCGCCCCGGGCACGACCGCCGCTACGCCATGGAATCGGGCCTCATCCGGGCCCTCGGCTGGGAGCCCAAGGTGCCGTTCGCCGAGGGATTGGAGAGGACGGCGCGCTGGTACGCGGCCAACCGCAGTTGGTGGCGGCGGCTCAAGACCCGGCCCCTCTGACCGCTACTGAGATCCG
>CAZFZU010000020.1:44782-47992 GCA_964523615.1 uncultured Eubacteriales bacterium | reverse complement strand
AAATCTGCCATAATTAGGGATTCCATGAACAACATCAGGAACTTCTCCATCATCGCCCACGTCGACCACGGCAAGTCGACCCTGGCCGACCGGTTCATCGAGCTGACCGGGGCCCTGTCCGCCCGGGAGCTCAAGGAGCAGGTCCTGGACACCATGGAGCTCGAGCGGGAGAGGGGCATCACCATCAAGGCCCAGACGGTCCGCCTGAACTACCGCAGCCGCTCGGGGGAGGACTACGTCTTCGATCTCATCGACACGCCGGGCCACGTCGACTTCTCCTACGAGGTCTCGCGGAGCCTGTCGGCCTGCGACGGCGCCCTGCTCGTCATCGACGCCTCCCAGGGCGTCGAGGCCCAGACCCTGGCCAACGCCTACCTCGCCGTCCACAACGACCTGGTCCTCGTCCCGGTCATCAACAAGATCGACCTGCCCCAGATCCAGATCGAGGACTCGCTCGAGCAGATGGAGCACGTCATCGGACTGCCTCGCTCCGAGGCTTTGCTCGTCAGCGCCAAGACCGGCGTGGGTCTGCCGGAGCTGTTCGAGGCCGTCGTCGCGCGCATCCCGCCGCCGAAGGGCGACCCGGACGCGCCGCTCAAGGCCCTGCTCTTCGACTCCTGGTTCGACGTCTACCGCGGCGTCGTCGTCCTCGTCCGCATCGTCGACGGCGAGCTGCGGACGGGCGACCGCATCGTCCTGATGGCCTCGGGGGCCGAATACGAGGCCGAGGAGATCGGCTACCTGACGCCCAAGCCGGTCAAGTCCGACGTCCTGAAGACGGGCGAGGTCGGCTACCTCGTCGCCGGCATCAAGAAGCTCGGCGACGCCCGGGTCGGCGACACCGTCACCCACCGCAACCGGCGGACGGCGGCGCCGTTCCCCGGCTTCAAAGAGGCCAAGTCGATGGTCTTCTGCGGCATCTTCCCGGCCGGCGAGAGCAACATCGAGGAGCTCCGCGACGCCATGGAGAAGCTGCGCCTCAACGATGCCTCGTTCCAGTACGAGCCGGAGAACTCGCCGGCCCTGGGGCTGGGCTTCCGGGCCGGCTTCCTCGGCCTGCTCCACCGCGAGATCGTCCAGGAGCGGCTCGAGCGCGACTACGGCCTGACCCTCATCACCACGGCCCCGAGCGTCGGCTACCGGGTGACGACGCGGAAGGGCGAAACGGTCGAGATCCACAATCCCTCGGAGATGCCCGAGCCGACCGAGGTCGCCGCCATCGAGGAGCCGGTCATCGAGGCCGTCATCCTGACCCCCGACCGCTACCTCGGCGGCCTGTTCAAGCTGCTCGAGGAGCGCCGCGGCGTCCAGAAGAAGATGGAGTACATCGGGCCGGGCCGCGTCCTCCTGACCTATTCCCTGCCGCTCAACGAGGTCGTCTTCGACTTCTACAACCAGCTCAAGCAGCTGTCCCAGGGCTACGCCTCCCTCGACTACGAGTTCGCCGGCTACCGCGAGGGGCCGCTGGTCAAGCTCGACATCCTCATCAACGGCGACCCCGTCGACGCCCTGTCGCTCATCGTCCACGAGGACAAGGCCGTGCCCATCGGCCGGGCCCTCACGGAGCGCATGCGCAAGGTCATCCCGCGCCAGCAGTACGAAGTCGCCCTGCAGGCGGCCATCGGCAAGCGCATCATCGCCCGGGAGACGGTCAAGCCCTTCCGCAAGGACGTCCTGGCCAAGCTCTACGGCGGCGACTACACGCGCAAGATGAAGGTCCTGGAGAAGCAGAAGGCCGGCAAGAAGCGCATGCGGCGCGTCGGCAAGGTCGACATCCCCCAGGAGGCCTTCCTGGCCATCCTCGAGGTCAAGTAGACGGAGCCGCCGGTCTTTGGCCGGCTCTGAAGCCGATCTCGCCCTCATGGGAAAAGTTTGAAGACGCCGGACCGTGCGCCGGACGCGGCGTCAAAACAACTCGCTCGGCTTGCGCTAAGCCTCGCTCAAACACGTTTTGCCGGTTTGCGGGCAAACTCCCCGCGTCCGGCACGCGCCCCGGCTAAACTTTTCCAAATCGGGCTCGATCGCCTTCTTCGCCGACTCTTGACCGGCCTCTTCCGAAAACATGTCTGAGTGACGAAGATCCCGGAACGGCCCGGGGCAGGATGCCGTATAATGACATATCGATCTTCCTTTAGGAGAGCTTCATGAAGAACCTCAAGATGACCGCGACCGTTCTCGCTATCGTCGCTCTGGCGGGCTTCGCCGTAGCCCAATCCGCCGACGCAAAGCCGTTCCTGGGCGACTGGAAGGGCACGATCAGCATCATGGGCGTCGATCTCGAGATCGGCCTCCACTTCAAGCTCGACGAGGCCGGCAAGGTGACCGGCACGTTCGATTCGATCAGCCAGGGCGCCATGGGCCTGCCGCTCGGCGCCGTCGAGATCAAGGGCAAGGACGCGACGTTCACGCTCAGCGGCGTTCCCGGCGATCCGACCTTCAAGGGCGCGCTCGACGCGACCGGCAAGAAGCTCACCGGCGAATTCGCCCAGGGCGGGGCCGCCGGGACCTTCGCCGTCGACAAGCAATAAGAGAAAGGGGGACATGTGCGCTTCGTACGTGTCCCCCTTTTATGAGCGGCGGCGGCTGACGGGAGTTGGCCATGAGCGAGAAGAGCGTCGAGGCGGCGCTGGCCCGCGGCGTCGAGGTCCTCGATAAGTTCCTGCCGCTCAAGTCCTGGCTCGTCTTCCCCGTCCTCTACGCGGCTTGCGTCTGGGCCGTCCGGCGCGTCTTCGACTACCGCGGGCGCATCCTGGCCTGGCAGGTCTGGCTCGATCCCGAGTTCGTCCGGACCAAGCCCGACGGGTTCATCGTCGACTTTTTCGCCGCGAACGCCGGCCTGGCCCGCGAATACGAAGGGGAGATCGCCCGCGGCGACATCCGCGCCCTGCGGGCCGCCTTCCCGGCCCTCTATCCCGTCCTCGGCCTCGAGGACGCCTTCCTCAAGGCCCTGTTCAAGCCCGAGCTCGACCGGGCCGACTACCGGACGATCGTCGTCGAGTTCGCCGCCCGGACGGCCAAGGCCAGAGAGGGCCTGGCCCCGGCCGCGGCCGACCCCGATTTCTGGCGCGCCCTGGTGGCTATCGGCGTCGAGGCGGCCTCGCTCGGGCTCCATCTTCTCTCGGACGAGGCCGTTCAGGACCTCATCGTCCGCCTCCTCAAAGGCCCGTCCGCCCTCGGCCCGACGGTCCCCCCCGAAGCATAATAATGGGG
>CAZFZU010000020.1:29552-44682 GCA_964523615.1 uncultured Eubacteriales bacterium | reverse complement strand
GCATAATAATGGGGGACATGATACCTATTTCCCATTTTCCTCCTCGGGCCCGGCCGGCCTTCGCCGCCGTCGTCCTGGCGGTTGGGCTTCTCGCGGTCTCTTGCCTGACCCCGCTCCGGCGGGCCAAGGCCCATTACGCCGCGGGCCGGGAGCACGCCGCGGCCATGCGCACGGAAGCGGCCGTCGCCGAATGGAAACGAGCGCGGCTCGAAGCCGAGCGGGCCTCCCGCAGACGGCCGTCGGCCCAGCTCTTCACGGTCGAGGGCCTGGCCGAGACCGACCTGGGCCTGTGGCGCGAAGCCGAGGCCTCGTTCCTGCGGGCCTTCCGCCTGGGCTTCGATAAAGCCGAGGCCTGGGCCGCCGACGCCGCCCTGGCCGGTCTGGCCGCGTCGTTCGAGGAGCTCGGCCTCCAGGCCGCCGCCCTGCGGCTCCACGCCCGTCTCGTCGACCGGTCCGAGTTCCGGCCGGCCCTGATGTTCGCGGCCGAGCGCCGGACGAGCCTGGTCCTGGCCGGCGCGGCCGGGCTCGAGCCCAAGGAACGCGAGCGGGCCCTGGCCGCACTCCTCAAGGTCCTCGACCGGCTCTGCGACCGCGACTTCGCCTGCGGCCTGTTCCATTATCTCCACTCCCAGGTCGACGCCCACCTCGGCGACCTGGCTCGCGCTTACGAAGAGGCCGTCATGGCCCGCGAGCTGGGCCTGCCGACGGAGAAGATCGGGCGTGACAACGACAACCAGCTCGTTTATTGTTATACGCGGCTGGCCGCGACCCTCCCGGAAGGGGAGCGGGTCGCCCTCGCCACGGCCCACGCGGCCTGGACGAGGGCCTGGGGCTGGCGCGGCCCGATCACGCCGCCCTGGAAGAAGGAGTGACCATGCTGCCGACGATCGCCTGGCGGGGCCGTTCCTTGGTCATGATCGACCAGCGCAAGCTGCCCGCCGTCGAGACCTACGTCCGCTGCCGGACTTACATCCAGGTGGCCCAGGCCATCGAGAAGATGGTCGTCCGCGGCGCCCCGGCCATCGGCATCGCCGCCGCCTACGGGATCGTCCTCGGGATCATGGGCGCCGGCGCGGCCGCCGGCCGCCCCCTCGACCGCGAGTTCGAGCGGATCTACGCCCGGCTCGAGCGAACCCGGCCGACCGCCGTCAACCTGTTCTGGGCCCTGGCCCGGATGAAGGCGGCTTACGAGCGTTCCCGGGGCGCCGGCGTGCGGGCCGTGCGGGAAGCCCTTCTCGAGGAGGCCAAGGCCATCGAGCTCGAGGACGCCGAGACCAACCGGGCCATCGGCCGCCACGGCCAGGCGCTCCTGCGCGACGGCTGGACCGTGCTGACGCATTGCAACGCCGGGGCCCTGGCCACGGCCGCCTACGGCACGGCCCTCGGGGTCGTCCGGGCCGCGGTCGAGGCGGGCAAGTCGATCCGCGTCTTCGCCGACGAGACCCGGCCGTTCCTCCAGGGCGCACGCCTGACCGTCTGGGAGCTCGACCGGGACGGCATCCCCGTCGTCCTCATCACCGACGGCATGGCCGGCTGGTTCATGCGCCGGGGCGAGATCGACGCCGTCGTCGTCGGGGCCGACCGCGTCGCCGCCAACGGCGACACGGCCAACAAGATCGGGACCTACTCGGTGGCCGTGCTGGCGAAGGAGAACGGCGTCCCGTTCTACGTCGCCGCCCCGACCTCGACCATCGACCTCTCGCTCGCCGACGGCGGGGGCATCCCCATCGAGGAGCGCAACCCCGACGAGGTCCGGACGGCCGGCGGCAGGCTCTTGACCCTGCCCCACACCGAGGTCCGCAATCCCGCCTTCGACGTCACACCGGCCGCCTATATCACGGCCATCGTCACCGAGCGCGGCGTCCATCGGCCGCCCTACGGGAAGAGCCTGGCCGGCCTGGCGAAATGAAACGGACGGCGGGAGCGGTCGGGGGCGCGGCCTTGGGCTTCGCGATGTCCATCGCTCTCGCGGCCGCCGCCGGGGGCGGCGGGCAGGGGGCCGGGCCGACCGGCTACCTCGCGAAGGACCGCGTCGTCGAGTTGGCCGCCGCATCCGACGGCTCCCTGGCCTCGTACGCGCCGTCCGCCGCGTCGCTGGCCCTCTTCGCGGCCTATGTCGATCCCATCCACCTGCGCGTCTTCCTCTGCGCCGCGCGGCCGGCCGACCTGGCCTTCGCGGCCCGGCTGGCCAAGTGCGTCGAGGCCGCCGCCAATCCCGTCTTCTCGGCCGAGTTCGTCGGCGTCGCCGCCGACCTCACCGAGCCGGCCGCGCTCATCGCCGAGAGCGCCGTCACGGCCGCCCCCGAGGCCGTCGTCTACTGGATGGGCGCGGAGATCGCCCGCTTGCGCCCCGAGGGCGCCGGGACCGTCGACGAGGAGCTGGCCGCCCTCATCCAGCGGTCGCGGACGAGCATCGCCGAGGAAATGATCCTCGACAACGAGTTCTTTCGCAACGTCTTCCACTCGGACCTGCTGCTCGACTGCAAGCGCTGCCACGGTCCCCGCTGAGGGGCGGGCGTCCCGGCCGCGTCAGGCCGGTCTTTTCCCGAACAGCTCGCGGGCCTCGCGGGCCTTCTCCGCGGCCCAGGCTCTCAGCCCGTCCCCGTGGTAGTAGAGCACGGGGATGACGACCAGGATGAGGAGCGTCGAGGTCGTCAGGCCGCCGACCGTGCAGAGCGCCAGGGACGACCAGATCTGCCGCTCGTTGGCCTTGGCCCCGATGAGCAGGAGCGGCAGCATCCCGAACACGGTCGTGGCCGTGGTCATGAGGATCGGCCGGACCCGGTCCCGGGTGCCGCGCAGGACGGCCTCGCGCAGTCCCAGGCCCTGGCGCCGCCTCAGGCCGATGTGGTCGACGAGCAGGATGGCGTTGTTGACGACGATGCCCGAGAGCAGGATGACGCCGATGTAGGCCGTCGGGTCGAACGGCGCCTTGGCCGCGACGAAGGCGACGAAGACGCCGATAAGCGACAGGGGCACGGCCAGCAGGACGAAGAACGGCGTCACGAACGACTCGTAGAGCGCGGCCAGGATCATGAAGATGATGACCAGGGCCACGGCGATGGCGAAGTTGATCTGCTTCTGCTCCTCCTCGGTGACGAACCAGCCTTCCTCGAGGCTGGCCCGGAAGCCCGGCGGCAGGTGGAGCGACTCGAAGATGCCCTTGCGGTAGCGCTCCTCGGCCTTGGACGGGCCCCGGAACTCCCACATGACCGTCTGCTGGAACTGCTGGTCCTCCCGGTCGATCGAGCCGGGGATGGACGCCTCCGCGAACGTGGCCACCTCGCCGAGGCGCAGGAACTCCCCGCTCCCGGTCATGATGAGGGCCTCCCGCAGGGCGCGCATGTCGAGCGTCGCCGCGTCGGGGTACTTGACCGAGACGACGATGTCCTTGCCCTCGGTCCGGACCCGGGCCGGCTGGCCGAAGGTCCCCTGGATCATGGCCCGCAGGCCGGCGTAGAGGTAGTTCGGGTCGACGTTGTAGCGGTCGAGGGCGGCCTTGTCGATCTTGAGGATGTCCTCGACGCCGTCCCCGCGGAACCAGCCGTAGCGGTCGGAGACGGTCCGGACCTCCTTGATGCGGGGGTTGCGGCGCAGGGTCTTCTCGAGGTCGGCCGTGATCTCCTTGAGCTTCTTGAGGCTGTAGCCGAAGAACTTGATGCGCGAGCTGTAATAGGTGCCGGCGGCCATGCTCGACGAGTAATACTGGGGGTCGAAGCCCGAGACGCTGATGTTGAGGCCGGCGAACTGCGTCGCCAGCTGGATGAGCTCCTCCTTGAGGGCGTAGGGGACGTAGGACCGCTCGACGTCCCGTGGGAAGCCGATCTGGGCCCGGGCGCTCTCGGGGAAGATGTTGACCTGGCACTCCTTCTCGTAGGGCTGGGCGACGATCTTGTCCTCGAAGGCCCGGATGGTCTCGTCGGTCCGGGAGATGTCGGTCCCCGGCGGCATGCCGATGTAGACGTTGAGGTACTCCTTCGAGTACCAGTTGTACCAGCGGCCGAGCGTGACCTCGGACCGGAACCACTTGTAGCTCCCGAAGAGGAGCGCGGCGACCACGAGCAGGACCTCGACGGGGTGGCGGAGCAGGACGCCGAGGGCCTTCTCGAAGCGCGGGTGGCGCGCTTCGGCCTCGGCCCGCGCCTTTCGGCTCTCGAGCAGGCGCGGGCTGAGGGCCGGGATGAGGGTGAAGGACACCAGGAGCGAGGCGGCCATGGCCGAGCCGATGACGATGGCCAGGGGCAGGTAGTACATTTTGAGCTTGCCCTGGAAGAAGGGGAAGCTGAAAAAGACGGCCATGGTCGTCAGGGTCGAGGCCAGGACCGCGACGAAGACCTCCCGAGGGCCCCGCAGGGCCGCCTCGCGCGGCTCCAGACCCTGCTCGCGCAGGCGCAGGATGTTCTCGAAGACGACGATGGAGTTGTCGACGAACATGCCGAAGCCCAAGGCCAGGGCGCCGAGCGTCAGCATGTTCAGAGAGATCTTGAAGGCGAAGATGAGGTTGAAGGTGATGACGATGGAGAAGACGATGGAGGACAGGATGAGGAGCGAGGGCCGGAACCGCCGCAGGACGATGAAGATCATGACGAAGACGATGATCGTGATGATGCCGGCCAGCAGGTAGAAATCGTTGAGGTTCTTGCGGATCTCCTCGCTCTCGTCGTCGACCTGCTTGAAGGCCAGGCCGGGCGGCAGCTCCCGCTTGACCTCCTCGAGCTTGGCCTTGACGTCCCTGGCGACGCGCAGGGTGTTGCCGCCCCGCTCCTTGAGGACGGTCAGGTTGACGGTCGGCTGGCCGTTGATGCGGTTGATGGCCCGGATCTCGGCGTAGGTCAGCTCGACCGCGGCCACGTCCCGGACCAGGATGGGATTGGCGCCGGAATGGGCCACGACCGTCTCCCGGAGCTCGTCCAGGCTGTCGATGCGGTCGGCGAACTTGAACAGGAACTCCTGGTTGCCGCGCCGGACGCGCCCCGTCGGGTAGGCCCCCAGTCGGGCGCCGATGGCCGCGTTGACCGTGTAGGGATGGAGGCCGAAGGCCTTGATGCGGTCCTCGTCGAGCGTGACCCGGATCTCCGGCTCGGAGCCGCCGCTGACCTCGACGTCGGACACGCCCCGGACCGATCCCAGCCCGATCTCGAGCTTTTCCTTGACCAGCTCCTGGAGCTCCTGCAGGCCGTAGTCGCCGGAGACCGTGTACTGGAGGAAGGGGCGTTCCTGGAACTCCTCGGGCACGTAGGGCTGGAGCGTGGGCCGGACGAGGGGGGGCAGGAGCGGCCGGGCCTTGCTCAGCTCCTCGCGCAGGGCCAGCTGGGCGAACTCCATGTTCGTCTTGGGATCGAACTCGAGGGTGATGCGCGACGTCCCGATCTGGGATGTCGAGGTCATCTTGGTGACGCCCTTGATCCCCGCGCAGGCCTCCTCGAGCGGGGCCGTGACCTGGGTCTGGACGATCTCGGGCGGGACGCCGTACCAACTGGTGACGACGTGGAGCCGGGGGAAGTCCTCCCGCGGCATGAGCTCGATGGGCGTGCTCAGGAAGGAGTAGACGCCCGTGGCCAGGAGAGCCAGGAAGACCATGGCCGTGGCGACGGGGCGGTCGATGAAGGCCTTCATCGCTTCCGCGCCTCCACCCACTCGTAGATGACCGGGATGAGGACGAGGGTCAGGAAGGTCGAGAAGAGCAGGCCGCCGATGACGACGATGGCCAGCGGCTGCATCAACTCGGCCCCCCGCTCGAGGGCCAGGGCCATGGGAATGAGGCCGACCAGGGTGCTGCCGGTGGACATGAGGATGGGCCGCAGCCGGACGTGGCTGCCCTCTTCGACGGCCTGGCGCAGGGGCATCCCGCCCCGGCGGAGCTGGTTGGTGTAGTCGATCTTGACCGTGGCGTTGTCGACGACGATGCCGATGAGGACGACCATGCCGATGATGGAGATGACGTTGAGCGTCTGGCCCGTGAGGAGGAGCGCGACGATCGCGCCCGCCGCGCCCATGGGCAGGGTGAACATGACGATGAAGGGGTGGACGAGCGATTCGAATTGGGCGGCCATGATCATGTAGGTCAGGAGGGCGGCCAGGAGCAGGGCCAGCAGGAGCGACCGGAAGGAGCGCGACATCTCCTCGCGCTCGCCGCTCCAGACGACCCGGTATCCGGCCGGCATGGCCAGGGAGCCGATAGCCTTGTCGATGGCCGGCGTCACCTGGCTGAGCTTGCGGCCCTTGAGGTTGGCCGTCACCAGGACCTCGCGCTCCTGGTTCTCGCGGCGGATCTCGCGCGGGCCGCGGACGACCTCGTAGGAGACGACGTCGCGCAGGGGAACGAGCCTGCCTTCGAAGGGCAGGGTCTCGCCGAGGAGGCGCTCGATGTTCTCGCGCGTCGATTCCTCGAGGCGGACGACGATGTCGTATTTCTTCTCCATCTCGCGGAACTGGGTGGCCACCCGGCCGCGGACGGCGCTGACCAGGAAGTTGCCGATCGTGGCCGGGTTGAGGCCGGGGTACCTCTTGAGGGCGTCCTTGTCCACCGTGACCTTGAACTCGGGCTTGCCCTCGCCGATGTTGGTGGCGATGTCGGCGACGCCGGGGATGGCGGCCAGCCGGGCCACGAGGTCGACGGCGACGGCCTTGAGCCTGTCGAGGTCCCGGCCCTTGACCTGGAGGCCGATCTCGGCCGTCGACAGGGCCAGGAACTCGTTGACCGTCGATTGGCCGCGGAGGACGGTGTAGGCGATGTCGGGGAACGGGGCCAGACGCCGGCGGGCGGCGTCGAGGACGGGTTCGAGATCGCGGGGCCTGGCCACTTCGACGAAGAAACGGGCCGAGTTGACCGTGATCGTCGGGTCGGCGCTCTCCATGCCGCTGACGATCCCGACCTGGGCCAGGACCGTCTCGACGGGGGCCAGGCCGCGAAGGTGGGACTCGAGCATCGCGGCCATCTCGGACGTCTGCTCGAAGGAGAAGTCGACGGGCATCTTCAGGTCGATCTCGAAGGCCGTCGTGTCCATCCGCGGCATGAGCTCGCGTCGGAGCAGGCCGCCGAGGGCGAAGACGACGGCGAAGAAGACGAGCGTCCCGGCCATGACCCGGCCTTTGTGGTCGAGGCTCCAAGTGAGGAACTTTTGGTAGCGGTCGATGAAGCGGCCGTAGATCTTGTTGAAGCCGGCGAAAACGGCCTTGAGGACGGGCCGGAAAGGCTTGCCGAGCCAATGGGCGGCGAAGGCGACGAGCTGGACGACGAAGCTCACCAGGACATTGAGGACGAAGCCGACGCCCTTGACGAGGGCGTAGAGGGGGCGGCCGGCGACGGGCCGGGCCTTGAGTCCCCATTTCCAATGCCAGCGCCCCTCAGAGCCGGCGCCCAGGTCGAACTCGCGAGACTGGAGCGTGGCGATGAGGGTCAGCGAGACGAGGAGCGAGGCCAGCAGGGCGAAGGTGACGGTCAGGGCCGTGTCCTTGAAGAGCTGGCCGGCCACGCCGTGGACGTAGATGACCGGCAGGAAGACGACGATGGTCGTCAGGGCCGTGGAGACGACGGCCGGGCCGACCTCCTTCGTCCCGACGTAGGCCGCCTCCTTGAGGCCCTTGCCGAGGGAGCGGTGGCGGAAGATGTTCTCCGAGACGACGACGGCGCAGTCGTCGAGCATGCCCACCCCCAGGGCCAGGCCGCCGAGCGACATGATGTTGAGGGTGATGCCGCCGAAGAAGAGCAGGCTGAAGGTGCCGATGACGGAGATGGGGATGACCGTGCCGATGACGAGGGGCGTCTTCCACTCCTGGAGGAAGACGAGCAGGGTCAGGAAGGCCAGGACGGCGCCCTGGATGAGCTCGTCCTTGACGGCGCCGATGGCGTCCTCGATCGTCTTGGCCTGCTCGTTGACGACGCTCAGCGTGAGGCCGGGGTTCTCGGCCCGGATCTGGCCGAGGACCTCGCGGACGAGCTTGGTCACCTTGACCGTGTTGGCGCCGGACTCCTTGCGGACGAGCAGGCCGATGGATTCCGCGCCGTCGAGGCGGGTCATGCCCTGGCGCTCGGCGAGGCCGTCGTGGACCGTGGCCACGTCGCGGAGGCGGACGACGCCGCCCTGTTCGGTGACGAGCAGGCCGATGTCGCCGATCTCGTCGAGCGACTCGAACTCGCCGACGACCCGGAGGGCGTACTTGAAGGTCCCTTTGCGGATGGTGCCGCCCTGGAGGTTGCGGTTGAAGGCGTCGACGCGCGAGGCGACCTGCTCGACCGTCAGCCCGTAGAGGGCCAGCTTGCGGGGGTCGGCCTGGATCTGGATCTCGCGCTCGACACCGCCGGTGATCTCGGCCGAGCCGACGCCCTCGATCTGCTCCAGGCGCGGCTTGATGAGGTCCTCGCAGAGCTCCTTGAGCTCGAGCAGGGTCCGGTCGGCGCTCGCGGCCAGGGTCATGATGGGCCGGCTCTGGGGGTCGAGCGGGACGATGGTCGGGCTCTCGGCGTCCTCGGGGAAACGGTCCTTGGCGTTGTCGAGCTGCTCCCGGGTGTGGAGCATCGTGAAGTCCATGTCCGTGCCCCAGTCGAACTCGAGGGTCAGGAACGAGACGCCCTCCTTGGAGATCGACTCGACCCGGCGCAGGCCGGGGATGCGGCTGACGGCCGACTCGAGCGGGGCGGTGATGAGGGTCTCGATCTCCTCGGGCGCGACGCCGGGGTAGTTGGTGATGACCGACAGGCGCGGGTAGCTGATGTCGGGCAGGAGGTCGACCGAGAGCTCCCGGAGCGACACGGCGCCGAGGAGGATCACGGCGAAATAGAACATGTACATCGTCACCGGCCGGTCGACGGCCATGCGGGCGAGCTTCACGACTGCCTCCTCGGGTCCGCGCTCATCTCGTCCTCCTTCACCTCGCGCATCGCGGCGGGCGCCCCCCAGCGGGCGACCCGATACTTCCTGATCGTGACCGTTTCGTCCTCGGCCTTCTCGACGGCCCAAAGGAACTCGCCGTCGAGGGCGCATTGCCCCGGGGCGAGGAGGCTCCCGGTCGCGGCCTCGGGCAGCCTGAGCCAGAAACAGTCCGTGTAGACGCCTTCGCCGTCGAAGATATCGACGAGGACGCCCTTGGCTTTGTCCCGCGTCGAGGTTACGGCCCAGATCTCATCACCCCGGACCAGCAGGTTCCAGATGTCGTTCTCGAATTTGCGCTCGGGGCGGACATAATGCTTGTCGTTGATGTACATGCCGCCCTTCTTTTCGGCCTCGGTCAGCGGCTCGCCCTTGATCCGGGCGTAGGGGCGTCGGAACTCCCGGACGACATTATTCGCCGCCGGATCGAAGAGCTTGATGAGGTACTCCTCCGTGTGGGTCAGGGCCAGATGTTTCCCGCCGAAAGGAACGGCGATCAGGCTGGTAACGGAGAACATCCCGCCTCCACCCTGAGACGATGTAACGACCCAGGCCCGGGTGACGAACGTGGCCAGGGAGGTGATCGAGCCGTCGGCCTCGCTCACGGCTATGATCGTCCGGGGATTGTCCACGATATCCGGGTCCCCCGTCGTCCGGGGGAACTCGCCCGACTCGAAATAGAACCGGCCGGCCTGGTAGCCGATCAGGGAGGGGAACTGGCGGCCTTCCCTCCGGACCGCGATCTCCTTCTCGTATCGTCCGGTCCGATCGAAAAAGACGAGCTTGCCCGGATAAGCGGCATGGACGACGATACGGTCGCCCGCCGCGACCGGTTCCCCGGGACCCGGCGTCTCGCCCGGCCCCTGGCCCTTCTTGAAGAGGTTGCCGAGGAACTTCCCGTTCTCGTCGAACCACAGCACCTGATCCGGCTCTCGGACGAGAAGGGATCCTTCGGGTCCGGGCCTGAGGCCGTGCGGCCATTTGAAATAGAAGTCGCTCGTCCCGTCGTCTGAGATGGACAAGACCTCTGTCGGCGTGACCACACGTCCGGCGTTGGCCGCCTTCGGCCTGGCGGCATTTTCGATGACCTGTCCCGTCGCCCGGATGGGTGTGACCGCGGCACCTATCGCCAATAAGACGGTGGCCGCGGCGATCGCCCGCTTTCTCGAACGCCCTGGACCTTCAGATCTCATCATCGTCGCCCTCTCTATTTCGCGAACCGGTATTTCACGATCGTGATCGTTTCGTCCTCTTTCTTCTCCTGGCAGAAGATGATCCCGTCCTGAACTGCCATCAGGGATCGGCCGGCTCCGAGAAAGAAGCTGTCGATGAACCGACCGTCCTTGTCGAAAACGTCGATGAGCCGGCCCTTGGCCTTGTCGTCCGTCGACGTCGCGACCCACAGCCCGTCTGCGACGGCGAACAGGTCGTCGATGTCCGGTTCGAACTCGATCTTCGGGGCCCCGGTCCTTTTACGAAAATCGGGCTCCCAGTCGGCTTCGACGTGGCCAACCTTCGGATAGACCCTTTTGATCCGCTCGACCAGCGTCCCTGTGGCAAGGTCCACGACCTCGATAACATAGTCGCGGGAGTGAACGGCGTAGAGGATATTCCGGTCCAGACTGATCGCCAGGATGCTGGGATCCCAGCTCATTCCTGAATTGTTCCCCAGAAATTCCGTGGGCCGGAAAGTGGCTACGGCTCGGCGCTCGGAGCCGTCCCGGTCCAGAAGGACCAATGTGTTCGAGATCTCCATGAGCTTGCCGGTTCTCTCGTTCGGCGGGGGGTAAACGGTCTTCCAGAACAGGAACCCATCGGAAAGGATGCCCATGAAGCCTCGGTAGTCCCTGCTGGCCAGGCTGATCGACTCCTGGTAACGGCCGTCGAGATCGGCCCGCCAGAAGCGCTGGGAGTTCATATCCTGGACGAAGAGGTCTTTGCCGCGCAGATGATAAGAGAATTCCCTGCCGATCTCGCCGGGGCCCTGACCTTTCTTGTAGAGGTTCCCCAGGAACTCTCCTTGCGCCGAAAACCTGAGGAACTGTTCGGCCTCCGCGAGGAAGATCGAGCCGTCATCGGCGATCTGCAGGTTGTGCGGGTATTTGAAAAAGAATTCCCCGCCTTCGTCTGTGATCCGCCAAACTTCCTTGAGGGCGATGACGCGGCCGGCGTCCTTGGCGAGCGGCTTGGCCGGGTTCTCGATGATGGTTTGGGCTCCGGCGGAGGCCACCGATGATATGAGCATCACTCCGGTGATGAGCCGGGACAAAGGCTTTATCTTCATTTCTCCACGATCCGGTACTCGTAGACCGTGACGCCGCGATCGCGGTCGATGAGGAAGAGCCGGTCGCCGGCGACGCGGAGGACGTCGGCGAATTGGGTCAGCGGGAGCGAGCCGAGCAGGGCGCCGTCCGGGTCGAAGATGTCGAGCCGGTAGGCGTCGGTCGTCCGCAGGTCGGTGTTGCCCTCGGTCTTGATGGACACGCTGTTGACCCCGGCCTGCCCGCCGACGGTCGTCATCGAGGTCCGGACCTGTTCCTCCTCACGGAGCTGGCGGGCATAGGTCAGGACCCAGATCCGGCCCTCGGCGTCGACGCCGAGGCCGGAGGAACAGGAGTTCATCTCGGGGGGTGACATGGAGACGCCCCCGCCCGTCGTTTCGAACTTCCCTTTCTTCTTGACCTCGGTGCCGTAATCGAGGGGCCGGTCGGCCCGCCACAGGAGCCGGCCGTCGGGGCCGTACTTCTCGACCCGGTTCTGCTTGACGTAGGCCACGAGCAGAGCGTCGCCGGGGCCGACGGCGGTCTCGGTCGTGTTGCCCGCGGCGTTGGTCATGGTCTCGCCGAAATCGGTCAGCGGCCCGAAGGACGCCGTGATCCGCCCGTCCGGCCCCAGGCGGCGGAACAGGCGCCTGTCGGCGATCTTCGGGACGGGTTGGTCGCGCGTCGGATAGACGTAGGTCGAGGCCCGGCCGACGAAGCCGCCGTCGGAGAGGCAGCGCAGCCCGTAGATCCGCTCGTCCTTGAGGACGATGGAGCGCGCGTCGCGGCCGCCGTCGATGATGACGTGGACGCGGGACTGGGTGGTGTCGCCCACGACGAGGTTCCCGTTCTTGTCGAGGTCGAGACCGCCCGGCAGGATGAACTCGCCCGGCCCCTGGCCCTTGCGGCCGATGGTGGCCAGGTACCGACCGTCCGGGCCGAACTTCTGGATGCGGGTGTTGCCGGCGTCGAGGACGTAGATGTTCCCGTCCTTGTCCACGGCGACATCGTTGGGGTGATTGAAGGCGACGTGCTCGTCCTCGGTGTCGACGTCGCCGATCTGGCGGACGAGTTCCAGGGCGACCTTGGGCGCTTTGCCCCAGAGGCCGCCCTTCTCGTTGTGGACGACGCGGACCCCGTCGACGGTCTCGATCTTTTGGGCGGCGGCCGCCGCGGCGAGGGCTGTCAGCGCCGCGGCCAGGATGAACAGGCGAAAAAGAGTTCTGGTCATGGCCGCCTCCCGGTCCCGCGGCTATGGAACGATGCTGACCTTGGTGTCGTGGGCCAGGGTGATATGGCCCTCGACGATGACGGTGTCGCCGGCCTGGACCCCCCAGCCCGGCTCCTTGCCGGGCAGGACCTCGGCGAAGCGCTCGTTCTCCAGGCCGACCTCGACGTAGCGCCACTTGGCCGTGTCGCCCTCGACGGCGAAGACGAGCTTGCGGCCGCCGCGGACGAGGATGGCCTGCTGGGGCACGAGGAGGCGCCCTGCGAAGATCTCGGTCGGGAACTCGACCTCGGCGTGCATGCCGGGCTTGATCTCCTCGGACGGGTTGTCCATGGCCACGTGGACGCCGCAGGTCTTGTCGGCCGGGTCGATGACCGGGCTGACGGCCTCGATGCGGCCGCGGAAGGACCGGCCGGGGAAGGCGCTGAAGCGGAGGTCGACCTCGCGGCCGGCCACGACCTTGCCGACCTCGCTCTCGAGGACCTTGGCCTTGACCTTGATGCGGCTGATGTCGACCAGGGTGAAGAGCTCGCGGCCCGCGTCGAGGCGCTCCTTGGCCGAGAGCTTGATGTCCGTGATGATGCCCGCGAAGGGGGCCCGGACGCGGGTCTTCTCGAGGTCGAGGCGGGCGATCTTGATGTCGACCTCGGCCTGGGTCAGGCCCTTGGTCGCGGCCTGGACCTCGTCCTTCTTGCGGCCGGCTTCGATCAGGGCCAGCTCGAGCCCGGCCTGGGCCTTCTCGAGGTCGGCCTGGGAGGCGACGCCGGCCTTGAAGCCCTCGGCGGCGCGGTCGTAGCCGGCCTGGGCTTTGGCCAGCTTGTCGCCGATGGACGGCGCGAGCGGCTCCTCGGCCACGGAGAACTGCCGCTCGAGGAAGAGCTCGGACAGGAGGCGCAGGCGCTGGGCCTCGAGCCGCTCCAGGTTGAGGCGGTACTCGCGGTCGTCGAGCTCGACGAGCAGGTCGCCCTCGCGGACGTGGCGGCCCTCGGCGGCGAAGAGGTTCTTGACCACCCCGCCGACCTCGGCCTTCATGGCGATGCGCTTCTCGGTGTAGGCCTCGCCGGGGGATTTCAGAGTCATGACCAGGTCGCCGAGGAAGGCCTTGTCCACCTTGACGGGGATGGGCGCGGCCTCGGCCTTCTGGCCGGGGGCGGAGGCGGCGGGAGAGGCGTCGGACCCGCCGGCGGCCGCGCCCGTTTGGCCTTCGGGTTTGGCCGGGGACTTGTCGAGGACGAAGAAATAGATGCCGGCGGCGGCGAGGATGAGGATGAGGAATCCGCTCAGGACGGCTTTAGGGATGCGCATCGACCACCTCCGTGTCCGAACCGGCTCTGTTCGTAAATCGACTCCGCGAGGCCCAATGGGGGCATTCTAACGCCTCGGGTCCGGGACAGGCAAGCCAGATGTGAGCGAGCCGGCCGCGGACCTCACAATGAACAAGACGGCCGGGGGGAAGCAGGATTCCCACGGCCATCGAAGATTATACGACCGTGCGGAACGGACTGTTGCGAAAAATGCTAAAAAAACAGCACAGTGGGGACATGGAGGCAGCTTGGGGACATGTACCGGAGGTACGTGTCCCCATTCCGGTTTTCTGATAAGATAACGCCGAAAGGCGGCCCCGAGGTGCTCGTTCTAGCCATTGAAACCTCCTGCGACGAGACGTCGGCGGCCGTCCTGCGCGCCCCGGATATAGGGACACGTACCTCCGGTACATGTCCCCAAGAAGGGGGACACGTACCAAGGGTGCATGTCCCCGATCCGTCCGCCACTCACGCCGCCGCGGCCGAGGTCCTCAGCAACATCGTCCTGTCCCAGGACGAGGTCCACGCGCCCTACGGCGGCGTCGTCCCCGAGCTGGCCTCGCGCCAGCACATCAAGAGCATCGCCGCCATCGTCGGCGAAGCGCTGGGCCGGGCCGGGATCGAGCTCGAGGCCGTCGACCTGTACGCCGTGACCCAGGGGCCGGGTCTTATCGGCTCGCTGCTCGTCGGGCTCTCGTTCGCCAAGGGCCTGGCTTATTACCACAAAAAGCCCCTGCTCGGGATCGACCATCTCGAGGCCCACCTCGAGGCCTGCTTTCTCGAGAATCCGGGGATCGCCTATCCGGCGCTCGGCCTGCTCGTCTCGGGCGGCCACACGGCGCTCTACGAGATGACCGAGCCCCTCTCGTACCGGCTCCTGGGGCGGACCCGTGACGACGCGGCCGGCGAGGCCCTCGACAAGATCGCCAAGTTCCTCGGCCTCGGCTATCCCGGCGGCCCCGTCATCGAGAAGCTGGCGAAGGGCGGCGACGCCAAGGCCTTCCCCTTCGCCGTGCCGCGGACCAAGGACCGCAGCCTCGACTTCAGCTTCAGTGGCCTCAAAACGGGCGCCATCAAGCTCATCCGGGAGCACGGCGTCGCCAAGGACGGCCCGCGCCTGGCCGACTTCCTGGCCAGCTTCGAGGAGGTCGTGGCCCGGACGCTCGTCGGCCAGGTCCGCGCCGCGGCCGACATGGTCCAACCGCGCTCGCTCGTCCTGTGCGGCGGGGTGGCCCGCAACACGCGCCTGCGGACGCGCTTCCAGGAGTTCGCCCGCTCGGCCGGTATCGAAGCCTACGTGCCCTCGCCCAAGATGTGCACCGACAACGCGGCCATGGTCGGCGCCGTCGCGCTCAAGCGCTTCGCCCTCGCCCCCGTCGAGGCGCCCGACCTCGACCTCGACGCCTACCCCCGTTAAATGGGGGACATGATACCTATTTCCCATTAATTCTCGGGGATAATGAGGGA
>CAZFZU010000020.1:5569-29452 GCA_964523615.1 uncultured Eubacteriales bacterium | reverse complement strand
GGGGATAATGAGGGACATGATACCCGTTTTCTGCTTGTCGGCATGATTCCCGTTGGAGCGACCGGGTCGTAAAAATAAATAGGAAATAGGTATCATGTCCCCCATTTATTAGCGGACGTCGTAGCGAAGGAACGAGACGTAGGCCAGGGCGAACAGGACGAGGCCGTAGCCGGCGAGCAGCAGCAGCCCGGGCAGGGCGGCCGCCACCCGCGCCCCCAGCGCCTCCTCGCGGTACTCGAAGCGGGGCCGGTCGCTCATGTCGACGGCCGTGTTCCACCAGTCGGTGGCCGGGTCCTTGGCCTGCAGGCCGTCGAGCTTGGCCCGCGCGTAGTCCCAAAAGGACCGGTCCCAGACGCCACTCAGCCGTCCCAGGTAGGCCTCGTTCCGCATCCCCGTCGAGGTCAGATCGGTCGCGACGTAGGTGAACGCCGCGAGCGGCGAGACCATGGACAGCGCGCGGGCCAGGGACGTCTGGGCCGCCTCCCGGCGCCCCGCCTCGGACCGGACGGCCTCGATCTTGGCGCTCTGGACCCGGTTGGCCTCGTCCCAGGCCACCTGCACGGCCTTGCGCCGGGCCTCGAAGGCCTCGCGCGCGGCCGGGTCCCGCTCGACGAGCCGCTTCTGGTCGGACTCCGACAGCGCTTCCGCCAGGACCGGGTACTTGACGAGCAGCGGCCTCAGGGCCTCGGCCTGGAGCTTGCGGCCGAGCTCGTCGCGCTCGGTGTCGCCCAGGCGCTGGACCTCCCGTTCGATGCGGATGCGCGACGGCGTCGGGGACAGGAACGAAGCGACGTAGGGGCTCAGGTTCGGGACGACCAGGACCAGCAGGACCCAGACGAGCAGCGAGGTCATGATCGAGGCCGAGCTGGCGTGGTGGCGCGTCGAGACGAGAACGCCCAGGGCGTAGAAGAGCGCGATGTAGAGGCAGGATGCGGCCGCGAGCAGGCCGAGGGCGCCCCAGTCCGCGCCGCCCCAACCGACGCCGGGGTGGACGAGGACGACGAGCAGGCCGACGACGAGCGACATCAGGAAGGGCACGAGCAGGCCGATGGCCCCGCCGGCGACCTTGGCCAGGATGACCACGGGACGCGACAGGCCGTTGGCCAGCGTCAGCTTCAGCGTGCCGTCCTCCTTCTCGCCGCTCACGGCGTCGTAGGCGAAGATGAGGGCGGCCAGGCTCATGAGGATGGAGACGACGAAGACGAGGTCGACGAGCGGGAACATGACCGGCAGGGGGTCGTCGTCGAGCTCGGCCAGGTTGGCCTCGGCCGACAGGCCGCGCACCAGGGCATGGAAGGGGATGGGCGGCATGGCCGTCCGGAGGACGTTGGAGACGCGGTTGAAGTGGGCGTACGTCCGCATGTAGGTCTCGAGCTCGGCCCGCCGCTGCGACGCGTCGCCGACCCGCCTCAGGGTGTCGTTGGTCAGGACGAAGGTCGTCAGCGGGACGACGACGAGCAGCAGGGCCAGGGTCACGACGAAGCGGAAGGACAGGATGTGCCCCAGGACCTCCTTGCGGACGATCGTTCGGAACATGGGCCTCCCGTCCTCCCTTTCAGCGCACGTCGTAGCGGATGAAGGCGACATAGCCTAGGGCGAAGAGCAGCACCGCGCCCGCCGCGAGCCAGCCGGCGTCGAAGAGCGCCCCCGCCGCCAGGACCCGCCCCAGCGGCCGGTAGGCGTAGCGGAAGGCGGGATTATCGGCGACGCCGCCGTCGGGCGCGGCCAGGGTGCGGTCGAGAAGGCCGTTCTTGTAGCGGACGACCTCCCGCTTGAAGGCGCTCTCCTCGCCGATGCCCGTGCCGGCGATCTCGGTCACGGCGTAGACGAAGCCGGCCGCCGGCGAGACGCGGTTGATGGCCTTCGACAGGGCCACCAGCCGCTCGAACTTGACCCGGTAATCGGCCTCGAGGGCGTCGTTCTCGGCGCTGATGGCCTTGACGTGCGAGGCCCAGTCGCCCTGGCCGCGGATGCGCAGGAGGACCTCCCGCGTCCAGATCTGCTGGCGCTTCTCGCTGAGGGCCCGCACGGACGGGACCTGGACGGCCTGTCGCGCGACGAGGGTGCCTAGGTTCGGCAGGACGAAGACGACCAGGACCCAGGCGAAGAGCAGGATGACCAGGGCGCTCGAGGCCCGCCGGGTCAGGGTCGAGACGAGGGTCCCCAGGCTGAGGAAGAAGGCGATGTAGAGGAGCGACAAGCCCAGGATGAGTCCCAGGCGCGCCGCCTGCCCGCCGGTGAAGCGGATGGCCGGGTCGAGGGCCAGCACGGCCAGCCCGATCCCGGTCACCAGCAGAAAGGGTATGGCCAGGCTGGCGAAGCTCCCAACCCACTTCCCGAACAGGACCGCGCCGCGCGGCACCGGATTGGCCAGGACGAGGCGGAGCGTCCCGTCCTCCTTCTCGCGGTTGACCAGGTCGAAGCCGAAGAGCAGGGCCAGGAGCGACATGACGACGCGGACGACGTAGAGGAAGTCGGGCGCGGGGAAGAAGGCGAAGACGGTGTTGCCCGATTTCTGGCCGGCCCGCACGGTGACGCCGATCGGCGTCACCTCGAAGGACCGGGACATGGCTTCGTCCAGGCCCTTGGCCACGATCGACAGGGGGTTCGGCGGGTTGACGGCCACGGGCTCGCCCGGCTTGGCCTTGATGAGGTCGTGGTCGGCCAGCCGGGCTTTGTAGTCCCGGCCCATGACAAAGAAGCTCGTGGCGACGAGCGCCGCCGCGAGCACGACGACGACGTAGAAACGGGAGCCGAGAAGGTTCGCCAGGACCTCTTTCCTGGCGACCGTCTTCCACATGGCCTTTCCCCGGGGATTACCGCCGCGTCAGCTTGATGCCGAAGACGACGATGCCGACGAGCAGGCCGACGAGGAGCAGGACCAGGGCCCCGATGCCGATGACGTTGGCCTTCGAGGTGATGTGGATGCGGACGATCTTGTCCTCGGACTCGACCCGGCGGTTGTCGGCCAGGGCGTCGGTCCGGATCTTGGGCTCGTAGTCGCCGACGGAGACGTCGTCGGGGGGCAGGAACTTGATCTTGACGACCTCGTCCTTGTTCTGCTCGAGGGTGGCGATGAGGTCGGGCGCGATCTCGACCCGCCAGTTGAGCGGCAGGTCGCAGAAGACGCGGACGTTGTTGAGCTTGCGCGTTCCCGTGTTGCGGATGGTCACGTCCATGGCGATGTCGTCGCCGGCCTTGATCTCGTGGTAGAGGTTGACGGCCTGGACCTCGACCTTGGGCACGCCGCGCGGGATGAGCTCGAGCTTGGCCAGGCCGGCCTTGAGCCCCTCGAGGGCGTCGAGGCCGATGCCCGCCGCGCCGCCGGCCGCGGCCTCGATGTCGCGGAGCTTCTGGGTCTGGTCGTTGTCGAGGGCCAGGACGTAGAACTCGAGCGGCCGGTCGAGGACGACCTTGTCGTCGGGGTTCTTGGGCAGGAACAGCTTGAGCTGGAGCTTGAGGCTGGTCACGCCCTCGCTGAACTTGATCTGCGACAGCCGGGCGCTCGTCGTCGGGTCGCTGAACTCGTAGGTGATCTGCTGGGGCAGGTCGACGGCCTCGAGCTTGAAGACGTTGGCCTCGCCGCTGAACTTCTCGAGCGACAGGTCGTAGGTCGCCGTGCTCTCGAGATCGGCCTCCTGGGAGAACTGGGCCGAGTTGACGGTGACCATGTTGGCGCTGACGCCCTTCTGGAGGAAGACCGAGGTCGTCTCGGTCTTGCCGGTGTAGGAGACGCTGATGTCGAGGTTCTCGACGTCCTTGAGGAGCTGGAAGGTGACGTCGCGCTCGGTCTCGATGGGCATGGAGGCGACCGACTTCTCGTACGGGTCGGAGATGATCTTGCCCTCCGACAGGAGCGAGACGTAGACGTCCTTGATCTCCTTCATGAAGTCGAGCGGGAAGAGGTCCTCGGCGCTGATGTTGAGCTTGGCCAGCTCCTTGAGCTCCTTGGAGGCGTAGCGCAGGGCCACCCGGACGAACTTCTTGCCGCTCCTGTCCTGGTATTTGACCGCGCTGGCGACCGAGATGCGGGCCTCGCTGCCCATGAAGTTGATGAGGGCCTGCTGGTAGTCGACCTGGGCCTGGAGATAGGCCGTCTGGCGCTGGGCGTAATCGGACTCGGACGTCAGCCCGTCCTCCTTGAGCTTGAGGTAGCGGTCGAAGTCGGCCTTGCGCAGCTCGAGCGAGAGCTGGGCGCTCTTCAGGCGCAGGAGCTTCATGCTCTGGGATTCCTGGGTCTGGGCGGCCAGGGACAGGGCGGCGGCCAGGACGACGGCCGCGGCGGCGAACGTCTTGAGGAACTTCATCGGCGAGCCTCCGTGGGAAACGGGCCTATCATAACCTAAAGGCGCCGCCGAAGACGAGCCCCCCTCCCGGGGCGGTCTTCGACGGGCGCGTCAAAGATATATACGGACGCGCCTCTCCCGGGGTTATGGGGCGGGCGGGGCGGGGAAACGAAATCCGCCGCCCGCCGTATTATAATGGGTAAGCCCAACGGCACCCTTATATTCGCTCGATCGGAGGACGGCCATGATCCAGAAACACCTCTGCGGCGCCTTCGTCGCCCTGATCCTCGTCTCCGGCCTCGGCTTCGGCCAGGAGTCCGGGGACCTCGCCCTGACCCTGGAGGACTCCATCGTCCGGGCCCTGAAGAACAACCTCAACATCGCCGCCGAGGTCATCAATCCCGGCCTGGCCTCGGCCAGCCTGTCCCAGGCGAAGCAGATATACACGCCGACCCTCCAGTTCGATTGGGGCCGGGACCGCTACGAGCAGCTCTCGACCTGGTCCCTCCAGCAGGCCGGCACCTACATCAACGACGGCTCCAGCGCCTCGACCTCGATCCTCCAGAAGATCCCCTTCGGCGGCACGTTCCAGGCCTCCTTGAACTACGACAAGAGCGAGAACAACCAGCTCTTCCAGAACTACAATCCGTCCTACACGAGCCGCCTGAGCTTCTCGCTGACCCAGCCCCTGCTCAAGAACTTCGGCTGGGCCGTCAGCCGCCGCGAGATCCTCATCGCCCAGAACAGCTTCGAGGTCTCCCGGAGCCAGTTCGAGGGCACCCTCATCGACACGATCTACGGCGTCGAGACGGCCTATTGGAACCTCGTCTACAGCATCGAGAACCTGGGCACGCTCCGGCAGTCGCTCGAGAGCGGCCGGGACCTCCTGGCCAAGACCAAGCGCGAAGTCCAGGTCGGCACGAAAGCGCCGATCGAGGTCCTCAACGCCGAGGCCACCGTGGCCCGCCGCGAGGCCGACATCCTGCAGGCCGAGGCCCTGGTCAAGCGCAACCAGGACCAGCTGCGCATGCTCCTCAACCTCGGCGTCGACGACCGGGGCCGGAAGGAGGCCGTCCTGCCGGCCGACAAGCCCGCGTTCCGGCCCTACGCGATCACGGTCGAGGAAGCCTACGGGCTGGCCCTGGCCCGGCGGCCGGACCTCGACGCGTCCAAATCGACCATCGAGACCAAGGCGGTCAATTACCGCTTCGCCAGGAACCAGCGCCTGCCCCAGCTCGACCTCCGGCTGGTCAAGGCCAGCCCCGGCATCTCCGGACGCCAGTACATCTACGACCCCGCCAATCCCTTCGGCGAACCCATCGGGGTCCTCGAGGGCAGCGCCTCGAAGGCCTTCAAGGACAGCTTCAAGTTCCTCTACAACAACTGGACGGCCGGCCTGACCCTGACCATCCCGTTCGGGGATGTCGTGGGCAAGGCCCAATACGCCTACGCCAAGCTCGACCTCGAGCAGGCCCAGGCCCGGCTCAAGAGCCAGGAACAGCAGATCTATCTCGAGGTCAGCGACGCCGTTCGGACGCTCGAGACGGCGGCCAAGGCCGTCGATGCCTACCGGGTCGCCCGGGAACTGGCCGAGCGCCAGCTCGAGGCCGAGATGAAGAAGCTCAACGTCGGGATGTCGACCAATTACTTCGTCCTGACCTACCAGGACGCCCTGGCCAGCGCCCGGACCATGGAGATGAGGGCCCTGGTCGACTACAACATCGCCCTGGCGACCATCGCCAAGGTCACCGGCACGACCCTCCAGGCCCGCAACATCACCGTGGGGGAGTACCTCAAGTAACGTCGCGAGGGACGGTCCCCGCGGGGGACTGTCCCTCTTTTTCCCCCTGTGCTAGGATAGCCGGGTGAGCATCTTCCTCGTCGACAGCGTCCGGGAGTGGCGGGACAGCCAGCGCCAGGAGCTCTACGTCGCCCGCGAGCTCCTCAAAAAGGGCCTGACCGCCCACGTCGTGGGCGAGCCGGGCGGCGCCCTTCTCGAGAAAGCCCGGGCCGAGGGCCTGTCGACGATCCCCCTGCGGATGCGCGGCCGGTTCGCCTTCGCCGTCCGCCGGACCCTGGCCCGATACATGCGCGCCCGCGGCTGCCGGCTGGTCCACGTCCATGAGACCTTCGGCGCCGGGCTCGGCCTGGCGGCGGCGGCCGCGGCCGAGGTGCCGTTGCGCGTCCTGTCCCGTCCGGCCGACTCCTCGCCCCTTGAGGGAAAGCTGCCCTTGGCCGCCGTCGACGCCTTCATCGCCGGCTCTGACGCCGTCCGCTCCATCCTCCTCCGGGGCGGCGTCGCCGAGGAGCGCGTCGAGGTCGTGCCGCAGGGACTCGATCTGTCGCGCTTCACCTCCGAGCCCCGGGGCGATCTCGTCCGCCGCGAGCTCGGCCTGGACCCGGACGACTTCCTGGTCGGGGCCGTCCTGCCGCTCGAGGACGAGCGCGGGCTGCGGGCCCTGCTCGAAGCCGCCGCCCTGGCCCGGGCCCAATCCCCCAAGGTTCGCTTCGTCGTCCTCGGCGAGGGCACCCTGCGCCTGGACGCCGGGGCGGCCGAGGACGGGGCCGAACCGGCGGCCCCCGCCGAGGGCGTGCACTACCGCCTCGGCGGCTGGCGGGACGCGCCCCAGGTCCTGGCCTCGCTCGACATGTTCGCCGTCTTCTCCCATCTCGACGGCCTCGGCGGCTTCCTCATCGAGGCCATGGCCTCGGGCCTGCCCGTCGCCGCCGCCGACGTCGGGACGGCCCGCGACGTCATCGTCCACCGCGATTCGGGCTTTCTCGTCCCGGCCCGCAACGCCCGGGCCCTGGCCGACGCCGTGATCAAGGTCCACTTCGATAAGAACCTGTCCGCGCGACTGGCGGCCGGCGCCCGGGAAGCCGTCTTGGAGAAGTATTCCGCCGAGGCCATGGCCCGGCGCGTCATCGGCGTCTACGAATACCGGGCCCACCGCAAGGGCCTCAAGCTCGCCTGAGGCCGTCCCTCCGCCGCCTCCCGTCAGTCGAGGATCAGCCGGTTCCTGCGGAAGCGGGCGTCCGCCGCGGCCAGGACGGCCGCGTCGGCCGCGACGAGGACGCCGGCGGCCGCGAGGGCCACGGCCGCGGGGTCCACGCCGGAGAGCACGGCGAAGAGCCGGGCCTTGAGCGCCGCGGGGAGCATGGGCAGGAGGAACAGGGGCACGAACATCAGCAGGAAGACGACGCTGAAGGTCTGCTGGGCCTGGCGGACGGTGGCCGCCCGCAGGGAGACGAGGACGCCCAGCCCGGAGGCCAGCAGGGCGACGAGGAAGGTCAGGCCGAGGATGCCCGCGGCGACCGGCGCGGCGTAGAAGAGGACCCGGCCGTGGCCGTGGGCGACGGTGACCGCGGCCGCGCCCAGGAGGACGCAGGCGACGGTCAGGCCCCAGGCGTAGACGACCGCGGCGCCGATCTTGCCGGCCAGGATGGCCCGGTCGGGCAGGCGGCTGGCCAGCAGGGTCTCGAGGGTGTGGCGCTCGCGCTCGCCGGCGAAGGAGTCGGCGACGACCCCGCTGGCCAGCAGGAAGGGCACCCAGGACCAGTGGAGGAGGACGAACGGAGAACGGATCCAGTCCGGACCGTTCTGGATGGGCATGACGGCGCCGAAGACGCCCAGGAAGATGAACATGCCCATCTTGCCGCCTTTGAACCGGCCCTTCTGGCCGGCGATCTCCTTGAGCTCTTTCCAGACGACGGTCTTCAGATCGCGGAACATGGCGTGTTCTCCTGCGCGGGGTTCGAGTCGTCGGCCGTATCGCGGACGAGCTTGAGGAAGGCGTCCTCGAAGGTGGCCTGGCGGGGGGCGATGCCCTCGACCTCGGCGCCGCCCTCGACGAGCGCGGGGAGCAGGGACGAGGTGTCCGGAGCTCCGGTCCAGAAGACGGCCAGCCGGCCGTCGGCCGTCTCGACGCGGGCCACGCCGGGGAGGGCCCGGAGGCGGTCCGCCAGAGCGGGCGTGAGGCCGCGCCCGAGGATGTCGGTCGCCGGCGCGGCCGGCCCCCGCTTGAGCTCCTCGACCGGGCCCTCGGCGAGGAGGCGGCCGGCCCGGATGACCGCGACGCGGCGGCAGAGGCGTTCGGCCTCGTCGAGGTTGTGGGTGGTCAGGAAGATCGTGGTCCCCTCGCGGGCGGCCAGGCCGGCCAGGTCGTCGCGCAGGGACGCGGCGGCGACCGGATCGAGGCCGGCGGTCGGCTCGTCGAGGAAGACCAGGCGCGGCCGGTGCAGGAGGGTCCGGGCCACGGCCAGCTTCTGCTTCATGCCCCGGCTCCAGCGGCCGGCCTGTTCGTCGCGCCGGTCCCAGAGCCCGAAGTGGGTGAGGAGCTCGCGGACGCGGGCCCGGCGGTCGGCCTCCGGGAGGCGCCAGATGCGGCCGTAGTAGTCGAGGTTCTCGGCCGCGCTGAGGCGCTCGTAGAGGCCGTTCTGCTCGAGCAGGGCTCCGGCCAAGGCCCGGATCCCGGCGGCGTCCCCGCGGACGTCGCGGCCGAGGACCTCGGCCCGGCCGCGGCTCGGCTCGAGGAGGCCGAGGAGGAGACGGATCGTCGTCGTCTTGCCGGCCCCGTTCGGTCCGAGGAAGCCGAAGACGATGCCGGCCGGGACCTCCAGGGTCAAGTCGTCGACGGCCGTGACGGTCTTGAAGTCGCGGCCGAGCCGTTCCGTGCGGATGATGGGTGTCGCGGACATCAGGTCTTCTCCAGAAATTCCTTGAAGCGGGCCCGGTAAGCCTTGTAGGCCGCGGCGCCCGCGTCGGTCAGGCGGACGAGCGTCAGGGGGATCCGTCCGCGGTAGGTCTTCTCGATGGCCACGTAGCCGGCCTCCTCGAGCTTGGCCAGGTGCGAGGACAGGTTCCCTTTGGTCAGGCCCGTCTCGCGCTGGAGGTAGAGGAAGTCGGCGCTCTCGACGACCGAGAGGATGGCCGTGAGGGCCAGGCGGGCCGGCTCGTGGATGACCCGGTCGATCTCGGCGAGCGAGCGCGGATCAGCGGGCATCGGGGCCCTCCGGGCCGTCGGGCGCGGGGCGGGGATTGCGGCGGAGGTAGACGGCGAGCGCCGCGGCGCCGGTGAGGATGACGGCCGCTCCGAAGAGCAGATAGAACAGGCTGACCCCCTTGGCGTCGCCGGCGCCGGCCGCGGTCAGGCCGACGCCGATGACGGCCGAGGCCGCGGCCAGGACGTAGAAGCGGACCAGGCCGATCCGGTTGGCGACGAGGAGCCCGGCGACCGCGAAGAGCAGGCCGTTGACCGCGGGCAGGAGCAGCCGGACCGAGGGGGACAGGCCGTAGAGGACGGCCAGGCCGGCGGAGATGACCATGGCCACGGCCGCCGCCGCGAAGCGGCGCGTCGGCCCGGCCTCCTTCTTCTTGAACGAGACGTAGCCCGTCCGCGGGTAGGTGATGCGCCTCTTGAGGAAGCGGAGGAGGCGGTTGACGAGGAAGGCCGCGGCGAAGACGCCGAGGAAGGCGGCGGAAGACACGACCGTGAGGAGCGTCGATCCGGGCGCGAGCGTCGCTTCGGCGTAGAAATAGGAGCCGAGGAGGAGGAAAATGAGACCCAGGGCGATCTCGGTCAGGCCGTCCTCGTAGAAGCTCCGGACCGTCCGTTTCTCGATCTTATCGATGTCGACCATGGCTTGCTCCTGAAAGGTTTGTATTACAAACTAGTCTGTATAATAACACCTTTTCGGGTTCTGTCAAGGGATCCCCCATCAAAGCCGCCGCGCCGCGGCGGCGTCCCGCGCGCCTTGAACCGCGCGGCGTCCTGGTTTATGTTAGGCGGGAATCCCCGAGCCCGAAGGAGCGCCGATGGCCATCGAACGGATCGAGATCGACCTCGTCAAGCTGCCCTACGTCCACTTCTTCGAGACGAGCTTCGGCCGCTCCCACGACCGGACCTTCAGCCTCATCAAGGTCTGCGAGGACGGCCTCTGCGGCTGGGGTGAGTGCGTGGCCGAGGAGGCCCCCCTCTACAGCGGCGAAACGGCCGAGACGGCCTGGCACGTCATGAGGGACTTCCTCATCCCTCTCGTCTTCCGCAAGGGCGTCGTCGAGCCGGAGGATTTCGCCCGCGAGGCCTCCGTCTTCCGCGGCAACCGCATGGCCAAGGCCGGGCTCGAGCTGGCCCTGTGGGACCTCAAGGCCAAGAAGGCCGGCGTCCCCCTCCGCGCCCTCTACGGCGCCGCCCGGACCGAGATCGAGGCCGGCGTGAGCTGCGGCATCGAGGACTCCCTCCCCGAACTCGTCGCCCGCGTCGGCGGCTACCTCGACCAGGGCTACCGGCGCATCAAGATCAAGATCAAGCCGGGCTGGGACGTCGCGGCCTGCGCCGCCGTCCGGGAGGCCTTCCCCGACATCATGCTCCAGGTCGACGCCAACGGCGCCTACGGCCCCAAGGACACGGAGACGCTCGTCGCCCTCGACGCCTTCGACTTGCTCATGGTCGAGCAGCCCTTCCCGCCCTACGACCTGTGGGAGCACGCCAAGCTCCAGAAGCGGATGAAGACGCCCGTCTGCCTCGACGAGAGCGTCCTCGGGGCCGACACGGCCCGGGCGGCCTTGGAGATGGGCAGCTGCCGGGTCGTCAACATCAAGGTCGGCCGCGTCGGCGGCGTCGTCGAGACGCGCCGCGTCCACGACCTGTGCGAGGCGGCCGGGGTGCCGGTCTGGTGCGGCGGCATGCTCGAGAGCGGCATCGGCCGGGCCCACAACCTCCACATCGCCGCCCTGCCGGGGTTCAAGTACCCGAACGACCTCAGCGCCAGCAAGCGGTATTACAAGGAGGACCTCGTCGACCCGGCCATCGAGCTCAGCGGCCCGGGGACCATCAAGGTGCCCGACGGGCCGGGCATCGGCGTCATTCCGGTCGAGTCCCGCGTCGCCCTGGCCTCCCTCCGCCGGGAGGTCTTCAAGTAGACTCCGGCGCCCGGGGGGACGGGCCCCCCTCGGCGGATCGCGGCGGCGGCCCCCTCAGGCCTCGGCGGTGAAGTGCTCGGCCAGGATGTCCTGGGCTTCCTTGGCGCGGTTCGCGGGGACGAGAAGGGCGGCGACGCCCAGCCCGTCGACGGTCATCCCGAGAACCTTGCCATAGGCTTCGGCGCTCGCCCGCGCGGGGATGCCGAAGGACTCGAGCATGTTCTTGAGGATCTCCGCCTCCGTGACTCCGTTGGACCTGTGGACGACGACCCAGTCCATGCCCTCATCATAGCACGGCGGGACGGGATTGGACACCTTCGCGGGATGAGGGAGAGTCTCGGGCGGTCAGGCCCGGTCGTCCTTGATGGCCTGGAGGTAGTCGGCGATGCGCTTCCTGAGGCCCTCGTCCTTGACCTTCGGCAGGGCCGCCTCGAGCGTGGTCCGGGCCTTGGCCGGCTCGCCGCTGTTGATGTAGGCGATGCCCAGGTTGACCATCAGCCCGACGTCCTCCGGCGCCAGGACGAGCCCGGCCTGGAAGCTGCCCGCCGCCTCGGCGTGGCGGCCGAGCTGATTGAGGATGACGCCCTTGAGGTTGTAGGCCTTGGGGCTGCGGCCGTCCTTCTTGATGGACTCGAGCGCGTAGGCCAGGGCCTCTTCGTAGCGCTGGGCGTTGTAGCAGAGCTTGCCCAGGAAGAAAACGGTCTCGGCGCTGCCGTCGGCGGCGTAGGCCGCCTTCAGCGCCGCCTCGGCCTCGTCGGTCCGGCCGGTCTCGGCCAGGGCCAGGCCCAAGTTGCGGCGGACCTCGCCGTCCTTGGGCTTGAGCGCTGCGGCCTTGCCGTAGGCCTCGGCCGCGAGGTCGAACTCGCCCTTGGTGTAGTAGGCCGATCCGAGCAGGTTCCAGCCGTCGAAGTGCTCCGGGTCGAGGGCGACGGCCGCCTGCCCGTAGCGAACGGCTTCGTCCGTCAGGCCGTAGCGCAGGGCGATGACGCCCATCTCGTATTGGGCCTGGGGGTTCTTCTCGTCGGAGGCCTTTTTCTTCTTTTGCGGCTCGGGGGAAGTGGCCGGGACCCCGGCGGGCGCGGCCGCGGCGGCGCAGGCCAGGGCCGGCAGGACCAGGGCGAGGACGAGGGCCAGGGCGGCCCGGGCGGTCTTCGGACGAACGGTCATGATGGCCTCGAAAAGACATGATGGCACATCCGCCGGGGAGGGTCAAACGGCGGGGGCTTGCCCGCGGCGCCCGTTCGGCTTAGAATGGGGGCCCGACCATGACCAACGAACCGTTGAGCGACGAGGACGTCGCCCGCCTCAAGAAGCGGGAGGCCGAGATCCTGGCCCGCGTCGACCGCCTCAAGCGGACGATGAACGAGACCAAGGCCATCGACACCATCGCCTTCAAGGCCAAGCTGCTCCGGGAGGCCCAGGACGAGCTCCGCCGCGTCCAGGACAAGCTGGCCGGCCTCCCCGAAGAGTGATCAGCGGACGGCGAACGCCGCCGCCGTCTCCCCTCGCAGCGTCCCCGACGGGTCCCGCGCTTCGACCGTGAGCCGGTGGGCGCCCGGCGCGAGCGCGCCGAAGGCCAGCTCGACGACGCATTGCCTCAGGTTCCGGGCCGTCCGGGCCGCGACGACCGTGGCCGGCACCTCGGTCCGCGTCCCGTCGACCGTATCCACCGCCGTGAACGCCAGCTCGATCTCGGGCGTCGTCAAGGCGCAGCGGACCGCCGCGAAGACGCGGCGCGGCCCCGCCGGCATCGGTCCCGTCCAGGGCGCGTACTTCAGGGGATCGTAGCCGAACAAGGCCGACAGGGTCGAGTTCGCGTCCGCTCCGGCCTCGGTCGTCCCGGCCCGCTCGTCGAGCAGGAGCGGGGGATCGAGCGCCAGCGGCGCGGCCGCGGGCTTGGGCACGACGAAGGCGGCCTGGCCCCGGGCGCCCCGGCCGGTCGCGGTGTTCTGGACGATGATCCGGCAGGTGTAGCGGCCGGGATTGAGAGGGACGGCGAACACGGGATAGATATCGCCGGTCGCCGCCTCGGGCGGCCGGATCCGGAAGCTCTTGATGGCCGACCGGCCCTGGCCCTCGTCGTAGATGAGGAGGTAGGCCTCGGCCCGGGTCCCGACGACGGACCGGGCGGTCGCCGCGTCGAGGCCGGCGTAGGCGACGACGTGCGGCCAACCGCCGACGAGGACCGGCAGGGCGGCCGTCGGGGCCTCGGCCGGCAGCTCGGCCAGCGGATTGTCGCTGAGGGCCAGGTCGGTCATCTGGAGCAGGCGCTCGAAGCGGCTGTATTGCGAGAAGGGCTTGGGATTGTAGTAGCCGTTCTGGCTGAAGACCTTGCTCCCGGGCCGGGCGACCTTGACCTTGATCTTGTGGAAGGCCCCGTCCCAGGCGGCCGGCACGGTATACCCGAGAACGTAGAACGCGCTGGTCACGTTCTCGACCTCGGCTAATGCGTTCTTGTAATCCATCGTGTTGCTGAAATACCTCCCTCCGGTCTCGCCGGCGAGCTGGATCAGGGAGTCCTTGCCGGAGACCTCCCGGGCGCCGACGGAGGTGCCGTACGGATTGTTGATGTCCGACTCCCCGAGCGGAGCGGCGCAGTCGATGGCGTAGATCGGCGTGTTCGAGGTCTTGAGCTCCTTGAGGGCCTCCGAGAATTCGGTCCGTACGCCCGTGTTCGACTGGGCGTTGTCGTAGGCGTTCAGCTCGGCCATCATCTGATCGGGATTGCCGGCATCCATGTTCGGGACGTCCAGGCCCTTCCTCTGGCCGGTGATCAGGGACCGGCTGATGCCCGACGAGAACAGGATCATGTTCTTCCAGCCGGGGACGTAGCGCAGGGCCCGGGCCAGGTTGGCGAAGGTCTGGGCGAACTGCCGGGCCTGGTCGATGTAGCCCTGCCGGCGGCCTTCGTCGACGACGCCTCCCGTTTGGGCCTTGGCCAGGTTCTCGTAGAATTCCTCCACGCCCGGCTTCTGGGTCAGGTCGGTCGCGTCCATGAGCCGGAGCTCGTCGGCGTAGAGGAAGTTCGTCAGGCTCTCGGCCCGGCCGACGACCGATCGGAGGCCGAACGCGTCGACGATCGTCCGGACCTTGGCGTGGTCGGTCGTCAGGTACTCGTGGATGGTCAGGCCGCGCGAGGGCGAGTACGACAGGACCCCGACCTCGTCGCCTGGCCTGATCGCCGTGTCGATGAACGCGAGGGCGGCCTCCCGGGCCTTGCGCGCGCTGCGGGCGTCGGTGAAGGCGAAATCGAAGAGGAACAGGAATTTCCGTCCGAGCCGCGAGGCCTCGAAGGGGCCGGCGGGCGCGAGCTCGTCCCCGCCGAGGACGTGGTTCTCGAAATGGGTGACGGTCACCGGCTTGCCGTTGTCGGTGACCTGGAAATCGGCCGCCGTGAGGTCCGTCACGGGCTTGCCGTCCTTGGCCGTGACGTAGGCCTGGACGAGCTTGAGGGCGACGGTGACCTTCTCCTGGATGGAGGCGGGCTCGTCCTGGGCGCCGGCCCGGGAGGCAGGGCCGGCCGCGAGGGCGAGGCCGAGCGCGGCCGTCGCCGCGGCGGCGCGAAAGCCGGCGCTCCAAGGAATGTGGCGCAGACGATGGATGTGCATGACTTCCCCTCCGGGGCCCCCGCGGGACGGCCCCCGGGCGGATTATGTGACAAAGGGGCCGGGGGGTCAAACGGCGTATGTAAATACCCCTTACACGGGATCGCGGCCTCGGGGGCCGAAACCATGCGGGCCTCGCCTGACGGGCCGGTCGCTTCGGCTGGCCCGATCCTTGCTGTGTTGAAGAGGTACGGGTCGGATCCCATGAAGCGTCGCACGGATCAGACGGTCATGAAGGGCGCGGCCCTCGCTGTCCTGGCCGCGGGGATATGCGTCTGGCCGCTCTTCCCCGCCCGCAAGCCGAAAGACCCGCTCGAACGGCTGGCCCGCCTCTATGAGGACAGCCGCTTCTTCGAGCTCCGCGACGCGCTCGCGCCGATGGGCCCTGGCGGCCCGGCCGATCTCGAGTTCTTCCGGGCCGCCGTCGACCAGGTCTTCGATCGCCTGGACCCGGCCGTGGCCGGGCTCGAGGCCTTTATCCGGTCCAACGGGAACGCCCCGCCGCGCATGCTGACGAAAGAGGCCTGGGTCCTGCTGGCCGACGCCTATCTCCGCCTCGGCCGCTACCGCCGGGCCGCCGAGGCCTACCGCCAGGCGTCCGTCCGGTTCGGCGGCGTCCTCGACGCGGAGGAGCGGGCGGGACTGGAGAGCCAGTTCGCGCTTTGGGACTCGTTGGCCGGCGTGCCGCCCCAGACGGTCGAGGTCTCCGGCGACACCCAAGTCCGCATGAAGGCCCGGCGCTTCCCGGTCCGGATCGGCGACCGGAGCGTCCTGTTCGGATTCGACACCGGGTCCAACGTGTCCATTCTCTACAAGTCCGTCGCCGACGCGCTGGGATTGGCCGTCCACGGCCCGCCGGTCGAGGTCCAGGCGGGCACGGGCCTCGCCGTCCGCGGCCGCATGGGAGTCGTCCCGGAGCTCGGCTGGGGGGCCGTGCGCGTCGCCAACGCCCTCGTCCTCGTCCTGCCCGACGAGCTCTTCCCGTCCGAAGCGGGGCGGTCCGGCGGCGAGCGCAAGGGCCTGCTGGGCATGCCGGTCCTGGCGGCTCTCAAGGAGGTCACCGAGACGCGCGAGGGGGACTTCATCGTGCCCGCCCGCCCCCGGCCCCGGTCCCTGGGGAACATGTGTTTCTCCGGCTTCATGCCCGTCGTCGAGGCCGTCCACCGCGGCGTCCGGCTCCGCCTCTGCCTGGATACCGGCGCGACGGCGACGTCCCTCTTCCCCCCCTACTACCGCCGCTTCCGCGGCGAGCTCAACAGTCGCGCCAGGCTCCGGGAGTCGACCGTCGGGAGCGTCGGCGACCGGCGCGCGGTCGAGGTCCGCGTCCTGGACGAGTTCGCCTTCCGGGCGGGCGGCCGGGATTTCGCCCTGCGCCGGGTCCTGGTCCAGACGCAGGCGACCCATTCCGACTCTCTCCGCTTCCACGGCGCCATCGGCACGGACCTCCTGGGCCTGTGCTCGCGGATGACGCTGGACTTCGTCTCCATGTCCTTCGTCGTCGAATGACGCGGCGGCCCGCGCGGCGTGGTATAATCGCAACCCGAGCGAGACAACATGAGCCCCATGGCCCGGCCCGCGAAGCGCAAAGGTGCGCCGCGGTCCGCCCCGCGTCTGCGTCGGACGGCCGACATCGCCCTTGTCGTCCTCGGCCTCGTCGCCGTCGGTCTTTTCGTGGCCGTCAGGATCATCGGTGGCCGGACGGACGGCGGGCGCGTCGCGGCCGGCAAGAACGGGGCCGGCTCCGCCGAAGCGGTCCTGTCCTCGGACAACCTCTCGGGCCCGAACGGCTTCGCCGACCTCGAGTCGGGGCCCGACGAGCTCGAGGGCGACGGCGACGGCGACAACGCCCCCCTTCCCGGCCCGGCCATGATCTCCGATCCCTACGCGTCCCGGCCCTTCTCTCCCGTCGACGACGCCCGCCTGGCCGCCCTGCTCGATCCCGAGATCGAGCGGGCCCTCAAGGCCGGGCGCATCCCGTCCATGGCCGTGGTCCTCGTCTCGGGCGACCGCATCGCCTGGACGCGCTCGGCCGGCCTGGCCAACGTCAGGGTCAAGACCCCGGCCGCCGTCGACACGGTCTACCTCATCGCCTCGACCTTCAAGACGATGTCGGCCACGGCCCTCCTCCAGCTCATGGAGCAGGGCAAGTTCAAGCTCGACGACCGCGTCAACGACTACCTCGGCGACCTGCATATCGAGGGCGAGAACAAGCGCTACCCGGTGACCTTCCGCCACCTCCTGACCCACACGTCGGGCCTGCCCACGGACTTCGGGCGGCACGCCGTCTGGGAGGACACGGCGGCGCCGTCGCTCGCCGGGTACCTCTCCGGCAAGCTCCGCCTGGCCCGCCGGCCCGGCACGCGCGTCCTCTATTCCAATATCGCCTTCACGCTCGTCGCCCACCTCGTCGAGAAGCTCTCGGGCGTCCCGTTCAAGGAGTACATGCGGAAGAACGTCTTCGCCCCGGCCGAGATGCGCGACACGGCCTTCGAGCCGCGGGCCGACATGGCCGAGCGACTGGCCATCCCCTACATGCCCGTGCGGCGGCGGCCGGGGATGTTCCGGCCCGTCGACTGGGTCAAAGCCGACGCCTGGCCGGCCGGCGTCGTCTACGGCACGGCCGTCGACCAGGCCCGCTGGCTCATGGCCGCGCTCAACCGCGGCGTCTACAAGGGCCGGCGCCTGGTCGGCGAGACGACCTTCCGGGAGATGACCCGGCGGCAGTACGACCGTTTCGCCGGGCCGATCAACGGCGGCTGGCTCAACGAGACCTCGGGCTACGGCCTGGCCTGGTGGGTGTCCAAGCTCGACGGCGAGACGGTCATCGCGCACAGCGGCAGCGTCAACGGCTACACGGCCTTCTTCGCCGGGAGCGTCGACCGCCGGGCCGGGGTGGCCATCCTGACCAACGGGAACAAGGCCCACCGCTGGCTCTACCAACTGGCCCTCAAGGCCCTGGCCGCGCTGAAGACGGCTTAGCCCGCAAGGGCGTGCCGGCCCCGCCAAACCGGCGTTGACTTGCCCCGTCCGAATTGTTATCTTCGGAGGCAGTCCAGGCAGGCCCGGGGGAACAGGCCATGAGGTGCTCGCGCTGCGGCTCCGAAAATCCGCCCGAGACGCGGTCGTGCGGCCGCTGCGCCGCGCCCCTCCGACCGTCCCCGCCCCCGTCCCCGGCATCGACCGAGACGGTGGTCGCCCCCCTCCGTGAGCTCGAGTCCGGTGCGACCTTCGCCCGCCGCTACCAGGTCATCGAGGAGCTCGGCCACGGCGGTATGGGCCGGGTTTACAAGGTCTTCGACACGGAGGTCGGCGAGAAGCTGGCCCTCAAGGTCCTCAGGCCCGAGATCGCCGGCGATCCCGGCACCATCGAGCGCTTCCGCAACGAGCTGCGGCTGGCCAGGGCCGTTTCCCACCGCCACGTCTGCCGCATGCACGACCTCGGCCGGGAGGAAGGGACGGGGACGTATTTCATCACCATGGAGTACGTCCCGGGCGAGGACCTCAAGAGCCTCATCCGCAGCATCGGGGCCCTGCCCGTCGGCAAGGCCGTGGCCGTCGCCAGGCAGGTCGCGGAGGGGCTGGCCGAGGCCCACCGGCTCGGCGTCGTCCACCGCGACCTCAAGCCGCAGAACATCATGATCGACCGCGAGGGCGGCGCGCGGATCATGGATTTCGGCATCGCCCGTTCCGTCCAGGCCAAGGGCCTCACGGGCGCCGGGGTCATGATCGGAACCCCCGAATACATGTCCCCGGAGCAGGTGGACGGCAAGGAGGCCGACGCGCGGGCCGACGTCTACGCGCTCGGCGTCGTCCTGTTCGAGATGCTGACCGGGCGGCTGCCGTTCGAGGGCGAGTCGGCGCTGGCCGTGGCCGTCAAGCAGAAGAGCGAGCCGGCGCCCGATCCGCGCGGGAGCAACCCCCAGGTCCCCGAGGAACTGTCGAAGCTCGTCCTGAAATGCCTGAAGAAGGAGAGAGGCGAGCGCTATCAGGGGGCGGAGGAGCTGGCGGCCGAGCTGGCCCGGATCGAGAGGACCCTGCCGGAGACGACCGGGGCCCTGCCCGTCCGCCGGCCGCAGACGTCGAAGCAGATCACGGTCCGCCTGCCTTCGAAGAGGTTCTGGGTCCCCGCCGCCGTGGTCCTCTCGGCGCTCGCGGCCCTTCTCGTCTGGCAGGTCCTCCCGGAGAGCGAAGGCTCGAAGCGCACGGTGGCCATCCTGGGCTTCAAGAACCAAACGGGGGACCCGGGGCTCGACCATTTGCGGGAGATCATCCCCAACCTGCTGATCACCAGCCTCGAGCAATCGAAGCACATGCGGGTCGCGTCCTGGCAGCGGCTCAGGGACCTGTTCCGGCAGGCCGGCCGGGGCGAGGCCGCCCTCTACGACGAGGAGGCCGGGTTCGAGGTTTGCCGCCGGCACGGGATCGACGCCGTCGTCGTCGGGTTCTTCAGCAAGGCCGGAGAGACGTTCGTCTCGGACGTCAAGGTCCTCGACGTCGGCACCCGGGAGGTCCTGAAAAGCGCCTCGGCCCGGGGCGAGGGCGTCAACAGCATCCTGAGGTCCCAGGTCGACGAGATCAGCCGGGCCGTCTCGCGCGGGATCGGCCAGCCGCCGCTGAAGCTCGAGGCGCCGGCCCGGCCCGTCATGGACCTGACGACGGGCTCGGTCGAAGCCTACGACCTCTTCCTCAGGGGCCGGGACAGCGTCCTGAACCTCCTGGCCTCGGAGGCGAAAGCCTATCTCGAAAAGGCCATCGCCCTGGACCCGACCTTCGCCATCGCCTGGCTCTATCTCGCCGACGCCGAGTATCAGCTCGTCGACTGGCGGGCCCGGGACGAAGCCTTGAAGAGGGCGATGGCGCATTCCGGGAAGGCCTCAGAGAAAGAGCGGCTGGCCATCCAAGCGGAGTATGCGGCGATCATCGAAAAGGACCCGGCCAAGAGGCTCCGGCTCTTGGAGGAGCTGACGCGCCGGTACCCCCAGGAGAAGCAGGCTTTTTACGACCTGGGGAGCGCGCATTACGTGAGCGGGAGATACGCGGAAGCGGTCGGGAATTTCGAGGCGGCGGTCGCTTTGGACCCGCAATTCGGCCCGGCCTTCAACATGCTCGGCTACGCGTATGCCAGGGGCGGGGCGTTCGATAAGGCCGAAGCCGCGCTGCTGCGCTATGTCGAAGCCAATCCGGGCGATCCGAACCCCGTCGATTCCCTGGCCGAGCTCTACCTCCGCATGGGCCGGCTCGACAAGGCGGAGGCGAAGTATCGGGAGGCTCTGGGCGTCAGGCCCGATTTCACGGGCTCCTGCAACGGATTGGCCTATGTGGAGGCCCTCCGGGAGAACTACGCCGAGGCCCTCGGCTGGGTCAAGGCCTATATCGACAGCTCCACGCCGACGGAGAAGATGGCCGGATTGTGGCTGGTCGACTTCTATGGCTATCTGCTGGGGCGGTGGGAAGCGTCCATGGCCGGCTTTCTCTCATTGAGGAAGATCGGAGAGTCTTACGGCCAGGATTTTGTCGTCGCCTCCGTGGACAAGTTTTCCGTCTATGCCTACGCCGACCGCGGCAAGTTCGATGAGGCCCGCCAGTCGGGCGAGGCCTACTTGGCCTATCGCGAGCGCACCTGGCCCGGGAGGCGCGAGAGCCTCGCGGCCTCCCGCGCCTACCTGATGGGGTGGGTGGACTTCAAACAGGGACGATGGCCGTCCGCGCGAGAACGGCTCCGGGAGATCGCGTCGCTTCTTCCGTGGATCGAGGACGAGGGTCAACAGGAGGATCTCGCCGGCAGCCGGGCGTTCCTGGAGGCGGAGGTGGCCTTGGCCGCGGGCTCGCCCGACGAAGCGATCGCGGCCGCCGCGAAGATCCCGGTGGAGCGCTTTCCGGGCGTGCAGGTCACGGAGATCACTCCCTATAATATCCCGTTCCTCAAGGACGTCTTGGCCCGGGCCTATTGGAAAAAGGGCGATCTCGACAAGGCCGTCGCCGAATACCGGAAGCTGATGACCATCGATCCGAAGAGCGAAGCTCGCTATCTCATCCATCCCCTCTATCATTACCGCCTCGGGCGCGTCCTCGAGGAGAAGGGGGACGGGGCGGGCGCGGCCGTCGAATACCGGAAATTCCTCGAGTACTGGAAGGACGCCGATCCGAGCCACCCCGAGCCGGCCGACGCGAAGGCGCGGCTGGCCGGGCTCTAGTCTTCGTCGTCCCGCGGTTCCCGGCGGCCGACGCCGATCCCGATCGTCAGGCTGAGGACGACGTCGTTCGTGACGTTCAGGTAGTAGCCGGCGAGGGTCAGGCGGGTCGGCCCGGTCCGCAGGCCGGCCTGGAACTTGGGGACGAGTCCGCCGCCCGCGGCCTCGGACCAGTCGGTCACGCGACGCACGGCGCCGCCGCCGAAGAAGAAGCGGCCGAGCCGGACGTTGGCCGTCACGCCGGGGACGAACTGGACGGTGCCGCCGCGGGACTGCCGCAGCCAGATCGAGGCCTCGGGATTGACCGACAGGAAGCGGCCGAGGCGCAGATCGACCTCGGCGCCGAGGGCGATCCACTTGGGATAGTCGGTCAGGTTGACGTAGCCGAGGTCGACGAGGAAGGCGACCGGCCGCGTGTCGAAGCGGGCCTGGGCCCGGGCGGGCGGGGCCGCCGCGAGGGCCATGAGGCCGGCCGCCGCGATCGCGATAAGGACGGGGTTGGTTCGTCTCATGATCTCTCCCTTGTCATGTCCATTATACCCCGATACCCCGGATCGCGGAGGTCCGGCGCGCCGGCCCTCAATAGATCCAGGCGATGCCGCCCCCGAAGTATCCGGCCGTGGCCTTCGTGTAGGTCTGCTCGAAGGAGCCGCTCGTCTGGTTGTAGCGGTATTTCCGGTACTCGGCGATCAGGCCGAAACGCCGGCCGAGGCGGATCTTGACGCCCCCGCCGTAGAAGGAGATGCCGCCGCAGGTCAGCGTGGTCCCGGCGCCGGCGCAGACGAAAGGCACGGCGAACGGCGTGGGCGCGTTGACGGCCACGGTGAGGGAGACCGGAATGGCCTCCATGACGTGGTCGAGGCTCAACCCGACGGTCACGATCCGCGGCACGGCGTACCACCAGAAGGACTTGACGATCCCGATCCGCCCGGAGTCGACCGAGCCGAGGGACAGGTTCGATTCCCAACGGGGGACCTTGGCCTGGGGGCCGGGGGCGGCGCCCGGAGCGGCGCCCGCCGTGGCCGCGAGCGTCAGCAGGACCAGGAGGATCAAGGCCGTCCGCGGGTTCATTTCTGATAGAGGACCTTGCCTCCGACGATCGTGTAGAGGACCTCGGTCCCGGGGATGTCGTCCTCCGGGCAGGTCAGGATGTTCCGGGACAGGACCGCGATGTCGGCCAGCTTTCCGGGCGTAAGCGAGCCCTTGAGCGCCTCCTCGAAGCCGGCGTAGGCGCCGTTGATGGTGTAGGAGCGCAGGGCCTCCTCGCGGGTCATCTTCTGGTCGGGGTAGAAGAGCGAGCCGTCCTTGAGCTTGCGGGTCACGGCGGCGAAGAAGCAGGCCATGGGCGCGATGGGCTCGACGGGGACGTCCGTGCCGTTGGGGATGACCGAGCCGGCGTCCATGAGCTTGCGCCAGACGTAGGCGCCTTCGGCGGCCCGCTTCTCGCCGAGCCGCTTGAGGACCCAGGGCGCGTCGGACGTGCAGTGGACGGCCTGCATGGCCGGGATGACGCCGAGGGCGTGGAAGCGCGGGATGTCGGCGGGGGCCAGGTGCTGGGCGTGCTCGATCCGCCAGCGCAGGTCCTTCTTGTCCGGGTGGGCCTTCATGGCCGCCTCGTAGATGTCGAGCGTTTCGCGGTTGCCGCGGTCGCCGATGGCGTGGGTCGAGAGCTGGAAGCCGCGCTCGATGGCGAAGGCAGCCGTGGCCCGCATCTCCTCGAGGGACTCCGTGTTGAGGCCGGCCGGGTTCGGAGCGCCCGGCGGCAGGTCGGCGTAGGGCTCGAGGAGCCAGGCGCCGTGGGCCCCGAGGGCGCCGTCGATGAGCCGCTTGATGGTCCGCACGGTCAGGTGGTTGTCGACCGCGCCGACGAGGGGGTAGCCGGCGGCCCGCTCGGCCAAGGTCTTGGAATCGGCGCTGAGCATGACATAGAGCCGGACGGGGAGGGCGCCTTCCTCGGCCATCTTCTTGTAGATCTCGACCGTGCCGAACATGGCCCCGGCGTCGTGGAAGGTCGTCACGCCGTGGACGAGGCACTCGCGGGCGGCCAGCTCGACGAGACGGCGGGTGCGGGCGGCGGCCTCGTCGGGCGTGAAGTGGCCGGCCTCGTAGCGGAGGAGGCCCTGGGCCGTCTCGATGAAGGCGCCGATGGGCTCGCCGGCGGCGTCGCGGACGATCTGGCCGCCGTCGGGGTCGGTGGTCGCCCGCGTGATCCCCGACAGCTCCATGGCCTTGGCGTTGGCCAGGGCCGAGTGGCCGCTGGCGTGCTCGAGCAGGACGGGGTTGGCGGGGGAGACCCGGCTGAGGGCCGCGTGGCCGGGCAGGCCGTCGACGTTGGGCTCGGGGGCGCGGTCCCACTTCTCCTGGTGCCAGCCGCGGCCCATGATCCAGTCGCCGGGCTTGGCCTCGGCGACGGCGGCGGCGACCTGGGCGACGATGTCGTCCCAGGAGCGGGCGGTGGTCAGGTCGAGGACGGTCTTGGACTGGCCGAGGCCGGTGAAGTGGCCGTGGCTCTCGATGAGCCCGGGGACGGTCAGGGCGCCGCCGAGCTCGATGACTTTGGTCGCGTCCCCGACGTAGCGCTTGTAGCCGTCGGGCTCGGTGCCGAGGGCGGCGATGCGGTCGCCCCGGACGGCGAGCCAGGAGGCCTCGGGGGCGTTCGTGTCGACGGTGACGATCTTGCCGTTGATGAGGATGAGGTCGGCCGCGGGCTCGGTCTGGCGCTGGCGGCGGTTGACGACGAACAGGATGATGATCAGGGGGAGGATGAGGAGGAGGAATCCCACGCGGCGGTTCTTCGAGGCCATGGCGCTGCTCCCTTCGCGGCGGACGTTCTCGAGACGACAAGGATATTGCCGCCGTCCCCGGCTGTCAATCTTCGG
>CAZFZU010000020.1:0-5469 GCA_964523615.1 uncultured Eubacteriales bacterium | reverse complement strand
GGACGTTCTCGAGACGACAAGGATATTGCCGCCGTCCCCGGCTGTCAATCTTCGGGGTCAGACCCCAGCTTCTCATTTAGAATCATATATATAGTCAGTGTGGGGGCTTGTCCATCAGGCGGGGCGTCAGGGAATTTCGATGTTTTTGCCCTCAAAAACATCGATTTTGGCGATTGCATTCGGGCGCCTCTCCCCATAATATAGCGCCATGTCGCACCACGAAGTCCCGCCCCCCGGCACGCCCTTGGTTCGCTGCCTCGGCCCGGGCAGCATCATCAGCATCGTCGTCGGCACCATGATCGGCTCGGGAATCTTCATCGTCCCGGCGACCGTGGCGGCCGAGGTCCGCTCGCCGCTCCTCATGCTGGCCGTCTGGGTCGCCGGCGGCATTGCCTGCATGTTCGGTGTCCTGGCCTTGGCCGAATTGGCCTCCGCCTTCTCGGAGACCGGCGGCATCTACGTCTACCTGCGCGAGATCTACGGGCCCATGTTCGGGTTCCTGTTCGGCTGGACGATCTTCCTGGTCGTCGACTCGGGCACGATCGCCACGCTGTCCGTGGCCTTCGCCTCGAAGTACCTGCCGCATTTCGTGCCGATCGGTCCTATCGCGCAGAAGGCGGTGGCCGTCGCCTTCATCCTGTTCCTGCTGGCCATCAATTATTTCGGCGTCAAGCGGGGCGCCCTCCTCCAAAACCTCCTGACGACGCTCAAGTTCGTCGCCCTGTTGGGCATTATCGCCGTCGTTTTCCTGTCGGGCAAGGGCGACTGGGCGAACCTGACCTCGCCGGCGACGTCCGGGGTCGGCGGCGGCCTGATCGCGCATTTCGGTCTCGCGCTCGTGGCCGTGCTCTGGGCCTACAAGGGATTCGAGGTCTCGACTTTCAACGCCGGAGAGACGAAGAACCCCGCCCGCTCCGTGCCCCTGGGGCTCATCGCGGGGTGCGGCATCGTCACCCTGCTCTACATCCTGGCCAACGTAGCCTATCTCTACGTCGTGCCGGCGGCCGAGATGGCGGGTGCGGACCGCATCGCGGCCACGGCCATGAACGTCGCGGTCGGCCCCGTCGGCGCGTCCATCGTCTCGGTCATCATCCTGTTCTCGATCCTCGGCGCGGCCAACGGCCACGTCCTGACCGGACCGCGCGTCTACTACGCCATGGCCAAGGACGGGCTGTTCTTCAAGAAGATGGCCGCCGTCCATCTGAAATACCACACGCCGCACGTCTCGCTCATGGTCGTCGGGGCCTGGAGCATCGTCCTCAGCCTGAGCGGCACGTTCGAGCAGCTCCTGACCTACGCCGTGTTCGGCAACTGGATCTTCCTGGGCCTGGCGGTCGTCGGCGTCTTCGTCCTGCGCAAGAAACGGCCGGACCTGCCGCGCCCGTACAAGACTCTCGGGTACCCGGTGACGCCGGTCCTGTTCATCCTGGCCGCGCTGTTCGTCATCGTCAACGCCCTGGTCGGGTCGTTCCGCAACTCGTTCGCCGGGCTGGTCATCATCTCGCTGGGCATCCCGGCTTACCTGTATTGGAACCGGAAGCGCTCCCGCGCCCAGGCTGCCTGACCGCCTCCGCAGGCGCTTCTGCTTTAGCCTCGGCCGGCGTCGTTCGCGGCGTTTTCGCCGGCCCCGTTTCCTGTTCGCAAGGGCGATTTCCTCTTTTTTGGCCCTAAAAAGACGCGATTTATTGCTTGGGACGAGCCCCAAAGCAGGGTTAAAGTGCTGTAAATATACGAGAAGCTGGGGTCTGACCCCGAACAAAAAAGGGGCGGCCGGATGGCCGCCCCTGGGGACTTGCGTTCACGGGCCCGCGCCCGCCCTCGCCCTGCTTCCGCTACTTCCGCTTGCGGATATAGATGTCGCCGCTGAAAGTGTTGAACGAGATCTCCGTCCCGCCGCCGTTGACCACCCCCAGCAGGGACTTGTCGAACGAGATGCGGTACTTGCCCTGCTCGGTCTTCTCGGACGCCTCGGCCCGCCCGCTCTTCCGCCCGACGCTCATGTCGAAATCCGTGTAGATCTCGCCCTGGTCGGTCTTCATCTTGAAGTTGGCCCGCGCGTCGGCCGGCAGGGTCACGTCGATGTCGCCGTTCATGGTGCTGAACGACATCGGCTTGTCGGCCGCGATCCGCGTCAGCTCGGCCTGGATGTCGCCGGTGACCGTGTGAACGAGCGTGTTGCCCGAGACGTTCTTCAGCGTCACCGGGCCGTTGATGTTGTTGATGTCGATCTCGCCGCCGATTCCCTCGACGACGATGGAGCCGTCCATGTTCGTGCGGATCTCGAGGGACGACGTGACCGGGACCTGGATGACGAGGTCGGTCGCCGCCTTGAAGGAGTGGGCGCTGACGCTGACCACGTTGCCCTCCTCCTCGATCTCCAGGCCCGAAGACACGCCCGTCAGCTGCTTCATGCCGGCCGTCTTCTTGGCCTTCTCCTCGCGCCGCTTCTTGTCGTCCGGAAAGAACTGACCGTAGACATCCGCGGCCCGGGCGTACTGCCCGGTGACCTTCTTGGCCAGGACCTCCTGGTCGGCTAGCAGTTCGGCCAGTTTGGCCTCCGCTTCCTTCTGCTGCTTCTCGCTCAGCCGCGGCACGGGCGTCGGAGCGGTGGCCGGGGCGGGCGCGTCCGGCGGAGGCGGCGGGGTGGCCAGGGCCGCCCACGGGCCGGTCCCCGCGTAGGCGCCGCTGTAATAGCCGCCGACGCCGGTCAGGGCCTTCTCCCGCACCCGGGCCTCGACGATGATCTCCTTGCCCGGGTAGCCCTTGATGGTGATGCTGCCGCGCATGACCTGGACCTCGATCTTGGCCGGCTTGGCCGGGTCGGAGAGCGGCACGACGGCCCGGTCCGGGGCCTCTTCCTTCGTCTGGGCGACGGCCCAGCCGCACGTCCCGGCGACGACGAGCGCCAGGGCGACGATGTTCGCGATGATCCTGTTCTTCATGTTCTCCTCCTTGTCCTCTCAGGACATCAATTTCGAGCGTTTGGCGATCAAGATGTCGCCGGTCAGGGTCTCGAGCCGGATCTCCGGCCCGCCCTTGCCGGAGCGGACGCCGTAGGCGCCGTCCCAGCGGTAGACGAATTTCCCGTCCCGCTCCCGGCGCTCCTCGCGGACGGGGAGGGCCCGCGGCAGGCGGGTCAGGTCGAAGTCGGAATAGGCCTCGCCGTTCATGGTCTCGACGCGGAAGTCGGCCGCCGGCGCCGCCGGGAAGCCGACCTCGACGTCGCCGTTGACGGTCTTGAACAAGCAGGCCCCGCCGGGCTCGCGCCGGAAGACGACGGTCACGCCGCCGTTGACCGTCCGGGCGTCGCCCGGGGCCGCCGCGTCGATGACGCGGACCTTGCCGTTGACGTTGCGGACGTCGAACGTCCCCTCGACGCCGCGGACCTCGACGTCGCCGTCGGTGACGGTGGACACGTAGAGGCCGGCCTTCGCCGGGACCTTGAGCCGGAAGCCGTAGTAGACCCGGTAGCCGGGGTCGCGGCGGATGCGGACGCCGCGCGCCCGGCCCTCGCGGTCCTCCTCGCGGAAGGGCCCGTCGACGTAGAACTCGATGGTGTCGCCTTTCACGGCGATGTCGAGCTTGACCTCGTCCTCGGCCTTGCGGGCCCGGGCCTCGTCCCTGGCGTAGATGACCTTCCGCGCCTCCAGGACGACCTCGCTCCCGGCGTAGCCTTCGACCGTGACGGGGCCGAAGATGTTGTCGACGGCGACCTCGCCGGGCCTGGCCGGATCGGGGAAGCTCAGGGTCTTGCGGACGTCCTCCGTCTTGAAGGACTTCCAGTCGCGGTCGTCATCCCGCCAGCTCTGCGCCGTGGCGGCCGCTATCGCGAAACCCGCGATCGCGACAATGGTCAGGGTACGCGTCTTCATGGCCGCCTCAGATCGTGATCTGCCGCAGGCCGAGCTCGGCCCGCTTCTTGACCTCGGGGATGAGCGCGTCGCCCTCGACGAGCTTCTTGAGGGCTTCCGCCGCCCGGGCCTCGCGGACCTCGACCAGGAAATCGATGAGGGCGACCTGGACGAGGGGATAGGTCTGGAGGGTGAGGGACCGGACCAGCCGCTCCCGGACGCCCGGGCGGTCGCGGAAAAGATAGAGCGCGTCGACGGCGGCCAGGCGCACGTTGGGGTTCGCGTCGGCGTCGAGGGCCCGGAATAGGGCCTCGAGCGTCGCGTCGTCGGGTTCCTTCACCGCGGCCGTGTATCCGACGCCCTGAATGCGCTCGCTCGCCGAAGGCCGGTCGAGGAGCGACAGAGCCATTTGCTGGCGCATGTCCTGGACCTCGCGCGACAGGCCGGCCAGCCGCTGCCGCCCCGCGGCCCCGCCGTTCAGGAGCCAGCCGGCGGCGAGGCCGGCCAGGAGCAGGACGGCCGCGAACGACACGGCGAAGGCGGGCCGGCGGAAGCTGAACCACTCCCGCCACGCCCCCCGGCGCGCCGACGCGCTCCTCTGCTCCTCGAGCATGGCGTAGAACCGGCCGCGCAGGGCCCCGCTCGGCTGCTCCTCGGGCAGGACGCCGAGCTTGGTCCAGACGGCTGTCAGGTCCTCGAGGTCGGCCCGGCAGGCGTCGCAGGCGGCGATGTGCGCCCGCACCTCGCCGCGGCCGGTCTCGTCGAGGTCGCCCGTCAGGTAATCGGCGAACCGTTCCTGGGTCTTCTCGCAGGTCATGACACGTTCCCTTTCTGGAGCTCGAGGTAGATGCGGCTGAGGTCCTTGAGCGCCCGGTGGACCTGGGCCTTGACCGTGCCCACCTGGACGCCGAGGAGCTCGGCGATCTCCCGGAGCTTGAGGTTCTGGTAGCGGAAGAGGACGAGGACCTCCCGCTTCTGGACCGGCAGGCGGTCGAGGGCCCGGCGGACGAGCTCGGCCTCGCGGTCCGACTCGTAGGCCGCCCCCGGCAGGGGCTCGCGGCTGGGCGCCTCGTCGAACTGATCGTCGAGCTGAACCGTCCCTTTCTGCTTCCGCAGGTGGTCGACGTGGGCGTTGCGGGCGATCTGGAAGAGCCAGACGTTGAAGCGGCTCTCGCTGAGGTAGCCGGCCCGGTATTTGAGGACGCGCATGAAGACGTCCTGGACCAGGTCCTCGCTGGCGGCCCGGTTGCCGGTCAGGCGGAGGAAGAAGTTGTAGAGCGGGATCTGGTAGCGCTCGAACAGGACGGCCAGCCTCTCGACGCGGCCGTCCCTGACGTCTTCCATCAGCTCGTTGTCGGTCGGGGACATGGGTCCGGTCTTCCCTCTCTCGGTTTCGGCTTCGTTCATGGGAAAATACCGCCCTTTGGCGAAAAGGTTACACCCCGCCCCGGGACGGGTCAATAAGATGGGGTCAAACCTACTTTTTATCACTCTCCCATCGTCCGAAGTCTGCCGAGGAACGACAGGGCTAGAAAGTGATAAAAAGTAGGTTTGACCCCATCTTGGTTTGACTTGGCGGGAGGGGGGTGTTATAAGGAGGGCGCGATTTCCCCCTGGA
>CAZFZU010000019.1:0-52612 GCA_964523615.1 uncultured Eubacteriales bacterium | reverse complement strand
CCGTCGCCCAGCCGCCCGGAACCTCCAGGGCGACCAGGAAGATCCCCCACCACATCAGCGACTCCCCGAAGTAGTTCGGGTGCCGGGTGTACTTCCAAAGGCCCCGGTCCAGGATCTTGCCTTTGTTCGCCGGGTCCTTTTTGAAACGGGCCAGCTGGGCGTCGCCGACGGCCTCGAAGAAGAAGCCCACCGACCAGACGAGGGCCCCGGCCAGGGCGAAATAGCCCCGCGTGCCGGCGCCCGGCGGGTGGACCCAACGATAGGTATTGACCAGGACGACCGGCACCGCGATGACGAGCATGAAAAGGCCCTGGAGCAGGAAGACCTGGAGGTAGCTCCGCCAGACGAACGCCCGGCCCCATTTCGCGCGCCAGGCGGCGTAACGGGGATCTTCGCCTTTGTCCCTGTTCCTCTGGAAGATGTGATAGGCCAGCCTCAGGCCCCAGACGGCCACGAGCGAGGTGACGAGGATGGGCAGCAAGAGGGAGGTCCTCAGGAAGAAGAACGTAAAGCCCGCGACGAGGACGAAGCCGAGCCCCCAGGCGATGTCGGCGACGGAGTTGTCCTTCTTGACCAGGGCAACGACGAACCAGGCCGTCATGTAGAGCGCCACCAGGACGGCCGATGCCCCGAGCGCCTTCAGGAATAGGCCCATGGTCGCCTCCCGCCCCGCCGGTCCTGGGGGGCCGGACGGGTCATTCGAAGGTCAGGGCGACGCCGACGACGCCGATGCCGTTGTGGGCCCCGACGACGGGCGAGACCTCGGAGATGAAGGCCGCCTTCTTGCCCAACAAGGCCTCGAGGGCCTCCGCGTAGCGCAGGGCCCGGAAGGGGTTCTGGGCGTGGACGAGGCCGTAGTTCCAGACCGGCCGCCCGGCGGTCTCGCGCCGGATGAGGCCGAGGATCTTCTTCATGTTGGCCCGCCGGCTGAAGGACTTGCCCAGGATGGCGGCCTTGCCGTCCTTGTCGAGCGTGACGATGGGCTTGATGTTGAGGGCCGCGGCCAACAGGCCCTTGAGCGGGCTGACCCGGCCGCCCCGGACCATGTACTTCAGGGTCTTGACGTCGACCCAAAGACGGGTCTTGGCCACCCAGTCCTCGGCCTCGCGGGCGATCGCGGCGAACGGCCGGCCGGCCCGCACGGCCTCGGCGACGCGGAGGACGACGAGGCCTTCGGACACGGACAGCTGCCGGGAATCCACGACGGCCACCCGGGAAGCGTCCAGACCCAGGGCCTGGCGGGCCTGGAGGAGCTGGGCGTAGAAGCCCGTCAATCCGCCCGAGATGGCGACGGCGACGACCGCCTCGTAGTGGGCGGCCAGGAACTCGAGGGCCCTCTGCACGTGGGCCTGGGACGGCTGGGCGCTCTTGGGCATGTCGCGCCGGGTCCGCAGGAGGTCGTAGAAGCGGTCGGGTTCGATGGTCACCTTGTCGAGGAACAGGCTGTCGCCGAAGAACAGGTTGAAGGGCACGACGTGGACCTGGTGGTCGTCGAGGACGGCCCGGGGCAGGTCGCAGGCGGAATCGGTCAGGACGGCGACCGGGGCCTTGCGCTCGTGGGCGGCCTCGAACTGCCGGAGCATGTCGTCGGCCTTGATGTCCAGGATCGTGCCGTGCTTCTGGAGCTCGAAGAACAGGCCGGCCGCGTCGTCGGTGTGGACGTGGAGCCGGAGCTTGCGCGGCGAGCCGGCCACGACGGCCGAATCGCCGGAGAGGCGGACGAGCTCCTGAACGGCCGCGACGTCGATGGCCTTGCCGGCCATGAGGGCCTCGGCGCAGAAGCGCTTGGTCACGCTCGACCGGGCCGCCGGCAGCTCGCCGGCGTGCGGCAGGTCGGCCGCCTCGGCCGCCCGGACGTCCCGGATGCGGCCCTTGCGTATGAAGCCGACGACGCCCTGGAGGAAGTCCAGGAAGCCCTTGGCACCGGCATCGACGACCCCGGCCCGGGCCAGGACGGCCAGCTTCTTGGGCGTGTCCGCGAGGGACCGTTCGGCGGCCGGCAGGGTATAGGCGAACAGCTCGGCGAAATCCGTCACTTTGAGGCGCTGCTCGTAGAGGGCCTCGGCCCAGTCGTGGAGGAGCGTCAGCATCGTGCCCTCGACGGGCGTCAGGACGGCCCGGCGGGCGTGCTGGACGGCCCGGCGGACGCTCTCGGCGAAGCGGCGGACGGTCAGCCGGTGCTCGCCCCGGACCTCCTGGCTGAGGCCGTAGAGGAATTGGGCGAAGATGAGCCCCGAGTTTCCGCGGGCCCCGGCCAGGGCGGCGTCGGCCAGGGAGCCCAAGGCGTCGGTGGCCGAGCGGTGGGCCTTGGCCCCGGCGGCGATGGAGCGCATGGTCGAGGCCAGGTTCGTCCCCGTATCGGAATCGGGCACCGGGAAGACGTTGATCTTGTTGAGGTGGGCCTGGTCGCGGATGACGGCCTGGCCGCCGGCGAGAAAGGCGTAATAGAGCCGCTTTCCGTCGAGATAGCGGATCTTCATGCCGGTCCCTGTGGCCTCCCGCTCCATTCTACCATGCCGGGCCTAGGGCTCGCCCGCCGGGGGCGCGTCCAGGGCCGGGGGCCGGAAGGCCACGGCCAGAAGGACGGCGGCGGCCAGGGCGGTCAGGCACGGCAGCAGGAACATGGACCGGAAATCCGTGGTCCCGGCGGTGGTGAAGACCGACTGGAGCAGCCAGGGCCCGAGCGTGTTGGCCGCCAGGACCCCCAAGCCCAGGATCATGACGTTGAACAAACCTTGGGCGCTGGAACGGACGTCCTTGGGGAAGTAGGTGTCGACGAAGATGTAGACCGTGGCGAAGAAGAAGGCGTAGCAGATGCCGTGGAAGACCTGGACGGTGACGATGGCCCAGGGCGAAGCGGCGAAGAAGGCGTAGACCGCGAACCGGCCGGCATGGCCCAGGATGCCGATGAGCATGGTCAGCTTCCAGCCCAGCTTCTTCAGCACCAGGCCCAGGACGAGCATGGTCAGGAGCTCGGAGACCTGGCCCAGGCTCATGACCGGCATGATCCAATTGCCGGGGATGCCGACGCCGCCGGCGTCGCGGGCGGCGCCCAGGAACGTCCCGGTCCAATTGAAGTAGAGATTGTGGACGAAGGCGTCGATGAAGGCGATGAGCCAGAGGATGAGGACGAAGGGCCGCTTCAGGAGCCGCAGGGCCTCGAGCCAGGCGAAACGCTCCGTCCGGCCGCCGTCCCCGGCCGTCCTCTTCTTGGCCGGGGTGTGCGGTAGGACCAGGCTGAACGCGGCCAGGGCCAGCGAGACGGCCCCGGCCACGATGAACGTCCAGCGCGTGGCCTGCCTGAGGGCCGCTCCGGTCAGGCCCGAGCCGAGGACCGTGCCCAGCCAGGCCACGACGCCCTCGGGCGCGGCGGCGGCGACCTTGGCCCAGTCGACGAGGATGAACGTGAAAGGCCAGGCGGCCAAAATCCAGCCCAGGGTGCCGCCCATGCGGATGAGGCCGAATTCCTTCTTCGGGTCCTTCATGTTGGCGAAGGCGATGGAATTGACGATGGACAGGGTCGGGACGTAGAGGAGGCAATGCACGGCCATCAGGGCGAAGAAGGGCCAGAAAGCGCGCGTGAAGCCCAATCCCAACAGGGCCAGGCCGCCGACGAGCTGGCTGAAGCCCAGGAACTTCTCGGCCGCGAAGTGCCGGTCGGCGAACTGGTTGCTGAAGAACATCCCGACGATGGCCGCCAGCGGGAAGGCGTTGAGGACCCAGGACTGTTGCACGGGCGTGAAGCCCAGGCTCGGCAGGTAGCTGAAGATGAGGGGCAGCCAGGCGCCCCAGATGAAGAACTCCAGGACCATCATCAGGAACAGCTTGTTGCGCGGGCTCTTCGTCTCGGTCATGGGCGGGCCTCCTAGTCCTCGGCTCACGGCTCGGGGGCTGATCAGAGCTCTTTGAGGAAGACGTTGCGGAAGAACGGCGGCGACTGGCTGTCGTGGTTCTGGAGGCCGATGTAGCCTTCGGCCGCCAGGTCGCGGACCTTGCCGCCGGGACGGGACTCCCAGTCGAGCGCGGTCTTGCCGTTCAGGACGACCTTCAGGCGCGGGCCCTTGAACTCGATGCGCAGATGGTTCCACTCGCCGGCCGGCTTGGAGGCCAGGACCTTGGGGGCCTCGATGTCGTAGGCCGCCCCGGTGTGGTGGACGCCGGTCGAGGCGTCGTCGATCTGGACCTCGATGCTGTGGTAGATGTAGTCGTCGCTCACCGGGACCTCGGGGACGCGCAGGAAGATGCCGGAGTTGGTCGTCGGCGTCGAGCACATGAACTCGCACTCGATGACGAAGTCCCGGAGCTTCTTCCCGTACCAGAGCAGGCCCATGCCGCCCTGGCCCTTGAGGACGCCGGTCTTGGGATCGCATTCGAAATAGCCGGGGCCGTAGTGGTTCCAGCCGTGCTTCTCGTACCCGGCGTAGCCCCGGCGCAGGGCCTGGGTCCAGCCGTCGTAGTAGGTGACGCTCTTGACGTAAGCGATGCTCTTACGGAAGGCCGGCATGGGATCGGCGGCCTCGGACTCGTTCTCGTATTCCATGGTCAGGTAGCCGTCGTAGTCCTGCAGGGTCAGCTCGGCCAGGAGGTCGCGGATGCGGCCCTTGCCGGAGCCCCAGGGGACGTCGTCGACGCCCTCGGCCGTGCCGAAGTCGCTGCGGTCCTTGAGGTGGACGTCGAGGATGCGGCCCTTGAGGAGCTTGAAGGCCTCGCGGGGGTCGGTCAGGCCGCGCATCCAGTGGCCGCTGTCGGCGCACGAGCCGATGCGGGGGTCCCGGCCGTCCACGCGGGCGAAGACCGTCTCGGGCAGATGGTACTTCGAGGGCGCGGGGTGGTTGTGGATGGCGATCTTGACGTTGTATTCCTTGACCAGGCGCTCGAGGAGGGTGAAGTCGTCGTCGGCCGGCTCGCAGGCCAGGACGCGGATGCCCATCCTGCGGGCGAAGTCGAAGACCCGGCGCATGCTCTCCTCGGTCGTGCCGATGTCGACGACGCCGTAGCCGTAGAGCGTGACGCCGGCGGCCTTGAGGGCCTCCTTGGCGTAGGCGGCCTCCTCGTCGGACATGGCCTCGTTGAACCGGGCTTGGGGGAACTTGCCGCCGAGCGTCTGGTCGGGGAAGGCCTCGATCGCGGCGACGCCGAGCTCCTTGAGCTTGTCGAGGGTCTCGACGAAGGTGAACTTGCGGAAGGTCCAGGCTTCGGAAGCGAAGGGGAAGGGCTTGATGCGGACGGCGGCGTAGTCGGTCGCCGCGACGGCCTTCTGCAGTTCGGCCGAGATGTGCCGGACCTGGGGCGCGGCCTGGCAGGCCGGGCCGGCGGACGCGGCGGCGAGGACGACGAGGGCGAAGACGGCGAGGGCGCGTTTCATGGAGAGGCCTCCTCAGGGATCACTTGGCTTTGGGGTTCCAATTGCCGAGGGCCACCGGCGGGACGTAGGTCTCCAGGCCCTTGAAGGGAAAAGGCACGGTCCGGCCGAGCTCGGCGCTGCGGTAGGCGGCCATGAGGAGCTCGGCCACGGCCACGCCGTCCGAGAAATTCTCCTCGGGCCGGACCCCGCGGAGGAAGGAGCGGACCATGTGCCGGTTCTCGGCCGTGTAGCCGTACTCGCCGGCTTCGTCGGCCACGACGGGCATGAGCCCGATCTCGGCGTTCTGTTTCTCGACCAGGTCCTCGCCGGCCCGGCCGCGGACGGCCCGGCTGAAGAAGACCTTGAGGCCGGCGTCGAGGGTGTTGATCTGGAGGGCGTATTCGGGGCCCAGGAGCTCCATGCTCAGGCGCAGCCCGGCCCCGACGTAGCACCAGCTCGTCGTCGTCTCGACGACCAGGATCTTGCCGGAGCGATCCTTGTACTCGACGAGCGACCGGGCGAAGTCCTCGGAGGGGCGCTTGAGGTAGTCGGTCTTGCCGCCGCTGTTTCTGGCCAACACGGCGGCGTACTTGGGCTCCTGCCATTTGAGACAGTTCGTGTAGGCCGTGACGCTGACGGGGGTCAGGACCTCGCGGGGCGCGCCCGGCGGCGTCAGCATGTAGCGGGCCTCCTCGACGGAGTGGCACATCATGTCGTTGAGGACGCCGCCCCCCTGGAGCGTGCCTTCCCAGAACCAGGGCATGTGGGGCCCGCTGTGCTCCTCGGCGGCCCGGGCCAGATAGGGCGGGCCGGACAGGGCGGCGCCCCGGGCCCAGACGATCTCCCGGCCGCGGACGACGGCCGGGGAGAAGACCTGGTTCTCGAGATAGCCGTCGAGAAGGCCGGCTTTCCGGGCCAGCTCGAGCATCCGGCGGGCCTCGCGGGCGTTGCGCCCCAGGGGCTTTTCGCAGGTCACCCCGGCGACCCCGGACTTCCCTTTAAGGACGGCGTGGACGATCTCCTCCATGACCTCGCCCCGGGTGAAGTTGGGAGCGCAGATCCAAAGGGCCCCGATGCGCGGGTCGGCGGCCATCTCGGTGATCGAGGCGTAGGGCTTGGCCTGGCCGACGCCGAGCTCTTTCACCAGGGCGCAGGCCTCGCGGGCCCGCTTGGCGTCGGGATCGAAGACGCCCAGGATGTCGGCGTCCCGGACGCCCACCCAGGACCGGATGTGGAAACGGGCGATGAAGCCGCCGCCGATGATGCCGACGCCGAGCGATTGGGGCTTTTTGGCCATGTCGAGGTCCTCCTCCTTCGATAGAGGATTCTTCATATCTTAAGTGCCGCCGGGTTGTCAATTTCCCCGGCGGGGGAAGGGGAGGAGGCCCCCCGTCCCTCAGGCCCCGGCGTCGAGACGTCCGATGATGGTCCGGTTCTGGGGATTGACGATGTCCTTCGCCTCGGGCGTGTAGAGGTGGTCCAGGCGCGTCCGGTAGAACTCCGTGATGCGGCCCCGGACCATCTTCATGGTCGAATTGAGGAAGTGGTTCTGCTCGGTGAAGCCTTCCCCGAGGACGGCCACGGCCGCGGGCAGCCAGCGGGCCGGGAACGTCCCGGCCAGCCGCCCGCCCTCGCGGTAGGCGTCGATCTCGCCTTCGAGCAGGCGCAGGGCGGCCTCCTGGCCCTCGGGCGTCCGGGGCGACAGCCCCTTGCCCTTGAGCCAGCGCAGGACGTTGTCCTTGTTGGGGACGAGCAGGGCGACCGTGTAGGGCGACTGGTCGTTGTAGAGCATGACCTGCTCGATGTAGGGCGAGCCGTCGGTCAGGGCCTCTTCGATGGTCTCCGGGCTGTACTTCTCCCCGTCGCCCGCGATGAGCAGGCTCTTCATGCGGCCGAGGACGTACAGGAAGCCGTCGGCGTCGAGGTACCCGAGGTCGCCCGTGTAGAGCCAGCCGTCCCGGACCGTTTCGCGGCTGGCCTTCTCGTTCTTCCAGTAGCCGGCCATGACGTTCTCGCCGCGGACGACGATCTCGCCGGTCCGTCCCGCCGGTAGCGGCCGCCCGGCCTCGTCGCAGACGCGGAGCTCGATGCCCGGCGCGACCCGGCCCGAGGAGCCGAGCTTGTGGGCCCGGAGGCTGTTGGCCGAGATGACGGGCGAGGCCTCGCTCAGCCCGTAGCCCTGGAACATGGGGATGCCCAGGGCGTAGAAAAAGCGCTGCAGCTCGACGTCGAGCAGGGCCCCGCCGCCGACGAAGAACTCCAGGCGGCCGCCGAAGTTGGCCCGGATCTTGGAGAACAGCAGCCGGTCGTAGAGGGCCAGCAGGGGCTTCTTGAGCTTTTTCAGGCCGCGTCCGCGGTCCCAGCCGATGCCGTTGTAGTCGTAGGCCAGGGCCAGGGCCCGGCGGAACAGGGCCTCGACCTTGGGGCCCTTGTCGCGGACGCCCTTTTCGATGTTCTTGCGGAAGTTCTTGGCCAGGGACGGGACGCTGAGCAGGAGGTGGGGCCGGATCTCGCGGATGTTGCCGGGGATGTTGCGCAGGGTCTCCATGGGCGTCCGCCCCAGCTCGATCGAGGCCATGGCCGCGCCGCTCTTCATCATGGAGTAGATGCCGCAGGTGTGGCAGAAGCTGTGGTCCCAGGGCAGGATGAGGAGCGAGACGTAGTGCTCCGGGCAGTCGACGAGGGCCCGGGACTGCTCGATGTTGGCCGTGTAGTTGCGGTGGGTCAGGACGATGCCCTTGGGGTCGGCCGTCGTCCCCGAAGTGTAGCAGATGTTGGCCGGGTCGCCCTCGCGGACGGCGGCCAGGGCCGCGTCCAGCTCGGCGGCCCGGGTCTCGAGGAAGGCGTCGCCGCGCCGGAGGACGTCCGAAGCCGTCACCTCGTCGGGGGCCAGGGCCTCGACGTCGTCGAGGACCACGATCGCGGCCAGCTCGGGCAGGTCGTTCTTGATCTGGCGGAGCTTGGCCAGCTGGGACCTCGAGACGACGGCCAGGCGGCAGCCCGAGTGGTCGAGGCGGAACTTCAGGTCGCCGAGCTCCTCGACCTTGACCGAGACGGGGACGTTGACGGCCCCCGCCGAGAGGATGCCCAGCTCGGCCACGATCCAGTCCCGACGGCCCTCGGAGATGAGGGCGGCCCGATCGCCCCGGCCGAGGCCCAGCGACATCAGGCCGGCGGCGAAGCGGCGGACCAGGCCGCGCATCTCGGCGAACGAGGTCGGCTCGTAGCGGGGGCCCCTCTTCTCCCAGATCAGGACGTTGTCGGGGTAAGCGGCGACGCTCTCCTCGAACAGCCTGGGTAGCGTCCGTTCGGTCATGGCCGGCCTCCTCAGCGGGCGGAATGACCCTCATCCTACGTCCGCGGGGGCGACAAAGTCAAAGTCCGTCGGCGCCACCGCCCGGCCGACTAAAAGGTTACGGAAAACCATGGCTATGTCCGCGCGCAGGGGAGGTCGATGATGCCGCCGGGCGAGAGGGCCGGCCGGCCGTGAGGGACCGCCGCCGGGAAGTCCGCGTCCCCGAGGAGAACAAGGTCGTCGTCTCCCTGATGACGGGCGAGGTCCGGCCCGGGGCGGCGACCGTCTTCTACTCCCTGACCCGGGACATCTCCGTGGGCGGCCTCCGCATCCTGACCTCGGCCCGCCTCGAGCCCGGGGCGAGGGTCCGCGTCGATCTGACCCTGGGGCGGTCGCGCAAGCGGATCCGGGCCGTAGCCGAGGTCCGTTGGACCCGCGAGGTCTACGACGGCGAGGTCTTCGAGGCCGGGCTCCAGTTCACCGTCCTGGACCCCGACGCCGAGCTGGCGCTCATGGACCACATCTTCGGCGGTCGCAACGGCTGATCCCCGGCCGCCGCCTTGAATTCCGCCCCCCACCTAATATACAAAGGATGGGCCCCTGGCGCGGGCGAGGAGGTCCGGATGGAGTGGTGGACGCAGGCCCGGTTCGGCATGTTCATCCATTGGGGGCTCTACGCGCTGCCGGCCCGCCACGAGTGGGTCCGCAGCCGGGAGCGCATGACCGACGCGGCCTACGCCCGCTATTTCGAGCGCTTCGACCCCGATCTCTACGATCCCGGGGCCTGGGCCCGGACGGCCCGGGAGACGGGCATGCGCTACGCCGTCCTGACGACCAAGCACCACGACGGCTTCTGCCTCTGGGACTCCCGGCTCACGGAGTTCAAGTCCACCCGGACGCCCTGCGGCCGCGACCTCGTCGGGCCTTTCGTCGAGGCCTTCCGGGCGGAGGGGCTGAGGGTCGGCTTCTACCACTCCCTGCTCGACTGGCACCATCCCGAGTATCCGGTCGACGAGTTCCACCCGATGCGGGACGACCCCGCCTTCATCGAGAGCTCGAGGTCGCGCGATGTCGGGAAGTACGCCGACTACCTCCACGCCCAGCTCGAGGAGCTCCTGACCGGATACGGGCGTATCGACACCCTCTTCCTCGATTACTCGTTCCCGGGACCGAACGGCAAGGGCCGGACCGAATGGCGTTCGGAGAGCCTATTGGCGATGGTCCGGCGGCTCCAGCCCGGCATCGTCGTCAACGACCGGCTCGACCTCCTCGACGTCCCCGGCGGCTGGGACTACCGGACGCCCGAGCAGTTCCTGCCGCGCGAGGGCGTCTTCGCGGCCGGCCGGCCCGTGCCCTGGGAGACCTGCCAGACCTTCTCGGGGTCCTGGGGATACGACCGCGACGAGTCGACCTGGAAATCGGCCCGGCAGCTCGTCGTCCTCCTCGTCGAGACGGTCAGCAAGGGCGGCAATCTCCTGCTCAATGTCGGGCCGACGGGGCGGGGGACCTTCGACGGCCGGGCCCTCGACCGGCTCCGCCGCGTCGGCGATTGGACGGTCCTCCACGGCCGGGCCGTCTACGGCTGCGGCCCGGCCCCGGCCGAAGTCCCGCGGCCGGCCGGGGGGGTGCTGACCTACAACGCCGCGACCCGACGGCTCTACCTCCACGTCCTCGAGTGGCCGGCCGGCCCGCTGGCCCTCGACGGCTTGGCCGGCCGCGTCTCCTACGCCCAGCTCCTCCACGACGCCTCCGAGGTCCGAACGGTGGAGCCGGGGAGCGAGCCCGGGTTCATGGCCGGCCGCCGGCCCGAGGAGCCCGCCGGCGTCCTCAAGCTCCGGCTCCCCGTCGTCAAGCCCGACGTCGAAGTGCCGGTCGTCGAAATGTTCCTCGACGCGCCATGAAGGACCGCGAAGGGAGACGCCCATGAACCGCCGCATCGCCCGGACGGCCGCCGCCGTCCTGCTGGCTCTGGCCGCTCTCGTCCCGTCCGCCGCGGCCAAGGATTATTATTTCCCCCAGGTCCGCGTGGCCATCGCCGTCGCCGCCGACGGCTCGTTCACGGTCGACGAGTCCCGGACCTTCGAGTTCGAGGGCGAATTCAGCTATGCCTTCGTCTCTATCCCCCTCCGGCTCGACGCGGGCGGGGAGGGCCGGCGCATCCGGATCTCGGACCTCGGGGTCGCGGACGAGCGCGGCGCGGCCTTGCGCCTCGAGATCGAGGACGACGGCGAGCGCCTGACCGCCCGTTGGGAATACGCGGCCCGCAACGAGCGGCGGACTTTCCGCATCCGTTACCGCGTGACGGGGGGGGTGACGAGCTATCCGGACGTCACCGAGCTCTACTGGAAGGCCGTCGGCGACGGCTGGGAGCGGCCCGCCCGCGATGTGTCCGTGACCGTCACCCTGCCCGAGCCCCTGCCGACGAAGGAGGACCTCCGGGTCTGGGGGCACGGGCCCCTGGCCGGCTGGGCCGAGGTCGTCGACGAACGGACGGCCCGCTTCTCCGCGCCCGAACTGGCCTCCCGCCAATTCTTCGAGGTGCGCGTGGTCTGGCCGTCCGGATCCGTGTCCGGGGTGCCGTCGGAACGGCTCTCTCTGGAGGCCATCAAGGCCGAGGAGGCGGGGTACGTCGACGAGACCATCGCCCGGGTCCAGGCCGCCCGGGCCGAGCGGGAAGCCCAAGACGGCCGGACGGCCGCCCGCCGGCGGGCCTTCCTCAAGGGCGCCAGCGTGTGGGGCGTCTGGCAGGTCGCCGGCCCCATCCTGTGGCTCGTCGTCTTCCTGCGGGTCTGGTCGGCCGTGGGCAAGGACTACCGTTTCGAGGGCCTGCCGGATTACGTCCGCGAGCCGCCTTCGGACCTGCCTCCCGCCGTGGTCCAAACGCTCATGCGCGAGGGCCGGGCGGTGACCCCGGAGGCGTTCACGGCCACGCTCTTCGACCTGGCCCGGCGGCGGGTCCTGGAGATGGACGACCGGAACGTCACCCGGCGGAGCCTGTTCGGCTCGAAGGAGGCGGTCGAGACGTCCATCATCTTGAAACGCGATCTGGCCGGGGCCGGGGGCTTGAGGGCCTATGAGCGATCCCTCCTCGAGTTCCTGTTCGCGGAGGCCATGGGGACGGGGACGTCCGCCGGGGCCTCGTTCACCGTGGACGGCCTGCAGAAGTTCCTGAAGCGGAAACCCCAGAAGTTCCAGGCCTTCTACGCCAAGTGGACCAAGGCGGTCAAGGCCGAAGCCGGCCCCCTCGGCTTTTTGGAGCCCGAGGGCCTCAAGGCCCGGAACCTCTTCTACGCCGTTTCCGCGCCCCTGGCCGTCCTGACGCTCAGCCCGGTCCTCCTCATCCTGTCCCTGGCCCTCATCCCGGGGCTCAAGCGGCGGACCATGTCCTGGGCCCGGCAGAACGAGGACTGGAAGGGCCTCAAGCGCTTCCTCGACGATTTCTCGGACTTCAAGGAGATCCCGCCCGAGGCCTACAAGCTCTGGGAGCACTACCTCGTCTTCGGCATCCTGTTCGGTCACGCCAAGAAGATCCTCAAGATGCTGCCGCTCATCCTGCAGGACGACCGGGCCGCCGTCCCGGCCTGGTACACGGGCATGGGCCTGGCCCAGATGGGGGCGTTGGACGTCGCCCACATCGCCCAGGTCATCAGCGGCATCGAGCACGCGGCCACGGCCATCCACGACGCCAGCGTCTCGGCCGCCCACTACTCGTCGGGCGGCGGGGGCGGCTTCAGCGGCGGAGGCGGGGGAGGAGGGGGCGGCGGAGGCGGAGGCGCGGGATGAGCCGGGCCGGGCGCCGGCGGGAGGGCGTTCTCGCGGCCCTCCTCGCCGCGGTCGCGTTGGCGGCCGGATGCGGCGGACGGACCGATGAGGACCGCGTCCGCGAGACCGTCTCGAAAGCCGCGGCCCGGGCCGAGAAAAGGGACCTCGAAGGCCTCGGCCGGTTCCTCGACGCCGGCTTCGCGTCCGGGGACGGCCGCGACAAGGCCGGGACCCTGGCGCTCGTCGCGGGATACCTCGAGCGGCGCCGTGGCGTCGTCGTCCATGTCCTCGCCTGCCGCGTCGACGGGATCGACCCGGCCGGCCGGGCCTCGGTCGAGTTCGAGGTCGCCCTGTCCCACGGCGCGGCCGAGGTCCTGCGCAAGCTCATCCGCTGGAGCGGGACCTATTACCGGTTCGCGGCCGAGCTCGTCCGGGACGCGGCGGGGGAGTGGCGGTTCGCCGCCGCCGACTGGGAGGAGATCCCCCTCACGGACCTGTTCCCGGAGTCCCTGGCCGTCCTGAAGGAACTCTTCCCGGACCTATGACGTATCAGGAGATGGGGACGGCCGGGCCCGCGCCGGCCGGCCGAGAGACCGAGAAGGGAGAACGCGCATGACCGAAGAGAAGAAGGACGGCAGAGCCCGCTTCGAGGAGTTCAAGATCGACGGCGGCGAGCTCGTCGCCAAGGTCAAGGAGATCGTCCACGAGGGCAACGTCCGGCGCATCATCCTCAAGGACGAGGCCGGCAAGACGTTCCTGGAGATCCCCCTGACCGTGGGCGTCGTCGGGGCCGTCTTCGCCCCCGTCCTGGCCGCGGTCGGCGCCGTGGCCGCCCTGGCTTCGAACCTGACCATCGTCGTCGAGAAGATCGGCGACTGACGCCCCGGCCGTCGTTCGAGGCCTTCCGCGGACCGGTCCTCTGTGCTATAAAAGTCCCGGCCATCCCATCGCACGGAGGACTGAGCATGGACCGTCGCCGCGCCCGTCTGTCGATCGTTCTCATCCTGTCGATCGCCGCCCTGGCTTCCGAAGGGGCCGCCGCCGTCCCGGCCGGACGGCCGGCGACGGAGGCGGGGGCCCTGCTGGACCTGATGCCCGTTCCCGAAAGCGTGGCCGTCCGGGACGGGCGCTTCCGGATCTCCGAAGACCTCACCGTCGGCGGGCCCGGCCCGGCGACGGGCCGGGCGTTCAAGGCCGCGGCCCGGTTCATGTCCCGGCTTGCCGGCCGGACCGGGCTGTTCGTCAAGCAGGACTGGCTGGCCGGCCAAAGCCCCGCGGGCGCCGCGGGTATCCGTTACGCCTTCGAGCGGACCGGCCGGCTCCTGCCGGGCGAGGACGAGTCCTATACGCTCACCGTCGGAACGGACCGGGTCGCCCTGGCCGCCCCGACCGACATCGGCGTCCTGCGCGGCCTCGAGACCCTGCTCCAGCTTCTGAGCGCCGACGAGGCCGGCTATTACTTCCCCTGCTGCGAGATCAAGGACAGGCCCCGCTTCGTCTGGCGCGGCCTGCTCATCGATGTCGGCCGCCACTTCCATCCCGTCGAGGTCCTCAAGCGGAACCTCGACGCCATGGCCGCGGTGAAGATGAACGTCCTGCACTGGCATCTGACCGAGGACCAGGGCTTCCGTGTCGAGTCCAAGGTCTTCCCGCGGCTCCACCAGCTCGGTTCCGACGGCCAGTTCTTCACCCAGGCCCAGGTCCGGGAGGTCGTCGACTACGCCGCCGACCGCGGCATCCGGGTCATGCCCGAGTTCGACCTCCCCGGCCACTCGACGAGCTGGTTCGTCGCCTATCCCGAGTACTCGAGCGCGCCCGGTCCCTACGCCATCGAACGGCGCTTCGGCGTCTTCGGGCCGGCCTTCAACCCGGCCGACGAACGCATCTATCCTTTCTTCGACGCCTTCTTCAAGGAGATGGCCGGCCTGTTCCCGGACCCCTACCTCCACATCGGCGGCGACGAGGTCGAGGGCCACCAGTGGGACGCCCATCCGGCCATCCAGGCCTTCAAGAAGAAACTCGGGCTGGCCGACAACGGGGCCCTGCAGGCCTACTTCAACGGCCGGCTGCTGCGCATCCTGACCAAGCACGGCAAGACCGTCGTCGGCTGGGACGAGGTCCTGCAGCCCGGGCTGCCGAAGGACATCGTCATCCACTCCTGGCGCGGCCCCGAGTCCCTGGTCGAAGCGGCCCGCAAGGGGCACCGCGGCATCCTGTCGAACGGGTACTACATCGACCTCTGTCAGCCCGCCTCCTTCCACTATCTCAACGACCCCCTCCCGGCCGGATCGCCTCTCGACGACGCCCAGAAGGCCCTCGTGCTCGGCGGCGAGGCGACGATGTGGTCGGAGCTGGCGACGTCCGAGACGATCGATTCCCGCATTTGGCCCCGCACGGCGGCCATCGCCGAACGGCTCTGGTCGCCGGCCGCGGTCCGCGACGTCGAGGACATGTACCGGCGACTGCCGGGCGTGTCCCTGCGGCTCGAGGAGCTGGGCCTGCTCCACCTCAAGAACGCGGGCATGCTCCTGCGACGCCTGGCCGGAGGGAACGACATCGGCCCGCTCGAGGTCCTGGCCGGGGCGGTCGAACCCCTCGAGGGCTACAAGCGGCACGGCCAGGCGGCCTACACGAGCCTGTCGCCGTTCACCCGCTTCGTCGACGCCTGCGCGCCCGAGTCGCTCGAGGCCCGCTCGTTCGGCCGCGACGTCGAGCGCTACCTGGCGGGCCGCGACCGGACCGTCGCCGCCGCGCTCGGGGCGAAGATGGCGGCCTGGCGGGACAATCACGCCGCGGTCCTGCCGTACCTGGCCACCTCGCCGGCCCTGCGCGAAATCGAGCCGCTGTCGCTCGGCCTGCGGCGGGCCTGCGAGATCGGCCTCGAAGCGCTGGCCGTCCTAGTCAAAGGGGAGGGCCGGCCGGCCGCCTGGGCCGAGGACATGAGCAAGGTCTTGGCCGAAGCGGCCCGTCCCGCCGCCCACGCCGAGCTCGCGGTCCTCGAGGCCGTCGGGAAGCTCGTCGGGGCCGCGGCCGGTAAAGTCGGATGAGGGACGATCCGGCCCGCCCGTCCTACGCCGTTCGTCGGGTGGAGGACTTCGGTCATGACGAAGCCGGCCCGGAGCCCTGGTCCTCCCTGCCCCCGGTCGCGGTCGATCACTATCTCTGGCTGAAAAATGGCTATCGGCCGGTCGTCGAGGCGCGGCTATGCTGGTCGGCCAAGTTCCTCTATGTCAGGTTCCGCGTCGGGGAGAAGAAAGCCCCGGTCCGCTACACGAAGTTCCAGGACCCCGTCTACAAGGACAGCTGCGTCGAGGTCTTCGTCGACATGTTCCCGGAGGCCCGGCTCGGTTACGTCAACTTCGAGATGAACGCCGCGGGAGTCCTGCTGGCCGCGTTCGGGCCCGACCGTGACCACCGAAAGCCCCTTTGGCCCGAGGATCTGGCCGGGATGAGCGTCATGTGCGGGGAGGAGCCATGGCCGGAAGTCGGCGATAATTGGCTCGTCGAATACAGAGTGCCCCTCGTCCTTTTTCGCAAGCTCTATGGACAGGACGTCCGGGCCGGCCACCGGGCGGCGGCCAACTTCTACAAGTGCGGCGACGAGACCCCGGTCCCTCATTACGGGGCCTGGAGCCCGGTCGGGACCGCCGCGCCGGACTTCCACCGGCCGGAGTTCTTCGGCGAGCTCGTCTTCGCCTGAGCGCACCCGATGAGGTCCCTCCGTCCCGTCCTCCTGGCCGCCGCCGGAACCGTCGCGATCCTCGTCGCGGCGGCGACGGCCCGGGGCGAGGACAGGCCCTGGGTCGCCGTCGTCGACAGCCTCGGCCGCACCGTGACCGTGCCCGGCCGGGTCGGGAAGATCCTCTCGCTCGAGCCCGAGGTCACGCGCATCATCGTCGCCCTCGGGGCGGGGGACCGGCTCGTCGGCATCGACCACTTCCTGCGGTTCAACGATCACCTGTTCCCGCTCGTTTTCCCCGCCGCCGCGTCCCTGCCGCTGGTCTCGAACCCGGCCCAGGACCTGTCCGTCGAGGAAGCCGTCCGGCTCCGCCCCGACGTCGTCTTCGCCTCCCCTTCGGAATCCCGCCAGATCGCTTCGATCGAAAGGAAGCTGCGGGTGCCCGTGGTCGCCCTGGCCTCGATGGGCCGCTTCCCCGGTCTTCTGGAGGAGATCCGGACGCTCGGTCGCGTCCTCGGCCGGGAGGCCCGGGCCGGCGATCTGGTCTCCCGCTTCGAGGAGACCCTTCGGGGGCTGGCTCATCCCGGGGGGGAGGCCGCGGGGACAAGCATACCGACGGTCTACCTGGCCTTTTGGAACTCGCTCGTCCGGACGCCCGTCGCCTACGACCCCGTGGACGCCGCCGGCGGGCGGAACGTCGCCGCCGGGACCGCGGCCGACTACGCCGGTTCGCCGGGAGTCACCGTCGCGATCGAGAGGCTCCTGCTCTGGGACCCCGAGATCATCCTGGTCCAAGGGAACTACCCGCCGTCGGACCGGAGGGTGACCGTCGAAGCCGTTCTCAAGGACCCCCGCCTGGCCTCGCTGCGGGCGGTGCGTAACGGGCGGGTCCACTATACGTTCGGATACTGGTATTGGTGGGACCCGGCCCTGACGCTCGTCGAAACGGTCTATCTGGCCCGGCTGTTCCGCCCCGGATCGGAACCCGGTTTCGATCTGGCCGCGTTCGGGGACGGCGTCTTCAAGGAATTCTACGGCGTCGAGGGGGCCTTCTCCGCTCTCTGCCGCCGGCTGGACTGCCATGCGTGGACGCGGAAATAGACGGACCGCGCTGCTCGCGATCCTGGCCGTCGCGCTGCCGCTCGTCCTGAGCCTCGTGGCCCTCAACGTCGGCGCCTACCGCATCCCCCCCGGGGCCGTGCTGCGGACCGTGGCCGACGCCCTCCTCCCGGGCCCCGCCCCGGCCGACCCGTCGCCTTACGCCGACATCCTCTTCCGCATCCGTTTACCCCGGCTCTTGTTGGCCCTGTTCGCCGGCGCGGCCCTGGCGGTCTCCGGGGCCTCCCTGCAGGCCCTGTTCCGCAATCCCCTGGTCTTCGAGTTCAGCCTGGGCATCTCGCACGGGGCCGCGTTCGGGGCCGCGCTGTCCCTGGTCTTCCTGGGCCGTTCGGTGCCGCCGCAGATCGCCGCCTTCGTCTTCGCCCTGGTCGCGGTCCTCCTGGTCGCGGCCATCGCCGGCCGCTCGGCGTCCCAAGTGATCACCGTCCTGCTCAGCGGCATCGTGGTCTCGGCCCTCTTCCAGGCCCTGCTCTCCGGGGTCGAGGTCTTCGCCGATCCCTACGCCCTGCAGTCGCTCGTCTTCTGGCTGATGGGCAGCCTCGGGCAGGCGACGTGGGGGGACCTGGCGGTGAGCCTGCCGCTCATCGCGGCCGGGGTCCTCGTCCTGGTCCTGATGCGTTGGCGGCTCAACGTCCTTTCCCTCGGGGATGACGAGGCCCGGTCCCTGGGTGCGGACACAGGGCGCGACCGGGTCCTGGTCATCGCCTTGGCCGCGCTGGTGACGGCCGCCGCGACGGCGGTCATGGGGGTCGTGAGCTGGGTCGGCCTCATCGTGCCCCATCTCGTCCGTCTCGCGGCCGGCCCCGACAATCGGCGGGTCGTGCCCCTTTCGGCCGGGTTCGGGGCCGCTCTCCTGCTCCTGGCCGATACCGTGGCCCGGAGCGCGGCCCCCTTCGAGATCCCCATCGGCATCCTGACCAGCCTGGTCGGCATCCCGTTCTTCATCGTCCTCCTGAAGCGCTCGGGGAGGATCTGGCTGTGAATGTCCGCGCCGACGGCCTGTCCTTCTCCTACGGCGGGTTCACGCTCGACGTCCCCGCCCTGTCGATCGGCGAGGCCAGGGTGACGGCGCTCGTCGGGCCCAACGGGGCCGGGAAATCGACCCTGCTCAAATGCCTGGCCGGAGTCCTCCGACCCTCCGGGGGGACCGTCCTCGTCGGCGGCCGGGACCTGGCCGGCCTGGCGGCGCGCGAACGGGCCCGGCTCGTGGGCTACGTGCCGCAGGAGCCCGCCCCGACGTTCAATTACGCCACGCTCGATTTCGTCCTGATGGGCCGGGCCGCGTTCATCCCGGCCTTCGGCACGCCGTCCTCCCGCGATCTCGACGCGGCCCGAGAGGCCCTGCGCTACGTCGGGCTGGACGGCTTCGGCCCGCGCCCCGTGCTCGAGCTGAGCTCGGGCGAGCGGCGCCTGGCCCTGATCGCCCGGACCCTGGCCCAGCGCCCGGGCCTCCTCCTCTGCGACGAGCCGACGACCTTCCTCGATCCGCGCCACGAAGTCGAGGTCATGGAACTCCTCGACCGCCTGGCGGCCGAGGGCCGGACGGTCGTGGTCTCCCTCCACGCCCTCGACATGGCCCTCAAGTACGCCGACGACATCGTCCTGCTGAAGGACGGGAAGCCGGCGGCCGCGGGGAGCCCGGACGAAGTCCTCGACGAGGGCCTGCTGGGCGCGGTCTTCGGCACCCCCATGCGCCTGCGGGAGGTCGACGGCCGCCGGGTCGTCCTGCGCTGAGGCCGGGCCGCGGCGTGGACGCGCGCCCCGTCATCGGCTATAATCCCCGGTCTTCGAGGACGGAAAGGAGCGCCATGGGACGAGCGGAGAGCGGAAGGGAGCCGGGGCGGGCCCGCGGCCTCGACCGGCGGGCCTGGGCCCTGGCCGCTGCGGCCACGGTCTTCGGCTGCGCCTACTTCTTCGTCCGCCAATATTTCAAGGACGGCGTCTGGCGCTTCGATGCCACCCTCGTCAACAAGTCCCTGGGCGTCGCCGCCCTGCTCCTCATCGCCCTGTCCATGTTCCTGACCGGCTGGAGCTATTTCGCGCGCCGCCCCGGCCGGTCGCTGGCCCTGCGCAAGCCATACGGACTGGCCGGGTTCTGGCTCGGGCTCCTCCATGGCGCCGCGGACCACCTCTTGCTCCCGGCCTTGGGGCTCAAGGCCGAGCTCAAGACCGGGGCCGGGCCCGCGGAGATCACGGGTTGGGCCGCGCTGGCGCTGTTCGGGCTCATGACGCTCGTCTCCAACGAGCGGGCCCGACGGACGATGGGGAACGGGGTCTGGCGGCGCTTCCTGCGCTACGCGGGCTACGCGGGATTGGCCCTGGCGGCCGCCCACGCGGCCCTGTTGAAGAGCGGCAGCTGGTCGAGATACTTCCGGACCTTCGAGTCCGTCCTGCCTTCCCTCAGTCTCTTCGTCTTCGCCCTGGCCGCGGCGGCGGTCCTCCTGCGGCTGGCCGTCTGGATCGCCGGGCGGCGGAAGACGCGCGGGGACTGAGCCCTACTTGAGCTTCTCCTGGCCTTTGAACTCCCGGTAGGGGCTGAGGTAGGAGAGCGTCTCGCGGTCCTCGGCCGTCTCCCGCCCGGCGGCCAGGCGGGCGATGAGCTCGCCCAGCCCCGGCCCGAGCATGAAGCCCTGGCCGCACATCCCGACGGCCAGCATGAAGCCCTCGAGCTCCCGGGCCCAGCCCACGATGGGGAAGCCGTCGGGGGTCATGGGATAGAGGCCCCGCCAGGTCCGCCGGACCCGCAGGGGACGGAGGCGCGGCATGAGCGCGACCATCCGGGCGGCGACCATGGGCAGGAACGAGCTCGTCTCCCGGGTGTCGAAGCCCCATAGGCTGGGCTGGGGCGTGATGCAGAAGATGATCTGCCCCGTGTCGTGCTGGTAGAAGTAATAGTTGGCCGAGCCGGCCACAGGCCGGATATCGACGACCATGGGCCCGAGGAAACGGGCCACGGCCTCGGTCACGGCCGCCTCGTGGGCGTCGGGCCTGACCGGGACGTCGAGGCCGGCCATGGCGGCGACCTCGGCGCCCCACGGCCCGGCCGCGTCGACGACGACCGGGGCCGCGTAAGCGCCCTTGTCCGTGCGCAGGCCCCGGACCCGGCCGCCCTCGATGTCCAGGCCGGTGACGGTCTCGTTGAAGCGGAACTCGGCCCCCAGGCGCCGGGCCCGGGAATAGAACGCGTGGACCGCGAGCAGGGGAGAGGCGTTGCCGTCGTCCGGCGAAAAGGTGCCGCCGATGAGCCCGTCGGGGGCCAGATCGGGGATGACCTCGAGCAGCTCCGTCGCGCCGAGCCAGTCGATGTTGAGGCCGCAGGGCTTCTGGACGGCCAGGAGGTCCTTGAGGACGCGCTCCTCCTCGGGCCGGTAGGCGACGTAACTGTAGCCGCCCTTGTTCCATTCGATCTTGTCGCCGTGGAGCTCCTCCCAAGTCGCGAAGACCTCGAGCGAGCGCAGGCAGAGGCGGATCTTGGCCGGATCGGAGTGGGTGGCCCGCAAGCCGCCGATGGCCCGCTTGTTCGAGCCCTGGCCGACGCTCGGAAGACGGTCGACGACCAGGACCTTGAGCCCGGCCTCGGCCAGCGACATGGCCGCCGGCGCGCCGACGCTGCCGGCCCCGACGACGATGGCGTCGAAGGCCCTAGTCGCGCTCATGGCGTCCCTCCTTGCCGGGCAGGCCGGCGAAGGTCCCCAATGGGACCTCCACGAACAGGGGCCGTTTCGGCTGGTCGACGACCTCGGCATCGGGCACTCCTTCCTCGCGGAAGAGGCGGCGGACGAGCGGGGTGCAGGTCTTGGCCCCGCAGGAGCCCATGCCGGCCCGGGTGACGGCCTTGATCTCGCTGATGTCCCGGACCCCCTCGCGGATGAGCCGGCGGATCTCGCCGGCCGTGACCCTTTCGCAGCGGCAGACGATGGCGTCGTCGGGCGTCGGCCCGACGGGTCCGGCCAGGGGCTCGCCGGCGCTCTCCGGCTGGACGCGGATGCCGGCGATCGCCTTCGCGTATGCCTTGGGTGCCCGGACCTTGACCAGGACGGTCCGGTCGTTGGCCCTGATGGCTTTGACCGCGGCGACCTCGACGCGGCCGAGGGCGCCGCCCTCGGTGTCCTCGACGACGACCGTGTCGCCCGGCACGAGGGCGTCCTTGGGGAACTCGAACGGGACGACCACGGTCGGGAACTCCGGGTCCTTCCGGTAATCGACGAGCGTGATGGCCAGCCCGGGGCAGACGGCGACGCACTTCTCGCAGCCCGTGCAACCCTTGCCTTCCCTGACGCCGAGGAAGCCCGGCAGGAGGCGGATGTCGGAGGGATCGATCTCGATGAGGCCGTTGGGGCAGACGGCCGTGCACGGATCGCAGGGGATCTCCTGGTTGCAGTGGATGACGGGGAACACGCCGTCCTCCGGAACGGGGGTCCGCTCGGGCGCCGTCGCTCCGGGCCGGGACTTGAGGATGTCGGCCGTCCGGTACCAGTCGGGGGAGATCTCGCCGACGTCGCGGCCCAGGGCCCGGGCCACCTCGAGGCCGCGGATCTTTCCGGAGAAGATGGCCGCCGAAGCCTCGGCGATCTCCTCGGCGTCGCCGGCGGCGAAGGCCGTCAGGCCGAACTCGCGGGCCTTGTGATAGAACTCGTCGACGGGATCGAGGCCGACGGCGATGAGCAGGGTGTCGCAGCCGAAGGAGCGCTCCGTGCCCGGCACGGGCTTGAAGGCCCGGTCGACCCGGGCTACGGTGACCGACTCGACGGCGTCGGCGCCGTTGGCGCTGACGACGGTGTGGGACGTGTGGATGGGCACGCCGAGCCTGGCCAGCTTGTCCCGGTGGACCTTGTAGCCCCCGCACTCGGGCATGGCCTCGACCAGGCCGACGACGTCGATGCCGGCCTGGAGGGCGTGGTAGCCGGCGATGAGGCCGACGTTGCCGCCGCCGACGATGAACAGCCGTCCGGTCGGCCGGACGAGGTCGCGGTTGACGAGGGTCTGGAAGGCGCCGGCCCCGTAGACGCCGGGCAGGGTGTTGCCCGGGAAGGCCAGGTTCTTCTCCCGGGCCCCCGAGGTCACCAACAGGACCTCGGGCTCGACCAGGACGTAGCGCCGGCCTTCGGCCAAGACGCCGACGCGGCGGTCGCTGTAGACGGCCAGGGCGGCGGTCTGGAGCCAGACCCGGACCGAAGGGAAGGACCGGACCTCGGCTTCGAGCCGGGTGGCGATGTCGATGCCCCGCGTCCCGGCGAAGACGGCCTCGACCGAGCCGAAGAAGCGGTGGGTCTGCAGGACGAGCTTGCCGCCGAGGCGGTGCTTGTCGTCGATGAGGACGGTCTCGATGCCGCGTTTGCCGAGCTCGACCGCGGCCGACAGTCCGGCCGGCCCGCCGCCGACGATGAGGACGGGCACGCGCACGGTCTCGATGGGCTCGGGCACGTCGCGGGCCGCCGCCCGGGCGTCGACCCGGGGCAGCTCGGGCAGGCCGTCGACGGGCTCCACGCGCACGCCGGGGCGGACGAGTTCCATGCACGACTTGACGGGCAGGCCGTCGGCCAGGACGAGGCACTGGGCGCACTGGCCGTTGGCGCAGAAGATGCCCTGGGCCGCGCCGTCCTTGGCGTGGCGGCCGAAGACGCGGACCCCGGCCGCGAACAGGGCGGATGAGAGGGTCTCGCCGGCCAGGCCTTCCACGGCTTGGCCCTTCCATGTGAAATGGACCTTGGCGCGGTCGGGGATGGGCAGGATGGGGTGCTTGTCGATGCGGTGCATGAGCGTCCGTTCTCCTTGGACCTGTGCCGGGGGAGCCCGACAAAAGGCGGTATTATAGCACAAGGGAATCCGGGGAGATAGAATCCGGGCCGGGATGCGGTATAATCGCCCCGGACACCATGAGACGGGCGACGGGTACGCGTGCGGCGGCGGCCGGACTGGTCTTGCTCTTCCTCGCCGTCCGGGCCGTTCCGGCCCAGGACCGGCCGGCCCGCGACGGCGCCGTCAAGGCCTTCCTCGAGGACGCCGGCCGGATCTGGACGGCGCCCTTCCGGCTCAAAGAGAAGACCGTCGCGCCGCTCGTCGTCCTGACCGCGGCGACGGCCTTTCTCGTCGCCGGGGACGAGGACATCCGCGACGGGGTGAAGGGCTTCGCCGACGGCCGCCCTTGGGTCGGCGACGCGGCTTCCGCGGTCACGACGATGGGGGGCCCGGGGGCCTGGGCGGCCGCGGGCGCCTTCTACGGGGCCGGACTCCTGTTCAGGGACGAGCGGGCCCGCGAGACCGGGTGCCTGGCCGCGAGCGCCATGCTCCAGACCTTCCTGGTCGACAACGTCCTCAAAGGACTGACGGGCCGTCGGCGGCCGTTCTACGCCGACGGGGAGGACCGTTGGGCGGGCCCGGCCGGCTTCTTCGGGCGGTTCGATCCCGACGACAAGGGCCGTTACGTGTCCTTCCCCAGCGGCCATACGGCCACGGCCTTCGCCCTGGCCACGGTCGTCGCCCTGCGATACCGGGACGAGCCCTGGGTCCCGGTCCTGGCCTACACCGTCGCCGGCTCGGTCGGGCTGTCGCGGATGGCCCTCGACCGCCACTGGGCGTCCGACGTCCTCGTCGGGGCCGTCCTCGGCCACGCCGTCGCCCGGCTGGTCGTGCGCGGCCACGAGCGCCGCCGCCGTCTCGTCGCGGCCCTCGCCTGTTCGCCGCGCGGCGTCGCCCTCGGCCTGTCCTGGGCCCCCGGTCCGTTCGAGAGATGAGCGCCTTGAGGAGGATGCCATGTTCCGCACCGAAAGGGGTCGAGCCATGAGAACGCTGTTCGCTTTCGCCGTCATCGCCCTCGCGGCCGCCGCGTCGGGCGGCGCCGCCTTCGGCCAGAAGACCGAAAAGCCCGTCCTGCACGGCAGGGAATGGGTCGCCGTCACGGGCAAGCCCCTGGCCGCCACGGCCGGGGCCATGATCTTCGCCAAGGGCGGTAACGCCGTCGACGCCGCCTGCGCCATGCTGGGCGCCGTCTGCACGATGTACGACGTCCTCAGCTGGGGCGGCGAGACCCAGGCCCTCATCTTCGATCCCCGGACGGGCAAGGTCGTGGCCATCAACGCCCTCGGCGTCGCGCCCACCGGCGCCACGCCGGCGTTCTACAAGGCCAAGGGCTACGAGTTCCCGCCCGAGTACGGGCCCCTCGCGGCCGTCACGCCCGGCACCCCCGGCGGACTGCTGACGATGCTGGCCGAGTACGGCACGATGAGCCTGGCCGAGGTCCTGGCCCCGGCCGTGCGCATGGCCGAGGGCTATCCCATCGACCGGGAGACGGCCGACGCCATCGAGAAGCACAAGGAGCGCATCAAAGGCTGGCCCTACGCCAAGACCGTCTTCCTGCCCCACCTCGGCGAAGAACGGGAGGCCCCGCAGCCCGGCGAGGTCTTCCGCCAGCCCGATCTGGCCGAGACCTTGAAAAAGCTCGTCGCGGCCGAGCGCGAGGCCCTGGCCGCGGGCCGGGGACGCAAGGAGGCCATCTACGCCGCCTACGACCGCTTCTACAAAGGGGACATCGCCCGCGAGTTCGTCCGCGGCTCGGCCGAACAGGGCGGCCTCGCGACGATGGAGGACCTGGCCGCCTGGAAGGTCCGCGTCGAGGAGCCCGTCTCGACGAACTACAAGGGCATCGAGGTCTACAAGCTGACGAGCTGGGTGCAGGGCCCGGTCATGCTGCAAGCCCTCAACATGCTCGAGACCGTCGACCTCAAGGCCCTCGGCTTCAACAGCGCCGCCTACATCCACACCCTCTACCAGGTCATGAGCCTGGCCTTCGCGGACCGGGACTTCTATTACGGCGATCCCTATTTCCCGCCGCAGGAGCCCCTCGCGGGACTCCTGTCCAAGGCCTACGCCCGGGACCGGGTCAAGCTCGTCCGCGGCGACCGCAACGATCCCGACATCAAGCCCGGCGATCCCTATCCCTATCAAGGCGGGTCCAATCCCTACCTGCGCCACCTCGACCGCTGGCTCGAGTGGGGCCGGGGGGACGCCGCGGCCCAGAGCCCGGCCGAAGCCGCGGCCCACGAGGAGTCGTTCCGCGGCGGCACGACTTCGATCCAGGCCGCGGACAAGGCCGGCTGGGTCGTTTCCGTGACGCCGAGCGGCGGCTGGATCCCCTGCGTCATCGCCGGCCGGACCGGCGTGGGCATGAGCCAGCGGGCCCAGAGCTTCGTCCTCGACGAGGCCCGCAACCCGTTCAACGTCATCGCTCCCGGGAAACGGCCGCGGGCCACCCTGACCCCGGGGCTGGCCCTCAAGGACGGCCTGCCGTACCTGTCCTTCGCGGTCCAGGGCGGCGACACCCAGGACCAGAATCTCCTGCAATTCTTCCTCGACGTCGTCGAGTTCGGCATGAACGTCCAGGAGGCCTGCGAGGCGCCGAACATCACCAGCTATCAGATGCACGATTCCTTCGGCGCCCACAAGACTTTCCCCGGCAAGCTCGAGGTCCACGACAGCGTCACGGCCGAGGTCCGGGACCGGCTCACGGCTATGGGCTACGTCCTGACGGCCAAGCGAAAGACCTCGGGCCCGATCAACGCCATTTTCTTCGACCGGGCCCACGGCACGTTCTGGGGCGGCAGCAGCAACTACGGCGAAGACTACGGCATTGCCTGGTAGGCGGCCGCGGCGGGACCCTCCCCGCGGAGGGTGAAATCGATTTCACCGCGGGCGGTGTTGCGGACGGGGCCCGGCCGGATTATCCTGGCCTTTCACGGAAAGGCCCCGACATGACCTTCAACGACCTCCTCAAACGCATGGTCGAGCGCAAAGCCTCCGACCTCCACCTCATCGCCGGCCTCCACCCCGCCCTGCGCGTCCAAGGCGAGCTCGAGCCCCAGACCGACATCGACCGCTTCACCCCGGACAGCCTGAAGGAGTTCGTCTTCGCCGCGCTGACGGTCCACCAGCGGAACATGTTCGAGAACGACCCGGCCAGCCGCAACGAGCTCGACTTCGGCTACGGCATCCCCGGCGTCGGCCGCTTCCGGGTCAACGTCCACGCCAGCCGCGGCAGCGTCGGCGCGGCCGTGCGGGCCCTGGCCGACCGCATCCCCGGGCTCGAGGAGCTGGGGCTGCCCCCGGCCGCGGCCGAGTTCACCAAGGCCAAACGGGGCCTCGTCCTCGTCACCGGCCCGACGGGCTCGGGCAAGTCGACGACCCTGGCCTCGCTCGTCGACGCCATCAACCGGACCCGCCGCGACCACATCCTGACGATCGAGGACCCCATCGAGTACATGCACAATTCCAAGATGTCCTACGTCACTCAGCGCGAGGTCGGGGCGACGGGGGACACCCTGTCCTTCCGCAACGCCCTCAAGTACGCCCTGCGCCAGGACCCCGACGTCATCCTCATCGGCGAGATGCGCGACTTCGAGACGATCGGCATCGCCATCACCTCGGCCGAGACCGGCCATCTCGTCTTCGGAACCCTCCACACCTCGAGCGCGGCCCAGACGGTCAGCCGCATCGTCGACGTCTTCCCGACGGACCAGCAGCCCCAGGTCCGGACCCAGCTGGCCTCGACCATCGTCGGCGTCATCTCCCAAGTCCTCCTGCCGCGGCGCGACGGCTCGGGCCGGGTGGCCGCCTGCGAGCTGATGACGGCCAACGCCGCCGTGCGCAACAACATCCGGACCGGCAAGGTCGAGGCCATCTACCAGACCCTCCAGACCTCGGCGGCCGAGGGCATGCAGACCATGGACCAGTCCCTCATCAAGCTCTGCCGCGAAGGCGTCGTTGACTACGAGGCCGTCAAGCCCTATATTTACGAGAAAACGACCCACGAAACGATCCGGGCCCAGCGCCGCCCCTGCTGAAACGACGGGCCCGGCCCGCGGGTCGGCGGAGGGCCCATGAAACACCTCGTCATCCCCGCGGTCCTGATCGCCTTCGCCTTCCTGACCGCCCGGGCCGGCGCCGCCCCGAATCCCGTCCCGGGCGCGGTCCGGGCGACTTGCGTCGGATCGCCGCCCAGCGTTTCGCCGAACCGTCACTATCCTTCCAACCGCCCGCCGCTCGCCGTCAATCCTCTGGTCAAGTTGCCCGTCGGCGCCGTCGAGCCCCGGGGCTGGCTCCTGGCCCAGCTCCAGCTCATGCGCGACGGCCTGACCGGCCGGCTGGCCGAGCTCAGCCCCTATCTCGGCGAGGACAGCGGCTGGATCACGATGAAGGGCAAGGGCTGGGAGGAGATGCCCTATTGGCTCAAGGGGTACGGCGACCTGGCCTATCTGCTCAAGGACGAGGCCATGCGCGAAGAAGCCGAGCGCTGGCTGGGACAGGCCTTCCGCTCCCAGGCCCCCGACGGCTATTTCGGCCCGGCCGAGAACCGGGCCGGCCTCGACCTCTGGCCGAACATGGTCATTCTGGCCGCCCTTCAGAGCTATCACGAGGCTACCGGGGACCCTCGCGTCCTCGGCCTCATGGGCCGCTATTTCCGGTTCGAGCTCGGGCTCCCCGATGACAAGCTCCTGCCCGGGAGCTGGCAGAAGATGCGCGGCGGCGAGAACCTGGAGAGCGTCTACTGGCTCTACAACCGGACCGGCGAGTCCTTTCTGCTCGACCTGGCCCGCCGGCTCCAGGCCCGCACCGCGGACTGGGCCTCGCCCATCCTGACTCCCGAGCGCGACCGGGCCTGGGAAGAGAGCTCGTTCTACCACGGCGTCAACATCGCCATGGGCTTCCGCTATCCGGGGATCTCCTATCAGCAGTCCGGCGACCCCGGTCTGCTCGAGGCCGTCGAGCGCAACTACCGCCAGGTCCTGGACCGCTACGGCCGCCAGCCCGGCGGCCTGTTCGGCGCCGACGAGAACATCCGTCCCGGCAAGGACGATCCCCGGCAGGGCGCCGAGACCTGCACCATGGTCGAGTTCATGGCCAGCTTCGAGTCCCTGCTCAAGATCACGGGCGCGACGGTCTGGGCCGACCGGGCCGAGGAAGTGGCCTTCAACTCCCTGCCCGCCTCGATGACGCCCGACCTCAAGGCCCTCCACTACCTGACCGCGCCGAACCTCATCTCGTGCGACAGCGGCGGGGAACACGATTTCCAGAACGGCGGCACGCTCCTCTCGTTCGATCCCCGGGGCTACCGCTGCTGCCAGCACAACGTCGCTTTCGGCTGGCCCTGGTTCGCCGAGCACCTTTGGCTGGCCACGGCCGACAACGGATTGGCCGCCGCCCTCTACGCGCCGTCGACCGTCCGGGCCAAGGTCGCCGGGGGCGCCGAGGTCGTTCTCACGGAAGAGACGGGCTATCCCTTCGAGGACGAGGTCCGCCTGACGGTGGCCTGCGAGCGGCCCGTCGCCTTCCCCCTCTACCTCCGGCTCCCGGGCTGGGCCGGTTCCGCACGGATCCGGCTCAACGGCCGGCCCGTCGAAGGGGACCTCGCGGGCGGCCGGTACGCCGTCCTCGACCGGACCTGGCGGCACGGCGACGAGGTTCGCCTGGAATTCGCCCCGGCCGTCGAGATCGTGCGCTGGCCGAGCGTCGGCGGGGCCGCCTCGGTCCGCCGGGGCCCCCTGTGGTACGCCCTGCGGATCGGGGAGGAGTGGCGCCGCTATGGCGGCACGGACGAGTGGCCGGCCTGGGAGATCCTGCCCACGACCCCCTGGAACTACGGCCTCGTCCTCGACGGCCCCGGCGGTCCCGGTCTCCGCATCGCCGAGCGGCGGTCGCCGGCCTTCCAGCCGTTCACGCCCGCAGAGGCCCCCATCGTTCTCATAGCCCGGGCCCGGCGCGTGCCGGCGTGGCGCGCGGACGGCCGCATGGCCGGCCTCGTGCCCGCCAGCCCGGCGGCGGGGGAGGGGCCGGTCGTCGAGGTCGAGCTCGCGCCTATGGGCTGCCTCCGCCTCAGGATCGCCTCGTTCCCGGTCGTCCCGTATTGACAGGCCGTCGCTCCTTTGGATATAAGGGAGCGGGAACGATCACAGTAGGAGGTCCGGATGTTCAAAGAGTTCAGGGAATTCGCCATGCGCGGTTCGGTGCTGGACATGGCCGTCGGCATCATCATCGGCGGCGCATTCGGCACCATCGTGTCCTCGCTCGTCGCCGACGTCCTCATGCCCCCCATCGGCATGCTCCTCGGCAAGGTCGATTTCGCCAGCCTGTCCATCAAGCTCTCGGACACGGTCGTGATCGGCTACGGGAAGTTCATCAACTCGGTCATCAGCTTCCTGATCGTGGCCTTCTGCCTGTTCCTGATCATCCGGAGCATGAACCGGCTGAAGAAGAAAGAGGCCGCCGCGCCGGCCGCGCCGACGACCAAGGACTGCCCCTTCTGCGCCACGGCCGTCCCCATCAAGGCGGTCCGCTGCCCCCACTGCACTTCGGAGATCAAGTAACCGGGAAGGGCAGTCTCAGAAGGCCTCTTTGGCCGTCACATAGAGGCCGAAGCTCGACCGGCCCCAGGCCACATCCAGTCGGATCGTCGTGCCGTCCCGCTTGTTGACGACGTAGCGGAGGCCCCCGCCGAGCGAATGGACCAGCTTCTCGAAGCGCAGTCCGGCCCAGGCAGGGAACAGGTCGCCGAGGCCGGCGAACCCGGCCACGCCGAAGCGCTTCGTGAGCAAGACCCGGTACTCACCTTGGACGGCGATCATGGCCTTGTCCCGGTAGCGCCCTTTGTAATAGCCGCGCAGCAGCTGTTCCCCGCCGGCCTGGGCCAGCCGATGGAAGGGGACGTCGCCGCCCGAAGAGTAGACGAAGCCCTGAAGGGCCAGGACCCCGGAGGCGCCCAGGGGCAGGTAGCGCCGGAGGTCGACGACCAGGCGGTTGAACGAGTAGTCGCTGCCCGCCACGGGTCCGTAGGCGTCGGCCGTGAGCTGGGCGAAGGCGCCCCGGCGGGGGAAGAGCACCGAGTCCCGCGTGTCCCAGTCCAGGCTGATCCCGACGCCGGCGAGCGTCCCGCCGCGGCTCCCGGCGATGTCCCCGGCGTCGAGCACCCCCCCGGCCTCGACCTTCTCCATGACCGTGCGCTCGAAGTCGACGCGCAGGCCGGCGAAGAGCGGGCCCCGGACCCGCCGCTTGACGCCGAGCTCGACGACCAGATGGCGGGGCGTGAACGTCTCCTCGGCTTCGTCCGGCATGTCGTCGCCGACGCCGAAGAACTTCTGCGGCGCCCTTTCCCAGCGCACCAAGCCGCCGAGATAGAGGTCGTTACCGCCGAGGGTGATCTCGGGCTTGACCATGACGTTGAACTGCCTGGCCAGGTTGTAGCTGGCGTAGGCCCAGACGCTCGAGGCCCGCGTCTCGGCCTTGCGACGGCCGGCCCGGAAGTTGACGACGCCGCCGCCGCCGAAGGCCAGCTTGGTCTCGGGCGAGTAATAGGCGAACGGCACCCCGATGACCCGGGCCCGGTAGGTCTCGCGGCCCTTGGCGGCCTCCTCCCCGTCGGCCGCGGCCGAAGGCCGGACCGGGCCGGCCAGGACGGCCACGATGAGGAGCGAGGCGAGGGGACGGATCGTCATGGGCTTCATTCGAGCGCACTATCATAGCCCCGCGGCCGCGTCCTGTAAACCCCGCGGCCGCTTGACCGCGCCGCCCGCCGCGGGCTATCCTGGCCGGCGAGGCCCCCGCCCGTGACCCCGAAACAAAGGATGGCCGCGGCCATGTCCGGAACGCCCCCCGACCGGGTCCCGGTCATGTGCCAGATGAGCGTCGGCCACATGCTCCTGCAGACGGGGCTCCCGCCGGCCCGCTTCTGGCACGAGGCGCCCGTTTTCGTCGACGGGCTCCTGGCGCTGCGGGCCCGCTACGGCTTCGACGGCGTCCTCGTCAGCCTCCACGGCCACGGCCCGGACTGGGAGTCCCGCGTCGACCGTCTCGGGCGCGGCCCGGACGGGGAGACCGTCCGCTGGCGGTCCGGCGGCGCGACGGTCTTCCCGCGCGACGACCTGCCCGTCCACCGGCCGGCCGAGCCGCCGGCCCTCCCGGAATTCGCCCGGTTCGATCCCGCCTCGCTCCCGGACCGGGCCGCCTATATCCCGGTCTCTCAGGGGCTCCGCTTCGCCCTCGACGCCGACCACCTCTACGACGCCGTGACCATGGTCCTGGAGAAGGCCGGCGGGGAGTTCTCCGTTCACGGCGAGGTGACCTCGCCCTTCGATTACTACCTCGACCTGTTCGGCTTCGAAGCGGCCATGATCGGGACCGTCGAGGACCCGGGCCGGGCCGCCGCGGTCCTGGAGCGCCTGACCGACGGCGTCGTCGCCCTGGCCGACGGCCTGGCCGCTCTCGGCGTCGACGCCGTCAAGATCTCCTCGCCGTTCGCGGGAGCGGGCTTCGTCTCCCGGGACTTCTACCGCGCTTTCGTCCTGCCTCACGAGTCGCGCCTGGCCCGGACGATCGAGGGCCGGGGGGCCCGGGCCTACGTCCACACCTGCGGCGACATCCACGACCGGCTCGAGCTCATGGCCGCTTCGGGCGTCTCCGGCATCGAGTGCCTCGACCCGCCTCCTCTCGGCCGGACGGACCTCGGCGACGCCAAGCGCCGCGTCGGCGGCTCCGTGTTCATCAAGGGCAACGTCGATCCCGTCCACGTCCTGCTCGCGGGCGACCCGGTTTCCGTCCGGGCCGACGCCCGCCGGCGCTTGGCCCTGGGCCGTCCCGGCGGGCGCTACATCCTCAGCACGGCCTGCTCGATCGCCCCGCGCACCCCGGCCGCCAACGTCCTCGCCCTGGCCGGGACGGCCGCGGAGTGGGGCGCTTATTAGGTTGAATCCCGGGCCCGTCCTGGTTTATAACTGACCTTCCGACGCCGCGCGTTCGAGAGGAGCAGCCGCCATGAAGAAGATCGTCGTCCTGGGCGCGGGCATGGTCGGGCGGGTCATGGCCGCTGACCTGGCCCCCGAATTCGAGGTCACGTCCGTCGACGTCAACCCGGACAACCTGGCCCGCCTCGAAGGGCTCCCGGTCAAGCGGTTGCGGGCCGACTTGGGCTCGGAGGAGGCCGTCCGCGGCCTCGTCCGCGACTGCGACCTGGTCGTCGGGGCCGTCCCGGGGGCCATGGGCTTCGCCACCCTGAAGGCCGTCATCGCCGCCGGCCGGAACGCCGTCGACATCTCGTTCTTCCCCGAGGACGCCTTCCGGCTGGACGGGGACGCCCGGGCCGCCGGCGTCACGGCCGTCGTCGACTGCGGCGTCGCCCCGGGCATGGACAACATGATCCTCGGCTATCATGCCGCGCGCATGGCCGTCGGCAGCTTCGAGTGCTATGTCGGCGGCCTGCCCTTCCGCCGCGAGTTCCCGTTCGAGTACAAGGCCCCGTTCTCTCCGGCCGACGTCCTCGAGGAATACACCCGGCCGGCCCGCTACGTCGAGAACGGCCACGTCGTCGTCCGCCCGGCCCTGTCGGACGTCGAGCTCCTGGAGTTCCCCGAGGTCGGCAGCCTCGAGGCCTTCAACTCCGATGGCCTGCGCTCGCTCCTGCGGACGATGAAGGTGCCGAACATGATCGAGAAGACCCTGCGCTACCCGGGCCACGTCGAGCGCGTCCGGGCCCTGCGGGCGTCGGGCTTCCTCGACACGGCCGAGATCGAGGTCCGGGGCGTCCGGGTCCGGCCGTTCGACGTCACCTCGGCCGTCCTCTTCGAGCACTGGCGCCTCGACGAGGCGGACGACGAGTTCACCATCATGCGCATCGTCGTCGCCGGTCACGAGGACGGCCGGCCCAAGCGCTACGCTTACGACCTGTTCGACCGGCGCGACCGGTCGACGGGTTTCTCGTCCATGGCCCGCACGACCGGGTTCCCGGCCACCGCCGTGGCCCGGCTCATCCTGGCGGGCCGCTTCGCGCACACGGGCATCGTCGCCCCCGAGCACATCGGGGCCGACGAGGCCGCCTTCCGCGCCGTCATGGCCGACCTGGCCGCCCGGAACGTCGTCTACCGGGTCACCGCATCCTGAACGCGCCCGACAAGGAGGTCCGTCCGATGAAAAAGAGCTTCGCCCTCGCCGCCGCCCTCGTCCTGGCCCTGTCCCTCGCGCTCCCGACCGTCGTCCCGGCCCAGGGCCGGGCCGCCGCCAAGGCCAAGGCCCCGGCCGCCCTCGACGCCGCCGCGGTCCTCAAGGCCGTCGCGTACCGGGCCATCGGGCCGACCCAGCAGAGCGGCCGTTTCGTCGATTTCGCCGTGCCCCTCCAGCGGCCCCACACCTTCTACGCGGCCTCCGCCTCCGGCGGCCTGTGGAAGACCGAGAACAACGGCCAGACCTTCGAGCCGCTGTTCGAGACCGAGAAGGTCTTCTCCATCGGCGACGTCGCCGTGGCCCCCTCCGATCCCGACATCCTCTGGCTGGGCTCGGGCGAGGCCAACAACTCGCGCTCGACCTACTGGGGCGATGGCGTCTACCTGTCGCGGGACGCCGGCAAGACCTGGACGAACACGGGCCTCAGGGAGTCCCATCACATCGGTCGCGTCGTCGTCCATCCGTCCGAACCCGGGACGGTCTACGTCGCCGCCCTGGGCCACCTCTATTCGGAGAACCCCGAACGCGGCGTCTACAAGACGACGGACTTCGGCCGGACCTGGGCCAAGGTCCTCGACGTCGTCGTCGACGGCCGCTCCGTCGGCGCGGTCGACCTGGTCATGGACCCGTCCGATCCGGAGACCCTGTACGCGGCCGCCTACGACCGCTTCCGCCGGCCCTGGACCTTCGGCCTCGGCGGCCCCGGCTCGGGAATCCACAAGACGACCGACGGCGGCAAGTCCTGGACGAAGCTCACGGCCGGCCTGCCGGCCGGCGTCCTCGGCCGGATCGGTCTGGCCGTCTATCCCAAGGACCCGCGGATCCTCTACGCCGAGATCGAGAACGCCAACAAACCGGGGATGTCCCCGGCCGACCGCTACAAGGAGATCCTCGAAGGCCGCTCGTCCGCCGGCATGATCGACGGCGAGATCTACCGCTCCGACGACGCGGGCGCGACCTGGGCCAAGGTCAGTCCGGAGAAACGGTCGATCGGCGGGAACCCGGGCTATTATTACGGCCAGATCGTCGTCGATCCCAACGACGCGAACACGGTCTACGTCCTCAGCGTCGGCGTCCTGTCCAGCAAGGACGGCGGCAAGACCTGGGCCAGCCCCTTCCGTTTCGGCGGCGACAACCACGCCCTGTGGATCGACCCCGCCGACAGCGGCCACATGCTCCTCGGCTACGACCACGGCCTGGGGGTGACCTGGGACGGCGGCAAGAACTGGTACCATCCCGACTTCCTGCCCTTGGCCCAGTTCTACGCCATCGACTACGACATGTCCTGGCCCTACCGCGTCGCCGGCGGTCTGCAGGACAACGGCAACTTGATGGGGCCGAGCACCAAGGTCGGCGCGGGCGGCGGCTACGGCGGGGGGGCGGGCGCCGCGGCCCCGCCGATCCGCCTCGAGGACTGGTTCAATCTGGGCGGCGGGGACGGCATGTACAACGTCTTCGACCGGACCGACAACCGGACCCTTTATAACGAATCCCAGTTCGGGCCGCTCACGCGCATCGACCTCGTGACCGGGGAAGCCGAGAGCGTCGCCTACCAGCGGCTCAAACCCGAGACCCGCTGGAACTGGTGCGCCCCCATCCTCGTCTCCGCCCACAACGCCGACACCGTCTATCACTGCGGCAACGTCGTCGTCATGTCGGCCAACCGGGGCGACACCTGGACCGAGATCAGCCCGGACCTGACGACCAACGACCCGGCCAAGCTCCTCGTCGCCGGCAAGGGCGGCGACGGCAACATCCAGTATTGCACCATCACGACCTTCGACGAGTCGCCCCTCGTCCCCGGCCTGCTCTGGGCCGGCACGGACGACGGCAACGTCTGGGTCACCCGGGACAACGGCCGCCAGTGGACCAAGCTCAACGACCGCATCCCCGGCCAGCCCGGATATTGGGTCAGCCGGGTGGCCGCCTCGCCCTCCGACCCGGCCACGGCCTACGTCAGCTACACGGGCTTCCGCAACGACGATTTCCGGCCCTTCCTCTATAAAACGACCGACTACGGCGCCACGTGGACCTCGCTCGCGGCCGGCCTGGCCGAGGGGCCCGTCAACGTCGTCGTCGAGGACCCCAAGAACCCGTCGCTCCTCTTCGCCGGCACGGACTTCGGCGTCTACGTCTCCCTCGACGCCGGCGGGACCTGGCTGAAGATGGCCAACGACATGCCCACCCAGCCGGTCCACGACCTCAAGGTCCAGCCGCGCGAGGCCGACCTCATCGTCGCCACCCACGGCCGGGGCGCTTTCATCGCCGATATCAAGCCCCTGCAGGAGCTGACGCCGGCCGTCCTGGCCGCCGGCGCCCACCTGTTCGACGTGTCCCCCTCCGTCCGCTGGGTCGGGCAGGACCGTCGGGAATCGAGTTACTCGAACTTCGCCGGCGAGAGCGAGGCCCCGGGCGCGGCCGTCTCTTACCTTCTCGGCGCCAAGCCGAAGGAGCCGGTCAAGGTCCGCGTCTACGCCGGCACGCTGCTCATCAACGAGATCGCCGGCAAGTCCGAGATCGGCCTCAACACCGTCCGCTGGAACCTGACCGGGCGCCGCGAGCGGACCCCCGAGGAGAAGAAGGCCGCTCAGGAGATGTCCCAGCGGGCCCGGGCGGCCGGCTACGGCGGGGCCGGGGCCGACGCCGGTTTCGCCTCTTACCCGGTCCGGCCCGGCGAATACCGGATCGAGCTCGTCGTCGACGGCCGGACCCTGTCCAAGACGGCGGTGGTGCTGGCCGATCCGCGCTATTGAAGACGCGGATTGTAAATTAGGTTTACGCCCGCCGGCGGCCGGATTCCCGGACCGCCGGCCCCGGGACGGGGGAGGGGGCCGTCCGGGCGGACTCCGCCGCCTGGCACGGGAATTGCAGTTCACTGGGTGGTCCCATGCTCGAACTCAGGGGCGTTGCCAAGAAGTTCTCGGCCTTCACCGTCGTCAAGGACGTCAGTTTCACGGTCGGCCCGGGCGAGGTCCTGGGCTATCTCGGCCCGAACGGCGCGGGCAAGACGACGACCATCCGCATGCTGGCCGGCCTGCTTGAACCGACCCGCGGGGAGATCCTGTTCGAGGGCCGCGACGTCCGGCACGACCTGAGGGCCTTCAAGCGGCGGATCGGCTACGTCCCGGAGCAGTCCGAGATCTATCCCCATCTCAGCGCCGCGGATTATCTCCGCCTCGTCGGGCGGCTGCGCGGCCTCGGCGAAGGCGAGGTCCGGGACAAGACCCTGGCCTTCCTGCGGGTCTTCGACCTCGAATCGGACATGTACGGCCCGCTGGCCTCCTTCTCCAAGGGCATGCGCCAGAAGGTCCTGCTCGCGGCCGCCCTCATCCACGATCCCGACGTCCTGCTCCTCGACGAGCCCCTGTCCGGCCTCGACGTGACCACGGCCCTGGTCGTCCGCGACCTCATCCGCCGGCTGGCGGCCGAGCGCAAGACCGTCATCTATTCCTCGCACGTCCTCGAGGTCACCGAGAAGATCTGCACCAAGGTCGTCATCCTGCACAAGGGCGAGATCGTGGCCAACGACTCCGTCGAGAACCTGCGTCGGCTCATGCACCTGCCGTCGCTGGCCGAGATCTTCAGCCAGCTCGTCCTCCGCGACGACACCGACGAGATCGCCGGACGCCTGGTCCTGGCCATGAAGGGCGGGGGATAGGCCGATGGCGGGCGGGGGAGCCGGTCCGGGGCCGTTCGCCCTGCTGACCCGGCATTTCTTCGAGCGCCTGTTCCACAACGACCTGGTCGAGTTCGAGGACCAGATGAAGGAACGGCTCATCGTCGCCCTGGCCCTCCTGGCCGTGTTCTTCTTCTGGGCCTCGGAGCTCATGCTCTTCAAGTACCATTTCGTGCCGGATACCGGACGGTCCTGGCAGGAGAAATCCTATCTGCTGACGCTGATGATGCTCGCCTTCGGCGTCATCACCCTGCTCGAGTGGGACGTCCTTTTCCCCGACCGGCGGGACTTCCTCAACCTCACGCCGCTGCCCGTCCGGCTGCGGACGGTCTTCGCCGCCAAGGTGGCCTCGTTCGTCCTGTTCGCGGCCGCGTTCTCGGCGGCCATGAGCGGCCCCTCCTCGGTCCTGTTCTCGATCTACCTCGCCCAGTGGCGGGGCGACACGCTGGCCGTGGCCGGGCGCTACGTCGCCGCCCACGTCCTGGCCGGCTTCGCCGCCTGTTTCGCGGTCCTGTTCGCCGTCGTCGCCCTGCAGGCCCTGCTCATGGCCGTCCTTCCGGAGGGCCTCTATCGCCGGTCGGCCCTGGCCGTCCGCTTCGCGCTCATCGCCGGGGCCGTCTTCTTCCTTCTCAGCTTCGTGGCCGCCCCCTCGGTCGTGGCCGGCCTCTTCCGCGACCTCGAGCTCCTCAAGGAGACCCGGCACCCGTTCGTCTTCCGTTTCCCTCCGCTGTGGTTCGTCGGCCTCTACGAGGTCCTGCTCGGCACGCGCGACGCCGTGTTCGAGGCCCAGGCCCGGACGGCCGTCCTCGCGGTGGCCGTGTCCGCGGCTTTCTTCCTCGGCGCCAGCGTCCTCAGCTACCGCCGCCACGTCCTGCGGACCCTGGAGGTCGGGAAGGGCGGCCGGGCCGGGGGGGGGCTCCGGGAGGCCGTCCGCCTTGTCCTGGCCCGGACCGTCTTTCGCCGGCCGGAGGAGCGGGCCGTGGCCGGCTTCTTCTCCGGGACGCTCCGTTCGAGCCCCCCGCAGCGGATGGCCCTCGTTTATTACCTGGCCGTCGGCGCGGCCCTGCTGACCGTCCTGCTGGCGGCAAACAGGTCCGCCCTCCGCTCGCTCAGTCCGGACAACGGCCTCTTCCTCGTCCTGCCCCTCCTCGTCGCTTTCGCCGTCCTTACGGGCGTCCGGATCGTCGCCGACCGGCCGGCCGCCCTGGAGGCCAACTGGGTGTTCCGGCTGGCCGAGACGGGACGGACGGCCCGTTACGCCTCGGGGCTCAAGAAGGCGGTCGGGCTGGCCTTCCTCGGGCCCCTGTTCCTGGCCGTCTTCGTCGTCCACGCCTTCCTCTGGGACGCCGCCACGGCCGCCCTCCACGCCGCCTTCGGGCTGATCGTCTCCGCCGTCGGGCTGGAAGCTTTGTTCTATCGCTACCGCAAGGTCCCCTTCGCCTGTTCCTGGGTGCCGGGACGCCTCAAGCTCCAATTCACCGCTGTGCCCGTCCTCATCGGCCTGATCCTGGCGGGGACGGCCCTGGCCGCGTGGGAGAAGGCCGTTCTGGCCGGACCGCGCCGCGGACTGGTCTTCGCGGCCGTCATGGCCGCCGCCTGGGGCGCCCTCAAGCGGGGCGGCCGGCGTTTCTACCGGACGGCGGACCTGGTCTTCGACGAGGCGCCCGAAGGCGCCCTGGTCGGCTTTCCGGACCAGGACTGACGGTTCTTTTCCGGCCCGGATTCTGGTACTCTAGGCGGGCGGAGGACCCCATGCCCCACACCATCGACGACGTCATCGGCCGCATCGAGCGCTTCCCCCGGGTCGATCTCATCCACCGCCCGACGCCCCTGCGCAGGCTGAGCCGCCTGTCGGCCCGCATCGGCGGGCCCGAGATCTACATCAAGCGGGACGACCTGACCGGGCTGGCCTTCGGCGGCAACAAGTCGCGCAAGCTCGAGTTCATCGTCCGCGACATGTTGGAGAAGAAGGCCGACGTCGTCGTCACCTGGGCCGGCGTCCAGTCCAATTGGTGCATGCAGACGGCCGCCGCGGCAAAGTCCTTCGGCCTCAAGCCCGTGCTGGTCTTGTTCAAGCCCCCCGACCAGCCGGCTACCGCCGACGGCAACGTCTTGCTCGACATCATTCTGGGGGCCGACATCCGGTTCGCCCCGGTCGACAAGGGCAGGATCGTCAAGGCCCCCCAGGCCATGGAGATCCTCCAGGAGATCGGCCGGGAGATGAAGGGCCGCAGCCATACCCCCTATCTCGTGCCCGTCGGCGGCTCCCTCGTCCGGGGCGACATGACCGCGCCCCTCGGGGCCGTGAGCTACGTGGCCGCCTTCGCGGAGATCCTCGACGAGATGCGCTCCGGCGGGGCCGAGCCCGACTACGTCATCCACGCCACCGGCTCGGGCGGCACCCAGGCGGGGCTTCTGGTCGGGGCCCGGGCCATGACCTCGGGTTGCCGCGTCCTCGGCGTCAGTGTGTCCGACCCGAAAGGACCGTTCTCGGAGGACGTCCTGGAGATCGCCCGGGCCACCGACGACGCCCTCGGCCTGGGGCTCGAGGTCCTGCCCGGCGACATCGTCGTCTTCGACGAGTATCTCGGCGAAGGTTACGGCAAAGTCGACCGGGGGGTGGCCGAGGTCATCCGGCTCGTCTTCCAGACGGAGGGTATCGTCCTCGACCCGGTCTACACGGCCAAGGCCATGGTCGGCCTCATCGACCTCGTCAAGACCGGCTTCTTCAACCCGACGGACAAGGTCGTCTTCGTCCACACGGGAGGGACGCCGGCGCTGTTCCCTAACCGGGACAAGATCTTCGAGTTCCTGATGGACAAGGCCTAGCCGGTCAGAGCAGACCGGCCAGCCCGGCCTCCAGGCCGGCCAGCGGGAAGCGGTGGATGGCGATGGGCGCCGTTTCCAGGGCCGCCGGCGCCTTCATCCCGCTTCCTGTAAGGACCAGGACGACCGGTCCGCGGCTCTCGTCGAGGGCGCCGGCCTCCCTCAGGCGCGCCAGGGCCGCCAAGGTCGTGGCCGATTCCGGCTGGACGAACAGCCCTTCGGCCGAGGCCAGCTCGCGCTGGGCCCGGAGCATGTCCTCGTCGGACACGGCGACCAGGACGCCGCGACGGTCCCGGATCGTGCGGAGCACGGCCTCGCCCGCGGGCGGGGTCGGATTGGAGATGGCGTGGGCGATCGTCCGCGGCTCCGGCCAGCGCTCGAAAGAGGCACGCCCGGCCGCGAAGGCCTTGACGAGCGGGGCGCAGCCCGCGGCCTGGACGCCCGCGACGAGGGGATAGCCAGGGGCGAGCCCTTCGCGCTCGAGGTCGGCGAAGCCGCGCATGAGGCCGAGCAGGTGCCCGCCCGAGCTCAGCGGCACGACGACCGTGCCGGGCAGCCGGCGGCCGAGCTGGACGAAGATCTCGAAAGCGGTGACCTTGTAGCCCTCCAGGCGGTAGGGGTCGATGGAGTTCATGAAGGTGATGCCGAGCTTCCGGCCGAGGTCGAGGCTGGCCCGGAAGGCCGCGCCGTAATCGCCCTCGACGGCGATGAGCCGCGGCCCGTGGACGCCGGCCGCCCGCAGGCTCGTCAGGGACGTGCCCTCCTTCAAAAGAACGAAGGTCGGCAGCCCCGCCCGGGCCCCGTAAGCGGCCGTCGAGGCGGCCATGTTGCCCGTCGAGACCGTGCCGATGCGGGGCCGGCCGAGGGCGACGGCCTTCTGGACGGCCACGGCCGTGCCCCGGTCCTTGAAGCTCCCGGTCGGGTTTTGGGCCTCGTTCTTGCCGAAGAGCGCGGCGAGGCCCAGGGCCCGGCCGATGCGGCCCAGGCGGACGAGCGGCGTCCAGCCCTCGCCGAGGCTGAGCTCCGGGTCGACGCGCTCGAGCGGCAGGAGGTCCTGGAAGGCCTCGAGGGCCAGGCGGCGGTCCTCGCGGAGGACGGCGCCCCCCGGCCGTCCGGACGGGGCCACGAAGATCGGCTGCCCGCAGCCCGGGCAGAAGGGGGAGTAGGGATCGCGCTCCGCGAGCGGGCCGCAGGCCAGGCATTCGAACCGTTCCATCGCCGTCCTCCTGGATAAGATGGCGCCGATTATAGACCGAAAGCCCGGCCTTGCCTAGTTCCCCCGGCCGCGATAGAATCGGCGGGACATGGACGACCGTGAGATCATGGCCAGGGCCCTGCGGCTGGCCGCCCGGGCCGCCGCGGCCGGCGAGGTCCCGGTCGGGGCCGTGATCGTCAGGGACGGCGCCATCGTGGCCCGCGGCGCCAACCGGCCGGTCGCCTCGTCCGATCCCACGGCCCACGCCGAGATCGTGGCCCTCAGACGGGCCGCCCGTCGGGCCGCCAATTACCGACTCCCGGATTGCGATCTGTTCATCACCGTCGAGCCCTGCGCCATGTGCCTGGGGGCCGCCGTCCAGGCCCGGGTGCGGCGGATCGTCTACGGCGCGGACGATCCCAAGGCCGGGGCCGTCTCGTCCGTCCTGCGCTTCCCCTTCGAACGGCTCAACCACCGGCCCGAGGTCGTCGGAGGGGTCCTGGCGGAGGAGGCGGCCGCCCTGATGCGCGATTTCTTCCGGGCCCGTAGAAAGAGGCGGGCGTTTCGGTTATAATCGTGTCCCGTTCCGTGTCCCCGTTATTGCGGAGAGGTGGCCGAGTGGTTGAAGGCGACGGTCTCGAAAACCGTTATCTCGAGCGATTGGGATCGCGGGTTCGAATCCCGCCCTCTCCGCCAACGATGTCCCCGCCATGCTGAAGGTCCCCCTCGTCGTCACCGGCTTCGGCCACGTCGGCCGGGCCTTCGTCTCGCTCCTGCGCGACAAGGGCGAGGAGCTGCGCCGCCGCTACGGCCTCGCGCCCGAGGTCCTGGCGGTGGCCCGGGCCGAGGGCTGCTTCCACACCGGCGCCCCGCTCGACGTCCGTCATCTCTCCCGCGGCGGCGACGACTGGACGGCGGGCAATCCGGCCTGGCGCGAAGGCCTGCGGGCGACCGACGTCATCGCTGGGCTTGGCCCGGGCGGCACGCTCGTCGAGTGCACCGTGTCGAACCTCCGCACGGGGGAGCCGGGGCTGTCGTACATCTCGGGGGCCCTGCGGGGCGGCTGGAACGCCGTCGTCGCCAGCAAGGGGGCCCTGGTCGTCGGGCTGCCGGAGCTGCGGGCCCTGGCCGCGGCCAATGGCGTCCTCCTCCGCTTCAGCGGGGCCACGGCCGCGGCCCTGCCGACGATCGACGTCGGTCTGGTCTCGCTCGCCGGGACCCGCATCGAGGGCATCCAGGGGGTCCTCAACGGGACTTCCAATTACATCCTGACCCGCATGGGCGAAGGATTGGCCTACGCGGAGGCCCTCAAAGAGGCCCAGGACAAGGGCATCGCGGAGCCCGATCCGAGCCACGACGTCGGGGGCTGGGACACGGCCTGCAAGATCCTCCTCATCACCAACGCCTGCCTCGACGCCGCCTACGTCCTCGCCGACGTCCACGTCCTGGGCATCGACGGCCTGACGGGCGATTTCGTCCGGACCGCCCGGGCCGAGGGCCGGACGGTCAAGCTCCTGGCCACGGCCGCTCCGGGCCGCAAGGGGGAGCGCTGGAGCCTGGACGTCCGGCCGTCCGTGCTCGAGCCGACCCACCCCCTCTATCGCGTCGACGGAACCGAGAAGGGCATCTCGTTCTACACCGACTCCATGGGCACGGTCACGGTGACCGGGGGGCGCTCCAACCCGCGGGGCGCCGCGGCGGCCCTGCTCAAGGACCTCATCAACATCCACCGGCGCGAGCGCGGCCCCGCCTGAGCCCGCCGCGCGTTGACCGGGCGGCCCTTTTCTGGTAAGGTTGGCCTGTCCGGAGCGCCTCCGCGCGCCCCGTTCCCGGATCGGAGAGGTGTCCGAGCGGTTTAAGGAGCACGCTTGGAAAGCGTGTGTGTGCCGCAAGGTGCACCGCGGGTTCGAATCCCGCCCTCTCCGCCAGTCAACACTCGTCGAAGGAGCCGCCGCATGGACAGCAAAGACCTCATCGCCATCGAGGACCTCTACGGAGCCCACAACTACCACCCGCTCGACGTCGTCATCGACCGGGCCCAGGGCATCTGGATGCACGACGTCGAGGGCAAGAAGTACCTCGATTTCCTGAGCGCCTACTCGGCCGTCAACCAGGGCCACCGCCACCCGCGGATCGTCAAGGCCCTCGTCGCCCAGGCCAAGACGCTGACCCTGACCTCCCGGGCCTTCCGCAACGACCAGTGGCCGCTCCTGGCCCGCGAGCTCTGCGAGCTGGCCGGCTACTCCATGGTCCTGCCCATGAATTCGGGCGCCGAGGCCGTCGAGACGGCCGTGAAAGCGGCCCGCAAGTGGGCCTACCAGAAGAAGGGCATCCCCCAGGACCAGGCTGAGATCATCGCCTGCTCCAACAACTTCCACGGCCGCACGGTCACCGTCATCAGCTTCTCGACGGAGCCCCTCTACCGCCGGGACTTCGGGCCGTTCACCCCCGGCTTCCCCATCGTCCCGTTCGGGGACGCCGAGGCCTTGGAACGGGCCATCACGCCGAACACGGCGGCCTTCCTGGTCGAGCCCATCCAGGCCGAGGCCGGCATCCTCATCCCGCCCGACGGCTACCTCAAGCGGGCGGCCGAGATCTGCAAGAAGCACAACATCCTGTTCATCGCCGACGAGATCCAGACCGGTCTCGGCCGGACGGGCAAGCTCTTCGCCTGCGAGCACGAGGGCGTGCGGGCCGACATGGTCATCGTCGGCAAATCGCTCGGCGGCGGCTGCTACCCCGTTTCCGCCGTCCTGGCCGACAAGGAGGTCCTCGGGGTCTTCAAGCCCGGCGAGCACGGCTCGACCTTCGGCGGCAATCCCCTGGCCTGCGCCGTGGCCCGCGAGAGCATCCGGGTCATCCGCGAGGAGAACCTGGTCGAGAACGCCGCCGAGCGCGGCCGGTCCTTCATGGACAAGCTGCGCAAGGTCCGCAGCCGCCACATCAAGGAGGTCCGCGGCCGCGGCCTGCTCATCGGCATCGAGCTCCACGCCGCCGCCGGCGGGGCCCGCCGCTTCTGCGAAGAGCTGATGAAGGAAGGGCTGCTTTGCAAGGAGACCCACGACAACGTCCTCCGGCTGGCGCCGCCGCTGATCATCCGGGAAAAGGACCTCAACTGGGCCCTCAAGCGCATCAAGACCGTCTTCAAGCGGCTGGCCTGAGCCGGCCCCTCGAGCGACTGTCCTCTCCGGAGGACGGCGCGCCTCCTGAAGGCCGGCGGCCGGCAGGGGAGTGTCCTTGGCACATTCCTTGCTTAATCTCGGAGTAGGAGGATGAAGATGAAAAAGACGCTTGGGCTGGCCGTCTTGGCCTTGATCGTCGCCCTTCTCGGGGCGGCTTGCATCCGGTACGTCCCCTACGACGAATCCGGCCGCTACGGCCGGGACTACGACGACTACTACGACCGGACCGACCGGTACGACCGCTACGACGACCTCGACAGCGCTTATTTCTACAACGAGCTCCAGCCCCACGGCATGTGGGTCTCCTACCGGCCGTACGGCTACGTCTGGATCCCGGGCAACGTCGGCTACGGCTGGCGGCCCTACACCCGGGGACACTGGGCCTGGACGGATCACGGTTGGACCTGGGTCTCGCTCGAGCGCTGGGGCTGGATCGCCTTCCATTACGGCCGCTGGGGCTGGGACAGGCGCCTGGGCTGGTTCTGGGTGCCCGACGTCGTCTGGGGCCCGGCCTGGGTGGCTTGGCGCTGGGGCGACGCCCACATCGGGTGGGCCCCGCTGCCGCCCGGCGTCGATTTCGTCCGCGGGCGGGGATTCGGGGGCCACCGCTGGGACATCCCCGGCGATCGCTGGAACTTCGTCCATGGCCGCTACTTCCTGGACCGCAGCCTCGACCGCCGGGTCCTGCCGGTCGAGCGGAACCTGACCATCGTCAACATGACCAGCCTGCGGGTCAACATCGAGGACCGAAGCGACCGGGTCGTCAACGAGGGCGTCGACCGCGAGGTCGTCCGCCGCATGACCGACCGCGAAGTCGAGCGATACACCCTGAAGGACCCGGGACGGGCCGGGGAGCAGAGGGAAGAAGGGACCGACCTCATCCTGTCCAAGCCCCCCGTCCGGCGCAACGAAGCGGCCAAGCCGCGCGAGGTCCTCGATCCGGAGAGCGCCGAGCGGCGGCTCTCGGGCGGCGACACGCCCCGCATCTACCGTCGGCCGGTCCGGGGCGAAACGGAGGCCGTGCGCGAGGACCACGAGCAGGAACGCTGGCTCATGCGCGACAGCCAGGAAGCCGAGATCCGGGAGGTCCGGCGGCGGACCGACGAGGAGAAGGCCCGGGTCCGGAGCGAGGACGAGAAGCGGAAGCTCGAGGAGCAGGCCTCGGCCCGGATCGGCGAGCTGAAGGCGAAGCACGGGCAGGAGAAAGCCGAGCTCGAGAAAAGGCAGAAGGCCGAGGAGGCCAAAGCCAAGGCCGCGCCCGCCGCGAAGCCGGTCCGCAAGAAGACCGACAGGACTTAGGCCGGCCGCCGGGCCCGGACCGTGGCGGCCAGGGCCGCGGCCAAGACGACCGCCCCTCCCGAGACCGTTCTCAGGGAGGGGCTTTCTTTCAGGAAGACGAGCGCCAGCAGGATGCCGTAAACGGGCTCGAGGGCGCTGAGCACGCTGGCCGTCCGGGCCCCGACGCCTTTCATGCCCTCGATGAACAGGGTGTGGGCCAGGGCCGTGCAGACGACGCCGAGGACGGCGAGCAGGACAAGGTCCCGTAACGACAGCGAACCCCCCCGCGTCAGGACGACCGGCAGGAGGACGAGGGCCGCGACGAGGTCTTGGTAGAAAGCCACTCTCAGGCTCGGATGCCTGGCGGCCAAGTCGCGGTCGAGGACGCTCAGGAAGGCGAAGGTCAGTCCGGCCAGCAGGCCCCAAAGGACCCCCCGGAGGACGGCGTCGGTGAGATCGAACCGGGGCACGATCAGGCCCACGCCGAGGACGCACATCAGGGCGAAGACCAAGCTGGCCGGCTCCCAGCGCTCCTTCAAGAGGAGGGGCTCGAGGAAGGCCGTGAAGACCGGGAAGCTCGAATAGGCCAGGAGCCCCACGGCGACCGAGGAGACCTGGACGGACTTGAAGAAGGCCGTCCAGTGGAGGGCCAGGACGAGCCCGCACAGGACGAGCCGGGCCAGGTCCCGGCGTCCCGCGACGCGGAAGCCGGTCCGGCCGGCCGCGAGGACGGCGGCCAGGGCCGCCGCGGCGAAAGCGACGCGGCCGAGGACGATCGCGGCGGGGGACAGGGCCAGCCATTTCCCGAACAGCCCGGGGAAACCGAACAGGATCACGGCCAGGTGGACCCGGGCCAGGCTGAGCGCGCGCGGCTGCACGGCGACATTATAATCCTTTTCCTTGAAATTCGGCCGGATTGTGCTAAGATAAGCTTTACTTTTTGGGGGAAACCCCGGATTACCATCCGTCCGCGGACGGCCTGAAACCCATGTCCTACGAGATATTCGCGCGCAAATACAGGCCTCAGCTGTTCGAGGAGGTCGTCGGGCAGAGGTCCGTCGTCCAGACCATCCAGAACGCCATCGCCTCAGGCCGCATCGCCCAGGCCTACCTGTTCTCGGGCGTCCGGGGCACGGGCAAGACGACCGTGGCCCGCATCCTGGCCAAGTCCCTGAACTGCCTCCGCGGCCCTGCGCCCACGCCGCATCCGTGCGCCGTCTGGGGCGAGGACGATCCCCGGGCCAAGTCCGAGCCCGCCTGCGAGGCCTGCCGTTCCATCCACTCGGGCGCCGCCATCGACGTCCTGGAGATCGACGGCGCCTCGAACCGCAAGGTCGACGAGATCGAGCCCATCCGGGAGATGGTCAAGTACCGGCCGGCCTACACCCGGTACAAGGTCCTCATCGTCGACGAGGTCCACATGCTTTCGGACGCCGCGTTCAACGCCCTCCTCAAGACGCTCGAGGAGCCGCCGCCGAACACGGTCTTCGTCTTCGCCACGACGGAGTTCGACAAGGTCCCGGCGACCATCGTCTCCCGCTGTCAGCACTTCGAGTTCCGCAAGATCTCCCACAAGGACATCATCAACCACCTCATGGAGATCGCCCGCCGGGAAGAGATCACCATCACGCCGGCCGGCCTGTCCCTGATCGCCGGGGCCGCCGACGGCAGCATGCGGGACGCCCAGAGCCTGCTCGACCAGGCCGTCGCCTTCAGCGGCAAGAGCGTCGACGACGAGGCCCTCAAGACCATCCTGGGGACGATCGGCCCCGACGTCCTGTTCCGCTTCTCGGGCGCCGTGCTCGACGAGCGGCCGGAGGCCGTCTTCGGCCTGGTCGAGGAGGTCATCGCCTCGGGCTACGACCTTCGGTTCGTCTTCGGCAAGCTCATCGAGCACTTCCGGGCCCTTCTCCTCGTCCGGACCGTCGACAAGCCCGGCGACCTCATGCCCCTCAGCCCCGAAGGGCTGCAGGCCCTCCGGGACGAAGCCGCCAAGGTCTCGGCCGAGGACCTCCTGCGCTACCTCCTGGCCCTCCAACAGGCCGAGCCCGGCTTGAAGTACTCGGCTATGCCGCGCATCTATCTCGAGGCCTTCCTGGTCAAGCTATGCCATTTCCGCAGGATCGTGCCCATCCGGGAGCTCATCAAGGACGTCGCTTCTCTTCGGCCGGACGGACCGCCCGCGAGGCCCGCGCCCCGCCCGGCGGCCGCGCCCGGCGCGCCCCGGTCCCCCCAACGCCCCGCTCCCCCCCCGACCGCTCCCGCCGCGGGTCCGGCCGAGCCGCCGACCCCGGCCCCGGCCAAGCCGGCCGCCGCGCCCTCCGGCAAGGACGCCTTCGCCCGGGTCCTCGAGAAGTTGGCCGTCGACCGGGCCCCGCTGGCGGCCCTGTTGGGGCAATTCTCCACGGTCCTGATCAAGGACAACACCCTCGAGGTCCTGTTCGGCAGCGGCCGGGGCTTCTTCGTGACCAGCATCCAGGAGAAGGACATCCGGGCCGTCGAGAAAGCCGCCTCCGAGGTCCTGGGCCGGGAGACCAAGGTCCGCTTCGCCGAGGAAGGGGAGGCCGCCGGGGGCCCCATCCGGCCCGGCCGCGAGCTCGAAACGGCCCTCAAGGACCCGGCCGTGAAGTTCTTCATGGACAAGTTCCGGGCCCAGGTCGTTTCGGCGGATCCCATCCCGGCCCGCGATCCCGGCCCCAAGGGCGGCGGGCCCACGGAGAACGGCGCATGAAGAACGTCATGGACCTCCAGAAGATGCTCAAGACGGCCAAGGAGATGCAGGACCGGCTCCAGCAGGAGCTGGCGGCCCTGCGGGTCGAGGGTTCGAGCGGCGGCGGCATGGTGACCGTCGTCCTCGACGGCCACAAGGCCCTCCAGTCCATCCGCATCGACCCCGAGGTCGTCGTCCGCGACGAGGTCGAGATGCTCCAGGACCTCGTCGTGGCCGCTTTCAACGACGCCGCTGCCAAGGTCGACGAGGCCCTGGCCCACAAGCTCGGCGGCCTCGGGGCCGGCCTGAAGATCCCGGGGCTCGGCTGATGTTCGAGTACGCCCAGCCTCTCCACGACCTCATCGAAGAGCTGCGCCGCATCCCCGGCATCGGGGCCAAGACCGCCCAGCGCATCGCCTTCCATTTCCTGGGCCTGCCGTCGGAGGACACCGACCGCCTGGCCGAGGCCATCCGCGAGGCCAAGCGCCGCATCTTCTACTGCTCCCGTTGCAACAGCATCACCCATGTCGACCCCTGCCAGATCTGCACCGACACCCAGCGCTCGGACGACGCCCTGTGCATCGTCGAGGAGCCCTTCAACATCTCCTCGATCGAGCGGACGGGGGCCTTCGGCGGCCGCTACCACGTCCTCCTCGGGGCCCTGTCGCCGCTCAAGGGCCGCGGCCCGGACGAGCTGCGGCTGGGCAAGTTGACCAAGCGGATCGAGGAGGGGGCTTTCAAGGAGATCATCATCGCCACGAACCCGACCGTCGAGGGCGAGGCCACGGCCCTCTACCTCGTCCGGGAGCTCAGGCGGTACGGCGTCCTCATCACCCGGCTGGCCATGGGCCTGCCGGTCGGCTCGGACCTCGACTTCGCCGACCAGGTGACCATCAAGAAAGCCCTGGAAGGCCGGACGGAGCTCAAGGAGTAGCCCGCAACGTCGCCCGCGGACGTTCGACCATATCGCGCAAAGGAGTTGTCCATGGACGAGAAGAAGAGGAATATGCAGACCATCGACGGGAACACCGCGGCGACGCACGTCGCCTACGCGTATTCCGAGGTGGCGGCCATCTACCCCATCACGCCGTCGTCGACGATGGGCGAGCTGGCCGACGAGTGGTCGGCCCACGACCGCAAGAACATCTTCGGACAGAAGGTGGACGTCGTCGAGATGCAGTCGGAGGGCGGCGCCTCGGGCGCGGTCCACGGCTCGCTGTCGGCCGGCGCCCTGACGACGACCTTCACGGCCTCCCAGGGCCTCATGCTGATGCTGCCGAACATGCACAAGATCGCCGGCGAGATGCTGCCGACCGTCTTTCTCGTCTCGGCCCGCTCCCTGGCCGCCCAGTCCCTGTCCATCTTCGGCGACCACAGCGACGTCATGGCCGCCCGCAACACGGGCTTCGCCATGACCTGCGCCGGCTCCGTCCAGGAGGCCCAGGACCTGGCCATCGTGGCCCACCTGGCCACCCTGCGGACCAAGATCCCGTTCCTCCACTTCTTCGACGGCTTCCGGACCTCGAACGTCCTCGAGAAGGTCGACCTCGTGTCCTACGACACCCTCCGCGACCTCTTCGAGCCCCAGTATCTCGAGGAGTTCCGGCTCCGCTCCCTCAATCCCGAGCGGCCCATGCAGAAGGTCGGCCAGCAGAATCCCGACGTCTATTTCCAGGGCCGCGAGACGGTCAACGTCCACTACGACGCGGCCCCCGGGCTGGTCCAGCACTATATGGACAAGGTCGGCCAGGCCATCGGCCGGCGCTACCACCTGTTCGATTACTTCGGCGCCCCCGACGCCGACAAGGTCATCGTCATGATGGGCTCGGGCGCCGAGACGGCCGAGGAGACCATCAACCACCTCAACGCCCGCGGCGCCAAGCTCGGCCTGGTCAAGGTCCGGCTCTACCGGCCCTTCGACGTCCAGGCCCTGGCCGCGGCCCTGCCGCCGACGGTCAAGGCCATCGCCGTCCTCGACCGGACCAAGGAACCCGGGGCCATCGGCGAGCCGCTCTATCTCGACGTCAAGGTCGCCCTGGCCGGCCGCCCGATCAAGATCATCGGCGGCCGCTACGGCCTGTCCTCCAAGGAGTTCACGCCGGCCCAGGTCAAGGCCGTCTACGACCACCTCGACGGCGCGGCCTTCCACGGCTTCACGGTCGGCATCACCGACGACGTCAGCCACAAGTCCATCCCCGTCGGCCCGGTCCTCGACACCGAGCTCCCGGGCACCGTCCGCTGCAAGTTCTTCGGCTACGGCTCGGACGGCACGGTCGGGGCCAACAAGAACTCCATCAAGATCATCTCCGACCACACGGACATGTACGGCCAGGGCTACTTCCAGTACGACTCCAAGAAGTCGGGCGGGGTGACCATCTCGCACCTGCGCTTCGGCAAGCACCCCATCCAGTCCCAGTACTTCCTCAACACGGTCGATTTCGTCGCCCTGCACAAGCCATCCTACATCGGTCGCCTCGACATCCTCGAGGGCATCCGCGAGGGCGGCACCTTCCTCATCAACTGCGACTGGCCGGCGGCCGAGGTCTTCGAACACCTGACCGAGGACATGCAGCGGACGATCATCGACAAGAAGGTCAAGGTCTACGCCATCGACGCCTACAAGATCGCCGCCGAGCTGGGCCTCGGAGTGCGCATCAACTCCATCATGCAGGCCGGCTTCTTCAAGCTCTCGGGGGTCCTGCCCGAGGCCGAGGCCATCGGCTACATGAAGAAGGCCGTCGAGAAGACCTACGGGCGCAAGGGCCAGGAGGTCGTCCGGATGAACTGGGACGCCATCGATCGCGGCGCCCAGGCCCTCGAGGCCGTGCCCGTCCCGGCCCGGATCACGAAGTCGGCCCCGGTCATCCAGATAGTCCCCCCCGACGCCTCCGACTACGCCAGGAACGTCATCGACCCGGTGACCCGGTTCAAGGGCGACCTCCTGCCGGTCTCCCAGATGCCGCTCGACGGGGCCGTCCCGACCAACACGGCCCGTCTCGAGAAGCGCGGCATCGCCACCGAGAGCCCGAAGTGGCTCCCCGAGAACTGCATCCAGTGCAACCAATGCAATTTCGTCTGCCCCCACGCCACGATCCGGGCCAAGCAGATCGACCCCAAGGACCTGGCCGGCGCCCCGGCCGGGTTCACGACCATCCCGTCCAACACCAAGAACGACCGCGGCCTGCTCTACCGCGAGCAGGTCTACATCGAAGACTGCGTCGGCTGCGGCTCCTGCGCCCAGGTCTGCCCGGCCAAGACCAAGGCCCTGGTCATGACCCCCATCGCCGAGCTGCGGGCGGCCGGCGAGGCGGCCAAGGCCGAGTTCTTCGACAAGCTGCCCGACAACGTCCTCGACGGCGTCAAGCCCGACACTCTCAAGGGCAGCCAGTTCCTGCGGCCCCTGTTCGAGTTCAGCGGCGCCTGCGCCGGCTGCGGCGAGACGCCCTACGTCAAGCTGGCCTCCCAGCTCTACGGCGAGCGCATGATCATCGCCAACGCCACGGGCTGTTCCTCGATCTACGGCGGCACCTTCCCGACCTGCCCCTACGCCCAGACGGTCGAGGGCAAGGGGCCCGCCTGGGGCAATTCGCTGTTCGAGGACAACGCCGAATACGGCTTCGGCATGCGCCTGGCCGTCGATGCCAACCGCCGCCTCCTCCTGGCCTCGATCGAGGGCGCCCTGGCCGCCGGGACGACCCCGGCCCTGACGGACGCCCTGGGCAAGATGAAGGGGGCCTGGGCCGACGTCGGCGCCGAAGCCAAGGCCGCGGCCAAGGCCGTCGTGGCCGCCCTGCCGGCGGCCCTCGCCTCGGCCAACGGGGCCAAACCGTACCTGACCAAGATCGCCGAGCTCAAGGACTTCCTGGTCGAGAAGAGCGTCTGGTGCATCGGCGGCGACGGCTGGGCCTACGACATCGGCTACGGCGGCCTCGACCACGTCCTGGCCATGAACCGCAACGTCAACGTCCTCGTCCTCGACACCGAGGTCTACTCCAACACCGGCGGCCAGGCCTCCAAGGCGACTCCGACCGGCTCGGTGGCCAAGTTCGCCGCCTCGGGCAAGAAGACCTCCAAGAAGGACCTCGGCCGGATGGCCATGAGCTACGGCTACATCTACGTCGCCTCGGTGGCCATGGGCGCCAACATGAACCAGTGCCTGCGGGCCTTCCTCGAGGCCGAAGCCTATCCGGGCCCCTCGCTCATCATCGCCTATTCGCCCTGCATCAACCACGGCATCGACATGAGCAAGTCCCAGGCCGAGCAGAAGCTGGCCGTGGACACGGGCTACTGGATCAACTACCGCTTCAATCCGCTCCTGGCCAAGGAAGGCAAGAACCCGCTCCAACTCGACTCCAAGGAGCCCAAGCTCGAGTACGAGGCCTTCCTCAAGAACGAGACCCGGTACAAGACCCTCGTCCAGCAGTATCCCGACATCGCCAAGGAGCTCTTCGCGCGGGCCGCCGAGGAGTCCCGCAAGCGCTACGAATCCTACAAGAAGATGGCCGAATAGCCCTCTTCGCCCGCACGCCCGAAGGCCCCGGAAGGACCTCCTTCCGGGGCTTTTTTTT
>CAZFZU010000018.1:25736-52616 GCA_964523615.1 uncultured Eubacteriales bacterium | reverse complement strand
GGGGGATTTGTAATGCCGGCGGCCCCGGCCTATACTGGAGCCACGGTCGACAAGGAGGAACGGACATGACGCGCATCCCCCGCTTTCTGGGCGTTCTGGCTTTGGCCGCGGCCCTGGCCGCCTTCGGCTGCTCCGCGAAGGACGGCAACGAACCGGACCCCGACCTCATCGTCAACTCGCTCGAGGACTCGGCGACGCCCGCGGCCGGGACGATCACCCTGCGCTCGGCCCTCGATGCGGCCGGCTCGGGCGAGGTCATCACGTTCGATCCCTCGCTCGACGGCGGCACGATCGTGCTGACCATCGTCGGCGAGGAACACTCGGTCCTCAAGGGCGAGGTCTATGTCTCCAACGTCTACTCGGGCTACGTCGACCGCGACTACGGCAAGTCGGCCCTCTACGCCCGCAAGACCGTGGTCATCGACGCCTCCGACCTCCCCCACGGCATCACTTTCCGGTGGGGCGGCGGCGAGGCCGTCCACGCCCGGGTCCTGGCCGTGTTCGGCAACCTGACCATGTCCAACGTGACCATCGCCGACGGCTATTCCCAGGCCGAGGCCATCACGGGCGGCACACAGCCCTACACCCTGGCCCGGGGCGGCGGCCTGGCCGTCTGGGGCATGGCCCGGCTGCGCGACTGCGTCGTCACGGGCAACACCTGCGTCGGGGACACCGCCTCGAGCCGGGACCGCGGCACCTACGGCGGGGGCATCTACTCCAACGGGCTCGATCTCGAGGACACTGTCGTCAGCGGCAACCGGGCCCTCGGGGCCGGGGCCGGCGGCGGCGGCATCTATTCGGTCGGCGGGGCCGACAACGGCTACGGCCGGGGCAACGACACCGCCCTGACGCGATGCGCCGTCACGGGCAACCGGGTCACGGCCCAGCACGCCTACGGCGGCGGCATCTTCACCCTGAGCGGCGGGCCCGACAACCTAGCCCGCATGACCCTGACCAACTGCACGATCGCCCGCAACGTCGTCGAGGACAACCCCGACATCCCGAACATGGGGCAATTCTATTACCGGGGGGCCGGCATCTACATGGGCGGCGGGTCGCTGACCCTCAAGGCCTGCACCGTGGCCGAGAACGCCACGACCGGGCAAGCGGCCGTCTTCAGCGGCAAGCCGAACATGGCCGGCGGCATCGCGGCGACCGTCGGCAACGCCCACACCGTGGAGTACGTCGAGGTCCAGAACTCTATCGTCGTCGGCAACACCCTCAACGGCGAGCCGGAGGACTGGTTCGCCGGGTCCATCCTGTACTTCGACAGCGGCGGCTATAACCTCATCGGCCGGATCAACTTCAGCCACATCCTCGTCCCCGTCCCCGACTGGATGATGTCGAGCCGCAAGCGCTGGCCCAAGACGGGCGACGCGGAGGGCGTGACGATCGGGGAGGTCCTCGACGCCGGCGGGGCCCACTTCCACGCCACGGCCCTCTCGGCCGGCACGGACGCCGGCGGGCCGGCCATTTTGTGGTATCCCCCGGCCGACCTGGCCGTGGACAAGATCGCCAACGCCAGCTACTCCATCACCTACGTCAACGCAGGCTACTCGGGCTTCGGGGTGCCGACGGACGACTTCCTCAACCACGTCATCCTGAAGTGCCGCTCCCTCTACGGCGGCATCCTGGGGGAGGACTTCGGGACCGAGTTCGGCGACATGACCGGCGTGACCTGGTACGGGCCGGCCGTGACCTGGCCGACCAATCCCGAGAACGCGGCCTGGGTCGCCTTCTGGCACGACCTCGACACGGCCATCGGCGACCGGCTCGGCCAGGCCGTCCTGGGCGACGACTTCTGGAACTCGTTCACGAGCGGCCCGGTCGGCGACCACTGCGTCATCACGGTCTCCCGGAACGCGAACACGTTCTGGCGCGAGACCTCCGACCAACTCGGAACGGCCCGGCCCAAGGGCGCCGCGAACGACATCGGGGCCATCGAGCGGTAGCGGTTGGCGCTCGTTCAGAGAGCCGTCGAGAAGGAAGTGCGCGAATGAGAAGGCCTCCCCTCGTCTTGGCCGCGATCGTGGCGGTGTTCGCGGCCCTAGCGGCCTGCGGCAAAGGCAAGCCGGAGGCCGCCACCCTCATGCGGGGGCCGGACGGCATCCCCTGCTGGACGCGGACGGGCCCGGCGGAGACGTTCAACCGCGAGGGGCTCTACGGCTACATCGACGGCGGGGCCGAGATCGTCCTGCCCTACGGGTTCCTGGAGCTCTCGGTGTCGCGCTACAAGCCCGCCGGCGGCAGCGAAAAAGAGATCACTCTCGAGATCTACCGCATGGCCACGGGCGAGGACGCTTTCGGGCTCTACTCGACCAAGCTCGAGGGCGGCGAGACGCCCGTGCCCGGCGTCTCTTCCGACAGCTGGATCGTCCCTGGCCAGGCCGCCTTGGTCAGGGGCGCATTCACGGTCAACGTCCTGGGCCCGGACTGCGAGGAGGACGAGATCGCCGCGTTCGCCGCGGCGGTCGAGCGCCTCGTCCCGGGGGCGGGCACGGCCCGGCCCGAGGGCTTGGGACGGCTGCCGCGCGACGGCATGGTCCCCTCGAGCGCCCGCTTCGTCAAGGGCGCTGTGGCCGCGGCCAACGAATCGCCGTTCCTCGAAGGCGAAGCCTGGGGCTTCGGTCGGCCCGTCGCGGACGGCGGCCGGATAGCGCCCGCCGTGGCCTACACCGCGAAATACGCCGCCGTTCCCGGCGTCTCGAAACTGGCCCTCGTCGAGCTCGCAGCGCCCCCCGCGGACGGCGCTCTGGAGGAGGCCGCGCTGGCCTCGTTCCGCTACTATCTCCAGGACGTCCGTGAAGCGGAGGGCGTCATCGAAGGCCGCAGCGCGGCCGGACGCCTGTTCCTCTTCGCCCGCCGGGGCGCGCTCGCGGCCCTCGTCCTGGGCGAGCCGGACGAGGCCGCCGCCCGGGCCCGGCTCGAAGCGGCCCTCTCCCCCGCTGCGGATGGCCCGGCCGCCCGCCGCTAGCCCTTCGGCCCGGTCCCGGTCAGAAGATCAGGCCCAGCGTCACCAGCAGGGCCCGGTTCTTCATCGAATATTCCACGGGCGCCAGCGACAGCATAATGATGTCGTCGGGAGGCGAATAGACGTTCATCAGGCCCAAGTAGAAGCGCGCTTCGAGAAGGACCTTCATCTTCTCGCCCGCCGACATCTCCACGCCGGCCCCGAGGTCCGGACCGAAATCGATGGACTTGAACCAGGGCTTGATGTCTTCGCCGGTCTCCTTCGCGCTAAGCAGGAAGTTGACGGCCGGGCCGGCCAGCAGGAACGGCACGACCTTGCCCTCCTTGACCAGCTTGGCCTTGAGGACGACGGGGATGTGGAGATAGTTGAAGGTCTCGACGATCTTCGGCAAGTCGAGATACTGCCACCACTCGCCCGTGGTCACGTAGTCGAGGTCGATCTGGACGGCCAGGCTCGGGCTGAGCCCGAAGAGGGCGAAGGCGCCGAAGGTCGGCCGGACGAGCATCTTCTCCGAACCATCGTCGTCGCTCCACGAGACGTTGGAGAAGGACGCTCCGGCCTTGAGTCCGAAGTTGATCTGGCCGGCCGCGGCCGCCGGCGCCGCCACGAGACCGGAGATCAGGACGACCAGGACGCAGACGAGGACACCCTTTTTCATGGTTTTCCCCCTGAAACACGATTTTCGGCTCCCCCGGGGAGTCTCTGCCTGGGAGCATAGGGCCGATCCCCGGCCGTGTCAAGAGCGGAGGTCCGGGCCCGGATCCCGGAGCGGACCCGAGCGGGGCCTCACGTCGTCAGGGCACCGTGAAGCGGCGGGCCGCCGCCGCGTAGAGACGGGCGGCCGCCAGGACCTCCTCGAGGGCCACGCTCTCCTCGGCCGAATGGGCCAGGGCCAGCTCGCCCGGCCCCCAGACCAGGGTCGGGATGCCCGCTTCGCGCGAGAGCAGGGCCCCGTCGGTCCAGGCCGGGAAGACGTCGAGCGGCGGCGCCGCGAGCCCCAGGTCGGCGAACGCGCCCAAGGCCGCCCCGACCAGCGGGTGGCCCGGGTCGATGACGAGCGGCCCGTGGAGCATGGTGGCCATGCCGCCGGGCATCCGCGCCAGGCTCGTCGCCAAGCCCGGACGGGAGGCCCTGACCTTGGCCAGCAGGGCCTCGAGGTCGCCCATGACCTGGTCGATGGTCTCGGTGGTCACCCAGCGCCGGTCGAGCTGAACGACGCAGTCGGCGGCGACCATGCTCGGCTGCTGGCCGCCGGCGATGGTGCCCAGGTTGATGACCGGCAGGCCCAGGACCGGGTCGCGCCGCCGCTCGAAGGCCGGGACGAGCTCGGATTCGACGAGCGAGGCGAAGTGGGCGGCGGCGGCGATGGCGCTGATCCCGGCTTCTGGGGTGCTGCCGTGGGCCGCCCGGCCCCGGAACCGGACCTCGAGCCACTCCAGGCCCTTGTGCCCGATGGCCACCCTGTTCGACGTCGGCTCGCCGATGACCGCGCCGTCGGCCCGCAAACCGCCGCGGATGAGGGCTTCGGCGCCGAGGCTCTCCATCTCCTCGTCGATGACGGCCGCGACGGTGAGCCGCCCGGACGCGAGCCCGCCTTGGTCGCGGACCTCGATGAGGGCCCCGGCCATGGCGGCCAGGGCGCCCTTCATGTCCACGGTGCCCCGGCCGAACATCCGCCCGTCACGGATCGCCCCCGAGAAGAAGCCGGCCGTCGATCCGGCGTTGGGAGGCACCGTATCGAGATGCCCGCACAGGACGAGATGGGGCCCGGGCTTCGGGCCGGAGATCGACGAAACGACGTTCGGCCTGCCGGGACGGACCTCGACGAGCTCGGCCGGGACGCCGCGCTCGTTCAGGTAGGCGGCCAGCGCCCGCGCGGCCGCTTCCTCCTGCCGTTCGACGCCCGGGTGGCTCGGCGCCTTGACCATCTCCAAGAGGACCTCGAGGATGCCCTTGTCGTCCATTTCGCCTCCTTACGGCGCCCCTTCGCAAGGACTATAGGCGAAGACGCCGCCCGGTTCAACCGGCCTCGCGGCCGTCGCACTCCCTGTGGTAAAATATTAGCATCAAAAAGCAACCATTGCCGCGCCCGAGGCGTTTTCGGAACAAGGAGATCCACCCATGAACCGCACCCGCACCCTGATCCCGCTGGCCGTCGTCCTCGTCCTGGCCGCCCCCGTCCTGGCCGGGCAGAAGGTCGAGACCGTGGACGGTGTCCGCGTCGTCCACAATACCGGGCCCGGCGCCTGGGGCAAGTCGCCCCAGATCGCCCTCGAGCCCGTGCGCACGCTCGGGGATGTCGACACGGCCGACGAGAACCTGGCTTTCTTCATGCCCTCGGCCATCGCCGTCGACGGCGCCGGCAACCTCTTCGTCCTCGACACGGGCAACCACCGCGTCCAGAAGTTCGGCCCCGACGGCAAGTACCTGGCCACCTACGGCCGCCAGGGCCAGGGCCCCGGCGAGTTCCAGTACCCCGCTTGGCTGGCCGTCGACGCCAAGGGCTTCATCTACGTCACCGACCCGTTCAACCAGCGCATCCAGGTCCTGACCCCGGACGGCAAGGACCACAAGGTCATCAAGGGCCTCGAACAGGGGGCCGGCCCGGTCTTCCTGGGGGCCAATGGCGAGCTCGTCACGGGCGCGCCGCGGATGCGCATGCTCATCAATCGCGAGGACGAGAAGCCCGCGGCCCTGCCGAAGCTCGTCCAGGTCCTCGACGCCGAGGGCAAGCCCGTCCGCGCCTTCGGCGAACCCCGCGAATTCGACGCCGAACTGCTCAACAGCGCCGCCAACGAAGTTCTCATGACGGTCGACGCCTCCGGTCAGGTCTACCTGGCCTACACCGTTCAGAACCGGATCGAGAAGTACGCGGCCGACGGGAAGCTCCTCTGGCAGGCCGACCGCGAGCTCCCCTACTCCATGGAGATCAAGGACAAGGGCGAGATCAAGCGGGACGGCGGCAACATCTCCGTCCGCGGGCCGCAGCTCAACCGCTGCGCGGCCGGCGTCGCCGTCGACGGGCAGGGCCGCGTCTGGGTCGTCACTATGACCCGCCAGCTCAAGAGAGAGGAGCAGGTCGGGATGATGATGACCATGAGCATGGACACCGCCGGGGGCGGGCGGACCATGGGCATGAAGCCCCAAGGCGAGGGCCAGGAGCTGCGGACGACCGACGCCTACAAGCTCGAGGTCTTCGGCCCCGACGGCGCCCTGCTCGGGTCGCTCCGGCTCGATAGCTTCGTCGACGGCGTTTTCATCTTCGGCGACCGGCTCTTCCTCCTGGACAAGCTCCGCGGCACCCAGTTCAAGGAGTTCCGCATTCGTCCTTACCCGGCCGACTAAAGGGTGGTCGTATCCTTAACCCCCGGAGGGAATGATCATGCGTACACAGACCAAGACCATCGCCATCGCCCTGACCGCCCTGTTCGCCGCCTGGCTCGCCGCCGCGCCGGCCGCGGCCTCCGGAGCCCCTGGGCCCGAAACCGGGAAGGCCAAGGCGGACGCCAAGCCCTTGAGCTTCATCGGCTTCCAAGACGACGAGGAGGACGCCGACACCCCGGCCGCCTTCTCCAAGCTCAGCCTCAAGCTCTACGGCGGCTACAACCACATGCTCGCCGGTGACGTGAACAAGGGCTCGGACTACTATTTCGAGCTCGTCGACGCCTATGTCGCCGAAGGGTATGGGAGCGCCACCGGAGGTTACAAGCCTCTCCACGGCGGCTACGACTTCGGGGCCGACCTCATCTATCAGATCACGCCGTCCTTCGGCGTCGGGATCGGGGCCGGCTACCTGCGCAGCTCGGCCAGCTCCTTGGCGACGTTCTCCGATGAGGAAACGGTCGACCTCGTCGCCGAAACGGCGCTCTCCGCCATCCCCATCCAGCTCGGCCTGTTCCTGGACGTCCCCCTGGGCGGGAAGCTGGCCTTTACGGCCAACGCGGGAGCGGCCTACTACCTGGGTCTCAAGTTCACCGGGATGCAGGGGCTGGAGTTCTCGGACACCGAGTGGATGAGGATGACCCTCGAAGCCAGCGAGAGGAGCGGCGCCGACATCGGCTTCCACGGCGGCCTGGGATTCGAGTACAAGCTCTCCCCGAAGCTGGGCCTGTTCGTCGAGGGCGCGGGCCGCTACGCCAAGTTCAAGAACTTCGAGTCGGTCACGGGGATGGAGGAATCCTCCGGCGGCACTCCGGACACGACCGCTGGCAAGCTCTATCTCGCCACCGGCGATGTCTTCGGTGCCGAGATCAGCATGTTCCAGATCTCGGAGACCGAGCCCGAGCCGGAGCCCGGCGTGACCTTCCGGGAGCCCAAGTTCGACCTCAGCGGCTTCGGCCTGAGGGCGGGCTTCCGCGTCCGATTCTGATCGCCGGCCCGCGCGCTTGACTCGTCCGGGCGGGTCGTCTTTAATAGGTCCATCCCTATCGAAGGAGACCCGCCCGTGATCAACAAAAAGAAAGCCGCCGTCCTGGCCATCGCCCTGACCGTCCTGGCCGTGGCCGCGATGATCGTCCTCTTCAAGGGCCAGGCCCGGGGGCAGCAGCCCGCTCCGGCCGCGCCCCGTCCCCAGCCGGCCGTCGTCGGCCAGCCCATGCCCGACTTCACCCTGCCCGTCTACCAGGGCGGGACGCTGACCCTGTCGTCGCTCCGGGGCAAGAACGTCCTGCTCCTCTTCCCCCGCGGTTACGCCGCCGAGAACTACTGGTGCACGATCTGCAACTACCGCTACGTCGAGCTGGCCGAGCTCGAGAAGGCCGGGAAGATCCGCGAGAAGTACAATCTCGAGATCGTGGTCGTCTTCCCCTACGCTCAGGACGTCGTCAAGACCTGGCTCGAGGCCCTGCCCGGCCAGATGGAGTCCATCAAGGCCCGCAAGTACCCCGAGGACGCGGCCAAGTTGGACGAGGCGGGAAAGGCCCGCGTGGAGCGTTCGCGCCAGATCTACCCGAACGACTACGCCCTCGCGAAGGGCACGGTCCTGGCGCCTTTCCCCATCCTCGTCGACGGCGAGCGGGCGCTGTCGACGAAGCTCGACCTCTTCCGGCACGAGTGGACGGGCAGCAAGGTCGACCAGAACATCCCGGCCGTCTTCATCGTCGACGCCGCCGGCACGCTCCAGTTCAAGTATGTCAGCCAGAACACGGTCGACCGCCCGGGCTACGACTACCTCCTGAAGGTCCTCCAGGTCATCAACGCCGGGAAGTGAGGCCGGACTTTCCCTCCCCTCCGCCGACTAAACGGGCGGAGGACGCCGATGAGGAAGACCGCCCTATTCGCCCTGGCCGCCGTTAGCCTGGCGGCCGCCGCGGGCCTGGCCGCGGAGCAGCCCCGCGTCGGGCCGCCGCCCGTCCGGGTCGAGTCCCCGACCCTCCGGCCGAGCGAGGCCCACGTCTGGGTGCCCGGCTTCTGGAAATGGAAGGCCGTCAACTACGAGTGGGTCGAGGGCCGCTGGGTCAAGGCCAAGAAGGGCCGGGAATGGGTCCCCGGCGCGTGGGAACAGGTCGGCAGCCGCTGGGTCTGGAAGCCCGGCAAATGGCGCAAGATCGAGACCGGGGAACCCAAGCCGGCCAAGTCCAAGAAGAAGAAATAGAGCCCGCCCCGCCCGCTCAGTCCGGCGACGTCAGCGCCGTGTAGCAGAACCCCGTGTAGTGCTTGACGACGTCGGCGATGACCTCGTCCTTGTCCATCCGCAGGACCTTGAACGGGAACAGCTCCGGCATGAAGTCCTCGTCCGTCGTCTGATACTCGGCCTTGGGCGTGCGCCGGGCCTTGATCTGGAGCTTGAGCCGCAGCTCGACGGCGTTCTTGGGCAGCGAGATGCGGTAGTGGAGCTGCTCGTCCTTGAGCCCCGGGAAGCAGATGACGAAGCGGATGCTCTTGCCCTTGGTCTTCTGCTGCTCGCACTTGATGCGGAAGCTCCCCAGCTCGTCGGACAGGGCCTCGAAGGCGGGCTCCGCGATGAACTCGCAGAACTGGTCGAACTGGGCGACGGTCTCGGCTTGGCACAGCTCGATGACCCGCACGTTCTCGAAGTGGTTGGCCAGCTCTTTCTTCCAGTCGATCTTGCCCATCGGGACTCCGCTCGCGTGAACTGCCCGCATGATAGCACAAACGCCCGGGCGGGAGAAGCGGGAGGAAGTGCCGGCTGAGGTCAGCAAAAGGGGGGTGATGATTGTTGATTGAGGGAGCCCTCTCCAGCCGGCGAAAGAGAGCCGAAGCCATTATAGCGGGACGCCGCGCAAAAGCCAAGGATTTTTTTTCGCCGCAGGGCGGGGGAAAGTGCCGGCTGTTCTTTAACAGCAGATAAGGGGGAAAATGATGTATTTCGTTGGGTTGAAGTTTTCTCCAGCCGGCCCAAGAAAACTTGAATTCATTATATCCCGTCCGCGAAAAAAATCAAGGGGCCGGTCCCATTTCCTAAACGGCGGGCCGATGGCGTATGATGGGGCGAGCGAGGAGGCGAACGACATGAGAAAAGCCCTGACAGCCATGGCCGTGGCGGTCCTGGCGGCGGCCGCGGCCCTCCCGGCCGCGGCCCAGACGAAAGCCCCGACGACGCGCGAGATGGCCCTGCTCTGCTGGCAGGAGTTCGGCGAGCTCGTGCCGGCCCGGGTCCGGACCGTCCTCGTCCCCTTCGGCTCGCTCGAGCCCCACGGTGTCATCCCCAGCGGCACCGACAGCCTGGCCCCCGAGGCCATGGCCCGCGACATCGCCGGACGGGTCGACGCCCTGATCGCCCCGGCCCTCAACTACGGCCTGACCGAGGCCATGAAAGCCTACCCGGGGGCCGTGTCCATCCCGGCCGAGGCCTACGCGCCCTTCGCCGAGGCCGTCCTCGACAACCTGGCCCTGCAGGGCTTCAAGAACCTCATCGTCCTCAACGGGCACGGCGGCAACACGGCCGTCCTCAACGCGGCCGCGACCAAGGTGGCCAACGCCCGCCGGGTGCGGGTCCTGGTCGTCAACTGGTGGACGCTGGCCGACGACATCACCAAGTCCGTGTTCAAGGAGAACGGCGGCCACGCCGGCAACAACGAGACGGCCTACATCCAGGCCGTCGTCCCGGGGCACGTCCATCCCGAGCGGTACCGGCCGGAGATGGCCGAGCCCAACGCCCCCGCCGGCGCCTACACGGCCGTGCCGGTGTCCTCGACCATCCTCCTCTACGAGAAGGGCCAGGGCTACCCGACCTTCGACGCGGCCCAGGCCAAGGACTATTTCCGCAAGGTCAACGACCGCGTGGCGGAGCTCGTCCTCGCCACCGTCAAGCGCTGGGACGCGGCCGGCGTCTACAAATAGGTGCGCGGCGGTCTGAAGGCGGGGCCGCTCAGGCGGCCCGGAGCAGGAAGACCCGGAGGTCCATGACGTTCGTCCCGGTCGGGCCGGTGACGATGAGGTTGCCGGTCTGCTTGAACAGGCCGTAGGAGTCGTTGTCGTCGAGGAACGCGGCCGGATCGAGCCCCAAGGACCGGGCCCGTCCGAAGGTCGCCGCGTCGGCCCAGGCCCCGGCGGCGTCGGTCGGGCCGTCGATGCCGTCCGTGCCCAGGCTGAGGATGAGCCAATCGAGCCCGCCGACGCCGGCCTTTTCCATCTCGACGACCGCGGCCAGCACGAACTCCGTGTTGCGGCCGCCCCGTCCCCGGCCCGTGACCGTGACCGTCAGCTCCCCGCCGGCCAGGAGGCAGAGCGGCCGGGGCAAAGCGGCGGCGGAGCAGGCCAGCTCGGCCAGGAACGCGGCGTAGCCGGCGGCCGTCCGGCGGGCCTCGCCGCCGTCGCTCGACGACAGGAAGATGGGCTCGAAGCCGCGCTTCTCCGCCTCTCGCTTGGCCGCCCGCAGGGCCGTCATGTTGTCGCCGATGACGAAGGACCGGACGCGGCCGAAAACGGGATCGCCCTCCTTGAGCGTCTCTTCGACCAGGCCGCGCTCCCCTTCCTCGAGGCGCGCCCTGATCAGGGCCGAGGCCCCGTCCCACAGGCGGTATTTCTCGAGCACGGCCCGGGCGTCGGAGAAGGTCGTGGCGTCCCAGTGAGTCGGACCCGAGGCGATGGTGCCGAGATCGTCGCCGACGACGTCCGAGATGGCCAGGGTCACCACCTCGGCCGGGTGGGCCGCCCGGGCCAGCCGCCCGCCCTTGACGGACGAGAGGTGCTTGCGGACGGCGTTGAGCTCGCGGATGTCGGCCCCGGCCCGCATCAGGTCGTCGACCAGGCGCCGCTTCTTGTCCAGGGCGATGCCCTCGGCCGGAAGCGACAGGAGCGACGAGCCGCCGCCCGAGATGCAGACGAAGACGAGGTCGCGCTCGCCGGCCGCGGCGGCGATCTCGAGGGCCCGGCGGGCGGCCTCGACGCTGCGCGCGTCGGGCACCGGATGGGAGGCCTCGAGGTACTCGAGCCGGGAGCCCGCGCGCCCGGATGGGCCCGGCGCGACGACCAGTCCCGAGGTCAGCCGGTCGTCGAGGACGGCGGCCAGGGCCTCGCCCATGGCCGCCGCGGCCTTGCCGAACGCGATGATGAAGACGCGGTCGTGCGCGGCCAGGTCGAGCTCGAGGCCGCGGACCCGGACGACGTCGCCCTCGCGGACGACGCTCTCACGGACGAGTTCCCAGGGATCGACCGCGGCCACGGCGGCGCGCCAGATGGCGTCGGCGTCGGTGACGAAGCCCGTTCTCCCCCGCTCGAGGTCCATGGCGTCATTACTATAGACCAATTCGCCCCTTTGTAATATACCCTCTCTCGGCTTTGGCTCGGAAAATGGGGACATGACCCATTTCTCCGGAAATGGGATCGTGTCCCCGTTTTCCGGATTGACATGTCTCCGGAGCGTGGCCTACGATAAGGGCGAACGGCGGCACGCCGCCAACAGGGAGGTCGCCCATGGAAACCCGGATCGAAGCGCTCGTCGAGGAATACGCCCGCGGCGGGATGGACCGCCGCGAGTTCCTGTCGCGGCTGGCCGCGCTGGCCGGCGGCACCGCGGCCGCGGCCGTGCTCCTGCCCGCCCTGGAGGGCGCGGCGCCCGCGGCCCAACTCACGGCCAAGGACGACCCGCGGCTCGATACCGGATACGTCGACTTTCCCGTCGAGGGCGGGACGATGCGGGCCTATACGGCCCGGCCCAAGGGCGCCGGGAAGCTGTCCGGGGTCGTCGTCATCCACGAGAACCGCGGCCTCAATCCCCACACCGAGGACGTGGCCCGGCGCGTCGCGCTCGAGGGCTACCACGCCCTCGCCCCCGACGCGCTGTCGGCCTTCGGCGGCACGCCGGCGGACCCCGAGGCGGCCCGGCCGCTGTTCCAGAAGCTCGACCGCGAGACGAACACCAGGAACTTCGTCGCCGCGGTCGCCTACCTCAAGACCGGGCCCCAGGCCACGGGCAAGGTCGCCTGCATGGGCTTCTGCTGGGGCGGGGCCGTGACGAACCAAGTGGCCGTCCACGCGCCCGGCCTCGCGGCGGCCGTGCCCTTCTACGGCTCGCCGCCGGCGGCCGAGGACGTGCCGAAGATCAAGGCCGCCCTGCTCATCCATTACGCCGGCGACGACGCCCGCATCAACGCCGGCATCCCGGCTTTCGAGGAAGCCCTGAAGAAGGCCGGCGTCGCCTACACGGTCCACATGTATGAGGGCGCCGGCCACGCCTTCATGAACGACACCGGGCAGCGCTACAACAAGGAGGCGGCCGAGCTGGCCTGGACGCGCACCGTCGCTTTCCTGGCCGAGACGCTCAAGGCCTAGCGGCCCGAAGCCCGCCAGGCCGCGGCCACGGCCCCGACGAACGGCCGGGCGTGGACGAAGAACCGTTTATACCCCGGACACAAGTAATTGAGGCCCGGCTCGCCGTCAGGGGAGAGGGCGAACCGGTTCCGCGGGCACTCCCCGTGGCACATCTCCAGGACCTCGCACTCCCGGCAGCACCGGGGCAGGGCCCCGCTCTTGGCCCGGCCGAAGGCCCGCAGGGCGGGATCCTCGAGGAGTCCCGCTAGCGGCGTCTCGCGAATGTTCCCTACCCGGTGTGCGGCGTCGACGAAGTGATCGCAGGCATAGAAGTCGCCGTTGCGCTCCAGGACGGGCACGTCGCCGCAGACGGGCCGGAAGAGGCAGAGCGAATGCTCCTGGCCGAAGGCCGTCCGGGCCGCTTCCTCGAAGATCTGGACCTTGATCCGGCCGATGTCGCGCTCGACCCATTCGTCGAAGACGGCGGAAAGGAAGGCGCCCCAGCCTTCCGGCGACACGCTTCCGGGCCCCGCTTCCCCCGGCCGGTCGCCGCGGCGGTCGACGAGGGGCAGGAAGGTCACGAAGGCGGCCCCGATGTCCTTGAAGAAGCGGTAGACCTCGAGCGGCCGGTCCTCGTTGTGGGCGCCGACGACGCACAGGACGTCGACCGGGACGCCGTGGCGGCGGAGGAGGTCCCAGCCCCGCGCGGCGGCGTCGAACGACGGCCGGCCGTCGCGGTCCCGCCGGAAGCGGTCGTGGACCTCGCGCGGGCCGTCGAGGCTGAGCCCGACGGCGAAGCCCTCGGCCGCGAAGAAGCGCGCCCAGCCCTCGTCGAGGAGCGTGCCGTTGGTCTGGAGGCCGTTGGCGAACGATCGGCCGGGCGGGCACAGGCGCCGCTCGAGGGCCACGGCCCGGCGGAACCAGTCGAGACCGAGGACCGTGGGCTCGCCGCCGTGCCAGGAGAAACGGACGACCTCGTCGGCCGAGGCGGCGTAGTGGTCCGCGACGAACTTCTCGAGGACCTCGTCCGGAAGGCGGGCCGGCGGCCGGACCGTCCCCCGCTCCGGGCCCTTGTCGAGGTAGTAGCAGTAGCCGCAGGCCAGGTTGCAGGCCGCGCCGGCCGGCTTGACGAAGACCTGGAAGCCGCGCTCGATGGGGGCCATCGGCCCGATTCTACCACCGGGCCGCCCCCGCGACTAATCGGGAAGAGCGTTCTGTGCTATAAAATAAGGGATGTCCCGCATGCGCCCGGCGGCTTTCGTCTTCGTCCGCGTCCCCGTCCTCGTCCTCGCGGCGGCCCTCCTTTCGCCGTCCTTCGGCCGTCCCCAGGCCGCACCGGCCGGAAAACCCGCCGCGAAGGCGGCCGCCCAGGACCCCCACGTCGCCGACTTCGAGAGGCGCCTGGACCGCCTCAACGGCGAGATCAGGGACCTGCGGTCCCGCCTCGAGTCCGAGGCCCGCAAGGAGACCTCGGTCCTGTCCTCGCTGGCCCGCATCAACCTGACCCGGACCATCGTCGGGAGGGAGCTGGCCGCCCAGAACGTCGAGCTCGAGCGCGGCCGGGCCGAGCTGGCCGCCATCCAGGCCGACGTCAAGGCCCTGCGGGCCGGGATCGACCGCGAGCGCGAGTCCATCGAACGGACCTTGGTGACGCTCTACAAGTTCGGCCGCGTCGACTTCTTCCAGTTCCTGCTCCAGGCCCGCGACATCGAGACCTACGCTTCCGAGAGCAAGCACCTGGCCCTGCTGGCCCGCAACCAGGACGAGGTCGTCGCCGGCTACTTGGCCTCGCTCGAGGAGCTGCGGGCGGCCCAGTCCGCGCTCGAGGGCAAGCAGCGGGACCTGGCCGCGATGGCCCGGGCCGCGGCCCTCAAGCGCCAGGAGCTCGAGACCGAGGCCCGCAAGAACGCGGCCCTGGTCCAGGACATCCGCCGCAATCGGGAGACCTACCGGAAGACCCTGGCCGAGCTGGCCGAGAGCGCCGAGGAGCTCCAGAAGCTCATGGCCAAGATCGTCGCCCAGGAATGGGTCCTGCCGGCGGCCTTCGTCCCCCTGGCCGAGCGGCGGGGCCGCCTCGACTGGCCCATCGAGGGCCGCGTCATCACCGCCTTCGGCCTCGAGCGGCACCCCGACTTCAAGACCGCGGTCCAGAACAAGGGCGTCGAGATCGCCCCCGCCAAAGGCCGGACGCTCATCCAGGCCGTCCACGCCGGTAAAGTCGTCTACGCCGACTACTTCCAGGGCTACGGCAACCTCCTCATCGTCGACCACGGCATGGGCTATTACACCCTCTACGGCCACTGCGCCGAGTTCGTGGCCGCGGTCGGCGACATGGTCAAGACCGGCCAGCCCTTGGCCGTCGTCGGCGACAGCGGCTCCCTCAAGGGCGAGTGCCTGTACTTCGAGCTGCGGCAGAAGACCCGGGCCCTCGATCCCTTGCAATGGCTGAAGCGGAGGTGATAGAATGGACATCCGTTCCGCCATGAAAAACGTCCCGAGATACCGCTGGTTCCTGTGGGCGGCCGCCCTGGCCGCGGCCCTGTTCTTCGTCACCCAGATGGACTTCCTGCGAGGCAAGCCGGGGGCTCAGGTGTCCAAGGGCTTCGAGCTCCTCGACTCCCTGATGAGCCACATCCGCCGGGACTACCTCGAGGAGCGGGACCCCCTCCAGACGGCCGAGGGGACCTACCGCGGCCTGGTCAATTCCCTCGATCCCCTGTCGGCCTACCTGTCCAAAGACCTCGTCGACCGGTACCGGGCCCTGACGGGCCGCGAGACGGGGCCGGGCACGGTCGTCCTCAAACGCTACGCCGCCTTCCCCCAGGTCGTGGGCGTGACGCCCAAGTCGCCCGCGGAAGCGGCCGGCATCCGGCTGGGGGACCTCCTCAGCGCCGTCGAAGGCCGCAGCACGCTGAGCATGAGCCTGACCGAGGTCAAGCTCCTTCTCGCCGGCACGGACGAAAAGCCCGTCCGGATGCGGCTCCTGCGCGGCAATGAGACCCTCGACCTCGACGTGCCGCGGGCCCTCCTGGCGGCCGAGCCCTTCGCCTTCGCCGCGGCCACGGCGGGGCGGCCGGCCGTCCTGGCGGTGCGCCGGATCGACGCTTCGCTTTTGGCCGGGCTCCGCAAGTCGGCCCTGCCCGCGCTCAAGGCCGCCAAGGCGCCGTTCGTCCTCGACCTGCGCGGCTGCCAGGACGGCGAGCCCGGGGAGGCCCTGAAGCTGGCCAACCTGTTCGTCAAGGCCGCGGACGCCGGCCGGTTCGAGGGCCGCGACGGGGCCAAGGAGCTTCAATCGTGCCCCGACGCGCCCGCGCTCGGCGCCCTGCCGGTCGTCGTCTGGACGGACGCCGGCACGGCCGGGCCGGCCGAGATCGTCGCCGGCCTGCTCCAGGAGGTCCGCAAGGCCAAGGTCGTCGGCTTCGCCACCTCCGGGTTGGCCGGACGGACGGCCCTCTACCCACTGAAGGACGGCAGCGGCGTCGTCCTGACCTCCGGCGTCTACGCCCTGCCCTCGGGACGCAAGCTCTGGGACGAGGGCATCAAACCCGACGTCCCGCTCCCCGTGGACAAGCTCGACGACAAGACCTATCTCGAGAAGAGCGCCTCTCTCCTGCCCAAGCTCTGACGGATGAGGAAGAGGCCCAAGCCCAAAGGTCGCCCGCTCGGCCCGACCTTCACCCGCCTGACCGTGGTCCTGGCCGCCTGCGCGCTGGCCTCGGCCGTCCTGCTCGACTACATCGGGGCCCGGCGGGGCGAGCGGTCGTACCTCTTCGCGGTGGCCGGGGCCGTCCGCGAGGCGGCCGGAAAACCGGCCGCCCCCGCGACACCGGCGGCGCCGCCCGCGTCGCCCTACCGGACCGGCGTCCCTTCCGAGAAGCCCGCCGCGGAAGGTCCCGCCGGACCGGCCCCGCGCGCCTTCGAGGAGGTCATGGCTTCGAGCCTGGCCGCGGCCGGCGTCTCCGAGGACTCCGTCCTCCGGCTCAAGGGGCCCAAGGGCCGCCCGCTCTTCGAGGTCGAGATCCCGGCCGAGCTCTACGAATCGGTCGGCCCGGCGGTCGAGAAGGCCCTCAAGGCCGAGGGCGTCCGCGTCCTGGAGAAGAAAAGGAAGCCGGGCGAGGAGAGGACCGAGGTCCTGTGGGCCCTGCGCCGTCCCGCCAAGCAGGACGCGGCCATCGCCTTCGTCCTGCCGGTCGAGCCGCCCGCCGCGGTCGCCGCGGCGCCGGCGGCCGCGAAGCGGGGCCCGCGCGGACAGGTCGCCCTGATCATGGACGACATGGGCCAGAGCCTCGAGACGCTCGAAGAGCTCATCGCGTTGGAACGCCCGATCACGGTCTCGGTCCTGCCCTACAGCGCCTACGCCGCGGAGACGGCCCGCCGGGCCCATGAGCGCGGGCTCGAGGTCCTGCTCCACCTGCCGCTCGAGTCGGTCAACAACCACGAGTCCATGGTCGGCACCGAGGGGCTGATCATGACCATGATGACCGGGCCGGCCATCGTGGCGGCGTTCGAGGCCGGCTACGACCGGGTCCCCTTCGCCGCGGGGACGAACAACCACATGGGCTCCCGCTTCACGGCCGACCGCGACCTCATGCGCGTCCTGCTCAAGCCCGTCAAGGACAGGGGCCTGTTCTTCGTCGACAGCCGGACGACGGCCAAGACGGTCGCCCTCGAGGAGGCCCGCCGAATGGGCATCCCGGCGGCGCAGCGGGACGTCTTCCTCGACGCCGACGAGGACCGCGGCCGCATCCGGGGCCGGCTCATCGAGCTCTTCCAGAAGGCCCGCAAGAAGGGCCGGGCCGTCGGCATCTGCCACCCCTTCCCCGAGACGCTGGCCGTCCTCAAGTCGACCTACCGGCTCCTCGACGCCTACGGCCTCGAGGCCGTGCCGGTCTCCCGGCTCGTCCGCTGACGGGCTGTTGCCTAAACGCCCCCCGTCCGTTATCATACAGGCGAGACAGAGAGGAGGAGCCCATGAAAAGATCCCTATCCGCCGTCCTGGCCTGCGCCGCCCTGGCCCTGGCCGTCCTGCCGGCGTGCAAGACCATGTCGAGCGACGAGCTCAAAGGCTCGATCGAGATCATCGACTACGCCTCGGCCTGGGTCGACAAGTACTACCAGCCCTGGCCGCAGCGGCTCATCCTCGTCCCCCAGATCTCGTTCCGGGTCAAGAACATCGGGACCAAGCCCCTGACCTACGTCAACTTCAACGCCGTCTACCAGTTCAAGGGCGATCCCGAGAACTTCGGCGACGCCTTCATGGCCGCCATCCGCGGCAAGGCCATCCCGCCCGGCGGCACGAGCGACGTCATCGTCCTGAAGAGCAACCTCGGCGTCGAGGGCAAGAACCTGGCCGGCATCCGCGACAACCCGGAGTGGAAGCAGGCCTTCGTCCGCCTGTTCGCCATCTCCAAAGGGTCTTCGCCCGTCCTCCTGGGCGTCTACGACGTCTCCCGGGACATCGCCTTCAAGGAGCCGGAGCCGGTGGAGCCGAAGAAGTAAGATGGGCGCCCTCGTCCCCTCGAAGGTGTTCCTCGTCCGCGGCGCCGGCCGGCACAAGGAGAAGCTGGTCAGCTTCGAGAAGGCCCTGCGCGAGGCCGGCATCGCCCCGTTCAACCTGGTCCGGGTCTCCAGCATCTTCCCGCCGCGGGCGGCGTTCGTCGCGAAAGCGGCCGGCCTCAGGCTCCTCGACGAGGGCCAGATCCTGTTCGTCGTCCTCAGCGAGAACGCCACGGACGAGCCCGGCGCCCTCATCTCGGCCTCGATCGGCGTCGCCGTCCCCGACGACCCGGCCCGGTACGGCTACCTGGCCGAGCACTCGGACACGGGCAAGACCATGCGAGAGGCCTCGCTCCACACCGAGTACCTGGCCGCCGAGATGCTGGCCACCAAGCTCGGGCACACGCTCAGGGAGCCGGGGCAAAGCGCCCGGTCGTTCCGCATCTCGAACGGCGTGTCGCTCAAGACGCGCAGCGCGACCCAGACGGCGCGGGGGGAAAAGGGCGTCTGGACGACGGCCATCGCCGCCGCCGTGCTGATCTGTTAAGACAGGGTCAAACCTACTTTTTATCACTTTTTGCGGGGGAGTCATGCGCCTTCCCCGACCGGTCAAGACCACAGCCGCTCCGGCGGGAAAAAGTGATAAAAAGTAGGTTTGACCCTGTCTTTATTTATCGAGGCCGAGGGGATCGGGCTTGAGGATCTTGACGTAGCTGCGCTCGCGGAGCGTCTTGATGTAGGCCTCGCCCTTGACGGCGCGCTTCTGGGAGTAGAGCTTCTCCTCGACCCGGCCCCGGGCCTCGTCGAACGGCAGCAGGTGGCTGTCCTTCCTCTCGACGAGCCGGAGCAGGTACCAGCCGTTCTTGGTGTTGATCCAGGGGGCCGTCTGGCCGGACTTGAGCTTCTCGACGGGTGTCTCGAGGTCCTTGTCGAGCTCGCCGGCCTTGAACGTGCCCAGGTCGCCCTTGGCGTCCTTCATCGGCGGGTCGGACAGCTCCGCGGCCACGTCCTCGAACGCGGCGCCGCCCGCGAGCTTGGCGTCGATGGCGGCCCTGAGCCCGTCCAGGTCCTCCGGCGTGCGGTCCGTGGCGGCGAGGTAGATGGCGCTCAGCCGGTACTCGGTCGGCACCGTGAACTCGGCCGGGTTCTTCTTGTAGTACTGGACGATCTCGGAGTCCTCGAGGGCGATGGACCGCTCGACCTCCGTGTACAGGACGCCCTGCCGCATCATGCCTTCCTCGTACTGCTTGAGCCAGCCCTCGTAGGACATGCCCGACTGCTGGATGGCCCGCCGCAGGTCCTGGTCGGAGGCGAAGTTGTTCTCCTTCTTGATGTTCTCGATCATGCCCTTGAGCTGCTCCTGGACGTTCAGGCCGAGCTCCTTGGCCTTCTGCAGGAGGAGCATCTCGGTGACCATGAGGTCGAGCATCTGGGCCTTGAGGTTGGCGTACTGCTTCTCGTACTCCTCCGGCGGCATCTGCTGGGCACGCAGCTGGGCGGCGGCCGCCTCGAACTGCTCCCGGTATTCGGTTAAAGTGATGACGTCGTCGTTGACCACGGCGACGATCTCCTCGACGACCTCCTGCCCGGCGGCGGGCAGCGCCGCGGGGCCGAGGACGCCGGCCACGATGAGACAGGCGATGAGCTTTTTCATTCGTCCGACCTCTGATAGGCGAAGAATAGGTTCTCGGTCAGGGCCCGCCACTCCAAAGTCTCCTTGAGCCCGGCCAGGTGGGAAGCCAGGGCCTCCTTCATCTTCTGGGCCAGGAGCCGCTCCCGGATCTCCGGCGCGGCCTCCTCTTCGGTCCGCAGGGCGGGCGCGTATTTCCGGTCCAGCCGGAAGATGTGGTAGCCGTAGGAGGACTCGACGACCTGGCTCGTCCGGCCCTCGTCCAGGGCGAAGATGACCTTCTCCATGTCCGCCGGCAGGTCGCCCTGCTCGAAGACGCCCATGACGCCCTCGCGGGCCGACTCGGGCCCCAGGGACTCCTCGGCCGCGATGCGGCGGAACTCCGGCTCGCCCACGCGCTGGAGCCGGCGCAGGACGTCGACGGCCTTCTCCTCGGTCGCCACCAGGATCTGGCTGACCTGGGCCCGGCCCTGATGGAGGAAGTCCTTCTTGTTCCGCTCGTAGTAGTCGCGGACCTCGGCCGGCCCGACCCGGACGTCCTTGACGGCGAGATAAGTGTACTTCTCGACCAGGAGCCGGTCGAAGGCGGCTTCGTTCGGATCGGGCGCGGGTCCGGCCGGCGCATCCGGCCCGAGACCGGTCACGGCCAGCCGGGCCAGGTATTCCCGCTTCTCGTCCTCGTCGAGGACGATGCCCCTCTCGCGGGCGGCCCGGAGCAGGATCATCTCGTCGACGAAGCGGTCGAACAGCCGGCTCAGCGACTCGGCCGGCAGGCCCTTGGCCTCCGCCCCGGTCGCCTCGAGGTAGGCCCGGAAGTCGGCGTTGAAGTATTCGCGGTCCTCGACCGTCAGGACGGGACGGCCGCGGAGCTTGCTCTGGACGAGGCCGGCCACGCGGGAGACCGGCCCGCGCCCCTCGTCGCGGCCGCAGGCCGCGGCCGCCAACAGGGCGGGAACGAGGGCCAGGGCCAGGGCGGGAGAGAAGGCGGCGGTCCGGCGGGGCGTGTCCATCTTTTTTAATATCAATTCATTGTATTCTATTTGGATAACTCCATCAAGACCCCGACCGTTTCGTCGAGCAGGGCCCGCTCGGTCGTCCCCCGGAAGGCCAGGGACAGGACGCCCTCGGGCGTCAGCGACCCCGAATGGCGCTTGAGCAGGGGCGTCACCCGGGACCAGTCCACGGCCGTCTCGGGCCGGAACTTGAAGACGACCCGGTGCTCGGTCCGGTCGACCGAGCGCAGGCGCAGCTTCTTGGCCAGGTGCTTGAGGGCGCCGTAGCGGAGGAGGTTCTCGACCGGCTCGGGGACCGGCCCGAAGCGGTCCCGGGCCTCGTCGCGGAGGCGGTCGATCTCGGCCAGGTCCTCGACCGAGGCCAGCCGCTTGTAGAAGTTGAGCCGGAGGTTGACCTGGGGCAGGTAGTCCTCGGGCACGCGGATGTCGACCTTGAGGTTGATCTCGGGATTGTCCTCCTCGACCGGCTCGCCCTTCAGGCCGCGGATGGCCTGGTCGAGGAGCTGCATGTAGTACTCGAAGCCGACGGACTCCATCGTGCCGTGCTGGCGGTGGCCGAGGAGGTTGCCGGCGCCGCGGATCTCGAGGTCGCGGGCGGCCAGCCGGAAGCCCGAGCCGAGCTCGCTGAACTCCTTGAGGGCTTTGAGGCGCTCGCGGGCGAGCGGGGTCAGCTCGAGGTAGGGCGGCACCAGGAAATAGGCGTAGGCCTGCCGCGACGACCGCCCGACCCGGCCGCGGAGCTGGTAGAGCTGGGCCAGGCCGTAGAGGTCGGCCCTGTCGACGATGAGGGTGTTGACGAGGGGGATGTCGATGCCGTTCTCGACGATGGTCGTCGAAACGAGGACGTCGTATTGGCGGTCGACGAAATCGAGCATGCGCTTCTCGAGCTGGGGGCCGGTCATCCGGCCGTGGACGGCCACGACCCGGGCCTGGGGCACGAGCTTGACGACGAGCTCGGCGACCTTGTCGATGTCCTCGATGCGGTTGTGGATGTAGTAGACCTGCCCGCCCCGGCCGAGCTCCTGGCGGACGGCCGCGGCCACGAGCTTGGCGTTGAACGGCGTCACGACGGTGTGGACGGCCAGCCGGTCGCGCGGCGGCGTCTCGATGAGCGAGATGTCGCGCAGGCCCGACAGCGACAGGTTGAGCGTCCGCGGGATGGGCGTGGCCGTCAGGGTCAGGACGTCGATGGTGGCCTTGAGCTGCTTGATGCGCTCCTTGTGGCCGACGCCGAAGCGCTGCTCCTCGTCGACGACGAGCAGGCCCAGGTCCTTGAAGCCGACGTCCTTCGACAGCAGCCGGTGGGTGCCGACGAGGATGTCGACGAAGCCCTTGCGGCACTCCTCGAGGACAGCCTTCTGCTCGCGGGGCGACTGGAGCCGGGTCAGGGCCTCGACGCGGACCGGGAACAGGGCCATGCGAGCCCGGAAGGTCTTGAGATGCTGGCTGGCCAGGACCGTCGTCGGGCAGAGCACGGCGACCTGCTTGCCGTCCATGACGGCCTTGAAGGCGGCCCGCATGGCCACCTCGGTCTTGCCGTAGCCGACATCGCCGCACAGGAGCCGGTCCATCGAGGTCTCGCCCTCCATGTCGCGGCGGACCTCGCGGATGGAGCGCAGCTGGTCCTCGGTCTCCTCGTATTCGAAGGTCTTGCCGAACTCCTCGTCCCAGGGCCCGCCCGAAGAGAAGGCGTGGCCCTTGACGGCCTTGCGACGGGCGTAGAGATCGACCAGCTCCTTGGCCACGGCCTCGACGGCCTTCTTGGCCCGGGTCCGGGTCTTCTCCCAGGTGTTCGTGCCGAGCTTGTCGAGGGGCGGCGGCTCGGGCCCGCCCTTGGAGAACTTCTGGACGAGGTCGAGGCTCTCGACCGGGACGAGGAGCCGGTCGCCGTCGCGGTAGTGGAGCTCGATGAACTCGCGGCCCTGGCCCTCGACCTCGACCCGGCGCAGGCCCCGGAAGACGCCGATGCCGTAGTCGCCGTGGACGACGTAGTCGCCGGCCCGCAGGTCCTGGAACTGGGAGAAGAAGGGGCGGCGCGAGGCCCGGCTGACGATGACCTTCTCCTCGGTGAAGATGTCCTTCTCGGAGAAGAAATGGCGCTTCTCCTTGGGATAGCTGAAGCCGCCGGGCAGGGCGCCGACGAGGAGGGCGGCCTCGTTGCGGGGCGGCACGGCGAAGGGATCGTCGGTCTCGACGACGGGGACGTCGTTCTCGCGCAGGAGCGTGGCCAGACGCTGGCGCGTCCCGGTGTTGAGGAGATAGAGGGAGCAGAGGTCGCTCTCGGCCTGGAGCTTCTGGAGGTACTGGAGGAAGAACGGGATGCGGTTCTCGAACCGGGGCACGGGCTGGAAGCCGAAGACGTGGGCCCGGCGGCGGGACGGGGCGCCCAGGCCCTCGAGGCGCACGCCCTCCCTGCGGACCCGGCGGAGGAGCGCGGGCGGGAAGACGGCGTCGGGCTCGAGGGCGAAAGCGCCGCCGGCCAGGAGGTCGGCGCACTGGTCGGCCAGCTCCTTGGCGTGCCCGTCCCATTCGGCGTCGACGGCCTCGGGATCGTCGACCACGAAGACGGGGTCGCGGAGGTAGTCGGTGACCGGGACGAAGCGGTCGGCGAGAAGGAGGGCCAGGGAGGAGAAGTCGGGGCCGAATTCGCCCCGGTCGAGGGCGGCGGCCTTGGCGTCGAGGTCGCGCCCGGCGCCGCGGCCGCGCCGGCGGGCGGCGGCCTTCCAAGCCTCGAGGAACTCGGGCGCGGCCGGGAACTCGCGCAGGCCGGGCACCGTCAGGCGCTCGAGGCGCTTGAGCGAGCGCTGGCTGGAGATGTCGAACTCGCGGAGCGAGATGACGCGCGAGCCGTCGAACTCGACCCGGAAAGGATCGGCCTCCCAGGGCGAGAAGACGTCGACGATGCCGCCGCGGGCGGCGAACTCGCCGGGCGAGGCGATGAGGTCCTCACGGACGTAGCCGAAGCGGTCGAGGGCGGCCAGGAAGGCGTCGCGGTCGGCCTCGGCGCCCGTCTCGAGCGAGAGGAACAGGGCGGCCAGGTCGTCCGGCCGCGGCACGGGCTTGAGCAGGCCGCCGAGCGAGGTCACGACGACGGCGGGCGGCGCCGTGAGCAGGCGGTGGAAGAGGCGCATCCGCGACGAGACGACATCGAGGGCCGGGGCGACCTCGAAGTAGGGATTATCGGCCAGCGGGGCCAGGGTGGCCGCGGCCGCGCCGGGAGCGAGGCGGGAGAGGAAGAAGCGGCAGTCGCGCTCGAACGGGGCCAGGGGGGCGGACTCGGGGCGGACGAGGACGACGGGCCGGCCGGCGGTCTTGGCCAGGCAGGCCAGAAGGTAGGGCTTGGCCGGTTCGACGATGCCGCGGACGGACAGGGGCCGCTCCGTCGAGGCCACGGCCCGGGCGAGGGCGGCGAACTCGTCCGTACGGAGTAGGAAATCGAGGCTCACCGGGCTATTCTAACGGCCGGGCCGAGCCCGGTCAAACCTCCAAGACGGTGCCTGGTCTTTACAAACGCCCATTCCCCCCTGGAGATGTCAAGACCTGGCACCGCCGTCGCGGTCCGGATGGGATATAATGGCCGCATGAGAAGAACAGCCGCGCTCCTTTGCCTCCTGAGCCTCGCGCTCTCCCCCCAGGCCCTCTTGGCCCAAGGCCCCAAGTCGGGCGACGACGCCCTGACCCTCAGGGCCCGGGCCTTCATCGCCGCCTTGGCCAAGGGCGACTTCGTTCAGGCCGCCCTCGATTTCGACGCCACCATGGCCAAGGTCTCGGGCCCGGACAAGCTCGAGGCCCTGTGGGCGAAGCAGCTCCCGGCCCAGCTCGGCCCCTTCGGGAAGCAGGGCGCCGCGCGCCGCGAGCGGATGCAGGACTACGAGATCGTCCTGGTGACCTGCTCGTTCGCCAAGTCCGACATCGACGTCCGGGTCGTCTTCGACAAAGCCGGCAAGATCGCCGGTTTCGGCCTCGTGCCCACGGCCCCGCCCGTGACCTACGAGCCGCCCGCCTACGCCGACCCGGCCAAGTTCGAAGAGCGCGAGGTCACGGTCGCCCCCGGCGAATGGGCCCTGCCCGGGACGCTGACCGTGCCCAAGGGCGCGGGGCCCTTCCCCGGCCTCGTCCTCGTCCACGGCTCGGGCGCCAACAACCGGGACGAGGAGCTCGGCCCGAACAAGCCCTTCAAGGACCTGGCTTGGGGCCTGGCCTCGCGCGGCGTCGCCGTCCTGCGCTACGACAAGCGCAGCAAGGTCCACGGCAAGAAGATCGTGGCCGACCCCAAGCTCGAGGCGACCATGACGGTCAAGGACGAGACCGTCGACGACGCCGTGGCCGCCGCGGCCCTGCTCCAAGGGACGGCGGGGATCGACCCGAAGCGGGTCTTCATCCTCGGCCACAGCCTGGGGGGCTACCTGCTGCCGCGCCTGGCCTTAGCCGCCGAGCCCCTCGGCGTGGCCGGTTACATCTCGATGGCCGGGCTGACCCGGCCCCTCGACGAGACCATCCTCCGCCAGATGGACTTCATCCGCATGTTGAGCGGCGCGGCCGCCTCTTCGGAGGCGGAGATGAAGAAGATCCGGGACGTCGAGGCCGCGATCGCCAAGATCAAAGCGCTGACCGACGCCGACCGGGGCTCGACGGTCAAGATCCTCGGGGCCATGCCGGCTTACTGGCTCGACCTGCGCGGCTACGATCCGCCGGCCCTGGCCAAGACGGTCGAGCGGCCCATGCTCTTCCTCCAGGGCGGCCGCGACTACCAGGTCCAGACCGTCGACCTGGAGAACTGGAAGAAAGCCCTGGGGTCGCGCCCGGACGTCGCTTTCAAGCTCTACCCGAGGCTCAACCACCTCTTTTTCGCCGGCGAGGGCCTCATCACGCCGCTCGAGTACGTCCAGAAGCACGGCAGCGTCGCCGAGGAGGTCGTCGACGACATCGCCGCCTGGATAAAGACGCATTAGGGAGGGACCGACATGATTCTGAGATACTGGAGCGTTCCGGTCTTGGACGAATCGCGGATCGAGCTGCCGGGTCCGTCCCCCGCCCAGAGAAGGGTCCAAACGACGACATTCTTTGACCTGCGGGACCGACGCCATCATGCTTTCGAGATCCATTTCCTCAGGCCCGATCCCATTCTAAAAATGTTCCCTGCCGCCCTCCTATTCTTCATCGGCTTCTGCATCGCCACGTTCATTGTGCCCGCGGGAATCATGGCCATAACGAAAGATGAATCCCTGGCCTGGATATTCGGCGTCTGGGCCATCGTCGCTCTCATCGTGGCCGTCTTGATGGCGAAAGAGAACTATAAAAAAAAGAAGATGATGAGCTTCGCCTTGGCCGAACGCGGCGCTCCCGTGAGGAAGGTCCACCTCGTCTCCGAGAAGGACTGGGACCGCTGGGCCGCCCGGCTGAGATAGCCGGTCCTTTCCGCTTTCTAATCCCCGACGATCTCGTTCAAGCCCTCGACGGCGAGGGCGAGCTCTTCCGGGGAGAGCACGGCAGCGAGATCGCCCAGCCGCTCGACGGACAGGGTCCGGACCTGGCCGATCTTGATCCATGATCTTTTCGGCAAGCTCTTCGAGGCGATCTCCAAGGTCAGAGGAAATCCCGCCTTCTGAGGCCGGCTGGTGAGGGCCATGACGATCGCCGTTCCCGAACACGCGTTGAAGACGTCATGGCTGAGAACGAGGACCGGCCGGCGGCCCGCCTGCTCATGTCCGGAGCCGGAGCCGAGATCGGCCCACCGGACCTCCCCCCTCAGTATTCGGGCCATCCGGACCCTTCTTCAGAGAGACCTTCTTCGGCCAGCTCCTTTTCGAAACGGGGATCCAGCTTGGCGCATTCGTCAGCGAGGCGGACCCTGTCGAGTCGGGCCAGCTTCTCGACGACGGCGTCTTCGATAGCCTTGCTCCTGTTGCCGAAGGTCCCGTCCCGAACCAGCCTATCGACCCGCTCGAGGGACTTCGCGTCGATGGAAATGGCGATCTTGGCTTTGGGCACGATCGGACCCCTGGTATTACCATAGGTCATACCATCTGGATTGTCAAGGCTTCCGGGCCGGTCGC
>CAZFZU010000018.1:24226-25636 GCA_964523615.1 uncultured Eubacteriales bacterium | reverse complement strand
GAGATCTCGGAGCTCGTCGTGACCAGGTCGCCGACCGAGAGCTCGTGGACGCAGGCGCGGCCCGTGAGCCGGGCGAAGGTCTGGAGCTCCTCGGTCGAGACGCGCAGGAAATTGGCCAGCCCGCGGGCCGCCTCCTCGACGTCGAGCCGGGCCCGCAGGCCCGGGTCCTGGGTGGCGATGCCGACCGGGCAGCGCCCCGAGTCGCAGATGCGGTACTGCTGGCAGCCGATGGCCATGAGGGCCGCGGTCCCGATGGCCACGGCGTCGGCGCCGAGGGCCAGGGCCTTGGCGAAATCGGACGAGACCCGCAAGCCGCCGGTGACGATGAGCGACACGCCCTCGACGCCGCGCGCCTCGAGCCAGCGGCGGGCCCGGTCGAGGGCGTAGACCGTCGGCACGGAGGTGGCGTCCTTGACGACCTTGATGGCCGCCCCGGTGGACCCGGCCCGGCCGTCGATGGTGATGAAGTCGGGGCCGCCGGCCAACGCGAAATCGAGGTCGGCCTCGACGTCGCCCGCGGCGAACTTGATCCCGATGGGCCGTCCTCCGGAGAGTTCGCGCAGCTCGTCGATCTTGCGCCGCAGGTCCTCCCGGGTGACGATGTCGGCGAAGCGCGACGGGCTGACGATGTCCTCGCCCTCGGGAAAGCCGCGCACGGCGGCGATCTCGGCCGTGACCTTGCTCCCGGGCAGATGGCCGCCCATGCCCGGTTTGGCCGACTGGCCGAACTTGATCTCGATGGCGTCGACGCGCCGGAGGTTCTCGGGCGTGGCGCCGTAGCGGTTGGGGACGTACTCGAAGATGAACTTGTGGGCCTGCCCCAAGGCGTCCTCGAGGATGCCGCCCTCGCCCGAACCCAGGGCCGTGCCGGCGGCCGCGCTGCCGAGGGCCAGGGCCGAGAGGGCCTCTTTCGACAGGGCCCCGAACGACATGTGGCTGACGAGGACGGGCGTGCCGAGGACGAGCGGCTTGGCCGCCCGCGGCCCGATGACCGTCCGCGTGTCGACCGGGTCGTCGCGGTCGAGCGGCCGGCGGGCCAGCTGGGCGCCCTTGATGAGGATGTCGTCCCAGGACACGACCGGCTTGCGCGTCCGCATGGGCTCGACGACGGACTCGCCGGTCAAGGCCACGCGGTGGATGTCGGCCATGCGCGTCTCGAGCTCGTCGGAGGCGCGCCGGAGATCGTCGACCGACTTCGGCTCGCGCGCCGGCTCGACGGGCGGCGGGGCCAGCTCCGGCTCGTCCTCGACGAGCTCGAACTCCGATTTGGCCGCGCCGCAGACGGGGCAGACCCAATCGGGGGGCAGGGCGTCGAAAGGGACGCCCTCGGTCCTCTCGTCGTAAACGTACTGGCAGATGCGACAGCGGTATTTGCCCATGGTCTCCCCGGCGCCGGGTATCTTAGCATCG
>CAZFZU010000018.1:0-24126 GCA_964523615.1 uncultured Eubacteriales bacterium | reverse complement strand
CCACCAGTAGGAGAACTTGACGAAGACGTTGTAGTTGTCGCGGATGAGCTTGCCGAACTCGTCGCGCAGGTAGTTGTTGTCGAAGCCCAGGAAGAAGACCGTGCCCGGCCGCAGGACCCAGCTCGCCAGGAGGCTGCCGAAGGCCTGCTTGTAGAAGAAGTTGTAGTCGACGATGGCCCGGAAAGACAGCGTCTTGCTGACCTGGTAGGTGACCTTCTCGCGGACGACGTTGTAGTCCCAGTTGCCCGCCCCGCCGTCCCGGTCCCAGAAGGTCTGCTTGCTGAAGTCCGTGCCGAGCTGGAGGCGCTTGTTGGGCTTGAAGGTCAGCGAGATCCCGTACGTGTTGCTGTAGCCGAGGTAGGGATCGTCCGGATCGTAGTTGATGCTGTCGCCGGTCTCGAAGAACAGGAACATGGGCATCCAGCTGATGTACAGGAACTGCGCTTCGAGCGACAGGTTCTGCTTCTTGAAGTCGACCCCGGCGAAGCGCTCCATCCCGGCTTCGTACGAGACGAAGACCTGGTTGAACTCGGTCATCCGGAACTGGACCGACGGCCGGAACCAGGTGTCCTGCTTGACGCTGTCGGCGTAACCGAAGCGCTGGCCGGCCTGGAGCCGGACGCGGACCTGGTTGAGGTATTTCTTGTCGGGATAGATGACGTAGGAGGCGAAGCCGCCGGCGCTCCGGTAGTCGGTCCGGTTGACGAAGCCCAGGGAGGCCTGGAAGTCCGGGTGGATGGCCTTGTAGAAGCCGCCCAGGGTCCAGTGCTTGGTCGTGTAGTAGAGCTCGCCGTACAGGCCGGGGGCGAAGTCCGTCCGGTCGCCCTCCAGGCTCGAGCTCGAGGCCAGGGCCTGGAAGTTGAAGAAGACCCGGTCCTTGAACCGCAGCTGGCCGTCCAGCCCGCCCAGCCGGCTCCAGGTGCCGCCGCCGAGCTCCTTGTCGGTCAGGGTGAACCCGACGTAGGACCCCGTGCCGACGTCGGCCTTGGTCCGGAAGACGTTGGAAAAGGCCTTGGTGTTCTCGAGCCCCGTCCCGCCGGAGATGTCCCAGAGGCTCTCGACGGGGTGCATGTCGTAGGCCGAGAGCAGCCCGTAGGTGAACCGCCCGGCCTTGCCCGAGGCCTTGGCCCCGAAGATGGGGTCGTTGATCTGGCGGGTGTAGACGGTCTCGATCTCGGGCGAGTTGAAGATCTCCATGCCCTCGAGGAAGAAGGGCCGCTTCTCGTTGTAGCGCAGGGCGTAGCGGAGGTTGTAGTCGATCTTGGGCTCGTCGGCCTCGATCTGGCTGAAGTCGGGATTGGCCGTCAGGTCCAGGGTCGTGTTGGAGGACAGGCCGAGCTTGAAGTTGGCGCCCGGCTCGAAGTCCAGCTTCCGCCCCTCGACGGCCGGTCCGCCCCGGGCGAGCGAGGTCACGAAGGGCATGACCTCGACGTTGCGGCTGCGCTCGACGGCCCCCTGCAGGAGGTAGGGCCGGCCGTTGGAGAGCAGACCCGGGATGTCGCGGGAGAAGGTCGGATAGAGGATGATCTCTCCCGTCCGGGGCAGGTTGCGGCCGAGGACGATGTTCCAGGTCTTGGGATCGACGTTCGGGAAGCGCAGGCTCTTGAACGGGATGGCCATTTCGACGGTGTAGCCCTCGGCGTCGATCTTGCCGTCGGAGGCGAAGACGGTGTCCCAGCTGTCGTCCATGTTATCGTTGCCGCCCTCCTCGATCCGCATCATGTCCATCTGGACCCCGGCGGGATTGAGGAGGAAGGAGAAGGCCCGGCGCTTCTCGTTGAAGGTGTCGAGCATGATGAAGACCCAGTCGTCCTCCATGCAGCCGTCGCGCTTGGTGATCGAACAGCGGACCTTGCCGGCCTGGGAGTCGAAGGCCCGGAAAGCGACGTAGAGGTTCTTCTCGTCGAAGGCCAGGTAGGCCACCGTCCGCTCGGTCGGGACGCCGTTCTCCTTGGGGGCCAACTGGACGAAGTCCTCGACCTTGAGGGCCTGGGTCTCCCAGATGGGGTTGTCCAGGACGCCGTCGATCTTGGGGGCCTCCGTCAGGCGCGGGATGCGCAGGGGCTCCTTGGGGGCGGGCGTTTGGGCGGAAGGGAAGGCGGCGGCCGAGGCCGCGGCCAGGATCATCGTGATCGCCGCGAGGGCCGTTCGATGTCTCATGTCTGCCTGCCTTGGACCGGAATGGGGGGATCTCGTTCCCCGCGCTAGGATTGACGGAGGCGGGGCCCAAAAGGTTCCCCCGGAAGCTTATCGCGAGTATAATGGCGCCTCGAGCCCGTTCACGGAGGTATGCCCATGACGACGTCCCGGTCCTCACGGTCCTTCCGGTCCCCCGCCCCTCTCCTCGCCCTGTCCCTGGTCCTGGCCATGGCCCTGGTCCTGGCCGCGGCGGCTCCCCTGGCCGGCCAGACGCCCGCCCCCCTCCCGACCGTCGACCGCTGGCTCGACACGGCGCCCGACCGGGGCGACGGCGTCCGGCTGGTCGTCTTCAATCCCGAGACCTTCAACCTCCGCTGCCTCGAGGCCCTGCGGGCCAACGGCGCCCTCGACGTCCCCGGCCTGACGGTCGTCGGCGTCTACCACGTCCGCCAGACCGACACGTTCGCCGAGGCCCGCAAGTACGCCGCCGACCGCCGGCTCGACTGGGTCAAGTTCCACGCCGTCGAGGCCGAGATCAGCGAGCCGGCCCTGTTCAAGAGGAACGCCTGCACGCCCGAGTTCGAGGCGATCGTCCGGAAGGCCGACGGCGTCATCTTCTTCGGCGGCCCCGACATCCCGCCCTCGGTCTTCGGCGAGAAGACCCTCCTGCTGACCTCGATCACCGATCCCTTCCGCCACTACCTCGAGGCCTCGGCCGTCTTCCACCTCCTCGGCGGCTCCCAAGACCCCAAGTTCACGCCCCTTCTCGAGTCCCGCCCCGGCTTCCCGGTGCTGGGCATCTGCCTGGGCTTCCAGACCCTCAACGTCGGCGCGGGCGGCACGCTCGTCCAGGACATCTGGACCGAGACCTACGGCAAAACGGCCGTCGAGGACATCATCGCCCTCGGTCCCGAGCAGTGGCACAACAACCCCTACCGCTTCCTGTTCCCGCTCGACCGGGTCATGGGCGTCAACTACCACACCCTCCAGCTCGGCGACAACAGCCTGTTCGTCAAGGCCATGGGCTTCAAGTCCTCCGACCACCCCCGCATCCGCAGCTCGCACCACCAGGCCCTCGAGAAGATGGGCCGCGACCTCGTCGCCGTGGCCTCCTCGCGCGACGGCCGCGTCATCGAGGCGGTCGAGCACAAGCGGTTCCCGAACGTCCTCGGCGTCCAGTTCCACCCCGAGCACTACCTCCACTTCGACGCCGAGCCGCGTTTCCGCATGAAGCCCGGCGACCCGCCGACGAGCCTCAAGGCCGTCCTGGAGGAGGCCCCGCCGAGCGCGGCCTTCAACAAGGCCATCTGGACCTGGTTCGGCTCGAAGCTCGTCGAGAGCCGGGGCCGTTAGGCCGTTTGACACCTCTCCGGGCGGCCGTTATCATGGAACGGTCGTCCACGTCGTGACCGCGCCGCCTCCGGGCGCGAGGTGAAACCGGGATGTCGGTGCTCCGTCGGCTCTTCCGCCGGGATGGTCCGCCCCCCGCGCTCCGCCTCCGCGGCGGCGACGCCTTCGAGGCCTCGGCCGGCCGCTCCGGCCTGACGGCCCGCGAGGCCGAGATCGTCCGACTGCTCCTCGAGGGACGGGACAACCGGGCCATCACCGAGGCCCTGTTCATCTCCGACCACACCGTCAAGAACCACATCCACAACATCTACCGCAAGCTCGGCGTCCGCAACCGCGTCCAGCTCGTGCGGGCCTTCCAGGACGCGCTCGAGGAGCCCGGCCGGGCCGCGGTCGCCGCGGCGCCCGCCGCCGCTCGGCCCCGGAAGCCCCTCTCGCGGGCCGCCCTGGCCGCCGTCCTCGTCGTCGGCTTGGCCGCCGCCCTCATCGCCTGGAGACCCTGGCTCCGGCGGGCCGGTCGGGGCGCGGCGGCGCCGCCGCCGGCCCTGGCCGTGCTCGATTTCGAGAACGCCTCGGGCGACGCCGACCTCGGCAAATGGGCGACCGGGCTCCCGGCCCTGCTGACGACCGACCTCCAGCAATCCCGGCGCTTCCGCACCGTGGGGAGCGACCTCGTCTTCGGCGCCCTCAAGAAGCACGGCCTGGCCGCGGCCGGCCGCTTCTCCCGCGAGGAGCTCCGCCGCCTGGCCCGCGAGCTCAAGGCCGATTACCTCCTCTGCGGCCGGCTGATGAAGGCCGGCCCGGCCATCGTCGTGACGACCACCCTCCAGGACGCCCGGACCGGCGACGCCGTCCGGACCGACCGGATCGTCTGCGCCGACGAGCAGGCCCTGCTCGGCGAGGCCGACGCGCTCTGCCGGCTGATCAAGTCCGGCCTCGAGCGGAAAGCGGCGGCCGCCGCGGGCGACGACATCGACTTCGACGTCGAGGAGCTGACCACGTCGTACGCCCTGGCCTACCGCTACTATGCCGAGGCGCTCCGCTACCACGCCACCGGGGACTACGAGCGCAGCCTGCTCATGCTGAAGAAGGCCGTCGAGCTCGACCCCCAGTTCGCCCTGGCCTACCGCCTGATGTCCGTCGACGCCCGCAACCTCGGCTACTTCGCCCAGGAAGCCGAGTACATGCGGACGGCCTTCGAGCTGAGCGGGCGCCTGCCCGAGAGCTCACGGGAGCGCCACCTCATTCGGGGCGACTACTACAGCCTGTCCGAGGCGACCTTCCCCCTGGCCGTCGAGGCCTTCCGCCTCGTCCTGGAGGACCACCCGGACGACCTCGTGGCCAACAACAACCTGGCCATGCTCTACTACGACCTCGAGGACTACGAGGCCGCCGCCCGCTCGGCCGAGGTCCCCATCCGGGGCGGGACGGACAACCCCTTCCCTTACCACACCCGGGCGATCGCCCTGAGGGCCCTGGGCCGGGGCGCGGAGGCCGCGCGCCTGCTCGAGGCCTACCACGCCGAGCACCCGGCCAACCGGCTCGTCTACGAGACCCTGCTCGACGTCCTCATCGACGGCGGCGAGTTCGCGGCGGCCGAGGCCGCGCTGGCCAAGGCCGAGGCCGTGTTCCCGGACCCGTCCTGGTCCTACTGGCGCGGCGCCGTCCTCTTCCATACCCGGGGCGCCGCCGCGGCCCGCGAGGAGTTCCGGCGCCTGTTCCTGATGGAAGAGGCGCCCTGGTTCCTGAGGGCCCACACCCGCCTCGGCGCGGCGGCCGAGGCCGTGGGCCGGTTCCGCGAGGCCGCCGAGGAATACGGCAAGGGCGCCGATATGGCCGAGACGACCGGCCAGTCCGATTGGGTGGCGATCTTCCGACTCGGACGCGGCCGGGCCCGCCTCGTGATGGGGGACGCGGCGACCGCGGCGGTCGAGGCGGGCAAGGCCGTGGAGGCCGCCCGGAAGGCCAGCCAGAGCTACCGGCTGGCCGCGGCGCTAACGCTCCTGGCCGAAGCCCGCCTCGCGGCCGGGGACGCGGCCGGGGCCGAGGCGGCCGCGGCCGGATCGCGGGCCCTGGCCTCGACCGGCAAGACGGCCCGGCTGGAGCGGGAGCACGAGTTCACGCGGGGGCTCATCGACCTCGCTGCGGGCCGGACCGCCGAAGCCCTCGGGCGCCTGGAGAAGGTCCGCTCGCTCGTCTTCCGGCGGGACCGCCTCGACGGCCGCAACGTCCTCTACGCTTTGGCGCTGGCCGAGGCCCGTGACCGGGCGGGCGACGCGGCCGGCGCGGCCGCGGCCCTGCGGCCTTGCGTCGAGGTCCCGGGCGACATCCTGCGGGCGGGCGGGAACTACGGCCGAGCCCTCTTGGCCTTGGCTCGTTTGGACGAGAAGCTCGGCCGGACGGATGCGGCCCGCGCCGGTTATCGGGCCTTCCTGGAGATCTGGAAGGACGCCGAGCCGGGCCGGCCCGAGATAGAGGAGGCCCGGAGCCGCCTGTCGTCCCTGCCGGCCGAAGCCGGCCGGGACCGCTGACGGCCCCGGGCCGCGGGGGAAAGAAAAGGAGGGGTGGCCCGCCCCTCCGGGATAGGGGCGGGCCGTGACGGGCTCCGCGTCACTCCCCTCGCGAACTCATCAGAACACGAACCTCACGCCGAGGCGCCCGGAAATGGGGGCCATGAAGCCGTAGGCCATCCCGAACCGCGGATCGAGCTCCTCGTCCGGGGCCGGCGCCCAATCGGTCGACAGGAGCGCCGCGTCGCCGGGCGAGATGTTGTAGCGGTACTTGTTGGAATAGATGCGCGTGGCGGTCCGGGCGTTGAAGATGTTGTCGATGTTGACGTTGAAGCGGACGGCCTTGCGGCCGCCGAGCCGGACCTCGTACTCGGCGTAGGCGTTGGCGAAGAAGACGAACGGCGTCCGGCCCAGGTTGCCCCGGTTGAAGGGGAAATAGCCGGCCGAATCGACGTTCCATTCCTCGGTGACCGGAGTGCCGCTGTAGGCGTTGGCCACCAGGCCGAGGGTCAGCCCGAAGGGCAGGGCGTAGCTGCCGTAGGCCTTGAGGGAGTGGGTCCGGTCGGTCGGCAGGGGGCCGTCGATGGGATTGAGCTCCTTGTCGTAGGACAGGTGCCACATGTCGAAGAAGCGCTCGCCGTTCGGCGAATTGCGGCCGTCCTCGTCGGACGAGGCCAGCCCGCTGTAGTTGCCTTCGAGGCGGCTGAGGGTGTAGGACATCCCGCCCTGCCAGCTGTGGCTGAAGCGCTTCTCGAGGGACAGGTTCATGGCGTAATAGTCCCGCTTGGCCTTGGGCGAATCCGGCGTCCCGGGCAGGAGCAGGCCGCTCTCGCGGCACTCCTCGAAGATGTTGTGCATGAATTCGCCGCCGGGATTGCCGTAGTAGAAGTTCTCGATGGGGACGCCGACGTCCTCGATGGCCCAGAGGACCTTCTTGTTGACCAGGCGCAGGGACAGCGAGGTGTCCTCGGCCAGCTTCTTCTCGGCCCCGAAGGAGATCTCGCGCTGGGTGAAGGGCTTCATGTCGGGGTCGATGACGTCGAACAGGGGCGGCCGGAAATCGATCGTCGTCAGGAGCGTGCCGGGGAAATTGCCGTTGACGCCGATCTGGGTGTAGTCCCAGTCGTCGAGCGTGTAATAGGCGCTCCGCCACTTGAAGCCGCCCAGGCCGTTGGCGCCCATGTTGAGCTTCATGACGTCCGTGAAGATGCCGAAGCTGCCGTAGATCTTGAGGTTGGAGTCGCCGAAGACGTCGTAGGCGAAGCCGAGGCGGGGGGCGAGCTTGTCGGCGAAGGAGAAGTTGACCGGCTTCTGGCCGGCGTAGAGCGGATCGGTCGTGTAGCTCGGCAGGTACTCCGACTCGGCGCGCAGGCCGAGGTTGAGGGTCAGCCGGCCGCCGATCGTCCAGCTGTCCTGGAGATAGAGGGACCAGCTGTTCATGTTGACGAGGTAGTTGTCGCCGTAGGGGCCGGCGTCGGCGAAGCCGCGGACGGCGTAGTAGCCGTAGGCGCCGCGGCTGTAGTTCGTCCCGTAGGCTTCGAGGTCCTGGTCCCAGCCGAGGAAGATGATGGGCAGCTGGGCCGTCTCGTTGACGTTCTGGGTGCGGCGCATGAACTGGACGCCGGCCTTGAAGGCGTGCTCGCCGCCGAGGCCCAGGTAGTACGTGAAGTCGGCGTTGGCGCTGAGGCGGCCGTCCATCCTCTTGACGAGGCCCAGGGTGTTGGCCCGGGGATAGTTCTGCCAGCCCGCCGGGTGGACGAGCTCGGCCGGGATCTCGGGGAACATGTTGTTGGAGACGAAGGCGTAGCCGCCGGGCTGCTCGAGGCGGAAGGCGTAGTAAGGCGTCTCGGGCAGGGGCGCGACGCGGTCGTTCATGTTGTTGTAGAAGTACCCGCCGCGGACGCTGAGCAGGGCGTTGTTGCTCAGGGTCAGGTCGGCGTAGGCCGTGACCGAGTAGTTCGGGTAGGAGTAGCCGAGGTTGTTGTAATCGCCCGTGGAGTTGGAGGTGGCGGCGTAGGTCTGGTCGGACGGGTAGGTCATGGGGTCGCTGCCGCCCTTGTACTTGAACAGGTTCATGACGAAGCTGGCCCCCGCCCGCAGGTTCTTCATGGGCTGGGCGGTCATCTTGAAGGAGGCGTTCCAGCTCGTCTCGGTCCGGTCGTAGGTGTTGACGGCATCGAGCTCCTGGATGGCCATGTCCATGACCCGGTTCCGCTTGAAGACGCTCGGCGTGAAGGCGCCGAAGAACCACAGGCGGTCCTTGACGACGTAACCGCCGAGCAGGAAGCCGGCCTCGTAGGCGTGCTCGGTGTCCTTGCCGACGTACTCGTCGTAGGGGTAATAGCGGGCCAGGGAGTTGTCGGAGAGGTCGAGGGACAGCTTGTCGCGGCGCGTCCCTTCCAGGGCCGTGCCCGAATAGTAGCCGATGACCTCGCCGTGGAAGGCGTTGCCGCCGGAGCGGGTGATGACGTTGACGACGCCGCCGACCGACCCGCCGTACTCGGCGTTATAGCCGGAGGCCTTGAACTGGACCTCCTCGGCGAAATCGAAGACCACGTTCTGCTTGCGGGTCCCGGCGTTGAGGTCCGAGGTGTCCGTGCCGTCGACGAAAAAAACGTTCTCGGCCCCCGAGGCGCCGTCGACGGAGATGCCGTCGAGCAGGTCGTCCTCGCCTTGGACCCCGGGCAGGATGGTCACCAGGGAGTCGAAGCTGCGTCCTTTGGGCAGGGCGTTGAAGGTTTCGGCCGTCAGGACCTGGCCCCGGGCCGTGTTCTTGACGTCGATGAGGGGGGACTGGCCGACGACGACGACCTCGTTCTCGATGGCGCTGGGCTTCATGGCGATGTCCACGACCAGGGCCTGCTCGACCGAGAGGACGATGTCGTTGCGGACGACGGCGCTGAACCCGGTCAGGCTATAGGTGATGGTATAGACCCCCGGCGGGAGGGCCAGGAGGCGGTAGCTGCCGTTCGTGTCGGACACGGTCGCCGCCGTGCCCACGAGCCGAGGGCTCTTGGCCTCCACCGAGACGCCGGGGAGCGGGGCTCCCTGGTCGTCCTTGATCGAACCGATGATCCTGCCGGCTGTCGGAGCCTGGGCGGAGAGGACCCCGGCCAGGAGAAGCACGGCGACGGCGAGGGCGCCGATCGTTCTGAGAGACTTCATGGTTTCTCCTTATCCCGGACCGTAACCCGAAGAGGGCCGGCCGGGCTGTACTCTCTGTCCGCGCGCCGGGCTGGGGAGCCGGCGCGTCTGGATGCCTTCGCTCGGAGCGACCCAGCGGATCGCCCCCGACCCTGGGGAAGGAGCGTGTCGTCTAGCGGAGTGGCCACCACCACCTTTCTCGGAAGGATAGATGCGTCCATGGTCGTCCCGGTCTTTTTCGTCACGCTCCCACAATAAGCCGGGCGCGGGCGGAGTAAATGGGTAAAGCGGCCCATTCCCCCATATGAACCGATAGGCCTAGCCGAAAATGGGGGACATGATACCTATTTCCGATTTCTGTCAGGGTTTTTGCCGGGGAAGGACAGGGGATTCCGGGACATAGCCCTTTTCTCCTGAAAAGGGATCGTGTCCCAGGAATCCCAACCAGCAGAAATCGGAAATAGGTATCATGTCCCCGTTTTGCTTATAATGGGGACGATCCCCACGAGGAGGCACCCATGAGATACGGCGTCGGAGCGGCGGTCCTGATCGTCATCCTGGCGGCGGCCTGCGCCAAGCCGGCCAAGGCCCCGGAGGGCGTCCTGTTCAAGGACGACCTGGCCTTCCTCGAACGGCATACGGAACCGATCGTCCTCAGCGACGCGGCCGGCCTGGCCCGGGTCGCGGTCAGCCCCGACCTCCAGGGCCGGGTCATGACCAGCACGGACGGCGGGCCGGACGGGCTGAGCTTCGGCTGGATCGGCCGCGAAGCCATCGCCTCGGGCGTCAACGACCCGCACATGAACGCGTTCGGCGGCGAGGACCGTTTCTGGCTCGGCCCCGAGGGCGGCCAGTTCTCGATCTTCTTCAAGCCGGGCGAGCCGTTCGACCTGGCCCACTGGTGGACCCCTCCGCCGGTCAACGAGGGCGCCTTCGAGGTCTCGGCCCTGGACCAGGACCGCGTCCGCTTCCGCAAGACGATGTCCCTTCTGAATTACTCGGGGACGCGGTTCGACCTCGAGGTCGACAGGGAGATCCGGCTGCTCGGCCGGGCCGAGGTCGAGGCCCTGGGCGTGCCCGTCCCGGACGGCGTGGCCATGGTCGCCTACGCCTCGAGCAATGCCGTCACCAACACGGGGGCCGACGCCTGGGCCAAGGAGACCGGCCTGCTCTCGATCTGGATCCTGGGCATGTTCAATCCCTCGCCGGCGACCACTATCGTCATCCCCTTCGAGCCCGGACCGGAGACGGAGCTCGGGCCGGCCGTCAACGACGCCTATTTCGGCAAGGTTCCGGCCGACCGCTTGGTCGTCCGGGAGAGCGAGGGCGTCCTCTTCTTCAGCGGCGACGGGAGGTTCCGCAGCAAGATCGGCATCTCGCCGCGCCGGGCCAAGCCGTTCGCCGGCAGCTACGACGCCGCGAACGGGGCCCTGACCGTCGTCCATTTGACCCTGCCCGAGGGCGCCGCGGATTACGTCAACTCGATGTGGGAGATCCAGAAGGAGCCCTTCGCCGGGGACGTCGTCAACAGCTACAACGACGGGCCGGCCGCGCCGGGGGCCAAGCCGCTCGGGCCGTTCTACGAGCTCGAGTCGTCGTCGCCCGCGGCGGCCCTGGCGCCCGGCGGGACCCTGACCCACGTCCACACGACGATGCATTTCACCGGTCCGGAAAAGGGCCTCGATGCCATCGCCCGCAAGGTCTTCGGCGCCGGCCTGGCGGAGATCGCCAAAGCCCTGAAGTAGACAGGGGACTCGGTCCCTTACCCGGGATCACCGGGGCGGACCGGCGGGTGCGGATATTGCGCGCGTTTTCCCTGTCCGGCTCCCTCTCTGCCTAATGGTTGACAAAGGGGATTCCAATTGTATACTCTTTGTATATACCTGAGAGCCCGAAATGAAAACCCGCGTTCAGAAATGGGGCAACAGCCTGGCCGTCCGCATCCCCAAGTCCTTCGCCGAAGAGCTGGATTGGGAGGAAGCCGCGCCGGTCGAGATGACGGTCGACGGCGGCGCCCTCGTCGTCCGCACGGACACCGAGCGGACCTGGGACCTCGCGGCCCTTCTGGACAAGGTGACCGACGACAACGTCCATCCCGCCTGGGAGGCCGAGCTCCCGTGAAGCCCGTCTTCTACGTCCCGGAGCGCGGCGACCTGGTCCTGGTCTCCTTCGCCCCGCGGAGCGGCCGGGGGGCGGCGGGCCGGCGCCCCGCCGCCGTCCTGTCGCCGCAGGCCTACAACGGCCGCGTCGGGCTGGCCCTGCTCTGCCCAGTCGTCACCGAGGTCAAGGGCTATCCCTTCGAGGTCCCCCTCCCCGCCGGCCTCCCCGTCCGGGGCGTTCTGCTGGCCGATCAGGCCGAATGCTTCGACTGGCGGGCCCTCAGGGCCGAACGGCTCGGCTCGCTCCCGCCCGGAACGGTCGAGGAGGCCCTCGGCAAGCTCCGGGCCCTTCTCGCCTAGCGGAACGGCCGCGCCCTCGCCGAAAGATCCCTCTCCGACGGCGGACGTCGGACATAAAGCGACATCGTTCCCTCAGATGCGCAATAATGGGCAACTCCGTTGACAATCCTCCGGCCCGGTCTCATTTTGTGGATAGGTCCGATAGAGGAGAACGGTCGATGCGGAACTTCCAGAAGCCGCCGTCCTCGGATGTGGGATTCGGGGGGCGGGCCCTGAGGGAAGCCAAGCTCCAGCGGCATTTCGACCACGCCGCGTACGGGTTCTACGTCCGGTATTGCGGCGATCCGCCCGAGCTCAGCCTCCAGGAGTTCCTGGCCCGCTTCGAACGCGCCGTCGTTTTCGAGGCCCTGCTCCGGGCCAACGGCTGCCAGAAGGACACGGCCGCCTTCCTCAAGCTGAAGAAACAGACCCTGAACTGGAAGGTCAAGCGACAGCACATCCTGATCACGAAGCGGATCGTCAAGCAGCCGATGTAGCGATAGAGAGCTTTTCCGTCACGGAGGGGGTGACCGTGAGGAAAGGGGGATCGAGGGAGCCTGCGGCCCGGGCCGTGGCCGTCGCCTTGGTCGCGGCGGCCGGCTTGGCCGGCCTGGCCCTGACGGGCTCGGCCGGAGAGGCAAGGCCGGGTCCCGGCGCCATGGGCCGGCCGCCCGAGGGCCGGATCGTCCTCGGCGATTCCCCGGGCGCGCGGGCGGCCGCTCCCCTGCTGGCCCGGCTGTGGGCCTCGGGGTTCTTCAAGCGGAACGAGGCGGTCCTGCGGGAACTGGCCAACAACGACTACGCCTTCTTCGGCCAAGGAGCGCCCAGGCCCCCTCGGGGCGTTCGCGGCCTGGCCTGCTTCTCCCGGACGGCGGGAGAACGGGACGCCATCTATCTGAACAAGGACCTGTTCGCCCACTTCGACGTCGGCCTGGACGGGGTCGTCGAGAGGGTCGACATCGGCGGCCGCGTCCTGCCCGTCCTCGTCCACGAGATCTGCCACGACCTGTGGACCAACGTCCTCGACGAACGGGAGCGGGCCGCCTTCTCGCGCGAGGGCGAGGCCTTCATGCGCGATTACCGGAGGGCCCAGACCGCGGACGAGGTCCGGCGGTTCCTGGCCGGGGCCGGGGACGACGCCGCCGACCCCCGCTGCCTTCGCTCGTACGCCGGCATCGGGGACATTCTAGCGGCCAATCCGACCAGGGCCATGTGCGGTCACGAGATGTTCGCCTGGCTCGCCGAAAGGCTGTTCACGACCCGGGCCCTCATCCCCTGCCCGCTGCGCAAATACTACGCCTGCGTCCTCGCCGAGCTGCCGCCGGCGGCCCAGGCCCCGTCGAGATAGCGAGACGCCGGAGGGACACCAGCCGATGACCGGGAACAGGCACCGCCGGCTCCCCATCGCCTTGATGTTGGCCGTGTCCGCGGGCATCGCCTCGGCCGGCGCCGCGGCCAGGCCTCCGGAGGACGCCGCCAAGCGGCTCTGCCGGGCGGCCCGTGAAGGCGACGTCCCCGCGGTCGTCAAGGTCCTTCGCGTCTCGCCCGAGTCCGTGAACGAGGCCGATCAGTTCGGGTACACGGCCCTCCATTGGGCTGCCCTGTGCGGCCGACGGGACGTCTCCGACATCCTGCTCGCCGCAGGGGCCAAGACCGGCGCGCCGGCCGGCGATGAGGGGCGGACGCCGCTCTATCTGGCCGCGCTTCGGGGGCGGGAGGGGATCGTCGGTATCCTCCTGGCTGCGGGCGGGGCGGTCGATGGCCGGGACCGGACCGGGCGAACGGCGGTCCACGCCGCCGCGGAACAGGGACAGGTCCGGGCCCTGGAGGTTCTCCTCGGTCAGGGAGGGACGGTCGAAGTCCGGGACGACGAGGGACTGACGCCGCTCCATCTCGCGTGCCAGGGCGGGCACGACCTGGCCGCCCGGCTCCTCGCGGAACATGGCGCCGCCGTCGATCCCATCGACGGCCTCGGGGAGACGCCTCTCCATTTGGCGGCCTTGACCGGGAACTGCCGCCTGGCGGCCCTCCTCCTCGAGCGCGGCGCCGCGCTCGAGAGCCGGGACGGCGGCGGCTCGACGCCGCTCCTACGGGCCGCCCGGAGCGGCCACGTCGCCTTCGCCCGGGCCCTCCTCGCGGCCGGCGCCGACGCCGGCGCCAAGGACGCTACGGGCCGGACGGCCCTCGACTACGCCCGCCTGTTCGCCTTCGACGACCTCGTCGCCCTGCTCGAAAAAAGGGGGGAAAAAGGGGGACATGATACCTATTTCCCATTTATTAATTAGGAAATAGGTATCATGTCCCCCATTATAGGCCGGCGAAGATCGCTTCGGCGGCGGCGGTGTACGCGCCGTCGGGGCCGAACAGGACGAGCGGCGGCATGATCTCCGGCCCGGCGCCCGCGGCCTCCCCCCTCCCCAGCTCGATGAGGAACAGGTTGGCCGGCGCGCCCTCGCGGGGATGGACGAAGCGCAGGCGTCGAACGCCAAGCCCCGCCGCGGCCGCCGCGGCCAGCAGATCGGCCCGCCGCCTCTCCGGGTAAACGAAGCAAGCCCGTCCGCCGGGCGCGAGCCACTCGGCGGCCCGACCCATGATCTCGGCGATCGTGCCGTGAAGCTCGTGCTTGGCCGCCGCCTTCTCCGCCGACGGGCTCAGGAAGCCGGCCGCCTGCTTGATGTAGGGAGGATTCGAGAAGACGAGGTCGAACGTCCGCCCCGGCTCGTAGGTCCTGAGGTCCCCTTCGACGACCTCGATCCGGCCGCTGAGCCCGTTCAGCTCGACGTTTCGCCGGGCCAGTTCGGCCAACCCCGGCTGGATCTCGAGCGCCGTGACCCGCCGGAACGGCTTGACGCTCAGGAGCAGGGCCACGATGCCGCTCCCCGTCCCGATCTCGAGGGCCTCGTCCCCTTCCCGCGTCCGGATGAAGTCGGCGAGCAGCGGCGCGTCGACGGAGAACCGGTAGCCCTTCTTCCGCTGGAGGACGCGGACGCGCCCGCGGTAGAAAGCGTCGAGGGTCTCGCCGCCGTCAGGCCGCGTCGCCGCCGGCTTCGTCGTCATCGCCGACCTCGGTCATGACCACGACCGCCTCGGGCTGGACCTGGGCGTAGCCGCTCCGGATGGCCACCGACTCCTCGTCGCCCGCCGCGACGTAGCGCAGCCGGCCCCGCCCGATGCCCGTGAACAGGGGCCGGTGCCCCGGCAGGACGCCGATCTCGCCCTCGAGGGAGGGCAGGTAGACGGCCTCCACGTCCGTCTCGACGAGCAGGCGCCGGGGCGTGACCACCTTGAGGTGGAGGGTCGCGGGCAGGGCATCGCTCATGCCGCCCTCAGCTCCTCGGCCCGCTGGGCGACGTCCTCGATGCCGCCGGCCATGTAAAAAGCCTGCTCGGGCTTGTCGTCGTGCAGCCCCTCGGTGATCTCCTTGAAGCCGCGCACGGTCTCCTCGATGGTGACGTAGCGGCCGGGCCGCCCGGTGAACTCCTGGGCCACGTGGAAGGGCTGGGACAGGAAGCGCTGCAGCTTGCGGGCCCGGGCCACGACGACCTTGTCCTCGTCGGACAGCTCCTCGATGCCCAGGATGGCGATGATGTCCTGGAGGTCGCGGTAGCGCTGCAGGATCTCCTTGACCCGCCGGGCCACGCGGTAGTGCTCCTCGCCGACGATGCGCGGGTCGAGGATGCGCGAGAACGAGGCCAGCGGGTCGACGGCCGGGTAGATGCCGATGTCCGTCAGGGCCCGCGACAGGTTGGTCGTGGCGTCGAGGTGGGAGAAGGTCGTGGCCGGGGCCGGGTCGGTGAAGTCGTCGGCCGGGACGTAGATGGCCTGGACCGAGGTGATGGAGCCCTTCTTGGTCGAGGTGATGCGCTCCTGGAGCTCGCCCAGCTCGGTGGCCAGGTTGGGCTGGTAGCCGACGGCCGAGGGCATCCGGCCGAGCAGGGCCGAGACCTCGGAGCCGGCCTGGGTGAAGCGGAAGATGTTGTCGATGAACAGGAGGATGTCCTGGCCCATCTCGTCGCGGAAGTATTCGGCGACCGACAGGGCCGTCAGCCCGACCCGCAGGCGGGCGCCCGGCGGCTCGGTCATCTGGCCGTAGATGAGGGAGGTCTTGGCGATGACGCCCGAGTCCTTCATCTCCAGCCACAGGTCGTTGCCCTCGCGGGTCCGCTCGCCGACGCCGGCGAAGACGGAGTATCCGCCGTGCTTCATGGCCACGTTGTGGATGAGCTCCTGGATGATGACGGTCTTGCCGACGCCGGCGCCGCCGAACAGGCCGATCTTGCCGCCCTTCAGGAAGGGCTGGATGAGGTCGATGACCTTGATGCCGGTCTCGAACATCTCCAGCTTGGTGCTCTGCTGGTCGAGCGGCGGCGGGAGGCGGTGGATGGGGTAGCGCTTGTCGGTGACGATGGGCCCGAGCTTGTCGACGGGCTCGCCGATGACGTTCATGATCCGGCCCAGGGTGCCCTCGCCGACGGGCACGGAGATGGGCCCGCCGAGGCTCTCGGCCGTCATGCCTCGCGACAGGCCCTCGGTCGGGTGCATGGCCACGCAGCGGACGCGGTCCTCGCCGATGTGCTGCTCGACCTCGACGATGACGGACATGGGCTCGGCGACGTCGAAGCCCTCGCTCGTCACCCGCAGGGCCGTGTAGATCTCGGGCAGGGCCCCGCCCTCGAACTTGACGTCGACGACGGGTCCGATGACCTGGACGACGGTTCCGGTGGTGGCGTCTTTCTGTGCCATGGGTGGTCTCCCTAGTTCGTCTGCTTGAGGGCCTCGACGGCGGTCATGATCTCCAGGAGCTCCTTGGTGATGCCGGCCTGGCGGATCTTGTTGAGCTGCAGGACGAGGGCCTCGATGAGCTCCTCGGCGTTCTTGGTGGCGTTGTCCATGGCCATCATTCGGGCCGCCTGCTCGGCCGCCTGGGACTCGTGGACGGCGTGGTGGATCTGGCTCTCGACGTAGAGCGGCAGGAGGAAGGCGGCCAGGCGCCGGTCCTCCGGCTCCCAGTCGGGCGCGACACCGACCGCGGTTCCTTCTCCCGGCGCCGGTTCGATGGGCAGGACCCGGTGGGTCATGATCCGCGGCGCCACGATGGACCGGAACTCGTTGGTCACGATGTAGACGGCGTCGGTCCGCTGGAAGGCGTAGTCGCGCATGAGGGCCTCGGCCAGGTCGCGCAGCTCCTCGCGGGTCAGCCGGTCGGTCCGGTCGCCGAAGACCCGGTCGACGGGGTGGGCCGACCTCCGGTAGTGGAGGGCGGCCTTCTTGCCGATGAGGACGAGGCGGACCTCGGCCGTCTGGGCCTTCTTGGCGATGAAGGCGTCGGCCGCGGCCAAAAGGTTGGAGTTGTAGGCCCCGGCCAGGCCCTTGTCGGACGTGACGACGACGACCGCGGCCTTCCTCTCGTCGCGCCGCAGGAGGAGCGGGTGGGCCCCGGCCGAGGCCCAGTGGGCCAGCCTCTCCATGAGCTCGGGGAAGACGTGCCAGAACGGCCGCGCTTCCAGGACCGTGCGCTGGGCCTTGCGGAACTTGGCCGTGGCGACGGTCTTCATGGCCTGCGTGATCTGCCGGCTGTTCTGCACGCTGCGGATGCGCCGGCGGAGGTCGATGAGGGTGGCCATCCTATTTCAGGCCCTCCCGGTACTCGGCGGTGAAGGCCTTCAGGGCGGCGGCGATCTCGCCGTCGAGGGCCGTGTCGATGTGCTTCTTCTCGCGCAGGCGCGTCAGGATGTCGGCGTGCTGGCGCTCGAAGCGCTCGTAGAGCTTCTTCTCGTAGCTGCGGATCTCGGCCACGGGCAGCGTGTCGAGGTAACCGCGGTTGGCGGCGTAGATGATGAGGACCTGCTTCTCGATCGGGATGGGCGCGAACTGGCCCTGCTTGAGGACCTCGGTCAGCCGCTCGCCGCGGTCGAGCTGGGCCTGGCTGGTCTTGTCGAGCTCGGTGCCGAACTGGGCGAAGGTGACGAGCTCGCGGTACTGGGCCAGGTCGAGCTTGAGCTTGCCGGCGACCTGCTTCATGGCCTTGATCTGGGCGTTGCCGCCGACGCGCGAGACGGAGATGCCGACGTTGATGGCCGGCCGGACGCCGGCGTTGAACAGGTCGGGCTGGAGGTAGATCTGCCCGTCGGTGATGGAGATGACGTTGGTCGGGATGTAGCCGGAGACGTCGCCGGCCTGGGTCTCGATGATGGGCAGGGCCGTCAGCGACCCGCCGCCGAGCTCGTCGTTGAGCTTGGCGGCCCGCTCGAGCAGGCGCGAGTGGAGGTAGAAGACGTCGCCCGGGAAGGCCTCCCGGCCCGGCGGGCGGCGCAGGAGCAGGGAGATCTCGCGGTAGGCCGCGGCGTGCTTGGACAGGTCGTCGTAGACGACCAGGGCGTGGCGCTTGGTGTCGCGGAAGTACTCGCCGATGGCGCAGCCGGCGTAGGGGGCCAGGTACTGCAGGGGCGAGGGGTCGCTGGCCGAGGAGGCCACGACGATGGTGTAGTCCATGGCCCCGAAGTCCTCGAGGGTCTTGACGGTCTGGGCGATGGTCGAGTTCTTCTGGCCGATGGCGACGTAGATGCAGACGACGCCGGAATCGCGGAGGTTGAGGATGGTGTCGATGACGATGACGGTCTTGCCGGTCTGGCGGTCGCCGATGATGAGCTCGCGCTGGCCGCGGCCGATGGGGATCATGCTGTCGATGGCCTTGATGCCGGTCTGGAGCGGCTCGCGGACGGGCTGGCGGTCGACGACGCCCGGGGCCAGGCGCTCGACGTGCATGAAGGTGTCGGTCTGGATGGGCCCCTTGCCGTCGAGGGGCTGGCCGAGGGGGTTGACGACGCGGCCGATCATGGCCTCGCCGGCCGGGACCTGCATGATGCGCCGGGTCCGCTTGACGACGTCGCCCTCGCGGACGAGGTGGCTTTCGCCGAGCAGGACGGCGCCGACGTTCTCCTCTTCGAGGTTGAGGGCCAGGCCGAAGACGCCCCGGGGGAACTCCAGGAGCTCGTTGGACATGACCCGGTCCAGGCCGTAGACGCGGGCGATGCCGTCGCCGACCGAGGTGACCGTGCCGACCTCGCGGATGTCGACCTCCTTGTCGAAGCCCTCGATCTGCTGCTGGATGATCTTGGTGATCTCGTCGGCTTTGATGCTCATGGCAACCTCTATCTCTCTTCGCTGGCGAGCCGTTCCTGAAGGGCCCGGAGCTCCCCTTCGATGGACGCGTCGTAGACGATGTGGCCTTTGCGCAGGGCCAGGCCGCCGACGAGGCCGGGATCGTCCTCGAGGACGAGGCGGACGGGCCGGCCCTCGGCCGACTCGAGGGAGGCGGCCAGCCGGTCGCGCTGGGCGGCGGACAGGGGCGCGGCCGAGGCCACGCGGTAGGTGACGACGCCCTGCTTCTCGCTCCAGGCCTCGGGCAGCGTCGCGACGATGTCCGGCAGGAGGGCCATGCGCTTGTGCTGGTGGAGGAGCTTGAAGAAGCGGGTCGCCTTCGGGCCGGTGCCGAGGCGGGCCAGGACCTCGTCGAGGATGGCCTCGCGGCGGCGGGCGTTGACGAAGGGGCTGACCAGGGCCCGCCGCAGGTCGGCGTGCGCGGCCAGGGCGTCGGCGAGGGCGCGGACCTCGGCCCCGACGGCGGCGTACTCCGCCTCGGTCCCGAGGGCCCGGGCCAGGCCTTCGGCGTACTTCTTAACGAGGGCCAGGTTTCTCATGGATGCGGGACAGCCTGTCGATGGATCGGTCGATGAGCCGGGCCTGGCGCTCGGGCGTCAGGCGCTGGCGGATGCGCTCGCGGGCCAGGTCGGTGGCCCGGGCGGCGGCGTAGGCCTTGAGCTCGCCGACGCCGTGGCGGACCTGGGCCTCGAGCTCCTGGCGGGTCAGCTTCTTGAGGCGCTCGGCCTCGTCGCGGGCGGCCCGGGCGATGCGCTCGCTCTCGCGCTTCCCTTCGGCCTCGGCCTCGGCCTTGAGGGCGGCGACCTCGCCGGCCAGGCCCGCGGCCTTGGCGCGGGAGGCGGCGGCGCGGGACTCGGCCTCGGTCCGGCCGCTTTCGGCCTGGCGGATGGAGTCCCCGACGGCCGCGGTCTGCCGGATGAGCAGGGCCTTGGCCGGCTTGCGCAGGAGGAACGTCAGGCCGCCGAAGAGGATGAGGAAGTTGACGACCTTGCCGATGAAGTCCATCGTCGCCGAGGCGTGGCCGCCTTCCTCGGTGGATGCGGCCAGCAAGAGCGGCAGGGCCAGCACGCAGAGCGCGGCAAGGACGGGGGCCGGGGCGGAGGCGCGGCGCATCAGTCCCCCAGGACCCGTTTCTCGATGGACTCGGCGATCTCCTCGGTGCGCTGGTCGAGGTCCTTCTTGAGGGCCTCCATCTCGCGGCGGAGCTCCTCCTTGGCCTTCTCGACCTCGGCCCGGCCCTCGGCCTGGACCTCGCGGACGAGGCGGCTCTTGTCCTTGAGGGCCTCCGTCTCGGCGGCGGCCCGGATCGCGTCGGCCGCGGCCCGGGCCTCCTTGAGGCCGTCCTCGATGCGCTTGAGGTCGCCCTCGTACGCCTTGAGGGCCTCGTCGGCGGCGGCCTTGTCCTTGGCGATGCGCGAGGCCCGCTCGTCGAGGACGCGCAGGATGGGCTTGAAGAAGATCCGGGTGAGGATCAACACCAGGACCCAGACGATGGCGAAGACGACCAAGGCCGTCGCGTCGATTTGAAGCATCAGGCGACTTTCCCTGAGGGAAAAGTAAAGGAAAATGTACCACGAACGCCTCTGGAAATCAATCCGCCCGCCGGCCTGGCGAGGCGTGTCAGCGGAAGAGACGCAGCCGCTTGACCTCGCCGATGAGGAAGAGCGAGCCGGCGATGACGACGGGCGCTTGACCGCTGGATCGGGGACACGGACCTGCGGTACATGTCCCCTTCCCGCCGGAGGTACGGGGCGTTGGGGGACATGTACCCCGGGTACGTGTCCCCAACGATAAGGCCAGCTCGACGGCCTTACGGGTATCGGGCTCGAGGAAGACGGGGCCGCTGTAGGACGGCGGCGCGGCCGCCAGGAGCTCCTCGGGCGAGGCCGAGCGCTTGTAGGGGACGCGGGTCAGGACGACCGCGGCGGCCCGCGGGAAGATGGCCCGGGTCATGGCCGCGAGGTCTTTGTCCTTCATGGCCGCGAAGACGAGAACGACGGGCCGGCGGATGACGTCCTCGAGATGCGAGGCCAGCGCCTCGGCGCCCTCGGGATTGTGGGCCCCGTCGAGAAGGACGAGCGGACGGCGCCGGACCGTCTCGAGGCGGCCTTCCCAACGGGCCTCGCGAATGGCCGCAAGGACCTTCTTCTTGTCGAAGGGCTTCCAGACCCGGGAGAGGACCTCGGCCGTGGCGATGGCCGCGGCGGCGTTGGCGCCCTGATGGCGGCCGGCGAGACCGGGCGTGAAGGCATAGCGGCCGTTCTCGCCCGTGTAGACGAACCGGTAGCCGTCACGGACCCGCGCGGTCTCGAGCCTCCGCCCCTTCCCGAAGACCTCGGTCAGGGCCGCTCCCCGCTCGCGGGCCGCCTTCCGGATGACGCTCAAGGCCGGCCCGGCCGCGACCCCGCAGACGATGGGGACGCCGGGCTTGACGATGCCGGCCTTCTCGAAGGCGATCTTGGCGAGCGTCGAGCCGAGGTGCTCCTCGTGGTCCTTGGCGATGGTCGTGACGACGGAGACGAGGGGCCGGACGACGTTGGTGGCGTCGAACCGCCCGCCCATGCCCACTTCGAGCACGGCCACGTCGACCTCGCGCTCGGCGAACTCGAGGAAGGCCAGGGCCGTCAGGACCTCGAAGTAGGTCGGGTGGTAGACGAGCCGGCCCTCGGCCATGAGGGCGTCGATGGCGGCCTTGAGCCGGGCCACGAGCTCCCGGAAGCGCTTCGGCGCGATCATCTCCCCGTCGACGCGGACCCGCTCCTCGACCCGGGCCAGGTGCGGCGAGGTGTAAAGGCCGGTCCGCAACCCGTGGGCCCGCATGATCCCGGCCAGCATGGCCGAGACCGAGCCCTTGCCGTTCGTCCCGGCCACGTGGACCGACAGGAATCGGTTCTGGGGATTGCCGAGGGCGGCGCACAGGGTCGTGACGTTCTCGAGGCCGAGCTTGATGCCGAAGTGCTGGAGGCGGCCGAGGTAGTCCCGGCACTCGGACGGGGTCATTGCGGGCGGTTGAGGAACAGCCGCAGCGCCTTGACCAGGTAGGGCTTGAGGGCCTTGCGCTCGACGACGTCGTCGAGCATGCCGTGGGCCAGCAGGAACTCGGAGCGCTGGAAGCCCTTGGGCAGCTTCTCCTTGATGGTCTGCTCGATGACCCGCGGCCCGGCGAAGCCGATGAGGGCCTGGGGCTCGCCGACGTTGATGTCGCCGAGCATGGCGAAGCTGGCCGTCGTGCCGCCCGTCGTCGGGTCGGCCAGGACGGAGATGAACGGGATGCGGGCCTGGCCGAGGCGGGCCACGGCCGCGCTCGACTTGGCCATCTGCATGAGCGAGAGCATGCCTTCCTGCATGCGCATGCCGCCGGAGCAGGAGACGACGACGACCGGCCGGCCGTCCTCGAGGGCCCGCTCGCAGGCCCGGGCGATCTTCTCGCCGACGACCGAGGCCACGCTGCCGCCGAGGAACCCGAAGTCCATGGCCAGGATGTAGACGGGGATGCCGCCCATCAGGCCGCGGGCGGTGACGATGGCCTCGGGGAGGCCGGTCTTGCGCTCGTTGTCCTTGATGCGGTCGGCGTAGGCCTTGATGTCGACGAAGTGGAGGGCGTCGACGGAGTGGATGTGGGCGTCGAGGACCTCGTAGGCGCCGTCGTCGAAGAGCATCTGCAGGCGCTCCTCGGCCGAGACGCGGAAGTGGAAGCCGCAGGCGGGGCACACGGCCAGGTTGTCCAGGATGTCCTGCTTGTAGAGGATCCGCTGGCAGTTGTTGCAACGGGTCCAGAGGCTCGTCATGGGCGTTATCCTTTCCGGGCCGGTTTGCCCTCCCCCTTCGGGGAGGCGGGCCCGCGGCCGCGGCGGCTGAGGGCCTCGATGACGGAGTTCGGATCGGGCAATTCGTCCTCGAAATCGTCGTCGTCGTGGAGCAGGCGCTTGATCGCGGCCAGGAAGGCGGCCGGGTCGAGGGGCTTCTCGAAGAAGTCCGAGGCGCCCAGGCCGTTGAGGGCCTCCTGGCGGTACTTGGGCCCCTTGTAGAGGCCGGTGATGACGATGATGGGGACCCGCCCCTTGGAGTCCTTGCAGATCTTCTGGCAGAGGTCGAAGCCGTGGAGCTTGGGCAGCATGGCCTCGAGGACGACCAGGTCGGGCTTCTCGGTGATGTAGGCGTCGTAGCCGGCCTTGCCGTCGGCGGCCTTGACGACGTGGTATTTGTTCGTTTTCAGCAGCTTGGAGAGCTTCTCCAGGCTCGGGGCGTCGTAGTCGATGAGCAGGACCTTTTTCTCGGACATGGCACAGGTAACCCCTAAGATAGGCAAACGGGCGGACCTTGTCAAACGCCCGGGGGCCGGCCGGGGGACTGGGGGCCTATTTCTGCCGCTTGTTCAGGGCCAGGACGCCGGCCACGACCACGGCCACGCCCAGGGCGAAGAGCAGGATCTTCTTGAGCTTCATCTCACGCGTTCCTTCGAATGGTTCCCGGCGGGAATTATACGGATGGGCCGGGGTCCCGTCAACCGCCGTAAAGCCGGGGACACGTACCTAAGGTCCATGTCCCCCTTCACCCCCAATTCGGGGACACGTACCCAGGGTACATGTCCCCTGTCCTTATTCAGTCGCTTTATCGATCCGGGGAAAAACGATATGATGGCCCCGCCCCATGTACAAGTCCCGCCGCCAAGCCCTCGGCCAGCACTTCCTGGCCAACGAGGGTGTCCTGCGCAAGATCGCCGCGGCCATCGCCCCCGGCTCTGCAGACCTCATCGTCGAGATCGGCCCGGGCAAAGGGGCCCTGACGCGTCTCCTGGCCGCCGGAGCGGGACGGGTTATCGCGGTCGAGAAGGACGAGCGGCTGCTGCCCGGGCTGCGGGAGTCGATGCCCGCCAACGTCGAGATCGTCCCCGGCGACATCCTGCGGACGGACCTGGGGGCCATCCGGGCCAAAGCCGGCGCGGCGGTGCTCCGCTTGGTCGGGAACGTCCCCTATTCGATCTCGTCGCCTCTGCTCTTTCTGGTCCTCGACGAGCGCGCCCACCTCTCGGATTGCGCCTTCCTGCTCCAGAAGGAGGTCGCCGAGCGGGTCACGGCCGGGCCGGGGACGAAAAGCTACGCGCCGCTGGGCATCCTGCTCCAGAACGAGTTCGAGGCCCGCGTCGCTTTCGCCGTAGCCCCGGGCTCGTTCACGCCGCCGCCCAAGGTCCAGTCCGCCCTGCTCCTGTTGAAGCGCCGTCCGGCGCCTCTCGTCCCGGGCGGGGCCGACGAGCCCTTCCGCGCCTTCCTGCGGGCCGCCTTCGCCGAGCGGCGCAAGATGCTCTGGAAGAACCTGGCGCGCCGGGCCACCCCGGCCGCGCTCGAGGCGACTTACGCGGCGCTCGGCCTGGCCCGCGGCGTCCGGGC